>NZ_KI914851.1:44181-56408 GCF_000520555.1 Arthrobacter sp. Br18 | reverse complement strand
CGACCCCCTGCCGCTCCTGGTCCTGGCAGCGGCCGCGCTGCTGCTGGCAGGATCAGCGGTGCTGGTCAGGAGACGGAGGGATCTCGGCGCCGGCGTGCTGAGCCAGCGCAGCGGGAAGGATCGGGCCGGCGCCGGAGGGAGCTCGATCCTGGGACTGGCCTGGCGTCTTCAACGCGCCACGCTGGCCGGCTGGTGCCTCGGCGCCGCAACTCTCGGCGCGGTGGCAGGTGGCCTTGCTCCTGTGGTCAGGGACGCATTGACCGGCAATCCGCCCCTTCAGGAGTTGATCGGCCGCCTCGTACCGGGCAGCCAGTCGAACGTGATCGACATCTTCGTGACCGCCCTGCTGGGCATGGCCGGTGTCCTTGCTGCCGCCGCCGGAATCCAGGCGGTGCTCCGGCTACGGACCGAAGAGGTGGAGGGCCGGGCGGAACTGCTCCTCGCGGTTCCGCTGTCCCGCACGCCATGGCTGGCCACGAACCTGGCGATAGCCGCTGCGTCGGTGGTGGCAGTGACGTCCGCCGCCGGTATTGCGACGGCTATCGGACTGCGATTCTCCGCGTCAGGAACGGATGGGGTGGCTCTGATCGCCGCCGCCCTGGCGCACGCCCCGGCCGCAGCCGTTTTTCCGATGGTGACCTCACTCGTCTTCGCCACCGTGCCGAGGCTGAGCAGTGGGCTGGGCTGGGGATTTCTCATCGCGGGGTTGATCCTGGGCCAGTTCGGGGAGCTCCTCGGCCTTCCGGTGTGGGCGCAGGAGATCAGCCCCTTCCGTCACTCTTCCGCCATGCCCGTTGAACCCTTCGACCCCGGGGGAGCCCTGGTTCTGTGCCTTGTGGCCCTTGCCGGGGCCGGGCTCGCCGCCTATCTGGTGCGGCGGCGGGACCTCGCGGCGTAACGGGCGGAGGCGCCGGCCGTCCGATGCACCGCTGCCGCCCGGCGGCGGTGCCGAACCTGCCGGATTCGGTCAGGGGCGATCCAGGAGTGCGGCTATCCTTCTTTCCAGTTCGGGGAACTCCCTGAAACCGTCGTCCGCGAGGAAATGACCGGCGTCGTGCATTTCCACCAACGGCGCCGACAGGCGTTCCGCGAGGGAACGCGTCAGGACGGTAGGCACCACGGAGTCGTTGTCGGAGGCGAACACCGTCCGGTGGGTGATGCGCCGCGCCAGCGCGGGAACGTCGACCGGGACGGCGGTGAAGGGATCGAGCAGCGGCAGTTCCGGCACACGCTCCCCGAACCCTGCGATCAGGAAGATGCCATACAGGGACCATGCGCCGTCCAGGGTGTCGAGGTAGCGCAGGGCCGCGATGCAGCCGAGGCTGTGGCCGACGAGGATCGTCGAGCCATCCGGGTTGCCGACCGCGGCCCGGATACTCTCCAGCCAGGGCCCCGGCATCGGCTCCTGCGGCGTCGGCAGGCTCAGCACCTCGACCGTGGCACCGCCCTGCACCAGGGCTTCCGCAAGCCAGGGGAACCAGTGGTCGCCCGGAGCCGCCTGGTAGCCGGGGATGACGACGACACGCACGGGCTTCATCCGAGCTTGGATGGACGGCTGCCATGGTCGGTCGACTCGTGCTCACCGGGTGCTGCGACGTGTTCGCTGCCTCGCGCGCGGGCGATCGCCGTCATGCCGTGGAAGATCAGCAGCGCCGCACCGGTGCCGAGGGCGATGCCGGCGAAGGTGAGGTCGCCGATGATCCATGTGAAGTCGGCGATGCCGATGACGAGTGCCACCCCGGCGGTGGAAAGGTTGATCGGATTGGAGAAGTTGACCGAGTTCTGGACCCAGATCCGGACGCCCAGGATGCCGATCATTCCGTAGAGCACCACGCCGGCGCCGCCGAGGACGCCCGGGGGTACGGTGGCGATCAGCGCGCCGAACTTCGGGAACAGGCTCAGGAGGATCGCGACGATTCCCGCAACCCAGTAGGCGGCGGTCGAGTAGACGCGCGAGGCCGCCATGACACCGATATTCTCGGCATAGGTGGTGGTGCCCGAGCCTCCGCCGGCGCCCGCGATCATGGTGGCAAGGCCGTCGGCCATCAGGGCTCGGCCCGTGAGCGGGTCGAGGTCGCGGTTGGTCATCGCCGCCACTGATTTCACGTGGCCGATGTTCTCGGCCACCAGCACGAGGACCACCGGAAGAAACAATCCGACAACGGAGAGGTGGAACTCCGGGGTGGCGAATTCCGGCAGGCCGATCCAGGCGGCGTCATCGATGACGGCGAAATCCACCTCACCCTGCAGTACCGCGACAAGATAGCCCACCAGGACGCCGACGAGGATGGACAACCGCCCGAGGATCCCCCGGAACAGGACGGTCACCAGCAGGATGGTGACTACCGTGACCACCGCCGTCACGGGCCCCTGCTCAAAGCTCGCCTTCGCCGTCGGCGCCAGGTTCAGCCCGATCAGGGCCACGATCGAACCCGTCACCACCGGGGGCATCACCACCTGGATCCAGTGTGATCCCGCCCTGTGAACCACGGCGCCGATCAGGGCGAGGGCCGCTCCCGCCATGAGAATGCCGCCCAGGGCCCCGGCTGCACCGTGCTGGCTCTGGGCGGCGGCGATGGGCGCGATGAAGGCGAAGCTCGAGCCGAGGTAGCTCGGGATCCGGCCGGCCGTGATGACCAGGAACAGCAGCGTGCCGATTCCCGAAAACAGCAGGGTGGTGGACGGCGGGAACCCGGTGATCAGCGGCACGAGGAACGTGGCTCCGAACATGGCGACCACGTGCTGGGCTCCGATGCCGATGGTGCGGGGCCAGCTGAGCCGCTCGTTCGGGGCCACGAAGCCGGAGGCGGTCACGTTCCTGCCATCGCCGTGAACGGTCCAGTTGGTTCCGAATGCGTTCATGGCTGTGCCTTCCAACGGGGTTCGATGATCCCCAGAATTCTATCGGTCGCACTTGTCCGGGATGTTACGGTGCTTCCACGGCTACGGGGGGAAAAGTGGAGTTTACTGTGCGGGGACGCACCGTCCTGGTGACGGGTGCGGGGATGGGGATGGGGGTGCTGTACGCCGAGCGTGCCGTGCAGGAGAAGGCTGGCGTCGTGGTGCTGTGGGACGTCAACGCAGAGGCGCTCGAAGCGGCGGTGGCACGGCTCAGCGGCAGGGGTTCGGCAATCCACAGCTACACCGTCGACGTCGCTTCCCTCGAGCAGGTTCGCGCGGCAGCGCAGGCGGTGATGCACGACGTCGGCGTCCCCGCCGTCCTGATCAACAATGCCGGCATCGTGCGGGGGAAGAACTTCTGGGAGCATGACCAGGACGCGGATATCGGCCTCACCATGAGCATCAACGCGCTGGCTCCGATGCACATCACGCGCGAATTCCTCCCCGCCCTGATGGCGCAGGGCGGGCCCGGCCGGGTCCTCAACGTGGCCTCTGCATCAGGAACACTGGCCGTGCCGCGGATGAGTGTCTACGCTGCGTCCAAGTGGGCTGTGATCGGCTGGAGCGATTCGCTGCGGCTTGAGCTCGCGGCGGCCGGCCACCGGAACATCCGGGTCACGACACTGATTCCGAGTTACATCCGAACCGGGATGTTCGAGGGGGCCCGCGGGCCCTTGCTGACTCCCCTTCTGGAGCCCGGGTACGTGGTGGACAGGGCCTGGGGTGCTCTGATGGCAGGCCGAGCGAGGCTCCAGCTGCCCTGGACGGTCGCCCTGGGAAGCGCGTTGAAGGGGTTGCTTCCCCAACCCGCCTGGGACGTCGTGGCTGGACGCCTCGGGGTGTACCGGTCGATGGAACACTTCACGGGCCGACGGCCATGACGGCTTCCGGACCGGCAACAATCGAGATTACCGCCGTTCGCCGCCTGCGGGAATGCTTCGCCAGCGGGAGGACGCGGCCGCTGCCCTGGCGGCGCGAGCAGTTGCACGCGCTCGTCCAGATGCTCGGGGAGCGGAAGGAAGAACTCCTTGAGGCGCTGCGGGCCGACCTTGGAAAGAGCCCCACCGAGGCTTTCCTCTCAGAGCTCGCAACAGTGCGGGCGGAGGCGGAGTTCGCCCTGAAACACCTGTCGAAGTGGACGGCACCCGTTCAAGTGGATGTTCCTGCCGCACTGCTGCCTGCCCGGGCCTGGACGGAGGCCCGGCCCCTCGGCGTCGTCCTCATTCTCGGCCCCTGGAACTACCCGCTGCAGTTGCTGCTCGCTCCGCTGGTCGGCGCACTCGCCGCAGGAAACGCCGCCGTCCTCAAGCCGAGCGAACTTGCGCCCGCCACCTCGGCAGTGCTTGCGCGGCTGGTGCCGCAGTACCTCGACGGCGACGCCGTCGCAGTGCTCCCGGGCGGAGTCCGGACCAGCACCGTGCTTCTCGGACTGCAGTTCGACTCCATCTTCTACACCGGCGGGGAACGCGTGGGGCGCATTGTCCTGAGGGCAGCAGCGAAACACCTGACGCCGGTCACACTCGAGCTGGGAGGGAAGTCACCCGCCGTCGTGCTGGGCGGGAACCTCGAGACCGCGGCGCGCCGCATCGCCTACGGCAAGTTCATGAACGCGGGGCAGACCTGTGTGGCACCCGATTACCTCCTCACGACGCCGGCACTGGCGCCAAAGCTCCAAGCGGCGCTGGCAAGGGCGGTGACGAGCTTCTACGGGAAGGATCCCTCGGCCAGTCCCGACTACGGCCGGATTGTCAGCGAGCAGCATTTCGACCGGCTAGTGGGTTTCCTGGGAGACGGCAGCGTGGTGTCCGGTGGGCGCCATGATCGGTCATCGCGCTACCTCGAACCGACCGTCCTCGCCGGAGTGGCAGCGGATTCGCCGGTGATGCAGGAGGAGATTTTCGGTCCACTGCTCCCGGTCCTTGAGGTGGCGGACCTGCCCGAGGCCCTGGCCTTCATCGCTGCCCGCCCGCATCCACTTGCCGCCTACCTGTTCAGCAGCAGTCCTGCCGAACGGTCGGTCTTCGAGGAGGGTGTGCAGGCCGGCGGCATCGCCCACAACGCGTGCACCATCCACCTCGCGGTTCCCGGGCTGCCTTTCGGCGGAGTGGGAGCGAGCGGCACGGGCAGCTACCACGGCAAGCGGTCCTTCGACACGTTCAGTCAGCAGCGGCCGGTGTTCTCGAAAAACCCCGGGCCCGACACCCTGCGGCTCGCGTATCCGCCGTACGGGCGGATCAAGCGCAGGCTCCTCCGCCGGCTCCTGTAACCGCCGGCTCCTGCAGCAGTCGGCTCCTGCAACCGGGGGTCAGCCGCCGATGACGTTGTCGACCAGCAACTTCGCCTCCGCCTGCACCTGCGCCAGATGGGTTTCCCCCAGGAAGGACTCGGCGTAGATCTTGTAAACGTCCTCGGTGCCTGACGGCCGCGCAGCGAACCACGCATTCTCCGTGGTGACCTTTAATCCGCCGACGGGCGCGCCATTGCCGGGGGCTTCGGTGAGGCGGGCAGTGATGTCCTCGCCGGCCAGGGTCGTGGCCGTGACGTCCGACGGCGAGAGCTTCCCGAGGGCGGCTTTCTGCTCCCGGGTGGCGGCTGCGTCGATCCGCGCGTACACGGGCGCACCGAACCGCTCGGTGAGCCCCGTGTAGTGTTGTGACGGCGTCCTGCCCGTGACTGCGGTGATTTCCGAGGCAAGCAGCGCCAGGAGGATGCCGTCCTTGTCGGTGCTCCACGGCGAGGCGTCGTGTCGGAGGAAGGACGCCCCTGCCGATTCCTCACCTCCGAAGGCCAGTTCGCCCGAGAGGAGGCCCGGGACGAACCATTTGAAACCGACAGGAACCTCCTGCAGCACCCGGCCGAGGTCCGTTGCGACGCGGTCGATGATCGAGGACGAGACGAGGGTCTTCCCGATGACGGCGTCATCGCGCCACAGGGGACGGTTGCGGTAGAGGTAGTCGATCGCCACTGCGAGGTAGGCGTTCGGGTTCATGAGCCCGGCGTCGGGGGTCACGATGCCGTGGCGGTCGGCGTCGGCGTCATTGCCCGTGGCGATGTCGTACTCCGACGCGCGGGCGATCAGGGAGGCCATCGCCGAGGGCGACGAGCAGTCCATGCGGATCTTTTCGTCCCAGTCCAGGGTCATGAAGGCCCATTGGGGGTCGACGGCAGGGTTGACCACCGTGAGGTTCAGGTTGTGGCGTTCGCCGATCGCCCCCCAGTAATCGACCGAGGCTCCGCCCATGGGGTCGGCGCCGATGTGCAGACCGGATTCCCGGATGGCCCCGAGGTTTAGGACGTTCGGCAGATCATCGACGTAGTGCTGGAGGAAGTCATACGTGCCGATGCCCTCGGCCTGCTGGGCTTCGGCGATCGGTACGCGCTTCACGCCGCGCAATCCGTCCTCGAGGAGCTCGTTGGCCCGTGCCGCAATCCAGTTGGTGGCATCGGAGTCCGCGGGGCCGCCGTGGGGAGGGTTGTACTTGAAGCCGCCGTCGCCCGGTGGATTGTGGGAGGGGGTGATGACAATCCCATCAGCCTGGTCGGTGCGGCTCGAGTTGTAGGCGAGGATCGCGTGCGAGACGGCGGGTGTCGGCGTGAACGCCCCCCGGGCGTCGATCCGCACCGTCACCCGGTTCGCCGCGAGGACCTCCAGGGCCGTGTTCTGTGCCGGCTCGGACAACGCGTGCGTGTCCTTCCCCATGAACAGGGGGCCGGTGATGCCCTGCCCGGCCCGGTACTCGACGATTGCCTGGGTGATGGCTGCGATGTGGACCTCGTTGAACGAGGCCTTGAGCGACGACCCCCGGTGGCCGGAGGTGCCGAACGCAACACGCTGCGCCGGATTCTCCAGATCCGGTACGACGTCGAAATACGCGTCGAGGAGTGCTGTTACGTCGATGAGGTCGCTGGGTAGGGCGACGGTGCCCGCTCGGTTAGCCATGGCCCCAGCATGTCAAAGAACCAGCGGAAATACACCAGTTGCCGTGAGTCGGCGCAGGATACTCAGTAGGATGAGGTCCAGGAGAACAACGCTCGTCCCCAGGGCAGTCCCATAGTTAGCAGTTCCACAGTTAAAGATGCAGACATGGCCGACGACGGCCCGCAGGAACGCCCACCCTTCAATGATCCCAAGGACCCTCGCTGGTACTCGGATTCCACCAGGGCCTCGTCGGGGTACCCCGGGGGATCACCGCCGTCCCCGGGTGGCGATCCGGTGCAGGGACCGCCCACCGGAGGGCCGCCCTACGGAACGCCCGCCCAGGGTTCGCCGCCGGGCAGCATGGGTGACGGCGGCGGCCAGTACGGGAGCGGCCAGTACAGCGGCGATTACGGGAGCGGCCCGGACGGCGGCGGCGATTACGGGAGCTATCAGGCGCCGGGGCAGAAGGGGCTGAGCATCGCCGCCCTGGCCCTCGGCATCGCAGCAATCTTCACGGGCGGGTTCCTGGTGATTCCGCAGATCCTCGCGGTGGTCTTCGGCCACCTTGCCCTGAAGCGGGAGCCGAGCGGAAAGGCGTTGGCGCTGACGGGCCTGATCATCGGTTACGTCATGGTGGCGTTGACGGTGCTGGTTGTGGTGTCGTTCGTTGCGCTCATCGCCTTCAGTACCTCTACTTCAGGTTGATATTCGAGCTTGATGTCCGCCCGATCCTAAGTAAGCTGAGTATCGGTACCCGGACAGGGCGCCCCAGGAGAAAGGCACCGCTGTGAGTGAAAACCCGACCAATGCCAGTGGAAATCCCGACGACAACGACAACGACGCCGGCGCCGACGCCGCTGGCAAGCCCGAAGAGCAGGACGCCGGCGGCTACGGCGGGCCGGGCCCCGAAGCCGAGGTGGCCCCCGGCTTCGAGGCCGACAACGACGACAAGTAGGCCAGCGCGCAGCCGGTCAGGTCCTACACCTTGATTTCGCGCTTGAGGATCTTTCCGGTCGGACCCTTCGGAAGCTGATCCACGAGGACGACCCGGCGGGGGTACTTGTAGGCGGCGAGGCGTTCCTTGGCGAATCCGAGGATCTCCTCGCTGAGTACCCGCCGGGCGTCGTCGTCAGCAGGCGCATGCTCGGCTTTCACGCCCACCACCGCGACCACTTCCTCCCCATGCAACTCATCGGCGGCCCCCACTACCGCGGCTTCCGCGACAGCGGGGTGCTCGTAAAGAACCTCCTCGACCTCGCGCGGGTACACGTTGTAGCCACCGCGCAGGATGACGTCCTTCTTCCGATCCACAATGAAGATGGCACCGTCCTCGTCGAAGCGCGCCAGGTCACCCGTCCGGAACCAGCCGTCGGGGATGGCGGCATCGGTCGCCTCCCTGTTGTTCCAGTAACCCTTCATGACGCAGTGCCCCCGGACCGCGAGTTCGCCCACGTCGCCCGCGGGAACGTCGGCCCCATCGGTGTCGACCATGCGCACCTCGACGCCGTCCACGGGCGTACCGATTGAGCCGGGCTTACGGACGCTCCCTACCCGGTTGAAGCTGACGATCGGCGAGGTCTCGGACAGTCCGTAGCCTTCCAGCAGATCAGCCTCGAAGACGCGCTCGAACTCGTGCAGCACTTCCACCGGCAGGGCTGAGCCCCCTGAGACCGCCACGCGAAGCGACGCGAGCTTCGTATCCTTGACCGCGGGGTGGCGGAGCATCGCGATGTACATGGTGGGAACGCCCTCGAAGACCGTGACGCCGTCGCGTTCGATGATCTCAAGCGCCTTGCCCGGCTCGAACCGGGGCAGCAGGGTCACCGTGGCCCCGGTGAGCACTGCTGCATTGAGCGCGCAGGTCTGGCCGAAGATGTGGAAGAACGGCAGCCCTCCGAAGAGGACTTCGCCCACCTTGATGCCCATCAGGTCCCGGGAGACCTCGGTGTTGCGCCGGAGGTTGTCGTGGCTGAGGTCAGCACCCTTGGGCCGCCCCGTGGTCCCCGAGGTGTACAGCAGGACGGCGGTATCCGAACCGCCCACCTCCACCACGCCCGGTGTCGGTTCCGCACCCGCCACCCGCTGCATGAAGGCTGCGCTGTCGACGGGGATGACGTCCACCACCACGCCGCTCCCGGCCGCATCGTCTGCACCGGTCCGGGCCTCCGGCAGGATGCCCTCCCACGCGAAGACCAGTTTCGCCCCTGAATCAGCGAGGTGGTAGGCAATCTCGCGGCCTTTCAGGAGGGGATTCAGGGGCACGACCACCGCTCCATGGCGGAGCACCCCGTAATAGATGAATGCCATCTGGGGAATGTTCGGCATGATGAGCGCGACGCGATCGCCACGCTTCACTCCCATCTCCATGAGCATCGTGACGACCTTCTGGCTCAGTACCTCCATGGCACCGAAGGTGACTTCGACGTCGTCAAGCTTGATGGCCACCGCGGACGGGTGGGCGGACGCCGTAGCCACAAGGTTGGAGGCGAGATTGGGCACAGGATCTCCTTTGATCGGCACTGCCGGGCATGTTACTGGTCAGTCCGAGTTTGTGGGATCCGCCCTCGTAGCGCAAGGGCGGGTCCCGTACCCGGGCCCGGGCCTAGCGGACCCCGCTCATCAGCCGCCGGATCGCCGGCGTAGCGGCCACAAGAGCTACGCCCAGCACGATTGCCGTGATGCCGCTGAACGAGAAGTACGGTACCTCACTGTCAGGGCTGTAATACCCGGCGAGGATTCCCGACACCGTCGTTCCCAGGGAGATCGAGAGGAAGAAGAGCGCCACCGTCTGGGTGCGGAACGCTTCCGGTGCGAGTTTCGTCGCCACGGAGAGGCCGATCGGCGACAGGAACAGTTCGGCCCAGGTGAAGAGGAGCAGTATCCCTGCCAGCGCAGCGAGGGGTGTGCTGTTGGCCCCACCGCCGGAGAACGGGATGAAGGCCAGGAAGGCGATTCCCATGAGAACCAGGCCGAGGCCGAACTTCACCGGCGAGGAAGGCTGGCGGCTGCCGAGCCTGGTCCAGACCGCCGCGAAGACGCCGGCGAACAGGATGATGAAGATGGGGTTGATCGACTGGACCATTCCCGGCGGCATCTCCCACCCGAAGATCATGCGGTCCAGCCGGGATTCCGAGTAGAGGGCAACCACGGTGAACTGCTGTTGGAACAGCGACCAGAATGCGGCGCTGGCCAAGAACAGCGGAATGAAGGAGTACACCCGGCGGCGCTCTACCGGTGACACTTTTCTGCTCGAGAGAATTACTGCGAAATAGGCGATGCTGGCGGCGATGGCGGCATACGCCATGACGTTCGCGAGGTTGCCCGCGTTCAGGAGGCCCGTCCCGACCGCGAGGATCACTGCCGCGAGGCCGGCGCCGCCGATGAGTGCCCAGCGGGGAAACTGTGCACGGGGAAGCGGGTTCTCCACCGTGTGGGCATCGTCGGGAAGGTTCTTCCGTGTCAGCGAGTACTGCACGAGGCCGATAGCCATGCCTACTGCTGCAAGGCCGAACCCCACGTGGAAGCCATACGACGCCCACACCAGGTTCGTCAGGAGCGGACCAAGCAGCGCCCCCACGTTGATTCCCATGTAGAAGATGGAGAACCCGGCGTCGCGGCGTTCGTCACCGGGAGCATAGAGCGTGCCGACCAGTGATGAGGCGTTGGCCTTGAGACCGCCCGATCCGACACCGACGAGCACCAGGCCGGCAGTGAGGCCGGCCACTCCGGGCAGTGCGGCCAGGGCGATATGCCCGAACATGATGAGGACTGCGGAGTAGAAGAGCACTTTCTCCGACCCGAGGAGCCGGTCCGCTATCCACGCACCGAGAATCGTCGAGAGGTACACCCCGCCGCCGTAGGCTCCCACGAGGCCTGCCGCTGTGGCCTCATCGAACCCGAGGCCGCCGTCCTGCACGGTGTAGATCATGTAGTACAGCAGCAGTGCCTGCATGCCGTAGAAGGAAAACCGCTCCCACAGTTCCACGCTGAACAGGTTTGCGAGCATTCGGGGATGCCCGAAGAAACTCCTGGAAGTGCCGGCTGTCGGCTGGTTGCGCACAGTGCTCATTCATTCCATGGTGCCACCGGTTTTCCCAACAGCAAATTTCAGGGAAGTGCCTCCAATTGGGCGCATACCGCCGGAATTCAGGGAAGTGCCTCCAATTGGGCGCATACCGCCGGAATTCAGGGAAGTGCCTCCAATTGGGCGCATACCGCCAGGAGCTGAGCCTCCTCGCTGGGACGGGCGATGAGTTGCACCCCCATGGACAGCCCTTCCGGTGTGGCCAGGGTGGGAAACGTGATGGCGGGCAGGCCGCAGACATTCACCATCGAGGTGTAGGGGGTGTACCTGCACTGGCGCTCATAGTCGGTGTCGGCGTCGGAATCCGTGTACCACCCCACGGGCCGCGGGGCCATGCCGAGAGCCGGGGTGAGGATCATGTCATACGCGGCGTACTGCCGGATGGTGTCGTGTTCGAACTGGCGCAGGATGTCGATGGCGGTCGCGAGCTCGGGTGCGCTGCGCCGCTGCGCACGCTGCCTGAACACGCGGGTGAGGTCCGTCAGCAGTTCCTCACGGTCCGCGGGGATGGGCGCCGTCGCGAGCGCGGCGGTCCAGACGGGCTGGAACGCGGAGAAGTAGCGCGGGTCGTAGGACAGCGGGGCGTCGACCAGGTCATGGCCGGCGTCCTGGAGCCGGCGGATTCCGCTGTCCAGTGCCTGAAGGCTCACGGGCTCGGGGTGGACGTCGAGCGCCGCCGCGAACGGCGACACGGTGCTGACGCCGATCCGGAGGCGCCCTTCGGCGCGCAGCGCGGCGTCGAGGAACGTCCGTCCGCTCCGGGATGCGGCGGAGGTGGCGCGATAGTTCGGGGCGCGCACCATGGCGTCGAGGAGGAGAGCCGCATCCGCGGCTGTTCGGGCAAGGGGTCCGGCTACCCCGAACTGCCCGAGGTCGGCCTGCCCCGATCCGGCCGGGACCCTCCCGCGGTTCGGTTTCAGTCCCACGATGCCGGTCGCCGCAGCGGGGATCCGCACCGATCCACCGCCGTCCGTTCCCGGGGCGAAGGGCAGCATCCACGCGGCGACGGCGGCAGCGCTGCCGCCCGACGACCCCCCGGCACTGAGGGAAGGGTCGAGCGGATTGCGTGCCGGCGGTGCGATGAGGTTCTCGCTGTGGCAGCTCAGCCCGAACTCGGGCACCTGGGTCTTGCCGAGGCTGATGCTGCCGGCAGCCCGGAGGACTGCGGCGAGGGGGGAGTCGTCCGCTGCGACTGCGTGGTCAAGGGCGGCGGTACCCAGGGTGGTTTTCACCCCCGCGACGTCGATGAGGTCCTTGTGGGCCAGAGGCACGCCGTGCAGCATCGGCAGGGGCGCACCCGTTGCGCGCAGCGCATCGGCGGCG
>NZ_KI914851.1:32992-44081 GCF_000520555.1 Arthrobacter sp. Br18 | reverse complement strand
TTGCGCGCAGCGCATCGGCGGCGTCCGCCCCCGCCAGCGCCGCATCATGCGTCACGGTGATGAACGAACCGAGGTGCGGATTGAGGTCGTCGATCCGGCGGAGGAAGTGCTCAGTGACCTCCCTCGCGCCTATTGCACCCCGCGCCAGCGCATTGCGGAGGGTCAGGGCGGACAGCTCATGCAGTTCACTCACAGGGAGACTCTCCCCGTGCTGCGCGGGGTCGCCGCGTGGATCCGTCGGCTGCCATTGAAACCCCTGGTCCATTACGGTCGGCGCTTCCGGTGCGGTGCCCGACGTCCGTTCCCACTATAGGCTTGGGATGTCGCCTGGTGGGGTTCCTGCACCCGGTCCGGATCCGTCGGCAACATATCGAACGGCTACGAATCGAACGGCAACGAAACCAACGAAAGGGAGGCCCCAGGTGAGTGAGCTCGAGAACGTACCGGTGGAGGCCGTCAGCAACCATGCGAAAATCCTGGATGTCCGGGAGGACTACGAGTGGGCAGCGGGCCATGTCGAAGGCGCGCTCCACATCCCGCTCGACCAGCTTCCGGGACGGCTCACTGAGCTCGACCCCGATGAGGGCCTCCACGTCATCTGCCGCACCGGCGTCCGCTCGCAGCGCGCGGGCGAATGGCTGGTGGGCAACGGATACTGTGCGGTCAACGTAGCGGGAGGCATGGGCGCGTGGCTGGAGGCGGGCAGGCCCATGGTCTCGGAGTCGGGCAACCAGCCCACCGTCCTTTGAGTACGTCTCCCTCCTACGCCTACCTCGGTCCGCGGGGTACTTTCACCGAAGCCGCGCTGCTGCAGGTGCCGGGAGCGGAATCTGCACGCAGGGTGCCTGCGTCCACGGTTGCTGCAGCGTTGCAGCTGGTGAGGTCCGGCGACGTCGACGGCGCCATGGTGCCGATCGAGAACTCGGTGGAGGGCGGGGTCTCGGCAACCCTCGACGCGATCTCCGTGGGCGATCCGCTGCGCATCGTGCGGGAGGAGCTGGTGCCGATCACCTTCGTGCTGGCGGCGCGGCCCGGCACGGCGCCGGCATTGTCAGGGGTGCGGCGGATTTCCACCCACGGTCACGCCTGGGCGCAGTGCCGGTCCTGGGCCGATACCCACATCGAGAAGGCGGAATATCTGCCATCGCCGTCGACCGCGGCCGCCGGCTACGGTCTTCTTGCTGAGAACTGCGGGTACGACGCCGCGATCTGCTCACCCGCCCTGGCCGCCCGCCTGGGCCTGTCGGTGCTTGCCGATGATATCGGTGACAACTCCGACGCCGTCACGCGCTTCATCCTCGTCAGCCGCCCCGGCCCGCTGCCGGCGCCCACCGGAGCCGACAAGACCACACTGGTGATTCCGCTCCCCGAGGACCACCCCGGTGCGCTGATGGAGATCCTTGACCAGTTCGCGGCACGCGGCGTCAACCTCAGCCGCATCGAATCGCGTCCGACGGGCCAGTTCCTGGGGGACTACTTCTTCAGCATCGACGCCGAGGGCCACGCAGCAGACGCGCGCATCACTGATGCGCTGAAGGGGCTGCACCGCATCAGCCCCGGACTCCGGTTCCTCGGATCCTATCCGCGGGCCGACAGGCGCCGCCATGTCGTGGCGCCCCGCACCTCGGACGGTGCCTTCACCGCCGCGGACTCCTGGGTCGCGGGGATCCTGCAGGGCCGCTGAGGCCGCCCGCGTCAACCGGCAGGCCGTTTCCTCCACGTACTGCCGGGCCATGCAAAGTAGGCCTACCATGATGTGGTTCTCCTCGTCCGGCACGCTCCTCCAAGGTTGGGTTCCGTCATGGCTCGATTGCGCCGCAGCAACACCCGCAGGCCCGGCATCACGCGCAGGCGCCACGGCAAGGGGTTCAGTTACCGCGGTCCGGACGGCCAGCTGGTGAAGGACCGCGATGAACTCGAGCGGGTTCGGGAGCTCGTCATTCCCCCTGCGTGGAAGGACGTCTGGATAGCCCCCTACCGCAACGGGCACGTGCAGGTCCTCGGGACCGACGAGGCGGGGCGCCGCCAGTACATCTACCATCCGGCGTGGCGTGAGCAGAAGGACCGCGAGAAATTCGACCGCGCCCTCGAGTTCGGAGCGAAGCTGCCGAGCGCCCGCCGGGTCATTACCCAGCACCTCCGCAGCAACGGAACCACGCGGGAGAGGGCGTTCGCCGCGGCGCTGCGCATCGTCGACGCCGGCGCCCTGCGCATCGGCTCCGCCCAGTACGCCGAAGCCAACGGTTCCTTCGGGGTGACCACGCTGCTGGTGGAGCACGTCTCGATCGAGGGGTCGGTGATCACCTTCAATTTCCCGGGGAAAAGCGGCCAGCAGTGGGACACCACGCTGGAGGATCACGACCTCGCTGCGGCACTGCGCCCGATGATGCGCCGGGAGGACGCCGACACGGTGCTTGCCTACCGCACCACTGACGAGGCCTGGCACCACGTGGACGGCTCGCAGCTCAACGAGTTCCTTCGCCAGGTCACGGGTGGTCCGTTCACGGCGAAGGACTTCCGTACCTGGCAGGCCACGGTGGTCGCTGCCATGGCCCTCGCGCGGGAGGACCTGAAGGCCACAAGCCGCACGGCGAGGCAGAAGGCCGTCACTGCCACCATGCGCGCCGCGGCCGACCATCTGGGCAACACGCCGTCCGTCGCACGGAGTTCGTACGTCGACCCTCGGCTCGTCGACCGGTTCATGAGCGGTGAGGTCATACCTGTCGGGAGCATGACGGCGTCCGAAAACGCGGTCCAGGAACTTCTCCGAAAGTAACCGGCTTTCCCCTGCGGCCATTGCTAAGTAGGCTTAGCACGGGCACCCGGCCGGGAGCGCATCTTTCGACGAAAGGCAGCATCATGACCGAGAACGCTCATGGAGGACACATCGTCAACCCGAACAAGGGTGACGGCTCCACGTCCGATCCCAACTGGCACGGCGATGCCGGCGACCAGGGGAACGACATCCGGTTCGCCGAGGAGCAGGGCCTGATCAACGACCAGGCCGGACACGGCGACACCTCGACCGCCCAGGCCGCAGCCGCCTCCGAGGGCAGCTACACCAGTGCTGCACCGGCCGATGATGACCGCGGCTACACCGGAGCGCAGGAGCATGCGACAGAGGGCGAGTACACCGACAAGGACAAGCCCCTGGTCGACACGCCGGACGGCGAAGGCGAGTACACCGACCGCGACCGCGCCTGACATATCCCGGTCAGGCCGTTGGTCCGGGTTCTCCTGCAGGAACCCGGACCAGCAGTGCGTCGGCGTCCACCCGGACGGTCAGGGACGTCACGGCGCCTGAGGGATCGCCGTCGAGCTGGGTCTCGGTGGGCTCCGCCACCCAGACGGTGGCCTCCCGCGCACGGTAGTACTTGATGACGGGACTGCCGCCCCGGTGCCGCAGCACAATCTTCACGCCCATCCAGAACCACCCCGCGAGGCTGCGCGGGCTGATCACCACGACGTCGAGATAGCCGTCGTCGATGGTGGAGTCCGGAATGAAATCGATCCCGGCCGGCAGCTTCCCGCAGTTCGCGAAGAGGACACTGCGCACCTTCCTGCTCTGGGGGGCGCTCCCGTCGAAGCTGATCGACACGCGTTGCCGGCGTCCGGGCAGATGCCGCACCCCCGCTTCGCTGTAGGCGAGCCAGCCGTACTTCTCCTTCAGGTCGTCCTTGGTCGCCGCGACAATCGTCGCGTCGAGGCCCACCCCGCCCATCACCAGGAACGGGTGGGAGGACGCAACTCCGGTACGCGTGTTCCGCAGATGGATGCGCCCCATGTCGATCCGTCGCTGATTCCCGTGCAGGGCGGCCTGAATGCAGCCGTGCAGGTCGAAGTACGGCAGACCGAGGTTGCGGACGAGCAGGTTCCCGGTTCCGAGGGGGAGCAGACCGAGCGCCGCCGGCTGGTGCGCGAGGGCCTGCGCCACCGCGCGCACGGTGCCGTCGCCGCCTGCGGCGATGACGACGTCGGCTCCGGCTTCGAGGGCGCGGCGTGCCTGCCCGGTTCCGGGGTCCTCCACCGTCGTCTCGAGGATCAGCGGAGGGTTCCACCCCGCGTCTGAACATGCCTGCTCAACGAGGGCGCGGGCCGTCCGGGCCTGGAGCTTGACCGGATTGAGAACCAGCGCCACCTGCTGGGTGCCCGCGAAGGGCGGGAAGGCGGGGTGGGTGGTGGACGCGGCCGACCGCGGATGGTTGAAGCGGCGCACCGTCCACCAGCTTTGCGCCGATGCGGCCGCTGCCGAGCCGGCGGCGGTCAGGGCGAGCAGTCGAGGGCGCATGGTGTCTCAAGGATAGCCGCAGCGTATCTTCGACGTCGTCGCACGCGCACCGGCCACTCCGGGAACTGCCCCGTTCCTTCGCCCGCCTCCGCGCCTGGCGTCGAGCGTGTGCTCCCCGTCGGCGCTTCACTTCGGGCCGTTGATAACGGGCCCCGGCCCGTTGGTAGGCTAAAGGTGTGATCGATGTCAATGAACTCCGCGCCAATCCAGAGCAGTTCCGGGCCTCGCAGCGTGCGCGCGGTGCCGATGAATCCATCGTGGAATCCATCGTGGCGCTGGATGCCAGGCGCCGGGAGGCAGTGACAGGCTCTGAGGGCCTCCGTGCCAGCCAGAACGCCTTCGGCAAACGGGTGGCGCAGGCGAAGGGTGAGCAGAAGCAGGCCCTCCTGGCCGAGGTGAAGGAACTCGCGCAGTCGGTCAAGCAGGCCGCTGGTGCAGCAGAGGACATCAAGGTCGAGCAGGAGGCCCTGCTGCGGCGGGTGCCCAACCTCATCCAGACCGGCGTCCCGGCAGGCGGCGAGGACGATTTCGAGGTACTCAAGACGGTGGGCGTCCCCCGGGACTTCGCGGCGGAGGGCTTCGAGCCGCGGGACCACCTGGAGCTCGGCGAGATGCTGGGCGCGATCGACATGGAGCGCGGCGCGAAGATCTCCGGCTCCCGCTTCTACTTCCTGAAGGGAGTCGGCGCGAGGCTCGAACTCGCCCTGCTTCAGATGGCCATGGACCAGGCCGTGCAGGCCGGGTTCACTCCCATGATCACCCCCACCCTCGTGCGCCCCGAGACGATGCAGGGCACCGGCTTCGACATAGCCCACGACGCCGAGATCTACCGCCTGGAGGAGGACGACCTCTACCTCGTGGGAACCTCCGAGGTGGCGCTCGCCGGGTACCACTCGGACGAGATCCTCGACCTCGGCAACGGGCCCCTACGCTACGCCGGCTGGTCCACGTGCTACCGGCGGGAGGCGGGATCGCATGGCAAGGACACCCGCGGGATCATCCGCGTCCACCAGTTCAACAAGGTGGAGATGTTCACCTATACCTCCCTCGAGGATTCCTACGCCGAGCATGAGCGGCTGCTCGCCTGGGAGGAGGAGATGCTGGCAAAGGTGGAGCTTCCCTACCGGGTCATCGACACCGCTGCCGGAGACCTCGGGATGTCCGCGGCACGGAAGTTCGACTGCGAGGCCTGGGTCCCCACGCAGGGCGCGTACCGCGAGCTCACCTCGACGTCGAACTGCACCACCTTCCAGGCGAGGCGCCTGAACATCCGCGAGCGCCAGACGGGAGAGGGCCAGAAGGGCACGCGTGCCGTCGCGACCCTCAACGGCACGCTCGCCACCACGCGCTGGATCGTCGCCATCCTCGAGCACCACCAGAACCCCGACGGATCAGTGAACGTGCCCGCTGCGCTGCGCCCCTACCTGGGCGGCCTCGAGATTCTTCCGGTCCTGTAATGCGCCACACCAAGTACCTGATCGCGCTCGACGTCGACGGCACCCTGGTGGATCACGAGGGCAACATGACCGAGGAGGTGAGGTCCTCGGCACGGGCCGTCCTCCAGGCAGGCCACGAAATCGTCATCGCCACCGGCCGGTCGCTGGGCGCCACCCTGCCGGTGATGGAGCTGCTGGGCATCTCCCGTGGTTATGCGGTCTGTTCGAACGGGGGAGTGACGCTGCGGGTGGATCCGTCGCTGCCTCGCGGGTTCGAGGTGATCGAACGGGTGACCTTCGATCCCCGCCCCGCGCTGGTCGCCCTGCGGGAACGCCTTCCGGCCGCGAAGTATGCCCTCGAGGACGACCGTGGGCGCTTCCTCTCCACCGAGAGCTTCCAGGACGCCAGTTTCGGTTCCGAGGCCCAGAGCGTCGACTTCGAGGAGATGCTGGCCGCCAGGGCCGTGCGTGTGGTGGTTTTCAGCACGGACAGCACGGCCGAGGAGTTCGGCGAGGCCGTTGCTGCTATCGGTCTGCACGGGGTCACCTACTCGGTGGGGTGGACGGCGTGGCTCGACATCGCCGCATCGGGGGTCACCAAGGCGAGCGCGCTGGAGCTCCTGCGCCAGAACCTCCGGACGGAGCCGGAGCTGACTGTTGCTGTGGGTGATGGCCGCAACGACGTCGAAATGCTCCGCTGGGCCGCGCGCGGCGTCGCCATGGGGCAGGCTCCCGAGGAGGTGCGCGCCGCGGCGTCCGAAGTCACAGGGTCGGTGTACGACGACGGCGCAGCCAAGGTGCTCCGCTCTCTGGTCTAGGCGCGTCTCCACCAGGCCCAGGGCGAACGGTCCGATCAGGACGGTGAACATCGTGATGAGGATGACACCCACGATGTTCAGGACGATGCCGCCCCGCACCATCTCCGAGATCTTCACGTTCCCTGTCGCATAGACGATTGCATTCGGCGGTGTTCCGACGGGCAGCATGAACGCACAGGTGGCCGCGAGAGCTGCCGGGATGAGGAGGGTCTGCGGGTCCATGCCGATGCCGATGGCCACTCCTCCCAGGATCGGGATGAAGGTCGCCGCGGTCGCCGTGTTGCTGGTGATCTCAGTGAGCAGCAGGACGATCGTGACGACGGCAGCGAGCAACAGGATGATGGGCAGCGCACCCAGTCCGCTCACCTGGTCGCCGAACCAGGCGTCGAGGCCTGTCGAGGCAACAGCCGCCGCAAGGGAGAGGCCTCCGCCGAACAGCAGGAGGACGCCCCAGGGAAGGCCGTCCTCGGCGTCCTTCCAGACAAGGGTCATGTTTCCCTTCTTGTCGGCCGGGATCATGAAGAGGATGATTCCCGCGGCGATTGCGATCACGGTGTCGTCGAACGATCCGAGCCATGGCAGCGCCTCACTGACGGCCCCGATGTTGGAGACGAGGCCCGGCACGATCCAGCAGAATGCCGCACCGGCGAAGACCGCGAGCACCGTCTTCTCGCCCTGGCTCATTCGGCCGAGCGCCCGGATTTCGTCATTGATCAGTTCCGCGCCGCCGGGAATCTCCTCGAGGTTGAACTTGAAGATGACCCGGGTGATGAGGAGCCAGGCGAGCCCGATGAACACGACGACGATGGGTACGCCGAGGAGCATCCACTCGACGAAACCCACTGTTTCACCGAGTTCCGTGCTGATATAGCCGGCAACGATGGCGTTCGGCGGGCTGCCGAGCAGGGTGCCGAGACCGCCGATGGTCGCCGACCAGGCGATGGAGAGAATCAGGGCGACCCCGAAGATCCGCACCTCCTTGTCGTCGACAAGGTCGCTGACGGACTTCCCCGATGCGAGGTCCTTCTTCGTCTGGCCTTCGGTTGCCGTCGACCCGTGGCTGTTCTCCACCACGAGGGTGAGCACACTGAGCGCGATGGGAAGCATCATCAGGGTGGTGGCGGTATTCGATACCCACATCGACAGGAACGCGGTGGAGATCATGAGCCCGAGGATGATGCGGCGGGGGTGTGTGCCCACGCGGCGCAGGGTGAGGAGTGCGATGCGCCGGTGGAGGTTCCACTTCTGCATGGCGATCGCGATGAGGAAACCGCCCAGGAACAGGAACACGATGGGATTCGCGTAGGGTGCGGTTGCCTCTGCGGCTGTTCCGGCCGTCAGCGCAGGCAGCAGAACTATCGGCAGCAGCGAGGTGACGGACAGCGGCACCGCCTCGGTCATCCACCAGACGGCCATGAGCCCCGCGATCGCGGCAACCACGCGTGCGTCGTTGGGGAGGTCCGAGCCGCCCAGCAGAAGGTAGATGGCCAACGCGACGGCGACGCCGATGCCCCGCATCAGCCACTGCCGGGCAGCGGAACGATCCGGTGCGCCGTCCGCTGTGGTGGGCGGCCCCCCCTGCTGGGAGGTTGCACTGGGAATCTTGTCGCTCATGTTTCCGCCTCCGCACGCCGCTGTGGGTCTACCACCAAAAACCTAGCAGTGTGGAGGGTGACCCACAACGTCAAGGACTCCGGATGATCCGCGGTCACCTCCGTCCCGCTGCCATGCATGGCGATCCTTGCGTGTGGGATTCGTCTAGTACGCCAGCGCGGCCTCGGGTAGCGACGCAGGCCCATGGGCGAGGTCGAGCAGCCTCGCAGCAGCCGGCCGGGTGGCATGCTCCTCCAGCCAGTGGGACCGCACCACGGCCTTGCTGACGGCCTGGGTGCTGATGCCCAGCTCCTGCGCGATGAACTTCTGCTGGCCGCGGGCGCCCGGGGTCATCAGGTCGAGGACTGTCCATTCGGCGTCCGTGCGGGTGTAGACGATCCGGCCCAGCAGCCGCAGGACAGCCTCGGCTTCGCCGGCGACTTCAGCATCGGGCCCTTCGACGGCAAGCGGGATCCGCTCACCGGTTTTCTGGGCCCGGTCGACGGCGCGCCGTGCATACACCAGCCCAAAACCCTGGGCGTCGAGGATCCGCTCCGGAGCCGGTGGGAGGATACCCCCGGCTCCGATACCGACATGCCAGCGGCGGTATCGGATGGCGCGGAGCGCAGCGTCCACGGCGGTCTGCGCGGACGCCACGACACCCTGCACCTCATCACCGACGGATCGCTGGAAAGGCACCGTCGCCGGAAAGTGGCGCAGCGCCCTCAGAAGATCCGGAACGAGGTCGCCGACCTCGCGGGAGTCCCGCTGGTTGATGGTGAGGACGTACTGCATGCGTCAAGTATGCGGCAGGCTCGGGCACAATCAACTCATTAACGTTGATCGGGCCGGGTGGCTAGCGGCCCTCAGGGGTCTTCGTCGCGTTGTCGGCCTCGAACTCCACGCCGCGTCCCTGGGGCTCGTCCTCCTCGCTGAGCTCGCCGTGGTCCTTGAAGCGCTTCAGTGATGCCTCGACTTCGGCCTCTGCCTCTTCGCGCCCGGCCCACTCGGCGGCCTCGACCCATTTGCCGGGCTCAAGGTCCTTGTACTTCTTGAAGAAGTGCGTGATCTCCTCAAGCAGGAAATCGGACACGTCGGAGAGGTCCCTGATGTGGTCGAAGCGCACGTCCACCGGAACGCACAGCACCTTGGCGTCCCCGCCGCCGTCGTCGGTCATGTTGAACACGCCGATCGGGCGGGACTCGACGAGGACACCGGGAATGAGGTCGAAGTCCTGGAGCATCACGAGCGCGTCCAGCGGATCGCCGTCCTCACCGAGCGTGTTCTCGAAGTAGCCGTAGTGCGTGGGGTACTGCATCGAGGTGAACAGGACACGGTCCAGGCGAAGACGGTGGGTTTCATGGTCGATCTCGTACTTGACGCGAGATCCCTTGGGGATTTCAATCGTGACGTCCAACTGCATGGCAACTCCTCAGAAAAATGATCCGGTCTACTGTTTGATCTCAGCACCCAACATATCGGTCGGACCGCGCATCCCTGTACTTGTGCGAGGTGGGCGCTGCTGAAGATTATCCTTGATTCCGTTCGCCAGGCACGGCCGGCCGCGGACGATCCGGCGACGTTTCGGGTCCCTGCGAGTGCAGGCAGGAATTCCCGAGGGTTACCCCAGGGGGATGTGATCGAATGGTGGGCATGGAGAGCAACAGTCCGTCAGTCCAGTCCACCCCCCGCCGCCAGCTCATCAACTGGGACCTGGCGGCCAGCAGCGCCGCGAAACTCACCCCGGCAGGCCCGACGATGTCCCCGCGGGAGATTGCCGGAGCAGTCCAGAACCTGCGGAACCTCGCCGACGCCTCGGTGGGGCACGTCCACGCCATCTCCCGGCTCGACGCTGCGAGGGACCTGCGGGACTCCGAGCTGCTCGTCGTCGACCGCGCGTCCTGGGCCAAGGCCAACGCCCAGAGCTTCCGGACACTGCTCGAACCGGCGCTCGACCATCTTGCCGAAACCCGGCCCGAGGCGTTCAGTTCCGCCTCGATGACCCTGGGATCTGCCCTGACGGGGGCCCAGCTGGGCACCATCCTGGCATTCCTCTCCAGCAAGGTCCTGGGACAGTACGACCCCTTCGTTCCCTCCCGCAACGGAATGGGAGGCCGCCTGATGCTCGTGGCCCCCAACATCATCTCGGTGGAACGCGAGCTTTCCGTCAACCCGTCGGACTTCCGCCTGTGGGTCTGCCTCCACGAACAGACCCACCGTGTGCAGTTCGCGGCCGCCCCCTGGCTGAAGGACCACATGACCGGGCACATCTCCGAGCTCAGCGCCGGCCTCATGGACAAGGCGGACACCCTCTCGGAGCGGCTCGGCAACGCCGTGAAGTCCCTCTCCGCGCCCAAGGGGGGAAGTGCTCTGCGCAAAACGGGCGGGGACGGCCCCGGGCAGGACATGGGCATCCTCTCGGTCCTGCAGGATCCCGAGGACAAGGCCCGCCTGTCCCACCTGACGGCGGTGATGAGCCTGCTCGAGGGCCACGCGAACGTGGTCATGGACGGCGTCGACGCAAGCATCGTCCCCACAGTGAAGACGATCCGCCGCCGCTTCAACGCCCGCGGTAAATCCCGCGGTCCCCTGGAGAAGCTCATCCGCCAGCTGCTGGGCCTGGACGCCAAGATGCGCCAGTACAGCGACGGCGCGAAGTTCGTGCGGCGGGTGGTGGACCAGACGGGCATGGACGGCTTCAACCTGGTGTGGGAGGCCGAGGGAAATCTCCCCACCGAGCAGGAGATCCATGCTCCCGACGAATGGATCGATCGGATGAGCATCCGCCGCCATGGATAGGCGGCCCCGCCTGTCACCCGTGGTCGGCGCTGCACGGAAGCACCTCGAATCCGCACTTGCCGACCTGCTCCTGGTGCCGGCGCCACGGACGTCCGATGCGCGGACGGCGCAGCGGGCGGCGGCCGACGACGGCGAATCGCCGCAGTCGGGCCGGC
>NZ_KI914851.1:0-32892 GCF_000520555.1 Arthrobacter sp. Br18 | reverse complement strand
CCAAGCCGGCCGACAGGTCAGGAGGCAATCCCGCAGCTGCTCCCGATGATCCTCGTGGCATGCAGCGGCGGCCCCGATTCGCTCGCGCTCGCTGCGGTTGCAGCCCATTTCGCACGGGTCGGACGGTGCAGGGTGGGTGCCGTCGTCGTCGACCATGCGCTGCAGGCCGGCAGCGCGGCAGTCGCCCGGCGGGCCGCCGGGCAACTCGGAGAACTCGGGCTCCACCCCGTGGTGGTGCGTACGGCCACCGTCCACAGCGGAGGCATGGGCCCGGAAGCGGCGGCGCGCACGGCGCGGTACGCCGTCCTCGACGACGCCGCCGCGGCGCTCGGTGCGGAGGCCGTGCTGCTCGGTCATACGCTCGATGACCAGGCGGAGCAGGTGCTCCTCGGGCTGGCCCGCGGGTCGGGCACACGCTCGCTGGCCGGGATGCCGGTGCGCCGCGGCGCCTACCGGCGGCCGTTCCTCGAACTCCGGCGTGCCGACACGGAGGCCATCTGCGAGTTCTACGGCCTCCGGCCGTGGCTGGACCCCGCCAACTCGGACGAATCCTTCGCGCGCTCCCGGGTGCGCGCCACGGTGCTTCCCTTCCTGGAGGACCAGCTGGGGCCGGGAATCGCGCAGGCGCTCTTCCGCACCTCGCGGATCCTCGCCCAGGACGCCGACTACCTCGAACAGGTCAGCGCCGACACGTACGCCGGGCTCCGAACGGAGCAGGACGGCACAGTCCTGCTGGCCGAGCACCGCCTCCGGGCACTCCCGCCATCCCTGCGCCAGCGGGTGCTGGCGCTTGCCGCCGTCGACGTCGGGGGTCTCCAGCCGAGCTTCGAACGGCTCCGTGCCGCCGAGTCGCTGCTGGCGCGGAAGGGATCTGCGGGGCCGGTGCAGCTCGGCGGCCACGTCAGCGTTTCCCGGCAGGTGAGGGGCAGATCGGTTCTTCCGGGAACTCCAAGCTATGGCAGTCTTGTCTTTAGAAACAACCGCAGCGGCGCAGAGCCGCAGCACCGTTCAATTCAGGAGTAACTGGTGGATTCCAACGACGTCCGGCCCGACCTCAAGCACGTCCTGTACACCAGGGAAGAGATCCAGCAGCGGGTCGACGAACTGGCCGCGCAGATCGACGCCGACTACGCGGGCCGGGACATCCTGCTCGTGGGAGTGCTGAAGGGTGCGGTCATGGTGATGGCGGACCTTGCGCGGGCGCTCCACTCCCACATCACCATGGACTGGATGGCGGTGTCCTCCTACGGATCCGGCACGCAGTCCTCCGGTGTCGTGCGGATCCTGAAGGACCTCGAAACGGATCTCATGGGAAAGCATGTGCTCATCGCCGAGGACATCATCGACTCCGGTCTCACTCTGTCCTGGCTGAAAGCGAACCTGCTCTCGCGGGGGCCGGCTTCCGTGGAGATCTGCACCCTCCTGCGCAAGCCGGACGCCGCGAAGGTGGAGATCGACGTGAAGTACGTGGGATTCGATATTCCGAATGAATTCGTCATCGGTTACGGTCTCGATTTCGCCGAGAAGTACCGCAACCTGGACTTTATCGGCACACTCGCCCCGCACGTCTACGAGTAGCGCCCGCGGCGGCGGCAGGCCGCAGCTGTACGCCGTCAGGGAACTAATGCCCATATGCGAGCGTGGTGAATCACGAACGGTGTATAACTTGAGGTGCGTTTTTGGGGCGCCGCTCGAGCGGATGCCCAATTATCTGGTGTGCTTATGCAGGAGGGACAGGGCTGGCTGCCCGAAGTCGAATGAAATTCAAGAATATCTTCAAGGGCCCCATCTTCTGGATCGTCCTGGCGGTGGCTGCGCTCCTGATCATCTTTCCCGCGGTGTTCAACAACGGCAGCAGCCGGGTGGACACCAACGTGGGCCTGGAACTGCTGCAGAGCGACCAGGTGGAACAGGCGAAGATCTACGACGGCGAACAGCGCGTGGACCTGACCCTCCGCGAGGACTACGAGGACATGGGCCGGAGCGTCCAGTTCTTCTTCAGCAGTGCCCGGGCCGAGGGTGTGGTCGAGGCCATCAACACCTCCGACGTCGACGGCTTCACCGACCAGCCGGTCGAAAGCAACTGGTTCCTCAGCATCGCCAGCCTGCTCTTCCCCATCCTGATCCTGGGCGCCATCTTCTGGTTCCTCCTCTCCCGCATGCAGGGCGGCGGCTCGAAGGTCATGCAGTTCGGCAAGTCCAAGGCCAAACTCATTTCCAAGGACATGCCCCAGGTCACCTTCTCCGACGTCGCCGGAGCTGACGAAGCCGTCGAGGAGCTCCTCGAGATCAAGGAATTCCTCCAGGAGCCGGCGAAGTTCCAGGCACTCGGCGCGAAAATCCCCAAGGGCGTCCTGCTCTACGGTCCGCCGGGTACCGGCAAGACACTCCTGGCCCGTGCAGTGGCAGGAGAGGCAGGGGTTCCCTTCTATTCCATTTCGGGCTCGGACTTCGTCGAGATGTTCGTGGGCGTCGGTGCCTCCCGTGTCCGCGACCTCTTCGAGCAGGCCAAGAACAACTCGCCGGCCATCATCTTCGTCGACGAGATCGACGCCGTGGGCCGGCACCGCGGAGCGGGCGTGGGCGGCGGCAACGACGAGCGTGAACAGACGCTGAACCAGCTGCTCGTCGAGATGGACGGTTTCGACGCCACCACCAACGTGATCCTCATCGCCGCGACCAACCGGCCCGACGTCCTCGACCCCGCGCTGCTGCGGCCGGGACGCTTCGACCGTCAGATCGGCGTCGAGGCGCCGGATATGAAGGGCCGCGAGCACATCCTCAGCGTGCATGCCCAGGGAAAGCCGATGGCGGGCGGCGTGGATCTGAAATCCGTCGCGAAGAAGACCCCGGGGTTCACCGGCGCCGACCTCGCGAACGTGCTCAACGAAGCGGCCCTGCTGACTGCGCGTTCCAATGCACAGCTCATCGACGACCGCGCGCTCGACGAAGCCATCGACCGCGTCATCGCCGGTCCGCAGAAGCGCAGCCGGGTCATGAAGGAACTGGAGCGGAAGATCACCGCCTACCACGAGGGCGGGCACGCGCTCGTGGCGGCCGCACTGCGGAATACCGACCCCGTCACGAAGATCACGATCCTTCCCCGCGGACGTGCCCTCGGCTACACCATGGTGATGCCGGCGGACGACCGGTATTCGGTGAGCCGCAACGAACTGCTGGACCAGCTCGCCTATGCGATGGGCGGCCGCGTCGCGGAGGAGATCGTGTTCCACGACCCCTCCACCGGAGCGTCCAACGACATCGAGAAGGCCACCGGGACAGCCCGCAAGATGGTCACCCAGTACGGCATGAGCGAGCGCATCGGTGCGGTCAAGCTCGGGTCGGCCGGGGGCGAGCCGTTCCTCGGCCGGGACATGGGCAGCGACCGCGACTACTCGGACCAGCTGGCCCTGATCGTGGATGAGGAGGTACGCCGGCTCATCGACAACGCCCATGACGAGGCCTACGAGATCCTCACCGAGAACCGGGACGTCCTCGACCAGCTCGCCCTGGAGCTGCTGGAGCGCGAAACCCTCAACCAGGCGGAGATCGCGGAGGTCTTCACCGACATCCGGAAGCGGGAGCTGCGAGACGTCTGGCTGTCGAAGCAGACCCGCCCGGTGCACTCCCTGCCGCCGGTCGTGTCCCGCAAGGAACAGGCTGATGCGCTGGAAGCCGGGGAGCCGGCTCCGGAAACCGTGGCGCCGCAGGATCAGATCGCCGACGCCCACCTGCCCGGGGACTTCGACGTGAAGGGCTCGGAACTGCCGTCGCCGGAATCCGGGGGGTTCGACGATGGCAAGGGCGGAACGGGAAGCCGGCAGCCGTAGGCGGCTGGTTCCGAAAGTGCACAGCGATAGAATCAGATCCGTGACCGAGTTCGATGACGAAGTGATGGACGCCGCCCTGGTGGCCACGGGGTCGCCCGTGGACCTCCCCCGCATCCAGCGCGCGGTCCGCGAGATCCTGATCGCGATCGGGGAGGACCCGGACCGCGACGGGCTCCTTGATACTCCGAAGCGAGTGGCAAGGGCCTACGCCGAGATGTTTGCAGGACTGCACCAGAATGCCGAGGAGATCCTCTCGACGTCGTTCGACCTGAACCACCAGGAGCTGGTTCTGGTGAAGGACATTCCGTTCTACTCGACCTGCGAGCACCATCTCGTCCCCTTCCACGGCACAGCGCACGTGGGGTACATCCCCTCGGCCGACGGACGGGTCACCGGCCTCAGCAAGCTCGCGCGCCTGGTCGAGGTGTTCGCACGGCGCCCGCAGGTGCAGGAGCGGCTCACCACCCAGATCGTGGACGCCATCATGACGCACCTTCAGCCGGAGGGCGCGATCGTCGTCATCGAGTGCGAGCACATGTGCATGTCGATGCGCGGGATCCGCAAACCGGGCGCGAAGACCGTCACCTCGGCGGTCCGTGGCCAGATCCGCGAAACGGCAACGCGCGCCGAGGCCATGAGCCTCATACTCGGACGATAGGACAACGTACCACCATGGATTCACTTGCCGCAGCACCCGGAACCGGGCCTGCCACATCACCGCTGCCGCTGATCCGGCCCGTCCGCGTTGCCAGAACGTTCAAGGACCTGCCGGAGGACCGGGCCGTGGTGATGGGCATCCTCAACGTCACCCCCGACTCCTTCAGTGACGGCGGGCGGTACGCGTCGACCGACGAGGCGATCGCCCACGGCCTGCGGCTGCTGTACTCGGGCGCCGACATCATCGATGTCGGCGGGGAATCGACCCGTCCCCAGGCGGCCGACGTCCCGCCCGAACGGGAGCTCGAACGGATCCTTCCCGTGGTGCGGGCCCTGGTCAGGGCAGGAGCACTGGTAAGCGTCGACACCATGCACAGCGAGACGGCGGCGCAGGCGCTCGACGCCGGCGCCGGCATCGTCAACGATATCTCCGGTGCAGGGTTTGAGCAGGGCATGCCCGACCTCATCGCCGACCGGGGTGTGCCCTACATCCTCACGCACCGGCGGGGAACCGCACGGACCATGGATTCCCTCGCCACCTACTCGAACGTGGTGGAGGAGGTGCTCGGGGAGCTCCTCGAGGTCCGGGACACCTTCGTTCGTGCCGGAGTGGACGCGGACCGGATCATCCTCGACCCGGGCCTCGGGTTCGCCAAGACGGACCGGCACAACTGGGAACTGCTGCGTTCGCTGGAGAAGTTCACGTCCCTGGGACACCGGGTGCTGGTCGGGGCCTCACGGAAAAGGTTCCTCGGAACGCTGCTGACCTCCGCCGGGAAGGCCGCGGCCCCCGCCGAGCGTGACAACGCCACCCTCGCCGCCTCGACGCTCGCCGCGGCGAACGGCGCGTGGGGCGTACGCGTGCACGACGCCGGTGCAACTCTCGACGCCGTGAAGGTTGCCGCGGCATGGCGGCGCTAGGAACCGCGCCCGCGCGCTGGAACGCGCCCGCCGACACCGTCCTCCTCTCGGGTATCACCGCCATCGGTTATCACGGCGTCTTCGATTCCGAGCGCCGGGACGGCCAGCCCTTCGTGGTGGATCTGGTGCTGCACCTGGATCTCCGCCCCGCGGGCCTCAGCGATGACCTCGCCGAGACCGCCCACTACGGTGAAGTGGCAGCGCAGGTCTACAGCATCATCACGGGCAGGGCGTTCAACCTGATCGAGGCGCTCGCCGAGAACATCGCGGGCGAGGTCCTTGCATCCTTCCCCGTCGACGCCGTCGAGGTGACCGTCCACAAACCGGAGGCACCCATCGAGGTACCGTTCGGCGACGTCGCGGTCACCGTCCGCAGGAGCCGGTCATGACGACGGTCCGTGCGGTACTGGCCCTCGGCAGCAACCTGGGGGCCAGCATCGACACCCTGTCCCTTGCGGTCGGGGACCTTGTCGACTCCCCCCGCGTCCGGCTCCGCGGGGTCTCGCCGATGGTGCGCACGAAGGCGGTGGGTGGGCCCGAGCAGCCGGACTACCTCAACATGGTGGTGGAAGTGGAAACCGATCTCGGTCCCTATGAGCTTCTCGATCATTGCCAGGCCGTGGAGGACAAGCACCACCGCATGCGGACCGTGCGCTGGGGGCCGAGGACGCTCGATATCGACATCATCACCTATGGAGCCTGGACCTCCGATGACGAGAAGCTCACCGTCCCCCATCCACGTGCCGCCGACCGTGCCTTCGTGCTGCAGCCGTGGGCCTGGATGGACGCCTCTGCCACCCTTGGTGGGATACCCGTGGGGGAACTGGCGGCTGGAGCGGACGATCTTTCCGGACTCACCCCGTTCGAGGAAGTCCGAGTCCACCGTGAGTGACATTCGGTTCCGCTGGCTCGCAGTGATCGGCCTTGTGGCCGGTGCGGTGGGCTGGCTCGTCAACTGGTGGGCAACCCGCAACGGGCTGCCGGCTCCCGCCCTCCACCTCAGTTCCCTGATCACCGTGCTGGCGATCACGGGGGTCACCCTGATTTTCGGCAGGAGGGTGCTCGCCTGGCGGAACGGGAGCCGCAAGAAGGCCCTCGACCCCATGCTCGCGCTGCGCACCCTGATCCTCGCCCAGGCCTGCGCCTACGCCGGTGCGCTCAGCCTCGGCTGGCACGCGGGCATCTTCGTGGACCAGCTGAGCCTCATCGGCGTGCGTTCCGCGCCCGGTCCGCTGTGGGGTTCCCTCGCGCTCATGGCCGGTGGCATAGTGATGATCGTCGTGGGCCTGGTGGTGGAGAGCTTCTGCCGGCTTCCGCCGGGCGATGATGATGCGTGGCCGGTGCCCAAGGGCCGCGACGAGGGGGAATATGCGTAGGGAACCGATCGATCCGGCGGGGCTCGCCTGGGCCCGGGTATCGCCGAAGTACCTCAGGGTCCGGCTTCTGGGCTGGTTGATCAGCTCGATGTTCTGGCTCGCCCTCCTCAGTGTCCCCCTGATCCTGCGGCTCACCGGAGTATGGGACAGCTTCCCTCCCCTGGGCCTCGCGTGGGCACTGCCCGCGGCAGTGCTGGTTGCCGCGGTGTGGACCGGGCTCCTCCTGCCCCGCCAGGTGGCAGCCATCGGCTACGCGGAGCGGAACGACGATCTCCTGGTCCGAAGCGGCGTCTTCTTCCAGCGGACACTGGTGGTGCCGTACGGGCGCATGCAGTACGTGGATGTGGCCGTGGGGCCGATCGAGCGCGCCTTCGGGCTCTGCACGCTGAAACTGCACACGGCGTCACCCGCAACGAATGCCTCCATTGCCGGGCTTCCCACGAACGAGGGCGCACGCCTTCGCGAGCAGCTCTCCGCCCGTGGGGAAGCCAGGTTGGCAGGCCTGTGAACGAGGACCCTGCGAGCGGTGCGCCTGCCGGGCAGAGGCGGGCGGATTTCAGCCTGATCAGCAACCCGGACGACGCCTGGAGCAGGGTGCACATCATCTCGCCGCTGGTCCGTGGCTGGATTGCACTGGCCGCCATCGGCTTCTTCTTCGGCCGCGACTGGTTCGAGGGGCTCTTCAGCGACGAGGGTCCCGCCGGGGTGCCCGGTGGGCTCGGCACCGGGTGGGCGGTCGCCATCGTGCTGGGTGTCGTGGCGCTCATAGTCCTCGCTTTCCTGGTGTCCTGGTACTTCACGCGGTACCAGGTCACCGAGGAACACGTCCGGGTCAACACGGGTGTCCTCTTCCGCCAGAACCGGCAGGCGCGCCTTGACCGGGTCCAGGCGATCGACGTCGTCCAACCCTTCCTGGCCCGGCTGTTCGGCCTTGCGGAGCTCAAGTTCGAGGTGGCCGATGCCGGCGAGTCGGCGGTACGGCTCGCCTTTCTGAAGCTCGCCGATGCGCACCGCCTCCGGGCGACGATTCTGGCCCGCGCAGCGGGAGTGAGGCCGGATCCGGAGCATCCGGACCAGATCCAGGAGGCCCCCGAGCACGAGGTGGTGGCCGTGCCGGTGAGCCGCGTCATCGGGGGTGCGCTGCTCTCGGGGACGACGGTGCTCCTGGTGGCGGGCGCCGTCGTCGTGGTGGTCATCACTGCCGTCTTCCGCACGCCGTTCGCCGTTCCCACACTGATCCCGGTTGTCCTGGGCGTGGTGGGCGCCTACTGGAGTGCCCTGAATACTGGCTACAACTTCCGGGCGGCGCTTTCGCCCGACGGTATCCGGGTGCGCTACGGGCTCCTGGACACGCGGTCGCAGACGGTACCTCCCGGGCGCGTGCAGGCACTCGGCATCGTGCAGTCCCCCCTGTGGCGGCTCAAGGGCTGGTACAAGATCACGGTCAATGTCGCGGGCTATGGCGCTGCCGCCTCGAGTGAGGGCCAGGCCCGGGCAACCCTTCTGCCCGTGGGCACCCGGGAGGAAGTCCTGAGGATCCTTGCGCTGGTGCTGCCCGACCCCGGCACCGACGACCCGATCCGTGTCTTCACCGCCGGGCTGGAGTCAGGCGGAAGTGCCGGCGGATTCACGACGACGCCGCGGCGCGCGCGCCTGCTGGGGCTGCTGAGCTGGAAGCGCAACGGCTTCGCGGTCACCCGCACCGCCCTGCTGATCCGTTCGGGAGTCCTGTGGCGGGCCCTGGCCGTCGTGCCCCACGAGCGGACGCAGTCACTCTCCCTTCACCAGGGTCCCCTGGACCGGCGATTCCGGGTGGCCGGACTCCAGGTGCAGACCACGCCCGGTCCGGTTGCGCCACGCATCCGGCAGGTTGATGAAACCCTCGCCCGGGAGCTTTTCCACAGCCAGGCACGGCGGGCAGCCGAGGCGCGGCGGCGCAGCGGCCCCGAACAGTGGCTGATGACGCAGGACACCCCGCCGTCCGACCGTCCGCCGTCCCGGCCGCCGATCAGCCAACCGATCAGCCAGCCCGCAGAACCAGCCCGGAAGGACACTCCTCCGCATGAACAGCTCTGACCCGTCCCGCCGTCCCGGCAGGCTGGGAGTAGGAATCGTGGGGGCCGGAAAGGTAGGTGCGGTGCTGGGGGCCGCCCTGCGCGCCGCTGGCCATGCCGTCGTCGGCGTCTCGGCGGTGTCGGAGGCCAGCAGGGAGCGTGCCGCCACCCTGCTCCCCGGCGTCCCGGTGCTGGAGATCCAGGACATCATCGAGCGCGCCGAGCTCGTGCTGCTGGCAGTGCCCGACGACGCCCTGCCGCCGCTCGTGGAGGGCCTCGCCCGGCTGGGGGCCTGGCAGCCCGGGCAGCTCGTGGTTCATACCTCGGGCCGCCATGGGACAGGGGTGCTTGATCCCGCCCGCAGCATGGGAGCAATCCCCCTTGCGCTGCATCCCGCCATGACGTTTACCGGCATGAGCCTGGACCTCGGGAGGCTGCCGGACTGCTGCTTCGGCATCACGGCGCCCGGTGCGGTGTTGCCGATAGCCCAGGCGCTGGTCGTGGAAATGGGCGCCGAGCCCGTGGTGATCGAGGAGGAAAGCCGCGCGCTCTACCATGCAGCGCTCGCCCATGCCTCGAACCACCTCGTGACGCTCGCGTCCCAGTCGGCACAACTCCTGGGCGATCTCGGCGTGCACCGGCCCGAACGCATGCTGGGGCCGCTGATGAAGGCATCGCTCGAAAATGCACTGTCCGCGGGCGAGGGGGCGCTGACAGGGCCCGTTTCGCGCGGGGACGCCGGCACCGTCGCCGCCCATGGAAGCGCGCTCGCCGCACATGATGCGCAGGACATCCGGATCGCCTACCGGGAAATGGCGCGGGCCACCGCCGTTCGTGCCGTGGATCGCGGTCTCCTGAGTCCGGAGCAGGGAGACGCCATCGTTGCGGCCCTTGAAGCCCCGCCCGGTCCTGACCGGGGCACCAGAGGTGCGGGTGGCCCGGGTTCAGGTGGTCCGGGTGCGGGCGGCACAGGCTCGGGGGAGGACGCATCGTGAGCGGCGCATCTTCCGGACCGGTGGTTGTGACCACGGCGGCTGACCTGCGGGAGGCCTGCTCCCGGCTGCTGAGGGAGGCAGATGCCCCGCTTCCCTCACTTGGTCTCGTCCCCACCATGGGAGCGCTGCACGCGGGCCATGCCGGACTGGCCAGCGCTGCGCGTGCCGGCAACGACGTCGTGGTGGCCAGTATTTTCGTCAATCCACTCCAGTTCGGTGACCACATGGACCTCGAACGCTACCCGCGCACGCTCGACGCCGACCTCGAACTGCTGGGCCGGTGCGGCGTGGACCTGGTGTTCGTGCCGTCCGCCGCCGAAATGTATCCCGGGGGCGCGCCCCAGGTGCGGATCCAGTCGGGCCCCCTTGCCGACAAGTTCGAGGGCGCAGCCAGACCCGGCCACTTCGACGGCATGCTGACCGTCGTCGCCAAGCTCCTGCATGCTGCACTGCCGGCAGTGGAAGCCCGGTACGCTGCCTACTTCGGGCAGAAGGATGCCCAGCAGCTCGTCCTGATCCGGCGTATGGTCAGCGACCTCAACTTTCCGGTGACGATCGTGGCAGTTCCCACCGTGCGGGCGAACGACGGCCTTGCCCTGTCCAGCCGCAACCGGTTTCTTTCGGCCGCGGAGCGGAACGCGGCACTGGTCCTTCCGCGGGCCCTGAAGCTGCTGGAGGAACGGGCCGCCCGGCATGAGGCCCTTGATCCGGATTCGGTGCTCGACATGCTGGCCAGTGAGCGTCTGGTGACCCTCGATTACCTCGAGATCGTGGACCCGGCCACCCTTGAACCCCTCGCGTTCAACTGCCGCCATGTCCCCTTCACCGGCTCCGCGCTCGCCGTCATCGCAGCCCGGGTTGGACCCGTCCGGCTCATCGACAATGTACGGCTGGGCGGGGAGTGGGCTCCGTGACCCGGGGGCGACGGCAGAGGACGAACCAGTAAGCTGGTTTACCGTGACCACTGACGACACTTCCCCCTCCGATGACCTCAATGAGCAGATGCGCATTCGCCTCGCCAAGCGCGAGGCTCTGCTGGAGAGCGGCAGGGAGGCGTATCCGGTCAGACCGGAGCGAACCTCCTCCCTCACCGAGCTCCGGAACCGGTATGGAAGCCTCGCCGCTGAGGAGACCTCAGGCGAGGTGGTCAGTGTGGTCGGCCGGGTGGTCTTCATCCGCAATTCCGGGAAGCTGTGTTTCGCCACCCTGCAGGAGGGAAACGGCGCCCGCCTGCAGGTGATGCTGAGCCTCGCGGAAGTAGGGGCGGAGGCGCTGGCGGACTGGAAGTCGCTGGCCGATCTCGGCGACCATGTCCAGGTGCACGGCGAGGTTCTCAGCTCAAAACGCGGCGAACTTTCAGTTATGGCCGATTCCTGGAGCATGGCGTCGAAGGCCCTCCGGCCTCTGCCCACGCTCCACGCCGGCGTCAGTGAGGAGATCCGGGTGCGTCAGCGCTACGTGGACCTCCTGGTCCGCGACGAAGCACGGGACATGGTGAGGAAAAGGGCCGCGATCACGCGCACCGTCCGCGAAACCCTCCATGCGCTCGACTATGTCGAAGTGGAAACCCCCATCCTGCAGCTGGTGCACGGCGGTGCCACCGCGAGGCCCTTCGGGACGCACCTCAATGCCTTCGACCAGAAAATGACACTGCGTATCGCTCTCGAGCTTTATCTCAAGCGGGCCGTGGTGGGGGGAATCGACCGTGTCTACGAGATAGGGCGGATTTTCCGCAACGAGGGCGTCGATTCGACACACAGCCCCGAATTCACGATGCTCGAATGCTACGAAGCGTACGCCGACCAATTCGTCATGGCGGAGCGCATGCAGAAGATGATCCTCGATTGTGCCGACGCACTGGGAAGCCGGATCATCGAGACGGATAAAGGCACCATCGACCTCAACGGAACCTGGGCCTGGCTCGGCGTCTATCCGGGCTTGTCCGCGGCGGTGGATCAAGATATCACCCCGGACACATCCCGGGAAATCCTGGTCGGGATCGCAAATTTGCACGGGGTGGCGGTAAACCCGGCGTGGCAGGCGGAAAAGCTCGTCCTCGAACTTTTCTCCGAATTGGTGGAGCCGCACTTGCTGCAGCCCACCTTTGTCTACGATTACCCGCCGTCCGCACAGCCCCTTGCGCGGCAGCACCGGGATAATCCCCGACTTATCGAGGCGTGGGACCTGATCATCGGCGGGATGGAGCGCGGAACGGCTTTCTCGGAGCTGATCGATCCGGTGGTTCAGCGCGAGCGCCTGACCGCACAGTCACGCCGGGCGGCTGAAGGGGACGATGAGGCAATGCAGCTGGACGAGGACTTCCTGCGCGCGCTCGAATACGGTGCACCCCCCATGGGTGGGATCGGGCTTGGAATCGACCGACTGGTGATGCTTTTCACAAATGTGGGTATTCGTGAATCCATCCTGTTTCCCATTCTGAAGCCGGCGCAGGGCTAGCGCCGTGGAATACCTCGCCGTCCTGTTGCCTTCAGCATCGCTCGCGGTTATCTTCTACTTCGTCATGCGGTCCATTTTCAATGCGGACCGGTCGGAGCGTGAAGCAATGGCGCGTGCCGAGGAAAGAAATCCCTCTGTGCCTGAAGTGAAGAAAGGGTCAGAAGAAACGCTTGAAACAAAAGCGAACCCGGAGAGCGAACTGCCATAGTATTTTCGTATTCTCTTTGACCTGGCCCCCTTTGTTGCTCCATAATCGCAGAGGGGGCCATTTCACATCATAAAGGGAGCATATTGTGGCGCAAACGGTGAAGATTATTCTCATTGACGACATCGACGGCGGAGATGCCGATGAGACTGTCCGTTTCGGACTTGACGGTGCCCAGTACGAAATTGACCTGTCAGAGGCCCATGCGGGTGAATTGCGGAACGCCCTCAAGGATTACGTCTCCGCGGCACGGCGGAGCAATTCATCGAAGCAGCGCAGCGCGCCGGCGCCGGCGCGTAACCAGGAAGCCGCCCAGATCCGGGAGTGGGCTCGGGAGAACGGCCATAACGTTTCGGCCCGCGGTCGGGTGAACAGCGAGATCGTCGACGCCTACCGCGCGGCGCAGCGGTAGGACCGGCGTTATCTCGCCTGTGGCGAACACGCCCCTAAAGCCCCGCCGCTGCACGTAGCATCGAGTTACGCGTTAGCTAGGAGTGTGCCCCATGTTTGAAAGATCCACAGACCGTGCCCGTCGCGTTGTCGTGTTGGCCCAGGAAGAGGCCCGCATGCTCAACCACAACTACATCGGCACCGAGCACATCCTGCTTGGTTTGATCCATGAGGGTGAGGGTGTAGCTGCCAAGGCCCTCGAGTCGCTCAGTATCTCGCTGGGTGCCGTCCGTGAGCAGGTCCAGGAAATCATCGGGCAGGGCCAGCAGGCGCCGTCCGGTCATATCCCGTTCACGCCGCGGGCCAAGAAGGTGCTGGAGCTCTCCCTCCGGGAGGCCCTGCAGCTCGGCCACAACTACATCGGTACCGAGCACATCCTGCTGGGCCTCATCCGGGAGGGTGAGGGTGTTGCTGCCCAGGTGCTGGTGAAGCTCGGAGCGGATCTGAACCGGGTCCGCCAGCAGGTCATCCAGCTGCTTTCGGGCTACCAGGGCAAGGAGCCCGCGGTTGCGGGAGGTCAGCAGCAGGAGGGAACCCCTGCGGGCTCGGTGGTGCTCGACCAGTTCGGTCGGAACCTCACGCAGGCTGCCCGTGAATCGAAGCTGGACCCCGTCATCGGCCGTGAGTCGGAGATGGAGCGGGTCATGCAGGTGCTCTCCCGCCGCACGAAGAACAACCCCGTACTGATCGGTGAGCCCGGCGTCGGCAAGACCGCCGTCGTCGAGGGGCTCGCCCAGGCGATCGTGCGCGGCGACGTGCCGGAAACCATCAAGGACAAGCAGCTCTACACGCTCGACCTCGGTTCGCTGGTCGCAGGTTCCCGCTACCGCGGTGACTTCGAAGAGCGGCTGAAGAAGGTGCTCAAGGAAATCCGGACGCGTGGCGACATCATCCTGTTCATCGACGAGATCCACACACTGGTCGGGGCAGGCGCAGCCGAAGGGGCCATCGACGCGGCGTCGATCCTGAAGCCGATGCTCGCCCGCGGTGAGCTCCAGACGATCGGAGCCACGACGCTCGACGAGTACCGCAAGCACATCGAGAAGGATGCGGCTCTTGAGCGTCGTTTCCAGCCGATCCAGGTGCAGGAACCGTCGGTAGCCCATGCCATCGAGATCCTCAAGGGACTGCGGGACCGCTACGAGGCGCACCACCGCGTCTCGATCACCGACGGCGCACTGACCTCGGCCGCGACCCTCGCCGAGCGGTACATCTCCGACCGGTTCCTGCCGGACAAGGCGATCGACCTGATCGACGAGGCCGGCGCCCGGCTGCGGATCCGGCGCATGACCGCGCCGCCGGAGCTCAAGGAGATCGACGAGCGTATCGCCGACGTCAAGCGCGAGAAGGAGTCGGCGATCGATTCGCAGGACTTCGAGGGCGCCGCGTCACTCCGCGACAAGGAGCAGAAGCTGCAGGACGAGCGCTCCGACAAGGAGCGCAGGTGGAAGTCGGGAGGCCTCGACGACATCGCCGAGGTCGACGAGGAACTGATCGCCGAGGTCCTTGCGATCTCCACGGGAATTCCTGTGTTCAAGCTGACCGAGGCGGAGTCCTCACGACTGCTGAACATGGAGGATGAGCTCCATAAGCGCGTGATCGGGCAGAACCAGGCCATCAAGGCGATCTCGCAGGCGATCCGGCGCACCCGTGCCGGTCTGAAGGACCCGAAGCGTCCGGGCGGTTCGTTCATCTTCGCCGGCCCGACCGGTGTGGGTAAGACCGAGCTTGCCAAGGCCCTCGCGGAGTTCCTCTTCGGCGACGAGGATGCCCTGATCACGCTCGACATGTCCGAGTACTCCGAGAAGCACACCGTGTCACGGCTCTTCGGTGCTCCTCCGGGCTATGTGGGCTACGAAGAGGGTGGCCAGCTCACCGAGAAGGTCCGCCGCAAGCCGTTCTCGGTGGTGCTGTTCGATGAGGTGGAGAAGGCCCACGCCGATCTCTTCAACTCCCTCCTGCAGATCCTCGAGGACGGACGCCTGACTGACAGTCAGGGGCGCATGGTCGACTTCAAGAACACGGTCATCATCATGACCACCAACCTTGGAACACGCGACATCTCCAAGGGTGTGATGACCGGATTCCAGTCGGGCACGGACACCAACACGAGTTACAACCGGATGAAGGCGAAGGTCCAGGAAGAGCTGAAGCAGCACTTCCGGCCCGAGTTCCTCAACCGCGTCGATGACACGGTGGTGTTCCCGCAGCTCACGCAGGACGAGATCGTCGAGATCGTCGACCTGTTCCTCGAGCGCCTCAGCAAGCGGATGGCCGACAAGGGAATGACCATCGAGCTGACTCCCGCGGCCAAGGTGCTCCTGGCCACCCGCGGCTACGATCCGTCGATGGGTGCCCGGCCGCTGCGCCGCACCATGCAGCGGGAAATCGAGGATCAGCTGTCCGAGAAGATCCTGTTCGGCGACCTGAAGTCCGGTGAGCGCGTGGACGTGGACGTCGAAGGCGAAGGAACCGACGCCGTGTTCACCTTTGTGGGGCATGGGGCCCCCAAGGAGCTGGAGGACGGTCCGGCGGCCATCGAAGCGACGGTCCCCGAGTAGCCGGTCCCGCGAAATAGCAACGCTGTAAAGAATCCCGCCCCGGACTGCCGGGGCGGGATTCGTGCGTGTAGGCCGGCATCGGTGCTCGGAGCAACCAAATTACTCTCTGAGTGAACCGCTCCCGGAGCCGACGCTTCCGGTGATACGTATTGCGGATGGACATCGACACATCTTCCGACACTGACGAAGCCCCCGGCACGAACGCGTCGGGCTCCCCAGGTCCCGCCACTCCGTTCCACGACCTCGACGAATTCGTTGCACTCCCCAGGCTGAGCGGGCTTGTGATGAATGCCGACGGGAGCCGCCTCGTGACATCGGTAGCCACCCTCAATCCGAAGCGCACGGGATACACGACAGCTCTGTGGGACGTGGACCCGGTCGGAGAGGGGCCTGCGCACCGTCTGACGCGCAGTGCCGAAGGTGAGTCGGGCGCCGCGTTCCTTTCCACAGGCGACCTCCTGTTCACCTCGGCCCGGCCCGGCTCCGACGACGACGACAAGCAGACCTCGCTGTGGCGGCTGCCGGCGCGGGGCGGCGAGGCTGAGCTGCTCCACTCGAGGCCGGGGAGCATCAGTTCGGTTGCCACGGCCACTTCCGCGGACACCGCAGTGGTGGTCGCCGGAGTTCTTGCCGGCACCGCCGGCGAGGCGGAGGATGCCGAGCGGCGCACAGCCCGCAAGGACGCCGGTGTCGCTGCGATCCTCCACTCCGGGTACCCCGTCCGCTACTGGGACGCCGACCTCGGCCCGGGGGAGCCCCGCTACTTCCGCTTCGACGCGGATCTGGAGGTGAATGCGGAGGGGCCGCTCGCCCCCCTGACCGAAGGCGTCGGTGCCGCGCTCCGCGAGTCCCATCCGGAGTTGAGCCCGGACGGAACCCTACTGTTCACAGCACTCCGTCTGCCTGAAGCCCTCGGCTCGCAGCGCAGTGCGCTGGCGCGCATCGACATCGCAACCGGAGAGCGGACCGTGCTGCTGAATGAAGCCGGCTTCGATGTGGCACCGGGTCCCGTGAGCCCGGACGGCACAACCGTCGTCGTGGTGTGCAATCGGCGCACCGCTGCCAAAACCTCACCCCGCACCTGGCTCGCCCTCCTTCCTGTCCAGGGAGGCGAGCTCACTCCGCTTGCCGGGCAGTGGGACAGGTGGCCCGCTCCCGCGGCGTGGCTTCCGGACGGCTCGGGCCTGGTGGTCACCGCGGACGACGACGGCGCTGCGCCGGTCTTCGTCATCGACACCGCCACCGGAGCCGTCCGCAGGATCACTACCGACGCCGCGGCCTATTCCGACCTCGCGGTGAGCCCTGACGGCACCACCGCCTACGGTCTCCGCAGCTCATATCTCTTCCCGGCGGAACCGGTCCGGATCGACCTGACGACCGGGGAGACTACCCGGCTGCGCGGCCCCGTGGAACGGCCGGACATCCCGGGAACCCTGCAGCGCGTCGACACCGTCGGGGAGGACGGGCACCCGGTGAGATCCTGGCTGGTCCTGCCCGAGGGAGCATCGGAAGAATCCCCGGTACCTGCGCTGCTGTGGATCCATGGCGGTCCCCTCGGCTCCTGGAATGCGTGGACCTGGCGCTGGTCGCCCTGGCTGCTCGCAGCGCAGGGATACGCAGTGCTCCTCCCTGATCCAGCCCTGTCCACGGGGTACGGGCAGCACATGGTCGACCGCGGATGGGGCCAGTGGGGCAAAGCGCCCTACACGGACCTCATGGCCGCGACCGATGCGCTCGTGCAGCGGGCGGACATCGATGAGAGCCGCGTCGCTGCGATGGGCGGCTCCTTCGGCGGCTACATGGCGAACTGGATAGCCGGCCATACGGACCGGTTCGCGGCGATCGTCACCCACGCAAGTCTCTGGGCGCTCGACCAGTTCGGGCCCACCACCGATGCGGCGTACTACTGGAAGCAGGAGATGACCCCTGACATGCTGCGGGACAATTCGCCGCACCACCATGTCGGGAACATCAGCACGCCGATGCTCGTCATTCACGGCGACAAGGACTACCGGGTTCCCATTGGCGAGGGCCTTCGGCTGTGGTACGAACTGCTGTCCGCGTCACGACGCCCCGCAGCCGCCGACGGCACCACCGTGCACCGGTTCCTCTACTTCCCGGACGAGAACCACTGGATTCTGAAGCCCCAGCACGCGAAGGTCTGGTACGGAGTGGTCGAGGCCTTCCTCGCATCGAACGTCCTGGGTGAGGAGCGGGAGCTGCCCCCGGAGCTCGGTCTGTAGGGGGTGGGGCGAAGGGGCCCGGTGGCCCCGGCCTTGCGGGCCGGGGCCACGGGTGGGGCGTTCCTCAGTAGAGTGGGGTCGATGACCCAGTCCTTCACCATCCGTCCCGCCCGCACGTCGGACGTCCCTGCCATCAAGGCACTGGTGGCACCGCTGGCGGATCAGCGCATCCTGATGGCGAAGGAAACCGTGGCGTACTACGAGGGGCTCCAGGAATTCCGGATCGCCGAGGGGGTGGACGGCGCAGTGCTCGGGTGCGGTGCGCTGCACATCATGTGGGAGGACCTGGCTGAGGTGCGCACGCTGGCCACCGCCGTCCAGGGGCGGGGCATCGGGCGCGTGCTCCTTGAGCAGCTCATCGAGGACGCAAGGCGCTACGGGGTGAAGCGGGTGTTCTGCCTCACGTTCGAAGTGCAGTTCTTCGCCCGGCACGGGTTCGAGGTCATGGCCGACCAGTCTGCCGTGGATCCACACATCTACTCCGAGCTTCTCCGTTCCCACGATGAGGGCGTAGCCGAGTTCCTGGACCTGGCCCGCGTCAAGCCGAACACTCTCGGCAACACGCGGATGATCCGGCAGTTATAGCAGGCAGCCCAGGGCCTTCGGGGTGGGCAATCTCGCTCAGGGGGTGGATATGCCTGCAGGAATCTGGATATAGTAAGACTGCTTAGCATCCTCGTGATGCGGGAGGGCTGCCGGAACCGGGGCCTGCACACCGAGCGGAAGGAAGTCCATTTATGGGTTTGGATGACAAGATCGGGAACAAGAGCGAAGGCCTCGGCGGCAAGGCCAAGGAAGGCTTCGGCAAGGCCACCGGTAACGAGAGCATGGAGGCCGAGGGTCACGGAGACCAGGCCAAGTCCAAGCTCAAGGATGCAGGCGAGAACATCAAGGATGCGTTCAAGAAGGACAAGTAGCACCTGATTTCGCCGAACAGGCTTTTGCAGCACACCTGCGGGAGGCGCCCAGTACCGGGAGCCTCCCGCAGTCGCGTTCGGCGGAGGTACCCGGCGGGAGCCGCCGTGACGGGCCCTAGGCACGCAGGTGGCCGCGAGGTAGTGTGTCCCATGGCCGACGCGGTCCGAATGAGGCAGGTCCGCCGGCCTCTATTTCCTGTTCGCAGCCAAGGAGCGTGCCGTCGTGAAGAAGCTCATCAACAACCCCCGGGCAGTGGTCGCAGAATCCGTTGAGGGGTTCGGCCGTGCGCATGCCGATCTCGTCACCGTCCATCCCGATCCGCTCTTCCTCACCCGGAAGGACGCCCCGGTCAGCGGCAAGGTAGGCCTGGTCTCGGGTGGCGGAAGCGGCCACGAGCCGCTGCATGCCGGGTATGTGGGGCGCGGGATGCTTGACGCGGCGGTTCCCGGGGCAATGTTCACCTCGCCCACTCCCGACCAGATCCTGCCTGCTACCGTGGCCGTCGACGGCGGTGCCGGCGTCCTCCATATCGTCAAGAACTACACCGGCGACGTCCTCAATTTCGAGACTGCCGCCGAGTTGGCCGAGGAGGAAGGCATCACCGTCCGAACGGTGCTGGTGAACGACGACGTCGCCGTGGAGGATTCGCTGTACACGGCGGGCAGACGCGGGGTCGGCGGCACTGTTTTCGTCGAGCGGCTCGCGGGAGCAGCAGCCGAGCGGGGCGATGACCTGGACGCCGTCACGGCCATCGCGCAGCGCGTCGTGGACAACGTGAGGTCGATGGGTGTCGCACTCGCTGCCTGCACCGTCCCGCACGCCGGAGTGCCCAGCTTCGACCTCGCCGAGGACGAGATCGAAATCGGCATCGGCATCCACGGTGAGCCCGGCAGGCACCGCATTGCCATGGAGGACGCCGACGGCATCACGGTGCGCCTGCTCGAACCCATCACCGCGGATCTCGCACTCGCCGCAGGCGACCGGGTGTTGCTCATGGTCAACGGAATGGGCGGCACCCCGGCGAGCGAGCTGTACATCGTCTTCCGCAAGGCGGTCGAACTGCTTGAAGCGCAGGGTGTCCAGATGGAGCGGTCCCTCGTCGGCAACTACATCACGGCGCTTGAGATGCAGGGAGCTTCGGTGTCGGTTCTGCGGCTCGACGATGAACTGATCGAACTGTGGGACTCGCCGGTCCACACGGCAGCCATGCGCTGGGGAGCCTAGCCGTGGCGCTCACCGCGCAGTGGGCGGTTGCATGGCTTCGCGGAGCAGCTGAGGTCGTCGCTGAAAACCGGGTCCTGCTCATCGACCTCGACCGTGCCATCGGTGATGCCGACCACGGCGAGAACCTCGATCGGGGGTTCAGCGCGGTGGTCGCCAAGCTCGACGCCGGTCCGGACCCCGCCACCCCCGCCGAAGTCCTGAAGGGCGCGGCGATGACGCTCATGTCGTCGGTCGGCGGAGCGGCCGGACCGCTCTACGGGACGGCTTTCCTCCGGGCAGCGAAGGCACTCGGGGACGCCGTCGAAGTAGGCCCGGACGAAGCCGCGGCGATGCTCGAAGCCGCACGGGACGGCGTGGTGGCACGAGGAAAGGCCGAGGTGGGGGACAAGACGATGATCGACGCGTGGACTCCGGCTGCCGAGTCCGCGCGGACGGCGGCGTCCGCAGGAGCGAGTGCGGAGGAAGTGTTGTCCGCCGCAGCGAACGCCGCACAGGCCGGAGCGGTCGCCACCGAGCCGCTGATCGCGCGGAAGGGACGCGCGAGCTATCTGGGCGAGCGGAGCGCCAACCACCGTGACCCCGGTGCAGTGTCAACGGCGATGATCCTGCAGGCGGCGGCAGTGGCAGCCGGCGGAGTCAACCTGTGAGCGCCCGTGAGTGACTCCGGCAGTGCAGCAGCGAAGGTGGGACTCGTCATCGTGTCCCACAGCGAGAAGATCGCCGAGGGAGTGTGCGAGCTGGCCGGCCAGATGGCATCCGGCGTCGATCTGGTCGCCGCGGGCGGCGCCGACGGTGGAACGGGCGCCGCGCGTATCGGGACGAGCTTCGAGAAGGTCCAGAACGGCATCGCGAAGGCGGACAGCGGCAGCGGCGTCGTGATCCTCACCGACCTCGGATCGGCGGTCATGACCGCCGAGATGGCGCTCGAGTTCCTCGACCCGGAGCAGCGGGACAGAGTGCGCCTGGCGCAGGCGGCCCTGGTCGAGGGGGCAGTAGCGGCGGCTGTCCAGGCGCAGGGGGGAGCATCGCTCGACGAGGTGCTGAAGGCTGCCGAAGGGGCAGTCGTCTCGATCGACCCGGAGGCCCTGGAGCCGTTCGTGACGCACTCCGCGGCCGCTCCCGGCTCCCCGCGGGCACCTGCGGATGCCGGCGCGGCAACAATTCGCGGCTCATGGACCCTTCCCAACCAGATGGGGCTCCATGCTCGGCCTGCCGCGTTCCTCGCGGGCGGGTTGCTGGACCTCGATGCGGAGATCACCATCAACGGCGTCGACGCGAAGTCCGTCATGCTCCTGATGAGCCTCGGCCTGGGGCAGGGCAAGGAAGTCTCCGCCGAAGCCTCGGGCCCCGATGCCAGGGCGGCCATCGACCTGATCGAAGCCGCAGTGGTGTCGGGGTTCGGCGAGCCTGCGTAGCCTGCGCGGGTTCCTGCTGGAGCTTCACCGGGGCAGCCCGATCCCCCCGGTGGTCTCCTGGGCCAGGCCGTCGGCGAGAAGTCCGGCAAGGGCGCGCTCAACCTGCTGAGCCGGGGCGCGCAGCCTGTGCAGGGTGTCGAGGGCCGTCAGCCGGGAGTTGTCCGACGGAGGCGACAGATCCACGGGGCCGCTCACGAGCAGCTCCGGCACAAGGTAGTCCTCGGCTTCGCGCAGGACGGCCAGGATGGCGCCTCGCACCTGCCGGTCCGTTCCGGCCCAGGCCTGCCCCCGGGGAACGTAGTCCGGCTCCGGGCGACCCGCGGCGACCCACGCGCAGGATTCCAGGACCGGACACGCTTCGCAGCGCGGCGACCGCGCGGTGCACACCACAGCTCCCAGCTCCATCACCGCGGCATTCCACTGCACCGACAGGGCGTCCTCCTCGGGAAGAAGGAGCGCAGCGCGCCGCATCTCCGCGGCAGTGAGTGCCGGCGCAGGCAGGGCCTTTCCGCCCACGAGGCGCGCATGGACCCGGCGGATGTTCGTATCGACGACGGTCTCGCGGGCACCGAAGGCAAAAGCGGCGACGGCGGCAGCGGTGTAGCCGCCGACACCCGGCAGGGTGAGGAGGGTGTCGTAGTCCGAGGGGACCGCGCCCTCGTGGAGGTCCACCATGGCGGTCGCGGCCGCGTGAAGGCGGAGCGCCCGCCGGGGATATCCCAGCCGCCCCCAGTGGCGGACGGCTTCTCCCGCGGGCTCGGCGGCGAGGTGGGCCGGTGTGGGCCACCTTGCCAGCCAATCCGTCCACACCGGGAGCACCCGCACCACAGGCGTCTGCTGGAGCATGACCTCACTGACATAGACACCCCACGGCGTGCGGTCCGCGCTCCGCCAGGGTAGAACCCTTGCGGAGGCTTCGAACCATGCCGTGATCGCGGAATGGAGGGCATCATGTCCCCGTGGCGGGCCGCTCTCCGGCGCGGACAACAGGGGGCTCTGGAAATTCATGGTCAGCAATACTCTACTGACCGGCGTGGTGCGGTCGGCAATCGGCGCACTGCTCCCTAGCCTTGAATGATGGATTCAGTTCACGCACCGGGCACGCACGGAAGCCATGGAGTGCCCCGAAGGCGCCCGAGCCCGGCGGTCTACCGCCGGCGGCGCCTCGTCGCGGCGGTCCTGGCGCTGCTGGTCGTGGCCCTACTCGTTGCCGGCATGGTGATGGTGATCGGTCTTTTCTCCCGCGACGACGGTGACCCCGCAGCGGGCGGTGCGGTAGCTACGGCGTCGACGCCGGCTGCTGCTCCGACGGCCGCTGCTCCGACGGACGCCCCCGGCGCCAGTGCTTCGGCCGAACCTGCCCCCACCGCTTCGGAGCCGGAGCCCACGGCGACCGGCGAACCTGAGGAGACTACCGAACCTGAGGAGGCTACCGATCCTGCCGAGGCTTCCGAGCCCGAGTGTGATCCCGCCGAGATCGTCGTCGAGGCAAGAACCGACGCGCCGGCCTATGCTCCGGGGCAGGAACCGGTCCTGAGCCTGATCGTGCGCAACGAGAGTGAGACGGCGTGCGCCGTCAACGTCGGCACCTCACAGATGGAGTTCCTGGTTGCGGATCCGGCCGACAGGGTCTTCTCCTCCGCCGACTGCCAGCAGGCACCGCAGGACCTCCCGCGGGTTCTGGAGCCGGGCGCCGAGGAGGTAGCGACGCTGGCGTGGGAGCGCACGCGCACTACTCCAGGATGTGAATCGGTGGAGGCTGTCCCGGAGGGCGGAACCTACGCCCTCACGACGCGGCTCGGGGATCTGACGAGTGGGGCGACGTCGTTCGTGCTCGAAGGGTAGGCACCTTCGCCCGCTCCCGTGGGAGGACCTACATGAACCTGTCGAGCAGACTGGTTTCCGCGATGCGCGAAAGGCCCTCCCGGACAGTCCGGGCACGCTGTTCACCAATACCGTCAACGGCCATGAGGTCCTCGACATTGGCGGCCATCAGGTTCTGGAGTCCATCGAAGTGATCCACCAGCCGGTTCGCCACTGCGGGCGGGACCGCCTTGATTCCGGAAAGCAGCCGGTACCCCTTCGGCTGGATCACGGCTTCGAGCGAATCTGTGGAGGTGTTGAAGCCGAGCACGCTTGCGATGGTTCCAAGGTCGATCAGGTCGGTCGAACTGAAATTCTGCAGGGTGGCAACCCGCTCCTCGACCGGCGCCTGGCTGTTGCCGAGGTCTATGTAGTCGCGCAGCACCATTTCGCTTCCTGGCCCGAGCCCGGTGGTCAGTTCCTCGACCTGGAGGGACAGCAGGCGCCCGTCGATGCCCAGCTCGAGGACATACTGCGAAATTTCCTCCGAGATCCGCCGCACCATTTCCTGGCGCTGAAGCGTCACCGCCACGTCCCGGACGGTCACCATCGCTTCGATCTCGAGGGCAGACAGGGAGTTGGTCACCTGATCCAGGCGCGCGCGATAGCGTTCGAGGGTTGCAAGTGCCTGGTTGGCGCGGGCCAGCACGGGTTCCGAGCCTTCGAGGACATGCCGGAGCCCGCTGATGTACAGGGCGATGATCTGCATGGACTGGCTCACCGAGATGACCGGCAGCCCGGTCTGGATGGCAACGCGCTCCGCCGTGCGGTGGCGGGTGCCGGATTCCTGGGTCTCGATGGTGTGGTCGGGGACAAGCTGGACGGCGGCACGCAGGATGTTGCTGGCGTCCTTGTCGCAGACGATTGCACCGTCCATCTTCGCGAGCTCCCGCAGGCGGGTCGGCGAGAAGTCGATGCCGATGTCGAAGCCGCCCGAGCAGATCGAATCCACCGTACGGTCGAAGCCGAGCACGATCAGCGCGCCTGTCCTTCCACGCAGGATCCGCTCGAGCCCGTCGCGGAGGGCGGTACCGGGTGCTACACGTGCGAGGGTGGCCTTCAGCGAGTCCTCGGGACTGCGAACCATGGCCCAATCCTTTCAGAATTCGCGCTGCCGGCCTGCACATACGGGCAACCTCAGTCCAGGAGGCGCCGGGCAAGCAGCAGCTGCATGATTTCCACGCAGCCGAACATAATACTAGTGGCCGGGCGCTGAATCCCCGATACCGGGTCGAGGTGACATTCAGAAGAGCAGGGTCAGCGCCTCGGTGAGGGTGGACACTTCCCGCACCGTGAAGCCTTTCGGGATGGGACCAGGCCCGTTGGGCGACGCCGGAACCACCGCATGGGTGAAGCCGAGCCGCTCCGCCTCCTGGATGCGCCGCGCGATGCCCGGGACCGGGCGCACCTCGCCGGCAAGGCCCACCTCGCCGAAGGCAATGAGCTGGGAGGGGAGGGGCTGGTCCGTCTTGGCCGACGCGATCGCCAGGGCCACTGCCAGGTCGGTTGCAGGTTCTCCCAGTTTGACGCCGCCGACGGTGGCCACATAGCTGTCGTCCTTGTGCAGGCCCATCGATGCCCTGCGCTGCAGCACCGCCAGGAGCATCGCAACGCGAGCACTGTCGAGGCCGCTTGTTGCGCGGCGCGGCTGCGATGTGGCTGATTCGGCGAGCAGCGCCTGCACTTCGGCGAGCAGCGGACGCCGGCCCTCGAGGGTGACCGTGATGCACGTTCCTGACACCGGGTCCTTGGTCCGCGAGACGAAGAGCCCGCTGGGATCGGCGAGGCCTTCCACCCCGGCGTCGGTCAGATCGAAACAGCCCACATCATCGGTGGGGCCATAGCGGTTCTTCACTGCGCGCAGCAGGCGCAGCCGGGAGTGGCGCTCGCCCTCGAACTGGCACACCACGTCCACGAGGTGCTCGAGGAGCCGCGGCCCGGCGATGGAGCCGTCCTTCGTCACGTGGCCCACCAGGATGGTGGTCATGTTCTTCGACTTCGCCACGTTGATGATCGACGCCGCCACCTCGCGCACCTGGGTCACTCCACCGGCGGTACCGTCGACGGCCGAGCTGCTGAGGGTCTGAACCGAGTCGACGACCAGGAGGGACGGGTTGAGTTTCTCGACCTGGCCGAGGGCCTGGCCCAGATCGGTCTCGGCGCTCAGGTAGAGGGTATCCGCTACCGCCTTGATCCGCTCGGCGCGCAGCTTCACCTGGGCGGCAGACTCCTCGCCCGTCACGTAGAGGACATCCCTCCCCAGGTTCGCCACCCGCGCGGCGACGTCAAGCAGCAGGGTCGACTTTCCGACACCCGGTTCACCCGCAAGGAGAATCACTGCGCCCGGCACGAGGCCGCCGCCGAGCACGCGGTCGAGTTCGTCGATCCGTGTCGGCTGGAATGCAGCGGTGGAGGCGTCGACGTCGGCAATGCGCTGTGCGGGGCGCAGGACGGTGGCGGCCGCCGTCGTGCGTGCAATCGGTTGCCCGAGTTCCTCGACCGTGCCCCACGCCTGGCACTCGCCGCAGCGGCCCACCCATTTTGCCGTCGTCCAACCGCACTCAGCACACCGGTAACCGGGATTGTTGCTGCGGCCCGCACGCGCAGCCGTAGAGCTCTTTGTTGCCATCCGTTCAGCGTACCGGCGCCCACCGACATCGCCGGATCGGCTGGGAAGTTGTTTTGACTAAACCAAAATAACCGATGGTCTTGGGTCATGACGCCGACCGATTCCCCCTCGAATACGGACGTGCTCCGGCAGTCGATCCGGAACTCGGGGTTGAAGGTCACGGCGCCGCGTCTCGCAGTGCTGGAAGTACTGCAGCAGAACCCGCATTCAAATGTGGAGCAAAGTTTTCGCGAAGGCGCAGGACATCCTGAGTGGCTCCTCCACCCAGGCCGTGTACGGAATCCTTGCCGCCTTCACGGGAGCCGGGCTCGTGCGCCGTTTTGATCCTCCGGGCTCAGCGACGCTCTTCGAATGCAGGGTGGGGGACAACCATCACCATCTGGTGTGTGTGCAGTGTGGTGCGGTTCAGGATGTCGACTGCGTCATCGGAGCAGCACCCTGCCTGACTCCGTCAGATACCGCGGGGTTCACCGTCTTCTCGGCAGAAGTCACTTTCAATGGCCTCTGCCGGCAGTGCCGAAACCAGGTGGCCGCCCTACCCGCCCCATAGCCGCACCACATCCCGCGGTCCTTCCGGACCGCGACGGGGTGCTGCGTGCTGCCCGAAATCGCGGTGCAGCAAGAGTTTCCACCCATCAGCCATCAACTGTCCAGGTTCAGGCCGGACACCACCGAAGGAACCACCATGACACTTCTCGACCGCACAGCAACCATCTCCTCCGAAGCACCGACTCGCGCTCGCCGGCCCCTGAAGTTCGCGCCGCTGGGCGGCAGCTACATCTCGAGCTCAGCCGCCACGGCAGACAGCGAGGGCACCTACGTCACTACAGGGTCGGCCCTGACGCCATCCCCTCGCGGATCCTATGTCACGACCTCCAGGTCCCGCTCCAACACGCCGGGCAGGTACACCTACTCGAGCTGACAGGTGGGCCAACAGCGCAGAAAGCCCTGACGGAACGTCACGAACGGCAGCGCCCAGTCCGGATACCCGCTCCTTGGGGCGGATCAACTCCGGTCCAGACGGGAGTCAGGCCAGATCACGAGGCGGGCGGATGTGCCGAGGTGCTGTGGCTCGCCATGCCGGTCAAAGTGCCCTGGCCGAGAGTTCGGCTTCGAGGCGTTCGACGTCGCGCCGGTGGCACAGCTCGGTCGCCGGCGTCATGGCGGTCGCGCTTCCGGCGGCGACGGCGGCCCGGAACGCCACCTCGATCGGGTGGCCCTGGGCGAGCCGGAGGACAAGTGCGCCGAGAAAACTGTCACCGGCACCGACGGTGCTGAGTACCTGCACCGATGGCACCGGCAGGCGGATAACGCCGGACTTCGTGGCGAGCATGGCTCCCGCTTCACCGAGGGTCAGGGCTACGTATTCGGCAGACCCGTCGGCAATCAGTGCAGAGGCTGCTTCGATCTGGCTCTGCTCACTGTCGAGTGCCGCGTTGACGTGTTCCCCCAGTTCACGCCGACTGGGTTTGACCAGAAAAACTCCCTCGGCCAGCGCCTGGGCGAGGGCCGCTCCGGAGGTATCCACTATGCAGTGCGCGCCGCCCTTGCGGGCCAGACGGGCTATCCGCGCATAGAAATCCTCCGGAACCCCGGGAGGAAGGCTGCCGCTTGCGACGACATAGCCGCCCACGGGGATCGATTCGGCAACAACGGACAGGCATGCACGCCACTCCGCTTCAGTGAGCTCCGGACCCTCGAGTACGAAACGGAACTGTTTCTCAGTCGCAGTCTCATCGACAGTGAAGTTCTGGCGGGTACTCCCGTGGATCGGTACGACCAGGCTGGGGATGTGCTCGGCCTCGATGAGCCGGCGATAGGCCTCCCCCGTCGGGCCTCCCGCTGTGTGGATCGCCAGAGTCTGCCCTCCGAGCCGCTGGATCACCCTGGACACGTTCACGCCTCCGCCGCCCGGATCAAGGCGGCTCGTGCCGCACCGCAGTTTGTGACCGCTGATGACCCTCCCAGTTGAGGTGCTGACGTCCAGAGCCGGGTTCACCGTCAGCGTGAGAATCGGCTTTGCGCTCATGAGCTGGAAGGCTTCCATGGGCCCAGCATAGGAGACCCGGCCGTTCCCGATCAGGAACTGCCTCGCGTCGTCGAACCGGGCAGGACTGAAGTGCGCGGTCGCGTCTGGCCGTGCTCCATGTCACGGGCCCTTTGTCCCTGGAAGGAGGTCGGACATGAGCCTTGCGAAATGTCCGGGTTCGTCGAACGGGGGCGTGTGCCCCGAGTCGGCGAACTGGACGTAGTTCTTGCTCGGGGCGGCAAGCAGGTCGTACCATTCCCGCGCCAGTGTCTCCCGTCCGGCCGCTTCGTGTCGGCCCTCGACCAGGTAGACGGGGACGTCGAGCGTTGGAACGTCGGTGCGGAAGTCCGTTCCGCTCAACGGCGGGTACAGGGCGTTGAAGGTCTCCGCAATCGCGGCCATGCCGCGCAGCTGCTCCAGAAGTGTGTATTCGCCGACGAAGAGACTGGAGGGGTATTCCGACGACGCGCTGTAGTCGGAGCCATGCTGAAAGTTCATCAGCTTCGGGTTGGAGGCGATCGCCACCGGGTAGTCCAGCGTGTTCCTGTAGGGGGGGGGCTCGCCGAGGTCCTGCAACGCCGTGGCCATGTCGTTGTCGCCACGGGTCTTTGCGTCCTTCAGGCTCTCCGCATACATCAGTTGATCGGTTTCGAAAGGATCGACCATCTGGCCGGTTCCGACGTAGGCATGGAACAGCTCCGGGGAGCGTTGGACCGCCAACGTTCCCAGGATCGTTCCCCAGGAGCTGCCGACCAGGTATATCTTCTGCTCATCGAACCGGCCGCGCAGGTACTCGGTGACCTCGAGGGTGTCCTCCACCACCTGATCGACCGTGAGGGTCGAGGTCGGCTCCAGTGCGTCATAGGACTTGCCCGTTCCTCTCTGGTCCCAGGTGGCGACGACGAAGTCCTGCTCCAGGTCCTGTCCTGAGTTGCGGATCCGACCGATACCGGTGCCTCCGGGACCTCCCTCGAGGAACAGCAGGACAGGGGCTTCGGTAGAGACCCCGCGGAGCAGAATGGCCTGGTCATGGCCACCGACCGGCACGTCGACGATCTCCGCGACGCTCCCGATCACCTGCCCACCGTCAGCTCCGATGATTGCCGGGTGGACGCCGGGCGAACCAGCCCTGCGGCGAGTACGACCACGCCGGCCGACGCGATGGCGAGCACGCCGAGGCGGACCAGATGACGCCTGCTGCGGCCGGGTCGTACGGAACGGGTGTACCGCCGAACGAGAACGACACCCCAGCCGCATCCTACGATCAACGGCAGGAGCAGAAGCAGCAGCACGCCGGCTGCTACGCGACGGGGAGAGCTCCCCAGTAGGTGGGAGGTGATGGTGTGCTCGTGGAGCAATTGCATGTCATCTCGCGTCCTGGACGGTGGCGGGGCGCTGACCCCACCAGTGCCCAGACTTCGTCGTTCCTGAGACGCTTGGATCCACACGACAGGCCTTGTGTGTCCCAAAATTCATCCTGAACTGAAGGTGTGGTTGTGGTGTGCCTGCCTCGATGCTGATTCGTTGATGCCTGTGCGATGAACGGCCTCCGGGACCCTATCCTTCTACGGTATCCAGCGACGACGCCGGAGGGCAGGGCCGAAAGACCCGAGGTGATCCGTGTGCCATGAGGCCAACACCTGCCCCGATTCCCCTACCGATTGCCATGCCGGGTCCTCCCACAACGGCACCGATCATCAGCCCAGCACCTCCCCTGCCCCCCATGTGTGGTCGTGGGAGTCATTTCTGTTGTCTCCCATGGGTAGTGAATGCGGCGGGGTCCTGGCCGGGAAGGGCTGATGTCCGTCCGGCCCGGTTGCGGACGACATGGTCGCGGGCGTGGTCTACCGCCGGTTCGAGCTCGGCGAAGAGGTGCTTGTGGTGGCGCAGGGACTCGAGCGCGCCGACCTTGGTGATGAGGCGAAGGTGGCGGTCCTGGATACCCTTGATCAGCACGGTAATGCCGCGGCGCTCCAGGGCATGGACGAGATCGGTGATCACCCGCGCCCCGGTCGCGTCGAGCGTCTGCAGTTGCGACATGCGGATGATCACCACATCGACATCGCGGATTGCACTGACCCGATCCAGTACCCGTTCCGCGGCAGCGAAGAACAGCGCCCCGTCAAGGCGGTAGACGGCGATATTTGCGTCCCCGTCCTGGGGCGGCCCTGGAATTTCTTCCCGGTGAACGCCGCTGGAGTTCGCGAGTGAGCGCAAAGCGAAAAAGGCGGCCACCACAACACCGATCTCCACTGCCTGAATCAGATCAAGGAATACGGTGATCACCGCCGTCACGAGGAACACGACAGTGTCAGCCCGGGTCGAACCAACCACGCTGCGCAAACTGGAGACGGAGACCATGCGCACCGCGGTGACCATCAACACTCCTGAGAGGGCCGCCAACGGGATGCGGGAGACTGGGCCGGTGGCAAGGTAGACGACCCCGAGCAGGACCAGGGCGTGGGTGATCGCCGCGAGGCGGGTCCGTCCGCCGGAGCGGATGTTCACCGCAGTGCGTGCAATAGCACCGGTGGCAGGCATGCCACCGAAGAATCCGGAGGCCACGGATGCCAGCCCCTGACCGACCAATTCACGGTCCGCGTCATAAGGGCCTGTATCCGAGATGGAGGCAGCAACCCGCGCTGATAGCAATGACTCGATCGCGGCCAGGGCAGCGATTGTTACTGCCGGTCCTGCGAGAGTGAGGATCAGGTCCCAATCCAACCCGGGGGCGGTTGGGGCAGGGAGGGAGTCGGGCAGTGCGCCGATTCTGGCCACCGGCAGGTTGGCGGTTTCGGCGATCACACTGGCAACGACGATGGCGATGATCGATCCTGGGATCTGAGGGTGAATCCTCGGGGCAGCGACCATGATCAGTGCCACGACTGCAACCAGGGCCACCGGGCCGACGAGCTCGACCATGGACGTGCTCGCGATGGCCTAAACGGCAGATACTGCAGCGTTACTGCTGGATCCGGGATCCACGCCGAACGCCGCGGGCACCTGCTGCAGGAAAATGATAACTGCAATGCCGAGGGTAAAGCCTTCAATCACCGGCCAAGGTAGAAAGGTCACGACCCGACCGAGTTTCAGGATCCCTGCGGTGATTACCATCAGCCCGGCCAGAACACCCACCACAGCCAGCGCGCCGATGCCATGCACGGCGATCACCGGACCCAGCACCACCACCATCGCTCCGGTGGGTCCGGAGACCTGGATATTGGATCCCCCGAAAACCGCGGCTACCAGGCCCGCAACCACGGCAGTGATCAGGCCGCTGGCAGCTCCTGCCCCGGAACTGACGCCGAACGCCAGCGCCAGCGGCAAAGCGACAATGCCCACTGTGAGCCCTGCAATCAGATCACCCTTCCAGGTGCGAGGTACCTGCGCATAGTCGCGGTATCCGGGCAGCAGGGGCCGAATCTTCGAAAGGACTCTCACGTAGTGCTGGATCGGCCCGGGCATGGAACTGTTGGCGTCCGCGCCGCCCGGATACCACCAGGTGATAGCGGCGCAACACTGACAGGTGCTGTGACAAATCGGGAAGCCTCCAACCCCGTCGCTGACAACAGATCCGACACCGAAACTTCCGGCGCGTCCGACAGCAACCTCCCAGGCCGCGGGTTCCTGTAACGAGGGGAGATGCTTCCGCAGCGTTCTGAGCCGTCCACGCCGTCGGACCCAACGACGGGTTTCGACCGGGCGTTTGTCATGCTGATGCTCCGACGGGTGGTAGGGCTATGGCCTCACCTTCGGGCAGTTGCAGCGCCCCGTGGGAGACGAGGACCGGACATTCCGCCCGTTCCGCTAGTTCCTCATAATTCCATTCCATGGGCGTGTAGAGGCCGAACACAACGGGATACTGCCATGCTGCGACTACTTGAATGACGTTGCCAGCGAGTGGGATCAGGCTAGCTGCTAACTGCAGGGCAGCAATGGACGATGGAGAGCCATCAACGCCGACTACGATTGCTCGTCGGTCTGGTATCGGGATGTTTCCCATGATTGGTCCTTGTCTGCTGAGGAACGATGCTTCTTTGATCGTCCTTGGTTCCCGTGCGGGCAGGTAGGGCCGAAGTGCCTGTCTGCAGGGATGGCCCTTCGGCACTGCTTTGAGCGAGCAGAGAAGCCGCGAATGTCGGCTACTGCGGGCCTCCGCCAATCGTTTCCCTTGCATCCGGCGCAATAGTCGAGCGGTTATGCTTGGCGCAACTCCTGGGAACAGGGACGCCGCCGAACGCAGCTCTCAAGCGAAAGCGCCTCGGCCAGTCGAAGGAATCTCGATGAAAGCGCTTGTTTATCACGGTCCGGGGCAGAAGGCCTGGGAGGACGTCGCGGATCCAACCCTTCAGAAGCCGACCGACGTCATCGTCAGGATCGACACCACGACGATCTGCGGCACCGACCTGCACATCCTCAAGGGTGACGTTCCCACGGTGGACCACGGGCGCATCCTGGGACATGAGGGCGTGGGAACGATCACCGAGATCGGATCCGCGGTCACGAGCCTGATGATCGGCGACCGGGTGATCATCTCGTGCATCTCCGCGTGCGGGCACTGCGACTACTGCAAGCAGGGAGTGTTCTCCCACTGCCTGGGCGAGGAGGGCACCTCCGGAATCGGCTGGATCCTCGGGCACCTCATCGACGGGACGCAGGCCGAACTGGTCCGCGTTCCCTATGCAGAAACCTCCCTCTATAAAATTCCGGACAGCGTCAGTGCCCAGGACGGAACACTGCTCTCGGACATCCTGCCGACCGGCCACGAGATCGGTGTGCAGTACGGAGCCGTCAAAGCCGGTGACGTCGTCGCCGTGATCGGCGCCGGCCCCGTCGGACTCGCCGCGATCACCACCGCCCAGCTCTACGGCCCGGCACGGATCATCGCTATCGACATCGACCGCAACCGGGTGGAACAGGCCAAACTCTTCGGTGCCACCCACAGCATCGTGTCAACCGACGCCGACTGGAAGGACCAGGTGCTCGCCCTCACCGACGGTCTCGGAGTGGACGTCGCGATCGAAGCGGTCGGGATACCGGAAACGTTCGCCATGGTCCTGGACAT
>NZ_KI914850.1:58895-70855 GCF_000520555.1 Arthrobacter sp. Br18 | reverse complement strand
GCAACGAGGTTGCCCTGCAGACCGCACTCTTCACGGAGAAGGGCTGCGAGCGCATCATGCGCTTCGCCTTCGACCTGGCACGCACCCGTACCGTGAAGAAAGTGTCGAGTGTCACCAAATCGAACGCGCAGCAGTACGGCATGGTCCTATGGGATGAGACTTTCCATCGGGTATCCGCGGACTACCCGGACGTGCAGACCGAGAGCGTCCTGGTCGACGCGATGAGCGCCAAGTTCGTCCTGCGCCCCGAAGACCTGTCCGTCGTCGTCGCATCCAATCTCAACGCCGATATCCTTTCGGACCTGGGTTCAGCACTGGCCGGCAGCCTCGGCCTGGCCGCTAGCGCCAATCTCAATCCCGAGCGGCGTTTCCCAAGCATGTTCGAACCGGTGCACGGCACCGCACCCGACATCGCGGGCAAAGGCATCAGCAATCCGATCGGCGCAATCGCCAGCGCAGCCCTGATGCTGGACCATTTCGGTCTGCACGAGGAAGCCCGCCTCATCGAGGCGGCAATCGAACAGACAACCACCGCAGGCCATCTGACCCAGGATGTGGGAGGCAACACCAGCACCGAGGCAGTAACCGACGCCGTCGTCGAGGCCCTCGTCCGGAGCCTGGCCGCCGTCTAGCAGCCTTGGCCCGTCGGCATTCCGATCAGGTTGCCGGCACGTGTGGAGCGAAGCGCCTCGGGCACCTGATGCTCGCACCGGCCGATCCGGTGCGGGCATCAGTGCCCCGGAGAGGAGGACTCAGTCCGGAATCATCGGGTTTCCGGTGTAGGGGTCAACGCCGCCTTCCCGCTGAGTACGGCCAGTATGTTGTCCACAGCAAGGTCCGCCATGCGCTCGCGGGTGGCGTGCGTCGCTGATCCGACGTGGGGAAGGGCTGCGATGCGCGGGTGGAGCAGGACGGGCGCCGACGGATCGCGGAGAGGTTCCGTTTCGAACACGTCGAGGCCCGCCGAATGAATCTCCCCGTTATCGAGTGCCGTGAGCAGCGCCGCAGTATCCACTACGGCCCCACGGGCTGTGTTGATCAGCGTTGCGGTGTTTCTCATCCTGCTGAGTTCCGCCGTACTGATGAGGTGCCGGGTCTCCGGTGCAAGCGGCACGTGCAGCGACACGATGTCGGAGCGCTCCAGCAGCTCGTGCCAGGGGACGGCTGTCGACAGCGCGGTGGTACCGCTTCGGGAGAGGCTGTGAAGCACGGTCATGCCGAATCCGGTGGCACGGCGAGCCACGGCCTGGGCGACCTGGCCGAACCCGGCCAGTCCGAGGGTTGCCCCTGACACGTCAAGTCCGAGGTGCTCGTCGAACCGGGTGCGCCTCCAGTTTCCCGAGCGCAGATCACCGTTCGCTGCGATCAGTAGCCGACGGGCCAGAAGGATGAGCGCGAAGGCGGTGTCTGCGGTGGTGTCGAAAAGGACGTCCGGGGTGTTCGTTACGATAACACCGTGCTCCCGGGCGGCCTCGACGTCCACGCTGTCGAACCCTGCGTGCGGCAGGGCAACGATTTTCAGGTTCGGTGAGGCTTCAAGGAACGTGCGATCCACCGAGGCGTAGACCGCAAGCAGGGCATCCGCGTTCGCGGCGAACGCCCTGAGTGCAGCCCCCGACGCCGGGACGAGTTCATCGTCGTCCCAGAAAATCACATCCGCGTGCTCCCGAAGGCGGTCTATCCCCGAGCCGGGCAACGACGAACGCGTGACGGCGACCAAGGGACGGTGCTGCTCAGGTGGTCCCATCGGATTTCCTGTCGACTCGTGCCGGGCTATCAGTCGCTCAGGGAGCGCATCACCCGGTAGAGGTCGCTTTTCCCCTCGAAACCGATCCCCGGGAGGTTGGGCATGGTGATATAGCCGTTGTCGACCTCTACTCCGTCGGGGAATCCGCCAAACGGCTGGAACAGATCGGGGTAGGACTCGTTTCCACCCAGACCCAACCCCGCGGCGATGTTCAGGGACATCTGGTGTCCCCCGTGGGGGATGCAGCGTGTCCGGGACCAGCCGTGTTCATCGAGCATCGACAGCGTCCGCAGGTATTCCACCAACCCGTAGCTCAGGGCACAGTCGAACTGCAACCAGTCCTTATTGGGTCGGAGGCCACCGTAGCGAATCAGGTTGCGGGCGTCCTGCATTGAAAAGAGGTTCTCGCCCGTTGCGAGGGGATTGGCGTATTCGGCGGCGACCTCTGCTTGGGCCTCGAAGTCGAGGGGATCCACCGGTTCCTCGTACCAGAACAGGTCATATGCCGAGAGCGCCTTCGCGTACTCCACGGCTGTCCGTGTATCAAAGCGCCCGTTGGCGTCGACTGCCAGTCGTTGTCCCGGTCGCAGCATCCCCAGCACCGCTTCGATCCGCTGCATGTCCTCCACCAGGGAGGCGCCGCCGATTTTCGCCTTGACGGTTGTATAGCCTCGGTCCAGGTAACTATGCATCTCATCGCGGAGTCCCTGGATCCCGCGTCCCGGCTGGTAGTAACCCCCAGCCGCATAGACGAAGACTTTGCTGTCCGCCTGCCCGTTACCGTAGCGCTCGGCCAACAATCGGAAGAGGGGCTTGTTCTCGATCTTCGCTACCGCGTCCCACACGGCCATGTCCATCGCTCCAACGGCGACCGACCGTTCCCCATGTCCGCCCGGCTTCTCATTCGCCATCATCACATCCCAGACGCGGCTGGGGGCGAGGTTCTCCCCCGTGTCATCGAGCAGGTCCGCGTCATCAGCGGCCATCACCCGGGGAATGAAGCGCTCCCGCATCATCGAGCCTTGCCCGTACCTGCCGTTGGAGTTGAACCCGTAGCCGACCACTGGGCGTCCGTCGCGCTGGACATCGGTGATTACTGCGACCAGGCTCAACGTCATCTTGCTGAAGTCAATGAAAGCATTCCGGATGGATGAGCTGATCGGTAGGGTTTCCTCGCGGATTTCAACAATTCTCACGCGGTTGCACCTGCATTCGACACTTGATCAAACGCAGCAACAAGCGCGTCGGATACTTCGTCAGTGGTCGAGGAACCACCAATGTCGGCCGTCCGCACACTGGTCTTCTCGAGAACGTGCTCCATGGTGTCAAGCAGCGCCTTCCCTGCTTCCTCCTGCCCCAGATGGTCAAGCATCATGGAGGCGGCCCATACCTGGCCCATCGGGTTCGCCTTGCCCTGACCCGCGATGTCGGGCGCCGAACCGTGGACGGGTTCAAACATGGATGGGAACTTCCCCTCGGGGTTCAGATTGGCCGACGGAGCTATGCCGATACTGCCGATGATGGCGGCGCCGAGGTCAGTGAGGATATCGCCGAAGAGGTTTGATGCAACGACGACATCGAAGCGGGCCGGGTCCAGCACGAACAGCGCCGCGAGGGCATCGATGTGATACTCGGAGATCTTTAGGTCGGGGTGTTCCACTCCGAGCTCTCTCAAAATCTCATCCCAGAACGGCATGGTGTGGATGATGCCGTTCGATTTGGTTGCTGAGGCCAGGATTCCCTTGCGATGGTGGGCGAGATTGATGGCGTAGCGCATTGCGCGCTCGACGCCGAACCTAGTAAACACCGACTCCTGGATGGCAAGTTCCTGCGGAGTCCCGCGATACAGGCGCCCTCCGCTTTCGGAGTACTCCCCCTCGTTGTTCTCGCGCACCACCAGGAAGTCGATGCCTCCTGCCGGGATCTTCCTCAGCGGACTTTCGATACCGGCGAGGAGCTTCACCGGCCGCAGGTTGATGTACTGCTGGAAGGCGCGCCGGATGGGAATGAGCAGGCCCCACAGCGATACGTGGTCGGGAACTCCAGGGAACCCGACGGCACCGAGGAAGATCTGATCGCACTCCGCAAGCTGCTCGATGCCGTTTTCGGACATCATTCGACCCGTACGAGAGTAGTACTCGCAGCCCCAATCGAATTCCTCCCATTCAAAGGAGAAGCCGTACCGTTGGCCCGCGAGCCCAAGTAGCTTCTGGGCCGGCGGCATTACTTCGATGCCGATTCCGTCACCGGGAATGACGGCGATGTGGTAATTCGGTGTCGTCATGGGTTACCTCCGGGGTTATAGGGAAACTTCGGGCAGGGTGACGTACAGAACCTGGGTGAATCCAAGATAGAACACGCCAACCACTGCGACGGCAACGCCCAGGTCCAGGGCAAGATTTTTCAGGGTAGGCCGTTCAGTGCGCATCATCACGGCGACCAGGGTGAAAAACAGGATGCCGCCGACAAGGTACCCGAGCACAGGCAACGAGATGACCCAGGCAATCAGGAGAATGAGGGCGCGGCCGAGATCCCGATAATTCAGACGACCGGTAGTGTCCCATCCGCTCTCGTGCCGCCACAGCACGCCGCGGGCAATCAGCATCACACTGAGCGCGGCAAGCACCACCATCACCACGTCCGGGAATAATCCCCCGTAATCGCTGGTGTAATCCCGCTGAATCCAAAAGATGAAGCAAAATATCAGGACGACAAAGCCGCCGATTATATTTCCCATATCAATCGTTCTCTGCTCGATCGGCAGCGACAGCCGGTGCTGCCTCTGTGAGGTTTCTTCGGGCTCGTCTCTTCTGCACCATCGGCCAGACCGCTGAGATCAGGCACATGGCGATGAGGATGAGGCTGATCGGCCGCGTGAAGAACGTTGACCACGGCATGTCGGCACCCGACGACGTGAGGATGCCCTGCACGAGGCCGGTCTCGGCAATCGATCCGAGAACCAGACCGAGGACAATCGCCGCTCCTCCAATGCCAACGCGCTGCAGCAGGTACGCCACGATCCCGAGTGCGAGCATGATGAACACGTCGAAAACCGAGCTCCTGATGGCATAGGCGCCGATTATGGAGAGGACTGTGATCGAGGGGGCGAGATAGCGGACGGGCAGGGCCATGACTCCGCGCTGGAGCCCTCGTCCTGCGATGAGTCCCACGGGAACCATCATGACGGCCGACACTGCCAGTGCAAGGATGAACGTGTAAACCAGTGATCCCGATGTCTCGAAGAGCTCAGCGCCCGGACGCAAGCCGTGCAGCAGCAGCACCCCGAGGATGATCGCATCGGGCGGGGTTCCCGGGACGCCCAGGGTGAGGGTGGGAATGAACCCGCCGCCGACCGTTCCGTTGTTTGCCGACTCCGACGCGATGACACCGTCGATTTCACCCTTGCCGAATGTCTCAGGATGCTTTGAGGCCCGTTTTGCCTCGTTGTACGCGACGAGGTTCGCGACACTCCCACCGGCTCCTGGAAGGATTCCAACGGCGGTGCCAATCAGTGACGACCTCAGGAGATTCACGGGCCGGCCGAGGATGTCCTTCACCATGCCGAACAGGCTGGCCTTCTTCTGGCTATCGTCGACCATCTGCGCGTCGCGGGTTCGCAAAGCTATGAGTCGAATGACTTCCGGAACAGTAAAGAGCCCGATGAGGGCCGGCACCAGCGGAACCCCGCCCTGAAGCATCGGATCACCAAAGGTGAACCGAACGTCACCTCCGACCGGTGCGATGCCGATCGTCGCGATGAGCAGACCGATCAGGCCACCGATCAGCCCTTTCAGGAGTGATCCTGAAGCGAGGCTCGCGATGATGGTAAGCCCGAACATCGCAACCCAGAAGTACTCTTGGGGCCCGAACCGCAACGAAAACGAGGCGAGGGGAGGAGCAAGGAAGATCAGAGCGACAACACCGATGATTCCACCCACGAACGAGCCCATGGTTGCACCGACGATTGCGTATTCGCTGCGGCCCTGGCGGGTCAGGGGATACCCGTCCAGGGCAGTGGCGATGGAGGACGGCGTGCCGGGAGCATTGACAAGGATCGCGGTGAATGACCCCCCATAGATTGCCCCCATGTAGAAGGCCCCCAGCAGGACCAGTCCCGGCGTCGGATCCATGGCGAAGGTGAAGGGGACAAGTAGCGCCACACCCATTGTGGCGCTGAGTCCCGGCATTGCCCCAAGGGCCATGCCGGCGAAGGTACCGATCAGCACCAGGAGCAGCATGGAGGGGGCGAGGTTGGCCAGCAGGCCCTGCCCTAGTGCTTCGAACATGTCAGGGGACCATTCCGAGCCTGGTCAGCAGGTCCTCGTAGACGGCGGTCCGCTCTTCGGTCAGTGCTGCTGCCTCGGCGGGTCCGTAGTTCTCCAGCACGAAGCCCTGTTCCTCGAAGGCCTTGATGAGCTCAGGATCCTCGTTCACTTCCTGGAAGGCGTCAGCGAGGGTCTGGACAATCTCGTCGGGCGTTTCCTCGGGTACTGAAACCCCACGGTATGCACCGTCGGCGAGTTCGTAGCCCTGCTCGGCGAATGTCGGCACATCAGGGAAGCTCGACATGCGCTCCTCGGTTGCCACGGCGATCGCCCTCACCTGATCCCCGAGTTGCGAGATCTGCGGGGTGTAGGACATGAGGGCGTCCACGTGCCCTCCAAGAAGGGCGGGCACCGCAGTACCTGTGCCGGAAAACGGTGTGTAGGTAAGCTCGATGCCGGCCATGTCCGACAACATCAGGGTTCCGATGTGGTTGGCGGTGAAGTCACCGCTACCGCCCACGGAAATGGCTCCGGGATTCTCCTCGGCCTCAGCAATGAAGTCATCAAGGGTCTGGATATCGCTGTCAGCCGGCACCAGCAGGACGTTCGGGGTGCTCTGGAAGATGTATACCTGCTTGAGGTCTTCGGTGGTGTAACCAGCGTCCCCGCGCAGCATGGGCTGCAGGATGATGTGTGGAAGGTTGCTTCCCATGACGGTGTAGCCGTCGGGAGCAGTACGGGTCAATTCGGACCATCCCAGCGCGCCGCCACCTCCGGGCTTGTAGGAGACGTTGACGGTCTGCCCGAGAATCTCGCCCAACTTCTCCTGCTGCAGCCGTGCCGTAATGTCTGATTCCCCTCCCGCGTCGAACGGAAGAACGTAGTCGATGCGCTTCTGCGGGAAATCAGCGGCAGCGCCACCACCAGCACCACATCCTGTTGCTGTCAGAGCTAGGGCGACCATTCCGACGACAGAAGTGAATATACGACGGCTCTTCATCTTTACCTCCATTGGCAAGCGTTAGCGCTGATCGGCTTGTGCAGTGTTGGTCGGTGCGGCCGGCAGCTGGCGCCGGGTCGCCGCAGTACGAACGCGTGGACTGCGGCAGGCACGACCATGCTGTGAAGACTAGCGTCGCCGGAACCTCGTGTCCCAGACAAATATCCTCTTACGCGTATAGGAAATGCCTATCCCAAGGGGTCAGCCTTCCATCTGACGCGATCTACGCGCCCGGCGATGGCACCCGGGAACAGGGATTTACGTCCGGGGCAGAAAACGTCGGCCGGGATCGCGCGATGTCAGGCTCCGGTGTTGCCCGCCCGGGAGGGAGAGGAGAGCCGGCGGCGGCTGGGGGGTGCCTGGCCTCAGGAGGGAGAGGAGAGCCGGCGGCGGCTGGGGGTGCCTGGTCTCAGGAGGCACAACGCCGCCGGCTCTCGAATAGGGAACTGCTCCACACGAGCGACCTGCTTCAGACAGTCGGAGCCGGGCGCCGGGTGGGGGCAGTAAGGTGGGCCGGCGTTTCTGTTGACGCCGGAGCCACTTCCATGACTGTATGCAGGACGCTCACCCAGCACACGAGTACCCACCACTCGAATTCGGGGCTCCTACTTGGTACTCGGGCCGCCGGCAGAAGACTCCTCATCTACCCGAGTAAGCCTGCTCCAGCACACGGATGTCGAGCTTGCCCATGCCCAGCATCGCGGACAGGGCACGCTGGGCTCCAGCGGTGTCCTCACCGCCGATCAGCGACGTCAGGACTGTCGGCACGACCTGCCAACTCACGCCGTACCGGTCCTTGAGCCAGCCGCACCGTCCTCCCACGCCGCCGCGGGCGGTCAGCGATTCCCAGTAGTGGTCGACCTCGTCCTGGTCGGCGCACCCGATCTGGAAGGACACGGCGTCGCTGAAGGCCGCGGCCGTGGCGCCGTTCAGAGCAAGGAAAGGCTGCCCGTCGAGTTCGAAGGACACGCTCATTGCGGGGGCGTCATCACCTGGGCCAGACCTCGCCACTGCGAGAATTCGTGAGTTCCGCACCACCTCCGTGTAGAGGGTCGCCGCTCCTTCCGCCTCGCTCTCGAACCAGAGGCATGGGGTGATCACACTCATGGCCGTTCCTTTCCACGCTGTGCCGTCGTCGGCATGGGAGTTATCGGTGGGTGTTCCAGCGCGAACGCTAGTCCCCCGGCACCGCGCCAGCAAGACCTAGGCTGGAGGGATGCAGAAACGTCCGCGCACCCGGTTCCCCTTCCTGTGGCTTGGCTGGTTCGCTGCGGACCTGGCGGTGATCGCTGTTTTCGCAGCATCGGGACGACACACGCACGAGCACGGCTTGGGTACATTCGGCATCCTCGCCACCGCAGCGCCATTCCTCATCGCGTGCATGACGGCGTGGATCGCGTTGCGTGCCTGGCGGACCCCCACCCGTGTCTGGCCTACGGGCGTCGGGATCTGGCTGCTCACCGTGGTGCTGGGCCTTGTGTTGCGCGCCGTGTCCGGTGGCGGCATGGCGCTGAGCTTCCAGCTGGTGACTTTCGCCGCCCTTGGAGTGCTGCTGGCACTCCCCCGGTGTGCAGTGCTGCTCATCCGCCGATCCGGCGGGCTGCGCGCCCGACGAGGTGCGCAGGGGCGCCGTGCGGGAGGTACGGTGTTGGAGAACCCCATCCCCACGAAAGGGCACTGATGATCACCGCCTTCGTCCTCATCCAGACCGATGCCTCGCGGATCCCGGAATGCGCCCAGGAGATCTCCGAGATCGACGGCATCAGCGAGGTGTATTCCGTGACCGGCGAATGGGATCTGATCGCGGTGGCACGGGTGACCCGCCATGAGGACCTGGCCGACGTCATCGCCGACCGGCTGTCCAAGGTAGAAGGCGTTGAGTCAACAACCACGCAGATCGCCTTCCGCTCCTACTCACGGCACGACATCGACGCCGCCTTCTCCCTCGGCTTCGACAGCTAGCGTTCGGCTGGGGTTGAGCTGGCGGCGCCAGGCGCGGCAGTGAGCAGCCTGTTGGCTGAACTGCTGTGTCGACTGCCTGCTACATCGACCTGCTCACCGCTACCCAGCGGTCGAGCACCTGCGCCGCAGCTCCGGAGTCGATCGAGACCCGCGCCTGCTCCATCGCATCCGAGATGCGGTTTACCAACGCGCCGTCGGAGTTCTCATCGAGGGCAACAAGTCCTGCAGCGGCATTGAGGAGGACGGCATCGCGGACCGGCCCCGCATCACCCGCCAGCAATCGCCGGACCACGCCCGCATTGCCCATCGCGTCGGTGCCGCGGAGCGCATCGACCGCCACGACCGGCACGCCGAAATCGGAAGGGTGCACAAGGTGTTCGTGCACTTTACCGTCCCGCACCTCCCAGACCGCCGAGGAACCGCTCGTGGTCAGCTTGTCGCGGCCGTCGCTCCCCCGGAACACCAGCGCCCGGATTCCACGCGCAGCCAGCACCCCGGCCATGAGCGGCGCCATCCTGGCATCCGCGCAACCCACCGCCTGCGCGGAAACCCCCGCCGGATTACTAAGTGGTCCGAGGAAATTGAACGCCGTCGGAACACCCAGCTCCCTGCGGGGTACCGCCACGTGCCTCATCGACGGGTGGAACACCTGGGCGAAGCAGAAGGTAATACCGGCCTGCTCTGCGGTTGCCGCCACCTCCGCCGGCACAAGATCAAGCCGCACTCCGAGCGCTTCGATGACGTCAGCAGCACCCGACGACGACGACGCCCCGCGGTTACCGTGTTTGACCACTTTCGCGCCGGCCCCCACCGCGACGAGCGAGGCCATGGTCGAGATATTCAGCGTGTCCAATCCGTCTCCACCGGTGCCCACGATGTCGAGTGTCTTCCCCGAGACGGCAATGCGGTTGGCCCGTTCGAGCATGGCTTCGACGAGGCCGAGAAGCTCATCCACCGATTCGCCCTTCGCGCGGAGTGCCAGGAGGAAGCCTGCGATCTGGGAGTGCGTTGCCTCACCCGACATGATCTGGTCCATGGCCCACCGGGTCTGCGCGGTCGTCAGGTCCTCGCGTGCGATCAGGGCGCGAAAGAGCAGAGGCCAGGCTGGCCGGGGTGCTTGCAGGCTCGGGATAGCGTTCACACCCCTAGGTTATCTACGAATTGTAGAAAGTCATTCAGCCAGCACTTCCGCGTAAACAAAGGGCACACCCGTTCCGTCGAACTATCGGGGACCCGACGCACCCCTTTTTGCATTGGTGATCCAGCCGAACATAGAGACATAATGATCCTGTGACATCTGCGACTCAAGCTCCCAGCGCCGCCGCTCATCCCGCGCTCAACCGCCCCAACATGGTTTCCGTCGGAACCGTTGTGTGGCTGTCGAGCGAACTGATGTTCTTCGCGGGCCTCTTTGCCATGTACTTCACCCTGCGCTCCACCTCGGGCGAGCTGTGGGCGCTCGAATCGGAAAAGCTCAATGTTCCGTTCGCGCTGATCAACACCATCATCCTGGTGTCCAGCTCCTTCAGCTGCCAGTTCGGCGTTTTCGCAGCCGAGCGACTCCAGGCCCGCCGCACCGGAGGACTGTTCTCACCGCTCCGCTGGGGCATGGTCGAGTGGTTCTTCCTCACCTTCCTCCTTGGCGGGGTCTTCGTCGCCGTCCAGGCGTTCGAGTACGCGATGCTGGTATCCGAAGGTGTTGCGCTCTCCTCCAACGCCTACGGCTCAGCGTTCTACATCACCACCGGATTCCACGGCCTCCACGTGCTCGGCGGCCTGATCGCTTTCCTCTTCATCATCGGCAGGGCCTACGCCGCGAAGCGATTCGGCCACTTCGAAGCCACCTCGGCTATCGTCACGTCCTACTACTGGCACTTCGTCGACGTGGTCTGGATCGGTCTCTTCATCATCATCTACTTCCTCAAGTAATCCTCCTGTAGACTTTTCTACTAGCGGTAGAATTCAAGGAAGAAGTTCAGAAGCTATGGCAACACGGCAGACAGGAACCATCGCGTGAAGGCATTATCACAGAGCCGGCGTCACCCACTGGCAGCATTGGCGCTGCTGTTGCTGGCCCTGCTTGTCACCGGCGGCGTCTACGCTTTCGCCAGCACCGCCAACGAAGCCAAGGCCCAGACGACGTTCTCGGCCGATGACGTGGAGGAGGGCAACAAGCTCTTCGTCGCGAACTGCGCCTCCTGCCACGGCCTGGGAGCCTCGGGATCAGACGCCGCCCCTTCCCTGATCGGCGTCGGCGCAGCCTCCGTGGATTTCCAGGTCGGAACCGGCCGCATGCCCATGCAGATGGACGGACCACAGGCGCCGGTGAAGCCGGTTCAGTTCACCGATGAACAGATCCAACAGATGGCTGCCTACGTTGCTTCCCTCGGAGCAGGCCCGGCCATTCCCGGGGAGGAGATCCTCGACACGTCGGATGCGGATACATCCAACGGTGGCGAGCTGTTCCGCGTCAATTGCGCCATGTGCCATAACGCCGCTGCTGCCGGGGGTGCCCTGACCCGCGGAAAGTACGCCCCGTCGATCGACGGTACGAGCGGCAAGCACATCTACGAAGCCATGGTCACCGGCCCGCAGAACATGCCGGTGTTCAGTGATGCGAACATCACCCCCGAGGACAAGCAGGACATCATCGCCTTCCTCGACACGATCAACGAGCAGGGCTCACCCGGCGGAGCCGAACTCGGCGCGCTGGGACCGGTGTCCGAAGGTCTGTTCATCTGGGTTGCAGGCCTCGGAGTGGTGATTGCCTTCACTGTTTGGCTGACCTCAAGATCCTCTTAGTTTCCCGACCCTCAGGGTTGACGGTTTTATCGATGAATTGTGAAGTACCTAAAGAAAGTTGAGAGGGATCATGGCCGACAGTAGTCACGGCAGTCCGAACACCTCGGTCACCGTTGCTCAGCCGGGCCAGGGCGGCGTTGATACGTTCGAGAACCCTGGCCTCCCGCCGCACCGCCCACGGCTC
>NZ_KI914850.1:48374-58795 GCF_000520555.1 Arthrobacter sp. Br18 | reverse complement strand
CCCCGCCGCACCGCCCACGGCTCGCGGACAGGGACCGGCGTGCGGAGAAAAGGGCCGAACGCCAGGTCGCGCTCCTCTTCGTGATTTCGATCATCGGCACCCTCCTGTTCTTCGTCGGCTACTTCTTCGTCCCGCTGAATGACACCTTCGCCCGCCTCCGGCTGCAGAACCTGATGCTCGGCCTGGGAACGGCCTTCGCCATGCTGGGAATCGGAGTGGGAATCGTGCACTGGGCAAGGACGCTCATGCCCGATCACGAGGTCACGGAGAACCGCCACGCGATCCGGTCCGAGAAGGACCGTGCCGACGCCGAGAAGATTGTCAGCGACATCCTGACGGAAACCGGGATCAAGCGCCGTCCGCTCATCCGCAACACCCTGCTGGGCGCCATGGTGCTCGCTCCCCTCCCCGCCATCGCCATTTTCCGCGATCTCGGTCCGCTCCCGGGAAACGTCCTCCGGGAGACGATGTGGGACACCGGTACCCGTCTGACACGCGACCCGAGCGGAACCCCCATCCGGGCCGCCGACGTCACCGTGGGTTCGGCATTCCATGTCATTCCCGAGGGACTGAACGAAGCGGAACACAAGCTCGAGGAGAAGGCGAAGGCTGTTGTCCTGCTGATGCGTCTGGATCCCGAGGAACTCAACCCTTCCCCTGGCCGTGAGGATTGGGCCTACGAGGGAATTGTCGCGTACTCGAAGATCTGTACGCATGTCGGCTGCCCGGTAGCGCTGTACGAACAGCAGACCCACCATCTGTTGTGCCCGTGTCACCAGTCGACTTTCGACGTGACCCAGGAGGCGAAGGTCATCTTCGGCCCTGCTGCCCGACCGCTTCCGCAGCTTCCGATCGATGTCGACGACGAGGGTTACCTCGTGGCGACGAGCGATTTTCAAGAACCCGTAGGACCTAGTTTCTGGGAGCGAGGCTGACCATGAGCAGCTCAACTGCGACACCGGCGTATGAGCCGAAGACGCGCGTCGGTAAAGTCACCAACTATGTCGACTCCCGCGTAGGTGGGTCCGGCATCGTCAAGGAGTTCGGGCGGAAGATCTTCCCGGACCACTGGACCTTCATGTTCGGCGAAGTAGCGCTCTACACCTTCGTCATCCTGCTGATCTCAGGAACATTCCTGACCTTCTTCTATGATCCGTCGATGGCGGAGACGCACTACGAGGGAAGCTATCTCCCGCTTCGCGGCGTGGAGATGTCCGTCGCCTACGCGTCATCCCTCGATATCTCCTTCGATATCCGCGGGGGCCTGTTCATGCGGCAGGTACACCACTGGTCGGCGCTGCTCTTCGTGGCCGCTGTCGCCGTACACATGCTGCGCGTTTTCTTCACCGGCGCGTTCCGCAAGCCCCGGGAGTTCAACTGGGTCGTCGGCTCGGTTCTCCTCATCATGAGCCTCGCTGCCGGATTCACCGGGTATTCCCTCCCCGATGATCTGCTGTCCGGCAACGGCCTGCGCATTATCGACGGCGTCATGAAGGCCATCCCCGTGGTGGGAACGTACCTCAGCTTCTTCCTCTTCGGAGGGGAGTTCCCCGGAACCGCAGTCATCGGCAGGCTCTATGTGCTGCACATTCTGCTCATCCCGGCCCTGATCCTGCTGCTGATCGGCATCCACCTGTTCATGGTGGTCCTGCACAAGCACACCCAGTTCCCCGGCCCGGGCCGCACGAACACCAATGTGGTCGGTTACCCCGTCGGTCCTGTCTATGCCGCGAAGGCCGGCGGATTCTTCTTCATCGTGTTCGGTATCGTCGCCGCCATCTCGGCCGCATTCACCATCAACCCGATCTGGAACTACGGACCGTACGATCCCTCCCCGGTGTCCGCGGGAACGCAACCCGACTGGTACATCGGATGGGTCGACGGCGCGCTGAGGCTGATGCCGGGAACGATCGGCAACTGGGACTTCGAGTACAACATCCCCTTCCCCTGGGGGGTGAACACCCTGTCGCTGAACGTCCTGATCCCGGCGCTGGTGCCGGCCGCGATCGTCTTCACGCTGATGTTCGCCTGGCCCTGGATCGAAGCCTGGGTGACCAAGGACAAGCGCGAGCACCATCTCCTGGACAGGCCCCGCAACGCTCCCACCCGCACCGGGATCGGCGTCGCCGGCATCGTGTTCTACTGCATCCTGTGGGCCGCAGCGAGCTCGGACCTCATCGCCACGCATTTCCTGGTGTCGCTGAACGATGTGACCTACTGGCTGCGTTTCCTGGCGATCTTCGGACCGATCATGGGGTTCATGGTTGCACGGCGCATCGCACTCGCCCTGCAGCGCAAGGACCGGGAGATCGCCCTGCACGGCAGGGAAACCGGCCGCATCGTCCGGCTCCCGCACGGTGAGTTCATCGAAGTGCACGAACCGGTTGACCAGTACAAGCGGTATACGCTGGTGAGCTTCAACTCTCCCGAGGCCGCACTGCCGCAGGCCGGTGCGAACGGCAAGGTGAGTGCCACGGAAAAGCTCAGGAGTCGGGCGTCACGCTTCTTCTTCGAGGACCGCGTCGCCCCGGTGACGCCGTCCGAGCTGAATGCGTCCCACTCCGGCCACCACGGTGAGATCGCCGAGGCCCAGGACAGGGAATCGATCGCGAGCCGCTAGCCGGCAGAGCAGGGAGAGGGTCCGGACAGACGACACGTCCGGGCCCTCTCCGCTTTTTGCCCGGCAACGACGGATTCGGATTCTCCCCATGAGTGCCCCTGCACCTCGGCTCCCGCATGCCGCACGCGTAGCCGCGAAAGCGGTCACCGAGCTCTTCGCCCCCGCGGTGCTGCTCTCGATACTGCTCGTCCTGGTAAGCGTCCATGCCGCCGGCTTCTCCCGGGGAATCGGTCCGGGCCTGCTGGCGGTGCTCTTCGTCACCGGCGTTCCACTGGGCGCCGTGATCCTGCTCGTCCGCGCCGGCAGGATCACCGACCACCACATCAGCGATCGCCGCCAGCGCGCACCGGTTCTGGGAGGAACCCTCGTCTCCATCGCACTCGGCATATTGATCCTTCAGCTGTCCGACGCACCGGCGAACCTCATCCTCGCCGTTCTCAGCTCGGTTGCGGGGATCGTCACAGTCCTGGTCGTCAACCTTTACTGGAAACTCTCGGCACACTCGGCAGTGGCGGTCTACTTCGCGGTCATCGTCCTGTCCCTCACCGGCCTGCCCGGCCTGGGAGTCCTGGCGATCCCGGTCGCCGTGGGCTGGTCCCGGACCACCCTCGGTGCGCATACCCCGGCCCAGGTGGCTGCGGGCTGGATAGTCGGCAGCGGCATCGGGGTGCTGTACACCGCCCTGATCGCCTGACCCGCGCCCCGAACTCGTGGTCCGAGGACGGATCAGCAGGGCAGGCCACGTCGGTCAGCCGAGACGCTTGGAGCTGTATCCCCTCGGCGTCCGGACCCCGGGCCGCTGGAGCGGTACCCACAGCTTGTAGCGGTCAGCACGGTAGAAGGACACGGAGAAGTCGACCATGGTGCGCGAGACGTAGGCGTGCCGCTGGATCTTGAGCAGCGGCGCACCCATCTCCACGTTCAGCAGCCGGGCGATGGATGGTGACGCGGCCGTCGCCTCGATGGTGTCCTCCCCCCACTCCATGACGAGACCGAACTTCTCGCTGAGAACGTTGTAGAGCGACGTCGGAGGAGGACTGTCGAGGATGCCCGGGACGCGGTGGGCGGGGATGAAGTTCTCGTCCACACTCATCGGCTCCCCGTCGGCGAGGAGCTGGCGCCGAAACCGGATGACCGGCAGGCCGAGCTCTACCCGCAGTTCACGTGCTACCAGCGGACTGGCGGCGATCTGTTCGAAACTCAGAACGTGGGCGTCCGGTACCATGCCCCGGCGCAGCATTTCCTCACTGTAGGAGGTCAGCTTCATCTGAAGATCGAGCTTGGTGTGGGCCACGAAGGTGCCCAGGCCCACGATGCGCTCGAGGACCTCCTCGGCGACCAGTGCGTCGATGGCGTGCCGCACCGTCATCCGGGCCACGTGGAAGTGGACGGTGAGCTGCCGTTCTGAGGGGATCGCGGCGCCGGGCTCCCCGTGGTCGCGCACATAGTTGCGCAGGATCTCCCGGAGCTGGACGTGCTTCGCGATGGGCGATGACCCGTCGAGTGCCGCGGCATCCATCAGCGTGATCCCCGGCACGGCCGCCACCCCTTTTGTGTCTACGTTCGGGCTACGTGCTTGCCGCCTGCAATTGTTCCGCGTCGCCTGCTTCCGCCGCTAGTGGGCGTGGGCTCCGCGGCTGTACTCGAACACCCAGCCGACGAGGGCAACCACGGCGAGCCCCGCACCGATGTACAGGATCCACCAGCCTATGGCCAGGCCGAGGAATCCGGTGGCCGCGGCCATGCCCAGCACGAGCGGCCACCAGCTCCAAGGACTGAAGTGGCCCTGCTCCCCAGACCCCTCGTGGATCTCGGCGTCGAGCCTGTCCTCCGGGCGGAGACCTACCCTTTTGCCGGTGAACCCGAGGTAGAAGCCGATCATGCCGGCGAGACCGGCGGTGAGGTACAGACCCAGGAAGCCGACCGGCTCCTGCCATTCGACGAGGAAGCCGTAGACGGTCGCCACCAGGGCGAAGAACGGCACCATGAAGGAGAACAGCTTGGTTTCAATGCGCATTCTTATGCATCCATTCGGTCGGCAGATCCAAGAACTTGTCCCGCCGCCCCATCAGGGGTATGGGTCTGCTGCAGTTCCGGGTGATGGAGGTCGAGGGCCGGCCGCTCCGAGCGGATGCGGGGCAGCGAGGTGAAGTTGTGCCGCGGCGGCGGGCAGGAAGTAGCCCATTCGAGTGACGCCCCGAAGCCCCAGGGGTCGTCCACCTCGACCTTCTTGCCGCTCCGCCACGTGATGTACACGTTCCAGAAGAACGGGATGAGCGATGCACCGAGGACGAAGGAGGCAATGGTGGAGAACTGGTTCATGGCGGTGAACCCGTCTTCCGGCAGGTAATCGGCGTAACGGCGCGGCATCCCGATGACGCCCAGCCAGTGCTGGATGAGGAAGGTCCCGTGGAAGCCGAGGAACAGGAGCCAGAAGTGGATCTTGCCCAGGCGCTCGTTCAGCATCTTGCCCGTGAACTTCGGCCACCAGAAGTAGAACCCCGCGAACATCGCGAAGACCACGGTACCGAACACCACGTAATGGAAGTGAGCCACCACGAAGTAGGTGTCCGAGACGTGGAAGTCCAGCGGCGGTGACGCCAGGATGATGCCGGTCAGTCCGCCGAAGAGGAAGGTGACCAGGAAGCCTAGGCTCCACAGCATCGGGGTCTCGAAGGTCAGCGACCCCCGCCACATGGTCCCGATCCAGTTGAAGAACTTCACCCCGGTGGGTACCGCGATCAGCATGGTCATGAAAGCGAAGAACGGCAGGAGCACCGCTCCGGTGACATACATGTGGTGCGCCCAGACGGTGACCGACAGGGCGGCGATCGCGATGGTCGCATAGACGATGCCCTTGTACCCGAAGATCGGCTTCCTGCTGAAGACCGGGAAGATCTCGGACACGATGCCGAAGAACGGCAGCGCGATGATGTACACCTCGGGGTGGCCGAAGAACCAGAACAGGTGCTGCCAGAGGATTGCTCCGCCGTTTTCCGGATCGAAGATGTGGGCGCCGAAACGGCGGTCCGCACCCAGGGCGAAGAGCGCCGCTGCCAACGGTGGGAACGCCATCAGGACGAGGATCGCCGTGACGAGGGCGTTCCAGGTGAAGATGGGCATGCGCCACATCGTCATTCCCGGGGCCCGCATGCAGATGATCGTGGTGATGAAGTTGACGGATCCGAGGATCGTGCCGAAACCGGACAGTGCCAGGCCGAAGACCCACAGGTCCCCGCCGATGCCCGGTGAGAAGGTGGTGCTCGACAGCGGGGCGTAAGCGAACCAGCCGAACGATGCTGCTCCCTGCGGGGTGATGAACCCGGACACGGCGATGGTGCTGCCGAAGAGGAAGAACCAGAAGGCCAGCGCGTTCAGCCGGGGGAACGCCACGTCGGGGGCCCCGATCTGCAGGGGCATGATCACGTTCACGAACCCAGCGAACAGCGGCGTCGCGAACATCAGGAGCATGATGGTGCCGTGCATCGTGAACAGCTGGTTGTACTGTTCCTTCGTCTGGAGGATCTGCATGCCGGGCTCGAAGAGCTCGGCACGGATGATCAGCGCCATGACCCCTGCGAAGCAGAAGAAGACGAACGAGGAGATCAGGTACATGTACCCGATCGTCTTGTGGTCGGTGGAAGTGAGCCAGCTGACCACGATCCGGCCTTTTGACCGCGGGACGACGCGGGGAGCGGCTATGGTGCCGGCTTCCTCAAGGGTGTATTCGAAGGTTGACATCAGCTGCTCCTGGCGGGGTCAAAATCAGGGTCTTCATCCGGGTAGGAGTCGCGGTCGTACTCGTCGCCGAGTTGACCGTCTTCCAGTTGTGCCATCTGGTTGTCGAACTCCTCCTGGGAGACAACCGCGACATTGAACAGCATCTCGGAGTGGTACTGGCCGCAGAGCTCGGCACACTTGCCATCGAACGTCCCCTCCCTGGTGGGAGTGATGTTGATGTAGTTGGTGCGGCCCGGGTACAGGTCGCGCTTCTGGAGGAATGCTGGAACCCAGAACGAGTGCTGCACATCGCGAGCATTCAACTGGAGTTCCACCGACCGGTTGACCGGCAGGTAGAGCGTTGGAAGGGTTTCCGGGACGCCCGGCTCGCCGGTGAGGTTGGCCTGCACTCCTGTGGAGTACTTGTCCTCATTCACATAGTTGAAGTCCCAAGACCACTGCTTGCCGCGCACGTCGACGATGACGTCGGGCTCCTCCACCCTCGCATCGATGGCGCTCTGTTCGCGCTCGGTGAAGTAGAAAAAGACAAGGACCATGAACAGCGGTATGACGACGTAGAAAATCTCCAGCGGCAGGTTGTAGCTCATCTGCCGTGGGAAACCGGTGTCGTTGCGGCGCCGGCGGTAGGCCACCATGCACCAGATGATCAGGCCCCAGGTGATGATGCCGACCACCATGGCCGCGATCCACGAATTGACCCAGAGGTCGATGATTATCCCCGTGTGGTTGGTGTTGTCGCGCTCGGCGGGCAACCAACCCTTCTGGGCTTCAACTGAGCATCCGGACAATAGCAGTGCGCCGACCAGCGAGATGCTGGAGATCTTCGCGATCCTGGCTTTCCTGCTGCCGGTTCGGTCCTGCGAACTCACAGACGGACCTTCCTTTTCTACGCGTGTCGCCACCCGCAGGCTGCTGCAGTCCGGGGTGCACATCCAGTTTTACTACTCACTGTAGAGCTTACCCGCAGTCGCTGCCATTCCGGGACAAGCAGGAGGGCCGTCCCGCACCGGAAGCGGTGCTATGGGACGGCCCTCGGGACGTGCTGGAGGAAAAACCTAGTGGAAGGAATCTCCGCAGGCGCAGGATCCGCCGGCGTTGGGGTTGTCGATGGTGAATCCCTGCTTGGAAATGGTGTCCTCGAAGTCGATCGAGGCCCCCGACAGATAGGGAACGCTCATCTTGTCGACAATGACCTCCACGCCGTCGAAATTTTTGACGGCGTCCCCGTCGAGCACACGCTCGTCGAAATACAGCTGGTAGATCAGACCGGAGCAACCGCCGGGCTGGACGGCGACCCGGAGCCGCAGGTCCGTGCGCCCTTCCTGCTCGAGGAGGCTGCGGACCTTTCCTGCGGCGATGTCGGAGAGCTTGACCTCGTGCTCGGGAAGCTCTGCCTCTGCCTGCTCGGTGCCGGTTTCGGTAATGGAAGTGCTCATCGTATTTCTCCTAGCTCGAATCCGTTGCTGAAACGTCCGCTTCCGGTTCCGTCCACGGTGTCGAAGTGCGCGGGTTGGTCCAATGGTACGCCGGTGCCGGGGAGCGCCACTGCAATCGTTACAGCGCCCGGCGGACCCGTTTCATTCCCTGCGGCTGATGTCCGGCCCGTCCAGACCGCCGTCGTTGATGCGGGCCAGCAGGAGCGCCTCCGCGAGGACTGCCTTCCGGAACTCGTCCAGGTGCAGTGACTCGTTGGCGCTGTGCGCCCGCGAGTCGGGGTCCTCCACGCCCGTGATCAGGATCTGGGCGGCCGGGAACAGCTCCGTCAGGTCGGCGATGAACGGGATGGACCCTCCCATGCCTGCTTCGACGGCGGGTACGCCCCAGGCCTCCTCCAGTGAGGCAAGGGCAAGCTGCGACGCCGGCTCGGACGTGTCGGTCGAGAACGGGCTGCCTGTCTCCCCCTCGGTGAACACGACGCGGGCACCGAAGGGCGGGTCGGCCTCCACATGTTTCCGCACAGCGCGCATGGCCTCCTCCGGATCCTGGCCAGGGGCGAGACGGAGGCTGAACTTCGCCGTCGCCCGCGGCAGGAGGGTGTTGGAGGACAGAGCGACGCTGGGAATATCCATGCCGATGATGGACAGGGCCGGCTTGTGCCAGAGCCTGGAGGCGATCGACCCCGTGCCCGCGAGGCGGACGCCGTCGAGCACCGAGGCATCGGCACGGTAATCCGGCTCGTCGTAGTCGACCGATGCGGCGTCCGCGCCCAGGAGGCCGGGAATGCAGACATCACCGGCGTCGTCGTGGAAGGTGGCGATCAGGCGGGCCAGCAGCGTCGGGGCGTCCAGGACCGGACCCCCGAACATCCCTGAGTGCACCGCATGGTCGAGCACCTGCACCTCGATGGTGCCGTCCACCAGTCCGCGCAGGCTCGTGGTCAGGGCCGGGACACCCACCTTCCAGTTGCTCGAATCGGCCACCACGATGACGTCGGCGGTCAGGAGATCACGGTGGGTCTCGAGGAACGTCCGGAAGGTCGGTGAGCCAGCTTCCTCCTCGCCCTCGATGAAGAGGGTGACGCCCACGCCGAAATCACTCCCGAGGACCTCTGTCAGCGATCGCAGGGCGCCCACATGGGCCATGATCCCGGCCTTGTCGTCGGCCGCACCCCTCCCGTACAGGCGGCCGTTGCGCTCCACGGCGGTGAAGGGATCGCTTTCCCACAGGTCGGGGTCCCCCGGCGGCTGCACGTCGTGGTGGGCGTAGAGGAGCACGGTCGGCCGACCTTCCGCCGCAGGACGGCGGGCGACGACGGCTGGGCCGCCGGGTACGCCGTCGTTGTCGACGCGCAGGATGCGGACGTCCTCGATGCCGCCGTCGCGGATGAGCTGGGCGACGGCTTCGGCACTGCGGTCGAGCTCGTTCGGGTCGAAGGCCTCCCAGGCGATGCCCCGGATGTTCACCAGGGCGGCGAGCTGCTCGATGACCCGGGGGAAGTGGGCGTCGACGCTGCGGCGCAGCGCCTCGGCGCTCGGGTGGGGACGGTGGGACGCCGGAGCGGCCTGTTCAAAGGATTCCATGGCTTCGACCCTACACAGGCAGGCCGACGCAGCCCGGGACCGGCAGCACCGGTGCGGATCGGCCTGGGGTGGCGGGTATCCTGAGAAGGTGTTTGGACGAAAGAAAGACGCCCCAGCGGCCCAGGTAACTCTTGACAGTACGCGTCCGGCGGCGGGCGGCAGCACCCGCGTTTCCGGCAAGGGGGCACCCACCCCCAAGAGGAGCGTGCAGCAGGCCGCGCGGAAGCGCCCCCTGGTGCCCAATGACCGCAAGGCCGCGCGTGAACAGGGCAAATCGGCGGCCCGCGATGACCGCGCGCGCATGCGCCAGGCGCTGGACACCGACGACGAGCGTTACCTCCCCCTCCGGGACAAGGGCCCTCACCGGCGCTACATCCGCCAGTTCGTGGACGCACGGTGGAACATCGGCGAGTTCCTGATGATCGCCGCACTGGTCTTCGTCGTTCTCAGCTTCTTCCAGTCCCTCACGGTGCAGAGCGCCGTCCTGTTCGCTTTCTGGGTGCTGATCATGGCCGTGATCCTCGATTGTTTCCTCCTGCGGCGCAAGCTCAAGTCGAAGCTCACCGCGAAGTTCGGCGGCCCGCTGTCGGGTGACCTTTGGTACGGCATGACCCGCGCCCTGCAGCTGCGCCGGCTGCGCCTGCCCGACCGCAAGGCCGCGCGTGAACAGGGCAAATCGGCGGCCCGCGATGACCGCGCGCGCATGCGCCAGGCGCTGGACACCGACGACGAGCGTTACCTCCCCCTCCGGGACAAGGGCCCTCACCGGCGCTACATCCGCCAGTTCGTGGACGCACGGTGGAACATCGGCGAGTTCCTGATGATCGCCGCACTGGTCTTCGTCGTTCTCAGCTTCTTCCAGTCCCTCACGGTGCAGAGCGCCGTCCTGTTCGCTTTCTGGGTGCTGATCATGGCCGTGATCCTCGATTGTTTCCTCCTGCGGCGCAAGCTCAAGTCGAAGCTCACCGCGAAGTTCGGCGGCCCGCTGTCGGGTGACCTTTGGTACGGCATGACCCGCGCCCTGCAGCTGCGCCGGCTGC
>NZ_KI914850.1:31671-48274 GCF_000520555.1 Arthrobacter sp. Br18 | reverse complement strand
CCCTGCAGCTGCGCCGGCTGCGCCTGCCCAAGCCGCAGGTCAAGCGGGGCGACTACCCCTCCTGAGGCGGGAACCGGCCCGGCGGACCGTCCTTCAGCAAACTGTCCTTCAGCGAATCGCCCTTCAGCCGAGCAGTTTCACCAGCCTGCGGTTGATGCGTGCCGCCCAGAACGGGCCCTCGTAGAGGAACGCCGTGTACCCCTGCACGAGGGTGGCGCCCGCGGCGAGCCGCGCCGCGACGTCGTCCGCGTTCTCGACTCCTCCCACCGACACCAGCGCGAGGTCGTCACCCACCGCGGCCCGCAGCCTTGTCAGGACCTCCATCGAACGCGCCTTCAGTGGGGCGCCGCTCAAACCGCCGACTCCCAGCGCAGTGACGGCCTCGGCGTCGGAGCGGAGGCCTGCCCTGGTGATGGTGGTGTTGGTGGCCACAATGCCGTCCAGGCGGAGCTTCCGGGCCAGCGCGGCGACGTCGTCGATGTCCTGGTCCGTCAGATCCGGTGCGATCTTGACCAGCAGCGGGAGGTGCCGGACAGCGGCTTCGTCCGCCGCTTCCCGGACCGCGGTGAGTAGCGGTTCGAGCGATGCGACGTTCTGGAGCAGCCGGAGACCGGGTGTGTTCGGCGAACTCACATTCACCACGAGGTAGTCGGCGGCGGGTGCGAGCTCCCTCGCGCTGGTCAGGTAGTCACCCGTGGCGTTGCGCAGGTCCACGTTCTTCGTCTTGCCGATATTCACGCCCACAATCGGCCGCTGGGCACCGTAACGGCGCTCCAGCCGCGCCCGCGCGGACTTCAGGCGCGGTGCCACGGTGGCAGCGCCGTCGTTGTTGAAGCCCATGCGGTTCAGGACCGCGCGGTCCTCCACGAGCCGGAACAACCGGGGGCGGGGGTTGCCGGGCTGCGCCGATCCGGTGATGGTTCCGACCTCGACATGGCCGAAGCCGAGGGCAGTAAGGGCCAGGATCCCCTGCCCTTTCTTGTCGAATCCCGCCGCCAGACCGAACGGTGACGGGAAATCCAGGCCGAACGCCGTCGTCCTGAGGCGGGGATGGGGCGCACACAGGCGGCGCAGGACCCACCCGGCAGGCGTGCGGTCGGCTGCCCGGATCAGCGCGGCCCCGATGATGTGAGCACGCTCCGCGTCCATGCCGGAGAAGGCAAGGCGGAAGAACGCAGGATAGATTCGCATGCTAATAAAGTCCCACGTTCCCCGGCGCTCGACCAACTCCGATAGTGCAACGGGCGTTATCCTCGGAAGAATGAGCTTACTGTGGGAGCCGGATCACCTCGGCCCGGAGTACTGGATGGCCGCGCTCGGACTTCCGCCCGACGACGAAGGCCCCTGCACCGCGACACTCGTTGCCCATACGCCGAGCGGCGGACCGTCCTTCGGCGGACTCCCCCCGGAATCCGCTTCCGGGCACGACGGCCGGGACTTTCGCCCGGTACGCGCCGTCCTGTACGTGCACGGATGGAGCGACTACTTCTTCCAGGAAGCGACGGCGGAGTTCTTTACCGACCGCGGCATCGCCTTCTTCGCGGTGGACCTTCGCAAATTCGGCAGGAGCCTTCGGCCGTGGCAGACTCCCGGCTACATCACCGACCTCGCGGAGTACGACGCCGACATCAACGCCGCGATCGACGCCCTGACCGATGTGCTGCGGGACCGGCACGGAGGGGGAATCGATGTCTCCCTCACCCTGATGGCACATTCCGCCGGCGCCCTGACCGCGGTCCTGTGGGCCGCCCGGAACCCTGGTAGGGCCCGCTCCCTGGTGCTCAACGGCCCATGGCTCGATACCCAGGGCAGTGCACTGCTGCGCACCGCGACGCAGGGCGTGCTCGGAACCGTCAGCCGCTTCCGCCCGAAGGCGCGGCTCCGCGTACCCGAACTGGGCTTCTACTGGAGAAGTATCAGCCGGAGCGCCGACGGCGAGTGGGACCTGCTGCCATCCTGGCGGCCCGAAACCGGTTTCCCGCTGCGGGCGGGCTGGTTCGCGGCCATCCTCGCCGGGCAGGCGGAGGTGGCACGCGGCCTCTCCCTTCCCGTACCGGTGCTCGTGATGGCGTCAGGCTCCTCGACGATCAGCACCACCTGGAGCGAGGCCATGCTGGAATCGGACAGCGTTCTGGACGTCTCCGTGATGGTGCGCCGCGCCGTCGAGCTCGGGTCCTGCGTGACTGTGTGCCGGTTCGACGGCGCCCTGCACGACGTCCTGCTCTCCCGCGCACCGGTCCGCTCCGCCGCCTACCGGCAGCTGGGGCGCTGGCTCGACGCGTACGGCTTTTCGGGCGCCGTCGCCCCTGGTCCCTAGGCCGAGCCGGTGCCCGACACCGCGCGGTCCACGGCTCCCCCATACCGGCGGTCGCGGGACGCGTATTCCTCGATGGCGCGCCACAGGGTCCGGCGGTCGACGTCCGGCCACAGCGTATTCATGAACACCATCTCCGCATAGGCGGACTGCCACAGCATGAAATTGGACAGCCGCTGCTCGCCGGAGGTCCGGAGGAACAGATCGACGTCGGGCAGGTCCGGCTCGTCGAGGAAACGCTGGACGGTTTTCTCACTCACCGTCGAAGCCCGCAGCTTCCCCGCTGCCGCCTGTTCGGCGATCGCCTTCACCGCGTCGGCGATCTCCGCACGGCCACCGTAGTTGACGCACATGTTCAGCGTGCACGTGGTGTTCCCACGGGTGAAGCGTTCGGCTTCCTCGAGCTCGTTGATGACCGACTGCCACAGGCGCGGCCGTCGTCCCGACCAGCGGATCTCCACGCCCCACTCGTTGAGCTGGTTCCGCTGGCGCCTCAGCACATCCCTGCTGAAGCCCATGAGGAAGCGCACCTCATCGGGTGACCGCTTCCAGTTCTCGGTGGAGAAGGCATACACCGACACGTGCCGGACGCCGATCTCGATCGCACCCGCCATGACGTCGAGCAGGGCCGCTTCGCCCGCCCTGTGCCCCTCCGTCCGGGGCAGACCGCGCTCGTTGGCCCAGCGCCCGTTGCCGTCCATCACGATCGCCACGTGCTGGGGAACGAATTGCCGGGGAACCTGCGGTGCCGTCTCGCCGCTGGGGTGCGGCTCCGGCGGACGGGGCAGTCGAATCGGCTTGTTCATAGACGCTCCACATGCTTGAGGGATTTGACCACACGTTCAAGGTGCCACTGCAGGTAGCTCGCTACGAGGCCCGCGGCCTCCCGCCGTGCCTGGCTCTCCGAAGCGTCCGCGGCGTCCCAGTTCCCGGACAACAGTGCGGCAAGGAGTGCCATGGCAGGGCCCGACGGCGAGGCCGCTCCCGGCGGGCGGCAGAAAGCACACACTGCTCCGCCGAGCGCCGCCGAAAAGGCGTTGTGCGGGCCGGTAGCGCCGCATTTGGCGCAGTCGGTGAAGCTCGGCGCCCAACCGGCGATGGAGAGGGCCCGCAGCAGGTACGAGTCGAGGATCAGCTCTGCCGGGTGGACTCCCCTGCTCAATGCCGAGAACGCACCGGACACCAGCGCGTAGTGCGCACCGGATCCCTCGCCGGCGATGTCCGTAAGCCGTTCGGCTGTCTCGGCGATGGCCGTGGCGGCGGTATAACGGCCGTAGTCGGCCGCTATACCGTGGCCGTAGGCGCCTTTGGTCTGCGCCTGGGTCACGACGTCGAGATTCCGTCCTGCCGCGAGTTGCAGGTCCACGGCCATGAACGGCTCGAGGCGCGAACCGAATTTGCTGCTCGTCCTGCGGACCCCTTTGGCGACTGCGCGGACCTGGCCGTGTTCGCGCGTCAACAGGACGATGATCCGGTCGGCCTCACCGAGTTTGTAGGTCCGAAGGACCACTCCCTCGGAGCGGTAGGTCCGGGACGCTGATGCTCTTGACACTTCCCCAGTCTCCCACCAAGTTCACTTCCGCGGGCGCCGACGCCCGGCGCGCCGGACGCTCCGGACGCTCCGGACGCTCCGGACGCTCCGGACCATGCGGCGGTGTCAGGCGCTGTCGCGGATGGCGCGGTTGACGGCGGAGATGACGGCCTTCAACGCAGCCATGGTGGTGTTGGTGTCGATCCCGACGCCCCACAGGACCCGCTCGCCGACGGCGCACTCGACGTAGGCCGCGGCCCTCGCGTTTCCGCCGGAGGACAGCGCATGCTCCGTGTAGTCGAGCACGCGCACGTCCACGCCGTCCTGGCCGAGGATCTCGAGCAGGGCCGCGATGGGCCCGCTCCCCTGCGACGACCGCCGCTGCTGTACACCGTCGACCAGAAGGGTCGCGGCGAGCTTGAACTGGCCGTCTTCCGCGGTGTCGGTGTTCACCGAGGTCAGCGCGTAGTGGCCCCACTGCCCGGCGCTGTCCATGTCGGGATCTCCGTCCGCGCGGGTCGGCAGGTACTCGTCCTGAAACGCTGCCCACAGCTGGGCGCCGCTGATTTCACCGCCGACCGTCTCGGTGCGGCGCTGGATGACGCCGGAGAACTCGATCTGCGCACGCCGGGGCAGGTCGAGGCTGTGCTCGCTCTTGAGGAGGTAGGCCACCCCGCCCTTGCCGGACTGCGAATTGACCCGGATCACTGCCTCATAGCTGCGGCCGATGTCCTTCGGGTCGATCGGCAGGTAGGGAACGGCCCAGGGGATGTCATCGAGGCCACCGCCGGCGGCGGCTGCGTCACGCTCCATGATGTCGAAGCCCTTCTTGATGGCGTCCTGGTGGGAGCCGGAGAATGCCGTGAAGACGAGGTCGCCGCCGTACGGGGAGCGTTCGGGCACCATCAGCTGGTTGCAGTACTCGGCGGTGCGGCGGACGGCGTCCATGTCCGAGAAGTCGATCTGGGGGTCGATGCCCTGGCTGTAGAGGTTCATCCCGAGGGTCACGAGATCCACGTTGCCCGTCCTCTCACCGTTACCGAACAGGCATCCCTCGATACGGTCGGCACCGGCCAGGTACCCCAGTTCCGCCGCGGCGACGCCCGTCCCGCGGTCGTTGTGTGGGTGCAGGGACACGATGATGCTGTCGCGGTCCGCCAGGTTCCGGCACATCCACTCGATGGAGTCCGCGTACACGTTGGGGGTGGCCATCTCCACTGTGGCCGGCAGGTTGAGGATCATCTGGCGGTCCGCTGACGCCTCGAAGACCGCCGCGACCTCGTTGCTGATGCGGGCCGCGAAATCCAGCTCGGTCCCGGTGAAGGACTCAGGCGAGTACTCGTACGTGACCAGGGTGTTTCCCAGGCTCTCTTCGAACTTGCGGCAGAGCCTGGCGCCCTGCAGTGCGATGTCGATGATGCCGTCGCGGTCCTGGTTGAAAACCACCCGGCGCTGGAGGACGGAGGTGGAGTTGTAGAGGTGGACTATCGCACAGTCAGCGCCGCTGATCGATTCGTAGGTACGCTCGATCAGGTGTTCCCGGGCCTGGGTGAGGACCTGGATGGTGACGTCGTCGGGAATGCGGTCGCCTTCGATGAGCTGCCGTACGAAGTCGAAGTCGGTCTGCGACGCCGACGGGAAACCCACTTCGATTTCCTTGTACCCCATGCCGACCAGGAGGTCGAACATCCGGTGCTTGCGTTCGGGGCTCATGGGGTCGATCAGCGCCTGGTTTCCGTCCCGGAGGTCCACCGCGCACCACCGCGGGGCCTTGGTGATCAGCTTGTCCGGCCAGGTGCGGTCGGGAAGCTCCACGGTGATCTGCTCCTGGAACGGTGTGTACTTGAAGAACGGCATTCCGGAGGTTTTTTGTGCGTTTCGCATGAGGGCTGGCCTTATCTCTTGAACACAGTGAGCGCTGATGGCCGGGCACGCAGACTCCGCAGCGAGGTGTGGCCGGTAGCTCGAAAAAGCTCGGGGGGCTTAGGAAACCTCGCCGCGGCAGATAAGGAGAGTCAGCTCTGCGCGCATTTTTCCACGATAGCACGGCACATAGAATGGATTTTTGGCGCAAAGCCGCCAGGGAAAAGCAGCCGGGAAGTTACGAGGGAGTACCAATGGTAGAAACCAGGAACCATGTAGACGCAGGCGTACGAGCGCAGGATGATCTCTTCCGCCATGTGAACCGGAAATGGCTCGACGTCACCGAAATACCCGAGGACCGGTCGCAGGAGGGCTCCTTCACTGCCCTGCGCGATGCCTCGGAACTGGCCGTGCGAAGCATCATCGAATCCGCCGATTCCGGCAGCAGTGATTCCGGCGATGTCGCAGCCGCGGATGGCGGCGACAGCGCGAAGATCGGCGTTCTCTACGCGGCGTTCATGGACACCGGGCACATCGCCGCGCAGGGCCTCGCTCCCCTCGACGGCATGCTCGCCAGGATCGACGGCGTAACAAGTCCCGAGGATCTGGTCCGCCTGAGCGCCGAATTCACCCGCTCCGGCGTCCAGGGAGTCTGCGCGCCCTACGTCAGCAACGACGCCGGGGGCCCCTCCCGGTATCTGCTGCACGTGTACCAGTCGGGGCTCGGGATGCCCGATGAGTCCTATTACCGTGAGCCGCAGTTCGCCGAAACCCGTGGAAAGTACAGTGCGCTGCTCGAGAGGCTTTTCGAACTGGCCGGGCAGGCCGACCCGGGCAGGGCGGCGGCGCGCGTGCTGGAGCTCGAAACCGCGCTGGCGGCGTCGCACATGAGCACGGTCGACCGCCGGGACCCGCAGAAGACCTACAACCTCCACACCTTCGACGACGCCGCCGTGCTGGCACCGTTCATCGCGCCCTGGCTGTCGGTGGTGACCGACGAGGCATCGCAGGCGGCCGAGGTGGTGGTGTGCCAGCCGGACTACCTCGTCGGCGTCGAGAACGCACTGTCGACGGTCCCGTTGCCCGCGTGGAAGGACTGGCTGAGGAGCCGGGTGCTTCTGTCCGCCGCCGACTATCTCGACGAGGCGTTCGTGAATGCCCTGTTCGCTTTCTACGGAACACACCTGGCGGGCACTCCCCGGCTCAAGGAACGCTGGAAGCGGGGCGTCGCCGTGGTGGAAGGAGCGCTCGGCGAAGCGGTCGGACGGCAGTACGTCGCCCGGCACTTCCCGGAGAGCCACAAGGACCAGATGCTCGGGCTGGTGGCCAACCTCATCGAGGCGTACTCGCGGAGCATTTCGTCCCTGGCCTGGATGGGTGAGGAAACGCGCGACAGGGCGCTGCTGAAGCTCTCCCAGTTCACCACGAAGATCGGCTATCCGGACCAGTGGATCGACTACACGCCGCTGGACATCGTCGACGGGGACCTGTTCGGCAATGTCTGCCGCGCCGGCGAGTTCGAACACCAGCGCCAGCTCAACAGGCTCGGCGGGCCGATCGACCGCGGGGCGTGGCTGATGACGCCCCAGACGGTCAACGCCTACTACATGCCGACCATGAACGAGATCGTTTTCCCCGCCGCCATCCTCCAGGCACCCTTCTTCGAGGCCGATGCTGATCCCGCCGTGAACTACGGAGCCATCGGTGCCGTGATCGGGCACGAGATCGGGCACGGGTTCGACGACAAGGGGTCGCAGTTCGACGGCCACGGCGCGCTGTCCAACTGGTGGTCGGATGGGGACAGATCGGCCTTCGACGCCCTCACGTCCCGGCTCGTGGACCAGTACGCTGTCCTGGCACCTGCCGAGGCGCCCACCCAGTGTGTGAACGGCGAGCTCACGCTGGGAGAAAATATCGGCGATCTCGGCGGTCTCAGCATCAGCTACCTGGCGTACCTCATCAGCCTGGACGGCGCCGAAGCCCCGGTCATCGATGGGCAAACGGGGGCGCAGAGGTTTTTCTCCTCGTGGGCGAGCTGCTGGCGCCAGAAGATCCGTCCCGAGGAGGCGGCCCGGCGCCTGACCGTCGATCCGCACTCACCGAACGAGTTCCGGTGCAATCAGGTGGTGCGGAACCTCGACGAGTTCCATGACGCGTTCGGGACCACCCCCGAGGACGGGCTCTGGCTCGCTCCCGAGCAGCGCGTCCGGATCTGGTGAGAGGAACAGCCGGGCAGGACTAGGATCCCGACGCCTGCTGGCAGACCTCTTCCTCCGCGGTCTGCCCCTGCAGCTCGCCGCCCAGCGGGTCAGGCGTCACCGTCGCACCCGACAGGAAATCCGTGCCCACCAGCACTTCGACGCCTACGGCCGTGGGGCTGGGGATGAGCTGGGCGCCGTCCACGCCGAACAGGTCCGCGATGCCCGCAGCTGCGGCATCGTAGCCGGCACCGAAGTACACCTGGGTGACCGGTGCTCCTGAGGTCTCCACCGTCTGCGTCTGTCCATAGCCCTCCTCCACCAGCAACGACCGGACTGCGGCACCGCGCGCCGTGGACCCCGTCCCGTTCACCACGATGACCGGGACGGCTGCGGCGTCGATGGACGGAGGGTCGGCGGGCGCGGGATCCTCCGCCCCTCCGGTCGGGGCCTCAGCGGACGGCGACGGCGCAGGTGCGGGCTCGGTCAGGCTGCGGTCCGCGCGCATCGCCGCGAACAGCGGCTCCGCCGCTTCCTCATCGAGCACGAGCCGGTTGGGATCCTGATCCCAGGGCATGGTGGGCACCGTCACGAAGGCCATGTTCGCCAGGTCCACGTCCTTCACCCGGTCGGCCAGTTGCAGCAGGGCCGTCACCTGGGACAGGCCCTCGTCAACCGTCAGGTTGCGGGTGATGGTTTCGGCGATCGAGTAAAGGCGGGGCAGGTTGGTCAGGGTGCCCTCCGCCTGGACCTTGCGGGCCATGGACGCCAGGAACGCCTGCTGCGCCATGATTCTCCCGGTATCGCCGCCGTCTCCGAAGCCGTACCGCGTCCTCAGGAACGCCAGGGCCTGCTCACCCTCCACCTCGCTGGTGCCGGCAGGCAGGCTCAGGCCCGAATACTCGTCCTCGACCGGCTCACTGACACAGACTTCCACTCCGCCGAGGGTTTCCGAGAGTTCCTTCACGGCGTCGAAGTCCGCCATCATGAAATGGTCGATGTTCAGGCCGGTCACGTTGTTGATCGCCGCCACCGTGCAGCCGGGCCCCCCGGAGGCAAGGGCACCGTTGAGCTGGCCGAGGTCCATGGCGGTCGACGGATCGCCGCCGGCCGGCGCGCGGCAGCTGGGTAGGGGCACCAGGAGGTCCCGGGGAAAGCTGAGCACCGTCACGTCCTCGCGGTCCGCCGAAAGGTTCATCAGCATCATCACATCGGAGTTGCCCCCGCCCGGGGGACGGTCCCCTCCCCCGGGCGACTCCCCGCCGTTCGCGAGTCGGGTATCAGTGCCGAGGATGAGGATCTGCACCGGATCGGTGCTCAGGTCGACCGGCAGCGCAGACTCCTGGCCGGAACCGATGTTGAGGGGCTCCGTGTCCACGTTCGCCTGGAGGCGGAACAACTGCACGGCCACGAAGCCGACGAGCGCGACCAGGACGGCGGCGAGCGTGAACGCAACCACCATCAGGCCTCGGGCGGCGCCCGCTTTCCCCAGATGGCGGCCGCCCGGGACAATCCCTGAATTCCGGGCCCCGGACAGGGAAGCGCCGGAGCCGGACGTGCCGGCGGGCTGGAACTGCCCTCGGTTGCTCATTCGCGGCTTCCTCTGGTTGATTACGGCTGAGGCAAGGTCAGAACCCCAGGCGGACGAGCTGCTTCGGGTCCCGCTGCCAGTCCTTGGCAATCTTGACATGAAGATCGAGGTAAACCCGGGTACCGAGCAGTGCCTCGATGCCGCGGCGGGCGTTGGTGCCCACCTCGCGGAGCCTCGCACCACCCTTGCCGATGATGATCGCTTTCTGCGAGGACCGTTCCACGTACAGGTTCACATACACGTTCAGCATCGGGCTGTCTTCCGGCCGGCCCTCCCGCGGCACCATCTCCTCGACGACCACCGCCAGGGAATGCGGGAGCTCGTCACGAACGCCCTCGAGGGCCGCCTCGCGCACAAGCTCGGCCACCATGACCGCCTCCGGCTCGTCGGTCAGCTCCCCGCCCGGGTACAGCACGGGCGACAGCGGCATCTGCCGGCTGAAGACCTCGCCTGCTGTCTCCACCTGGAAACCGTCCGCCGCTGAAACCGGCACGATGTCGGTCCACCCGTCGGCGCCCAGCACATCGGTGCCGAGCTTGGCGACGGCAAGCAGCTGCTCGGTCAGGGCTTTCCGGTCCACCAGGTCGGTCTTGGTGACGACGGCGATGAGCGGCTTGCGTCGAAGCCGGCCCAGCTGCTCGGCGATGAACCGATCGCCTGGCCCGATCTTCTCGTTCGCCGGCAGGCAGAAGCCGACGGCGTCGACCTCGGACAGCGTGTCGGCCACCAGATCATTGAGCCGCTGGCCGAGCAGTGTCCGCGGTCGGTGAAGCCCGGGTGTGTCGACAAGGACGACCTGCGAGTCCTCCCGGGTGACGATTCCGCGGATCGTGTGGCGCGTGGTCTGCGGCTTGGCGGAGGTGATGGCGACCTTCTGCCCCACGAGGGCATTGGTCAGGGTGGATTTGCCGGCGTTGGGCCTGCCCACCAGGGATACGAACCCGGCCCTGTGATTATCTCCGGTCATGTTCTGCCGCCATTTCCTTCTCGTTGATGTGTTGGTCCGGGGAATCCCGTTTCCGCAGGAAGACGATGACGTGTGACACCCGGTTTCGCCGGCCCTCGAGCCGCTCGGCACGCAGACCTATACCGTCAATTGTGACCTCACTGCCGACGATCGGCACCCTTCCGAGCGTCTTTGCCAACAGACCGCCCACGGTGTCGACCTCCTCGTCCTCCAGGTCGATGCCGAACAGTTCGCCGAGGTCGTCGATCGCCATGCGGGCACTCACGCGGTAGGTGCCGTCGGCAAGCTGTTCCTGCTCCGGGACCTCGGAATCGTACTCATCGACGATCTCGCCGACGATCTCCTCGATCAGATCCTCCAGGGTCACCAGACCCGCGGTTCCGCCGTACTCGTCGATGACGATCGCCACGTGGGTCGATTCGCGCTGGAGCTCCTGAAGGAGGTCCCCCACAGGCTTCGACTCCGGGACGTACCGGGCCTCGCGGCATACCGGGTCCACCGACCTGCTCTGGGTCTGCGGGGGCCGCCCATGCAGCTCCGCGACCACGTCCTTCAGATACAGGATGCCCAGGATGTCGTCGGAGCTCTCCCCGATGACCGGAACGCGGGAATACCCGGAACGGAGGAAAAGAGACAGTGCCTCATGCAGTGTCGCCCCGGATTCGATGGTGACCATGTCGGTCCGCGGAACCATGACGGCGCGCACCTTGGTGTCGCCGAGTTCGAACACCGAGTGGATCAGCTCCGCCTCGTTGTCCTCGATCATCTCCGCGTCGCTGGCACGGGAGAGCAGCTCCCGAAACTCCTCCTGGGTGAAGAACGCCGCTTCGTCGTAGGCCGCGCCCGGGGTGACCGAGCTGCCGATGCGGACCAGCCACTGCGGAACCGGGCCGAGCAGAATGCAGAGCAGTGAGACGAAACCGGCGGTGAACTGGACCACGGCGGGCGCGTGGGCACGGCCGAGCTGGCGCGGGGACACCCCCACGAGGACGAAGCCGATGGCCGCCATCACCGCCGTCGCGAGGAGCCCTGCGAGCCACACGTTGTCGAGGAGGTCATGGAACAGGATGGCGACTGCAACAGCCCCAGCCATCTCGAACCACACCCGCCAGAAACGCAGCGCGTGCATATGCGCCACGGGAGCTCCGAGAATACGGCGGAGGGACGGGCCTTTCGCTGACTGCAGGAGGGCTTCGCCGTCCTGCCGCGGGAGATAGCTGAACGCAGCTTCGGCTGCGGTGACGAGGGCGGCAACGAGGATGAAGGCCAGACCCATGAGCGCGAGGAGCCAGAGAATCAAGCGGTAGTCTCCTGCGGTGCGTTCCCGCCGAGGAACTCGCTCAGCAGCTGCCGTTGCAACCCGAACATCTCTTTCTCTTCGTCAGGCTCGACGTGGTCGAACCCGAGGAGGTGGAGCACACCGTGCGTGGTCAGCAGCAGCAGCTCCTCAGCAGTGCTGTGTCCCGCCGTCCCGGCCTGGCTTTCCGCGACCTCAGGGCAGAGGACGACGTCGCCGAGCAGGCCCGCGGGCGTGACCCGACCGGCCGTGCCCGGCCGCAGTTCGTCCATGGGGAAGGACAGGACATCGGTGGGGCCCGGCTCATCCATCCACTCCACGTGAAGCTTCTCCATTGCAGCGGTATCGACGAGGATGATCGAGAGTTCGGCTTCGGGGTGGACGAACATCGCCTCGAAGATGAAGTTCGCCAGACGCACGAGCAGCGTTTCGTCGACCTGGAACCCGGACTCGTTGTTCACTTCGACGCTCATGCGGAGCCGACCCGGAACCCGTTGCGGGGATGTCCATTGGCCTGGGCGTCGTCCCACCTGGCATAGGCGCTCACGATATCGCCGACGAGCCGGTGACGGACGACGTCGGTGGCATCGAGCTCGGCGAAGTGGACATCGGGAACCCCCCGGAGGATCTCGCTGACCACGCGCAGCCCCGAGCTCGTTCCGCCGGGAAGGTCCACCTGGGTCACGTCACCCGTGACCACCATCTTCGCGCCGAAACCGAGGCGCGTCAGGAACATCTTCATCTGCTCCGGAGTGGTGTTCTGGGCCTCGTCAAGGATGATGAACGCGTCATTGAGGGTTCGGCCGCGCATGTAGGCGAGCGGGGCGACCTCGATGGTTCCTGCGGCCATCAGACGCGGGATGGAGTCCGGGTCCATCATGTCGTGCAGCGCATCGTAGAGGGGTCGAAGATAGGGATCGATCTTGTCGCTGAGCGTTCCCGGCAGGAACCCGAGCCGCTCCCCCGCCTCGACGGCCGGTCGCGTCAGGATGATGCGGTTGACTTCCTTCCGCTGCAGCGCCTGCACGGCCTTGGCCATGGCGAGGTAGGTTTTGCCCGTTCCGGCGGGGCCGATGCCGAAGACGATGGTGTTGCTGTCGATGGCGTCGACATAGGTGCTCTGGTTGAGGGTCTTCGGCCGGATGGTGCGCCCGCGCGACGTCAGGATGTTCACCGACAAGGCCGTTGAAGGGCGTCCCGCACTCTGGGTTTTCAGCATCGAAATCAGCTGGTCGAGTATCTGTGGACTCATCGGGGCGTTATTGGCCGCCATGCTCCGGATTTCCTCGACGAGCCGCTCCGTCCTCAGGACGTCGGCCGCGGGACCCGTGATCGTGAGTTCGTTCCCCCGCGCCTGCAGCTCCACGCCCGGGAAGGAGGTTTCGATGAGCTGGAGCGCTTCGTCGTTGGTACCCAGCGCCTGGACCATCTGTTCGCCGGAGTCGAAGTGCAGGATCCGGGTGTCGAGCCCTGCTGCATTGATTCCCGTGGTGCTCGGTGTGGTGCCCGGTGAAAATTCGCTCATAGCACGGCCATCCGGCCTTCAATCGCCCCTTATCCGTTTGAGTTTCCTCAATTCTACGGCACCACCGCGGACCGGCTCCTCTCCGGCGGTGGGTGGACTGCCGGCATCGGCCTGCAGGGGCCCGCTGGGAAGGAGGGTAGGTTCCAACTTCGCAACAGGTTCGTATCGATACCGTTTCAGTCCTCCCGACGAAGGGCCTTTTCGGTCCCCGACCACGACGCCTGTGCCAAGCTTTTATCCGGATATGCCCTGGGTGTGTCGAGCACACCCAGGCCGGGGCCGGAAGGAGAATGCAGATGGGCGAGCGGAATCCGCTGCGCGAAAGCCGCCTCGGCCTGCGAAATCTCCTCTCTTCGAGTGGGGGCGTCCTCCTTGCCGGGAGCCTGCTGCTCATCCCCGGCTGTACCGGCTTCGGTGGTGGCGGATCCGGAACGCTGTCGGCGCCGCCGTCGATCCCCGATGCCGCTGGTGCAGACCTCGGCTCCCGAACCGGGTCACCAACCGTGCCGCTCCAGGTCAGCGGCACCGGGGGCTCCGCTCCGAGCGGCGTGCTGCCCGTGTACTGGCTGGGCCGTGACGGGGACACCGATACCCTGCTGTACCGCGAGTTCACGCCTGCCGCCGCACCGGACAGCTCGGGCGACCCGATCGCCGATGCCGTGCGGCACATGACGGTCGGAGAGCCGCTCGATGGCGATTTCTTCAGCCCCTGGTCGTCTGCAACCCGTGTCAGCTCCTCCATCTCCACCCGTAATGTCATCACCGTCGATATCTCCTCCGATGCGTTCGGGGGACAGCTTGAGCCCGGTGTGGCGCGCAAGGCCGTTCAACAGCTGGTTTTCACCGCGACTGCTGCAGCAGCGAACGCCGGGCTGATTCCCGGCGGCGAGGTCAGCTCGGTGCTGGTGCTGGTCGACGGAGAAGCCGGGTACGAGGCATTCGGCGAAGTCGAGCTCGGGGGTGAGTTCCAGAGGGACAACTCACTCGTCGCACCGGTCTGGATCACCAATCCCCAGGACGGCGAAGTCCGTGACCCTTCGACCGTGGTGATCAATGGGAGCGGACGGTCGGACACGGCCACGCTCTCGTGGCGCATCAGCGCGGCATCCGAAGGGGACAGCCCCGAAGGGAACAACACAGGCGGGAACAGCACCGGCGAAACCGTCAAGGAAGGCGTCACCGGGCTGGACAGCCCGGCAGGTACCACGGGTATCTACAGTTTCACCGTGGCACTGCCACCGGGACACTATGAGATCAGCGTTTTCCGCCTGGAGTCGGACGAGAACGGCAAGCAGCACCAGCGGTTCACCGATACGAAAGCTATCGAGATCAAATAACCGGGAACCTCACCAGCGTCCGAGCAGCTGGTTCAGCAGTACCAGGGCTGCCGGTCCGGCCGATGACGACCGCAGGACGTTCGGTCCGATCTTCACCGGCACCGCGCCGGCTGCGACGAAGGCGTCAAGCTCGCGGTCGCTGATCCCGCCCTCCGGCCCGACGATCACCGCCGTCGTTTCCCCGATTGGGGGCATTCCCGGGAGGGATTCCTCGGCGATCCGTTCGGCCAGCGATGTGGCGGCGTCTCCGTGGAGCACCAGAACCCGCTCCACGGTCGGAATCCATCCGGCGAGCTGGGCGCTGTCGACCAGCGGGTGCACGGCAGGGATGAAAGCGCGCCGCGATTGCTTCGCTGCTCGCCGGACTACCGCACCCCACTTCTGCCGGCCCCGGTCCACCTTCTCGCCGCGCCATCGAACGATGCTCCGCTCTGACTGCCAGGGCATGACGGCGTCGACACCGAGCTCCGTCGCGGCCTCAATCGCCTGCTCGTCGCGATCGCCCTTGGCCAGGGCCTGAACGAGCACCAGTCGGCGAAAGGGTGGGGGCTCCTGTTCTGCAGCGCCCACAGCCACCGCGAGGAGTGCCGGCCCAGCATCACGCACCGTCCCGCTGAGCCGGAATCCCACCCCGTCCGATATGTCGACTGCTTCACCAGGTTCCATGCGGCGAACTGTCGAGGCATGCCGTGCTTCCTCGCCGCGTAACTCGAAGACACTGCCGGTGAGGGCTGAACGGACAGTGGCCGGGTCACCGAAGAACAGCGGGTTTGTCACGGTCAGCGGTTGCCCAGCCGATCGCGCAGCCGCGCGAAGACGCCGGAGCCGCTGGAGGCGAGCTGGCCGTCGGTATACTCCTCGCCGCGCAGGCCCGCAAGCCGGCGCAGCAGCTCCTCCTGCTCAGGGTCGAGGTTTCTCGGCGTTTCAACGTTGAGGTGGACCCGCAGGTCACCGCGGCCACTCCCCCGCAGGTGGGTGACCCCGAGTCCGCGGAGCGTCAGGATCTCCCCGGACTGGGTCCCTGCCTTAATCGCGAGCTCCTGGTCGCCGTCGAACGTGTCGAGTTGGACGGTGGTTCCCAGGGAGGCCGCGGTCATGGGGACGCTGAGCGTCACGTGGAGGTCGTCGCCGTCACGCAGGAAGGTCGAGTCGGTGTTGACCCTGATCTCGACGTAGAGGTCACCCTGCGGTCCGCCGGCGGTCCCTGCTTCTCCCTGGCCGGAGAGCTGGATGCGGGTGCCGGTGGCCACCCCCGCGGGGACCTTGATGGTCAGGGTGCGGCGCGCGCGGATGCGGCCGTCGCCGTTGCACTCGTGGCACGGACTGGGAATGACCGTTCCGTACCCCTGGCAGGAGCCGCAGGGCGCGCTGGTCATGACCTGCCCAAGAATGGACCGCACTGCGCGTTGGACCTGCCCGGAGCCGCCGCAGATATCGCAGGTGCGGGGCGAGGTGCCTGGTTGGCAGCAGCTGCCATCGCAGGTGGGGCACACAGCGGCGGTGTCGACGTCGATCTTCTTGTTGGTGCCGAAGACGGCGTCCCTCAGGTCGATGCGGACATTGATGAGGGCATCCTGGCCGCGCCGCATGCGCGAGGGTGGCCCGCCCTGGCCGCCGTTTCCGCCGAAGAACGTCTCGAAGATGTCCTGGAAGGCGAACCCGGAGCCGGAATACCCCCCGCCGAACCCGGTGTCGGTGCCGTTCTCGTTGCCGGTCGTGTCATAGACCCTGCGCTTCTGCGGATCGACCAGCACCTCGTAGGCATGCGTGACGCGTTTGAACTCTTCCGCGGCGTCCTGCCCCGAATTCACGTCCGGGTGGAGCTTCCGCGCGAGCTTGCGGTAGGCCTTCTTGATCTCCTCGCCGCTTGCGCCCTGCGCTACGCCGAGAGCTTCATAGTGATTACTCACTCCTGCACATCACTTCCTGTTGACGAACTCTTCATCCTGCAACCCGCGGCTTGTCCCGCAGGGTCCCGCA
>NZ_KI914850.1:0-31571 GCF_000520555.1 Arthrobacter sp. Br18 | reverse complement strand
TCCCGCATTCACTTCCCGCCGGTACCTCGTTCAACCGGCGACCGTCCGCGATCCTTCCCGACGCCGGGGGCCGGGGAAACTTCGCTATTCCTCGAGGATCCTCGAGAGGTACCGTGCCACTGCACGGACCGCTGCCATGGTGGTCGGGTAATCCATCCGGGTCGGGCCGAGGATGCCGAGCTTCGCGCCTGCATCCGGCCCGTACCCCGTGGCGATGACCGACGCTTCCGAAAGCCCGCCGTAAGGGTTCTCACTGCCGATACGCACCGACACGCCCCGGTAGTCCTGTTCCATCTCCGACAGGAGCCGCAGCATGACCACCTGCTCCTCGAGTGCCTCGAGCACGGGGCCGATGCTGAGCGGGAAGTCCACGGTGGAACGCGCCAGGTTCGCCGTTCCCGCCAGCACGATGCGGTCCTCCCTGCCGAGCCCCGCCAGGTGCTCCAGTGACTTGAGCAGGGCTCCACCGGCATTCCGCAAGTGCTGCGGCAGGACCTGTGCCGCGTTCGCGAGCTCGAAGGGCAGGGCTGTCAGCCGCACTCCGGACACCGCCCCGAGAATGCGCTGCTTGAGATCCGCGAGTTCCGCCTCCTGGAGCGGCCCGGGGACGGGAACCACACGCTGCTGGACCGTTCCGTTGGTCGCTATCAGCACCACCAGGACCTGCTGCGGCGCAAGGAGCACGAACTCGATGTGCCTCACTGCCGCACCGCCCAGCCGGGGGAACTGCACCACGGCCACCTGGTTGGTCAGCTGGGCGAGGATCCGGACGGTGCGGTCCACGACGTCGTCGAGATCCTCCGCTCCCTCGAGAAGGGTCTGGATTGCACGCTTCTCGGGTGCGGAAAGCGGCTTCACCTCCGAAATACGATCGACGAAAAGCCGATAGCCCTTGTCCGTGGGAATCCTGCCCGAACTCGTGTGGGGGGCGGTGATCAGCCCCTCCTCCTCGAGGACGGCCATGTCATTGCGGATGGTGGCGGAGGACACTCCGAGGCCGTGGCGGTCGACAAGCGCTTTGGAACCCACCGGTTCCCGCGAATGCACATAGTCCTCGACAATGGCCCGCAGCACCTCGAGGCGCCGTGGTTCACTCATCCGTATCTCACCTCCAGGACACTTACCCGGCGCACCCGCCGGCACCGGAAACGATTAGCACTCAACACGCCCAACTGCCAAGTCTAGTACGTCGGCGCGGATTGTTAGCATTGAAAACTCCGGCCGGAACCCATTCGCGGGCGAGGAAAGCCGGACTTCCTGGAAGCGAGATACTGCAGTGGCCGACTACGCCTGGGGTGCGCAGGACATTTCAGCTCCCGCGCACGCCGCACTACCGGAGGTCGCTGCAGCAGTGGGTCTGGTGCTCGAGGATGTCCAGAGCGGGTTTGTCGGAGCAGTGGTCCGGGTCGAAAAGTCCGGCGGGCTTCACGTGATGGTCCTTGAGGACCGGCGACTGCGCCTGAAGACCTTCCGCCTGGGCCACGGCTTCCTCCTCGACGGAAGTCCCGTCCGCGTTACGGCACCGACGAGGGCAGCGCCGGGTGGACCGCAGCGCACGGCCTCCGGCTCGGTTCGGGTCGAGGCGATCCGGGCCAGGACCGCGAAGGCCAGCCGCATCTGGGTGGAAGGCAAACACGACGCCGAACTGGTGGAGAAGGTCTGGGGGGACGATCTCCGGCACGAGGGGATCGTCGTCGAGCCACTCCATGGGATTGACGACCTCGAGGGGGCAATCCGCGCCTTTTCGCCGGGACCCGGCCGCCGTCTCGGGATTCTGGTGGACCACCTGCTGCCGGGCACCAAGGAATTCCGGATCGCCGCACAGGCGATGGCACAGCCTGGTGCCCGGGGCCATGTACTCATCGTGGGGCACCCCTATGTCGATGTGTGGCAGGCAGTAAAGCCCGCTGCGCTTGGCCTCGCGGCCTGGCCTGTGGTGCCGCGCAACCAGGACTGGAAGACGGGCATCCTCGCGGGGCTCGGCTGGCCGCACTCCAACCCCGCTGCCGTTGCCGCGGGATGGCGGAGAATCCTTGCAGGCGTCACCACGTATGCCGACATCGAGCCGTCGCTTCTGGGCCGTGTGGAGGAAGTTCTCGACTTCCTGACGGCGCCACAGGCGGGAGGCTGACGGATTGCCGGCCGGACACAAGTACCCTTGTAGAAAAGGCTTCGACGGGACATCCCGCCGCGCAGCAAAGGAAATACGTTGTCCAACACCGCCGACAGGCAGCACCCCGGCCCTGACGAGGGCCAACCCGCATTCGAGGGTTCGCCGGCAAATGCCCTTCCGCTGACGGCGACCGAGGACCGGCAGTTCGCCACGCTCGCCCACTTCGGCGGCATCCTGGGTTTTGTTCCGTCGCTGCTGATCTACCTCATCTTCAAGGAACGCGGCCCGTTCACGGCGCAGGAGTCAAAAGAGGCGCTGAATTTCACCCTCCCACCCACCGTGCTCGCCCTTGCCGCCTGGCTTCTGTCCCTGCTGCCGACCGTCGGCGGAGTCTTCGCGGTCGTCAACGCCCTGATCTGGGTGATTATTGCCATCTGCTCGGTGACAGCGGGAATACAGGTGAATCGGGGCAGGCCCTACCGGTACGCCCTCAACCTGCGCCTTCTTTCCTGAGCCAGCCGCCGGACCCCGGGTGCGGACCCCAAAACCGGGCCGGAATTTGCTCCCTCGGCAGGTCAGTCAGGCCGACGGACCGGTAGGTCAGTCAGGCAGGTCAGTCGGGCAGCAGGCGGCGCACGACGGCGTCGGCAAGCAGGCGTCCGGCGCCCGTCAGGCGGACAACGCCCTTGAACGCGTCCGACGGTTCGATCAGGCGGTCGGCAATGAGCCCGGCCACCGCCCGCCTGCCGCCGGGATCCAGAACGGCGGTGGGTAGTCCTTCCTGCAAGCGGACCCGAAGCAGTACGTCCTCGACGTACCGGTCCCGGTCCGAGAGGACCTCCCGCCCCGCTGCCGGTGAATTCCCGGCGTCCAGTGCCGCCGCGTAGGCGCGTGGGTGCTTGACGTTCCACCAGCGCACGCCGCCCATATGGGAGTGTGCACCTGGCCCGATCCCCCACCAGTCGTCACCCTTCCAGTAGGCGAGGTTATGGCGGCACCGGTCATCGGCCGTCCGCGCCCAGTTGCTCACCTCGTACCAATCCAGGCCTCCAGCACCCAGCACCTCGTCGGCAACGGCGTACTTGTCGGCGTGGTCGTCGTCGTCGATGGGCGGAACCTCTCCCCGCCGGATCCGGCCGGCAAGTCTGGTGCCCTCCTCGATGATGAGCGCGTATGCCGACACATGGTCCGGCCCGTAGGTCAGCGCGGTTTCCAGGGAGGCCCGCCAGTCAGCCATGGACTCCCCGGGAGTGCCGTAGATCAGGTCGATGCTGACTTTCAAGCCCGCACGTCGAGCCCACTCCACCGCTTGCGGGACCCGCTCGGGTGAGTGGGTCCTGTCGAGGACCTTCAGGACGTGCGGCAGCGCTGACTGCATGCCGAAGGAGACCCGGGTGAAGCCCGAGGCCGCGAGTACCCGAAGCGATTCCTCCGTCACCGAATCAGGGTTCGCCTCCGTGGTGACCTCCGCGCCGGGTACCAGGCCCCAGAGTTCGACCGCCGATTCGAGCACCGCCGCAAGGTCGCGGGCCGGGAGGAGCGTCGGCGTACCCCCGCCGAAGAAGACCGTCGACATCGGCCTGCCGGCCACACCGGATGCCGCAAGGGCTTTCCCGGCGAGCTTCAGTTCCTGCCGGGCGGTTCCCGCGTACTCATCCTGGGAGGCACCGCTGCCCAGCTCTGTAGCCGTGTAGGTGTTGAAATCGCAGTAACCGCACCGCACGGCACAGAAGGGGATGTGGACGTACAGTCCGAAATTGCGGGTATCCGTGCCCTGTGCGGCCTGCGCCGGCAGCACGCCGTCGGCCGGTGCGGGAAGTCCGAGGGGAAGTGCGCTAGGCATGGACGGCCACCCAGCTCAGGAGGAACTTCACTTCCGAGCTTTGTCCTTCGACTCGTCGGAGGACAAAGCTGCGATGAAGGCTTCCTGCGGCACCTCGACGCGGCCCACCATCTTCATGCGCTTCTTACCCTCTTTCTGCTTCTCCAGCAGCTTGCGCTTCCGCGTGATGTCACCGCCGTAGCACTTGGCCAGAACATCCTTGCGGATAGCGCGAATGCTCTCCCTGGCAATGATGCGTGCACCGATGGCGGCCTGGATGGGCACCTCGAATTGCTGTCGCGGAATCAGCTCCCGAAGTTTCCCGGTCATCATCACCCCGTAGGCGTAGGCCTTGTCGCGGTGGGTGATGGCGCTGAACGCATCGACCTGCTCGCCCTGAAGCAGGATGTCCACCTTCACGAGGTCGGCCACCTGCTCACCGTCCGCTTTCCAGTCGAGTGACCCATAGCCGCGCGTCTTGGATTTCAGCAGATCGAAGAAGTCGAAAACGATCTCGGCCAGGGGCAGCCGGTAACGGATCTCGACCCTCTCCTCGGACAGGTAATCCATGCCCCCCAGCACGCCGCGCCGCTGCTGGCAGAGCTCCATGATGGCGCCCACGAACTCCGAGGGCGCGAGGATCGTCGCTGACACCATCGGCTCGCGGACCTCGGCGATCTTGCCGGTGGGATACTCGCTGGGGTTGGTCACCTTGAGGACGGTTTTGTCCTCCAGCGTGACCTCGTACTCCACGTTCGGGGCCGTTGAGATGAGATCGAGGTTGTACTCGCGCTCAAGCCGCTCCCGCGTGATCTCGAGGTGCAGCAACCCGAGGAAGCCTACGCGGAAACCGAAGCCCAGTGCCGCTGACGTCTCCGGCTCATAGAGCAGGGCGGCGTCGTTCAGGGTGAACTTGGCGAGTGCATCGCGGAGCACCGGGTAATCGGTGCCGTCCAGCGGGTAGAGCCCGGAGAACACCATCGGCTTGGGATCCTGGTAGCCGCCCAGGGACTGGGCGGCGGGCTTCGCGAGATTGGTGACCGTATCGCCGACCTTCGACTGGCGGACGTCCTTCACGCCGGTGATCAGGTATCCCACCTCACCGACGCCGAGGCCCTTCGACGGTTTCGGTTCGGGTGAACTCACGCCGATCTCGAGCAACTCGTGACTGGCGCGCGTGGACATCATCTGGATCCGCTCGCGCGGGCTCAGCTTGCCGTCCACCACCCGGACATAGGTGACCACTCCGCGGTAGGTGTCATACACGGAGTCGAAGATCATGGCACGGGCCGGCGCATTGGGGTCCCCTGTCGGGGAGGGCAGGTCACGCACGATCTTGTCCATCAGTGCCTCGACGCCGACGCCGGTCTTACCGGAGACCATCAGGACGTCCTCGGGTTCGCCACCGATGAGGCTCGCGAGCTCGGCCGCATACTTCTCGGGCTGCGCCGCCGGCAGGTCGATCTTGTTGAGGACAGGGATGATCGCGAGGTTGTTCTCCATCGCCAGGTACAGGTTCGCGAGCGTCTGGGCTTCGATGCCCTGGGCCGCGTCCACCAGAAGTACTGCGCCCTCACAGGCGGCGAGCGACCGCGACACCTCGTAGGTGAAGTCGACGTGTCCGGGGGTATCGATCATGTTCAGGGCGTAGGCAGTGCCATCGACCTCCCACGGGAGGCGGACGGCCTGCGACTTGATGGTGATGCCGCGCTCACGTTCGATGTCCATGCGGTCCAGGTACTGGGCCTTCATGTCGCGCTGCTCCACGGCCCCGGTCAGTTGCAGCATCCGGTCCGCGAGGGTCGACTTCCCATGATCGATATGGGCGATGATGCAGAAATTCCTGATGATCGCCGGATCAGTGGAGGCTGGCACCGGTGCGGTGCGGGCCATGGGTGACACGTGGGTTCCTCACTACGACGGGACGGGTTGGCGCCGGGACGACGACTTCTCGCTCCGGCCGCTCGGTTAACAGTGTCCCACGAACGGAGAATACCCCTTGAATCCGACGTCGCTCCCCCGACGCCCGGCGATGCCCCGTACCGGGGGGCAATGCGCATCAACGCCTCCGCACTCCTCCGCCTCGCGAGTTCCGCCGGAAAACTGATCCGGCGGGCAGCGTCGCCTTCCCGGGCAACACCGGGTCCCCGGATCTCGTATTCTCCAACCCTCGACGGCAAGCCCGATCCTGGCGAGATCGTGTGGACCTGGGTGCCCTACGAGGAGGATGCATCGCAGGGCAAGGACCGCCCGGTGCTCCTGATCGGCCGCAGGGCCGGCAGCCTTCTCGGTCTCATGCTGACCACGCGCGACCGCAACAACGCCTCCGCCTCGGACGGCCGCTATATCGACATCGGAGCGGGTCCGTGGGACCCGAAGGGCCGCCCCAGCGAGGTCGGACTCGACCGCATCATCAGCGTGGATCCCGCAGCCGTCCGTCGCGTCGGTGCCCTGCTTCCGCGGGCCCGCTTCGACCGGGTGGCGGCGGCCCTGCAGGCCCGCCACCGGTGAGTCCCGCGCACCTACCCCGCGCGGAGGCGGGGACATCCCGGCCCTGCCGGTGACGGGTGCCCGCATCCGGGCCCGAATTCTGCTAATCTGTATAGCTGTGTGTCCGAGCAGGTCGACGGGCACTTTGGACCAATCGCCACGGTATCCCCACGCCGCTCAGTCAATGGTTGGCCGAAATTCCCTCACGACCAGTCCGCAATACAAAGAAAGTTTTCATACGTGGCAAATATCAAGTCCCAGAAAAAGCGCATTCTCACCAACGAAAAGGCGAGGCAGCGTAACAACTCGGTCAAATCCGAACTCAAGACCGCGATCCGCGCAGTGACCACTGCAGTTGATTCGTCCGACAAGGACGCCGCAACCGCAGCCCTGCAGAACGCCGGCCGCAAGCTGGACAAGGCAGTCAGCAAGGGTGTCCTCCACCGGAACAACGCTGCGAACCGCAAGTCAGCAATCTCCAAGAAGGTCAACGCTCTCTAGGCGACCTTCCGCTCGTTGTGCTTCCGTGGCCGGCCCGATGGGCCGGCCACGGTCGTCTAACATCTGCGGTGGTGGCTGCCACGGCGCCCGATCTCCCAGCGAACCGGGCTGCCGGTCGGTCGACCAACGCTCCGCCGACGGCGCGGGACTATCCTCCGCCGACAGCGATCACGGTCACGGCCCGTTCCACGGCATACACGGGGTCACGTGAACCTCCCTTGACCTGGGCGTCGGCTTCGGCAAGGACCTGCACGCACCGGGCCAGCGCCTCGGACGAGAACCGCTGGGCTTCGCGGCGTGCCTGGTCGACCTGCCAGGGTGCCATACCGAACTCGCGCGCAAGCTGCGCCGAGGAACCACGGGCACCGTGCACCCGGGCTACTGCCCTCACCTTCATGGCGAGTGCCGCGACCAGCGGAACGGGGTCGGCGCCGGTAGCCAACGCATGCCGAAGCATGGCCAGTGCCTGCGCGGTCCTGCCCGCGAGCGCCGCATCAGCAACCTTGAATCCGGTCACCTCGACCCGCCCACCGTGGTATTTCTCCACCGTTTCGACCGTGACGTCCCCCTCAGCATCGGAGATCAGCTGTTGGCATGCTGCGGCGAGCTCCGCCAGCTGCGTCCCGACGGCGGCCACCAGGGCACGGACGGCATCGCCGTCGATCCTGCGCCGCGCAAGCCGGAACTCCTCGGTGACGAAGTCGATCTTGTCGGAGTCCTTTTTGAGCGGCTGGCAATCCACCTCCACGGCGTTGCCCGCCCGGAGGGCGTCCAGGAGTTTCTTGCCCCGGTTTCCTCCGCTGTGCCGCAGGACCAGCACGACATCCGGAGCGGGGTCGGACAGGTAGGCCAACGCGTCGTCGAGGAAGCTGTCGTTCATCTGCGCCAGGCCACCGACTTCGATGACTTTCCAGTCCCCGAAGAGCGAGGGACTGGCGTGGTTGGTCAGGCTCCCTGCCTCGTATGCGGAGGCATCGAGGGTCGTCAGCTCGGCCGACGGCTGGGCTCGTCGCACCTGGTGCCGGATGGACTCCGAAGCCTTTGAGGCGAGGTAGTTCTCGGGCCCGGCCAGGAGGACGATCGGCGCCGGCTGGACATTACGCCATGATGGCGGTGCACCGGTTGCCGTGTTGCGGTTGGTGTTCCCTCTTGTGCCCACGAGTCCTTCGTTCCGGCTGATTGATGCGACACTTCACTGTGCCATGCCGTGGATCGTCCGCAAAGTGTCGTTCAACGCATGCCGCGGATGTCGAGGGACGAACCGTTCATCGCCAGCGTGAACGAGCCAAGCTGGTCCGTCCGCGCGATGACGGTGCCCTGCGTGTCCAGTGTCGAGATCGTCGCAGGATGGGGGTGGCCGTAATCGTTGCCCTTTCCGACGGAGATCAGCGCTACTTTCGGGCGAAGCGCCTCAATCATGGCCGAGCCTCCGTTGCGTGCGCCGTGGTGCGCCACCTTCAGGACGTCGATGCCCTGCTCGGTGAGTTCGGGGTTGCGTGCAAGCATCGCCGCAGACGCGGTCTCCTCGATGTCCCCCGTCAACAGGATGCTGAGCGTATGCCCCGGTGATCCCACGTCGGCCCGCAGCACGGCACTGGCGTCGTTCTCGTCGACCGGCACTGCATCCCGAGGCGGCCAGAGCACTGAGAATTCAGTCCCACCGGCACGGAAGGCGTGCCCGGCGGCGATCCGGACGGGTTCCGTTCCGGCAGCTTCAGCGGCATCGAGGACAGCACGTGGCAGTTCGGATTCTGCTGACGAATAGAAGATGGCATCAATTCTGCGGCCATCTGCCACGCCCGCGATCCCGGCATAATGATCGTTGTGGAGATGCGTCAGTACCAGGACCTCCACGACGTCGACCGACAGCGCGGACAGGCACGAGTCCACGGCGCCGGGGTCAGGACCCGCGTCGATGACCACCGCACGCCCCTTCCCCGTCTGCAGGACGAACGAATCGCCCTGCCCCACATCACAGGCGGCGAGAACCCATCCCCCGGTTCTGTCATCCCCTTCCGGCAGCAGGATCATGACCAGCACCAGGCCGATTCCGCAACCACCACCGAGCAGGATTACCCAGGGCGGTGGCCGGATGGACGGCATGGCCCGTCGTCCGGCGCGGACGAGTGCAGGACCGAAGACGAACGCGAGAACGACGGCGAGGCACAGCACGCCCGTCAGGACTGCACCTGCGGGTCCGCCGAGCCACGGCACGGAAGCGTGAGGGGCGTTCTGGAGGAGCCGGGCCACTGCAGCGACCCAGGTGGTCCCTACCTGACCGACGATCAGGAAGGGAACTGCCGCGGGCGGAAGGAGGACCAGGGCGCCGATGGCCAGCATTCCCGCGACCGTGATGACAGGTACCAGCGGAGCGGCGGCGACATTCGCGGGAACCGAGTAGAGCGGCAGGGTGGGTTGCAGCAGGACCAGCACGGGTGTGCAGAAGAGCTGCGCGGTGATCGGCACCGCCAGCAGCTGTGCCGCGAAGGAGGGCAGAATACTGCTCAGTCGTGCGGCCAGATAAGGGCCGGCCACCACGAGCCCAGCCGTGGCGGACACCGACAGGATGAAGGCGTAGGACGAGTGGAGCCACGGATCAGCGGCAAGCAGCGTGATGATGGAAAGGAAGAGCAGCGAAAGGGACAACCGCCCCCGCCCGGAGAGCACGGCAAGCACACCGATCGACCCCATGACCGCCGCGCGGAGCACACTTGGTTCAGGCCGGACGAGGAGCACGAAACCCGCCAGGGCGGCGAGTGCCGCCGCAGCTGCCCAGGGCCGCGGCAATCGGGCGCTCCGTGCCACCAGGAAGACGAATGCCAGCACGTAGGAGCAGTTGGCGCCGCTGACGGCTGTCAGATGGGTGAGGCCTGTGGTTTTCATCGCCTCAGCAAGGGATTCATCGAGGCCAGTGCGGTCACCGATGGCCATCCCCGGCAGGAGACCGCCGTCGTCGGCGCCTCGTGCTCCCGCTGCGGCGGTGAACCTGTTCCGCAGTCCGGCGGTATACGCCATCCAGCCGCGCACCGGCGTCAGCTCAGGCGGGGTCGCCGGGATGAACAGGGCCACGGACTTGCCGGGTCCCGACGGTGGAGCCAGCGTTCCGATGACCCGCACGGTGTCCCCCGGCCCTGTCTCCAGCCACTCCCGGTTGCCGAGCACCGTCACGGGAGCGGCTGCAACGAAGGCCTCTCCCCGGTACTGCCCCCCGCGGACTGTCGCCTCGACAACCACCCGGTCCTGTCCGCTGAACCTGTCCGGCGCCGCGATGGTGGGCTCGCCGCCGATTCTCAGGACCGCGGTGATGCTCTCACCCCGTGCAGCAGCTTCGGCCACCGGTCCCGCTGCGAAGCGGATCAGGCTGCCCGCGGCCGCCAGGCAGATGAGGCACGCCGCGGCAGCAGGTACCGCCGACCCCCTGAGCACCGGAACGACGATCCGGTGAACCCGTCGATGGTGGTCCTGCCGGGCATCCCTGCGGGGTACGGGCACGCAGGCGACGGCCAGTGCCGCACCCGCGAGGAGCAGCGCGGCCAGCAGCACCGTCCCGGGCTGGGAATTCGTCGAGACCGCGGCCGCCACCCACGCCGAAACCGCCGCAAGCCCCAGGCGGAGGTCACGCGGACCGACCGGTTCCTGCCGCACTACCCGCCCCGGGACCCGTGCGACGTCACGCCGCAGTACAGCGTCTCGGGCCGCGCGGATACCGGCGTTGCCCCGGCGCAGACCGCCTTGAGACACGTCCGGCGTCGTACCCGTGCTGCCGCACCCCGTGCCGGACCCCGGTCCGGTGGCCCGCTGGAGTGCCTGCACGTCCGGTGTGGCGCCAGGACCGGCAGGTCCCGGGCCGGAACTGCCGGCGTTTCTAAAATGCCGGCGTCGGGCGGCGCTGTCCTGGGACCGCCGGGGTGTCATGTCGCGGTGACAAGGGGCAGGATCGCCTCGAGCAGTGCGGGGCCGATACCGGGTACGGCATCCAGGTCACCGGGCTGCGCGAAGCGGCCGTTCGCCGTACGCCATTCGAGAATCCGCTGGGCCAGGACCGGCCCCACCCGGGGCAGGGTGTCGAGTTGTGCAAGCGTCGCGGTGTTGAGATCGATGACCTGTGCCTGCGGCGTGCCCCCCGGGGGTGCAGGGACAGGTTCCCCGGGGACGGCCGGCCGCGGAAGCTCGCCCTGTACTGGCACATGGAGCTGAGCTCCGTCCTGCGCCACCGCGGCGAGGTTCACTCCGGCGAGATCGGCGTCCCCGAGTGCGCCTCCCGCCTTCTCGAGGACGGTGAAGATCCTCGACCCGCGGGACACCTCGACGACGCCGGGCCGGGCGACTGCTCCCGTGATATGCACATAGAGCTTTTCCGCGTCCGCCTCCGGTGGAATGCCCTCCGGCTCCGCCTCCGGTGGAATGCCCTCCGGCTCCGCCTGCAGAGTCCCTCCCGGGGATTCAGCCCCCTGCGCGGTGCCTTGGCCACCGTCCGGGATACCGGTACCGGGCGAACGGGCAGCTCCCGTCTCGCCGGGAAGATCCTGCCGGAGTTCGACCGTGGTGGCAGCGGAGACAGGTTCGCTGCTGCGCATGATGAACAGCGCGGCACCCATGGCCAGGGCGACACCGAGGAAGATCAGGGCAGCTGCCCTGGCCGCCGCCCAGCGCCGTCTTGGGTGGATTGGCGCCAACTCTACGTCGTCATCCCGGCTGTCCTGAGCCTCGTACTCGAGAGTCGGGATGGGCTGGAGCCGTCCTCGGGGATCGGCGGTGGGCCACCGGTGTCTTGGCATGCTCCACGGTAGGGAGGACTGCTGTCCGCAGGAGGCTGCGGTGGCGTCTATGTGGACAAAGGGCAGGCACTGGCGGGCCCACCGGAACAACGACCTGGCTGAAGGACGCTGTCGGCGATTACTTCCCGAAACAAAAATGCAGGCTGACGAGAGCCCGCAATTCCGCGAGACATGATGAACGGTCGTTTGCGGTCGCTGGAGCTGAATGAAAACAGCGACGATATGCAGCCCAAGGCCCCTGCCCCACTCCTCCGGACACTGTCTCTCCACGAGACGGAGCGATGGTCACTGCTGCTGGGACGCCAGCAAGGGCTTCCCACTTCGGCAGCGTGACGGGAAAAATATCTAGGTCCTGAGCAGATCCTTACCCATCGATTCGACTGCGGCAGCGATGCCGAGCAGCACAGCCGAGCCCAGGGTGGTGCCGAGAGCGACCAGTACGGCCCCCACCATCCACAGGCCGGTCACATCCGTGCCGGCGGCCGCGTCGTACTGGTACTCGGTATCCCAGCCGAACCAGCCGAACCAGAGTCCTGCGGAGAGGAGTGCGGTCACGGCGACGGCTACCCACTGCTGTGCGGGCGATCGATGGCGGTTCCGCGTCAGGTGCATGCCTGTAGGACCTCACCGCGCGCTCGTCGGTGCCCGCGACGTCGTCCGTGGTCGGGACAGGACATCGCACTCGCGATGGCGGCCCGCTGGTAGGGGCCGCACGCATGAACCGGTCGGGAATTCCTTCGCGGGACGCCCGATGACTCCGGCAACGGCCAGGCGTGAGGATGGCTGGAGACGTGATTCACAGTGTTCTGAGGATGACCGGCCGTCGACGCTGAATTGAGAACGGAGGGTCCGAGCCTCCTGCGGTGGGGCAGGCAAAGAATTCGAGTCGCGTCCTCTTCCGGTCCACCACCAGCAACCCTGCCTCCCGGACGGGGACCACTCTGGGCCTGATCATCCGGCGATTGCCCCACTGATCGCCACTCCGACAACTCCGAGGCCGACGTGCGCCGCGAGCACGGCGGGGCACCGCGCCACTGCTATGCGTGCCCTGGGCGCCGCAGCACCCAGGCGTGCGGCGACGCCGGCGGCCTGGTCCTCATTGCCGTAGTGGTGGATCGTGAGTTCGGCTGCCGGTCCTCGGTTGTCGAGGTCCGCGCGCACCAGTTCCTCGAGACGCTCGACGGCCCGTCTCGGCGTCCTCACCTTCTCCAGCGGCACCAGGCGCCCCTCCTGTACTTTGAGCAGGACCTTGACCGACAGAACCGAGCCCAGCCAGCCGGCCGCGGCACTGACCCTGCCCCCACGACGCAGCTGGTCAAGGCTCGGAACATAGAGGTAGAGGGCCGAGCCCCTGGCAGCTATCGCCGCCGCCGCCGCACTGCGCTCAAGGCTGAAGCCCGCCCGGAGGGAGGCCGCAGCCGCCATCGCAGCGTAACCCTGCGCCATGCCTGCGGTGCCGGTGTCGATGACCTCGACGGGAAGATTCACCGACGCCGCCGCAAGACGCGCCGCGTCGGCTGTTCCCGACAGCAGGCCCGACAGGTGCACCGAGACGATGCCGTCGAACCCTGCGGATTCCAGAACCCGGTACACCTGCTCGAACTGCCCCGGCGACGGCCGCGACGTCCGGATTTCTGTTCCCTGGGCGAGCGCCACGCTGAGCCGCTTGAACAGTGCGGCGTCGTCGTGGGTGTGGGTCTCCCCGCCGATCAGGACCGGAATCGGAACGATGAGGATTCCGCGCGCCGGGCAGTCGGCATCGAGCCAACCGGGAGGAAAGCCCGCGGCTGAATCCGTCACCACGGCAATGCGGGAGGACGGCGGGTGCACGGTCAGACCGGGACGATGTTGACCAGCTTCGGAGCACGGACGACCACCGTGCGGATCTCCCGGCCGTCGAGGACGCGGTTGACCTGCTCGCTTCCAAGGGCCAGCGTCCGCAGCTCATCCTCGGAGATGTCCGGGGACACCACCAGCCGGTGCCGCACCTTGCCCTGCACCTGGACGATCGCCACCACGGTGTTCTGTGTCAGCAGCGCCGGATCGACGGCGGGCCAGCCGGCCGTCGCCACCGAAGCCTCGCGCCCCAGCCTGCTCCAGAGGTCCTCCGCCGTGTAGGGCGCGAAGAGACTGAGCAGGACCGCGACCGCTTCCGCAGCCTCGCGCACCGACGGATCAGCGCCACCGGGACCTGAGTCGATGGCCTTGCGGGTGGCATTGACCAGTTCCATCAGCTTCGCGACCACCACGTTGAACTTGTTGGCATTCATCAGGTCCGCGGCATCGGCCACCGTCCGGTGAGTGAGCGAACGAAGCTCGCGGTCCCCGCCCGACGGTCCGGTGCCCGGCGCACTCGTGACGTCGGCCCCGAGGCGCCAGGCCCGGGCCAGGAACTTCGCGGAGCCCGACGGCGAGACATCCGCCCAGTCGACGTCGTCCTCGGGAGGCGACGCGAAGACCATGGTGAGCCGCACGGCGTCGACTCCGTATCGGTCCAGCTGCTCGCTGAGGTCCACGCCGTTACCCAGGGATTTGCTCATCGCCTTCCCGCCGTTGAGCACCTGGCCCTGGTTCAGGAGCGCGGCGAAGGGCTCGGTAAAGTTCACCATTCCCAGGTCGAACAGCACCTTGGTGAAGAACCTGCTGTACAGCAGGTGCAGGATCGCATGCTCCACGCCGCCCACGTACTGGCCGACGGGCAGCCACTTGTTCACGGCGTCGGTATCGAAAGGCGCTGTCTCGAGGTCGGGCGACAGGAAGCGCAGGTAGTACCAGGACGAGTCGACGAAGGTGTCCATCGTGTCGGTGTCGCGCCTGGCCGCACCGCCGCATAAGGGGCACGGGACGTTGACCCACTCCTCCACCGCGGCCAGCGGCGATGTTCCCTGGGGGGCAAGTGCCTCGCCGCGCAGGTTTTCGGGCAGTCGGACCGGCAGCTGGTCATCGGGAACCGGAACCTCGCCGCAGGACGGGCAGTGGATGATGGGAATGGGCGTGCCCCAGAACCGCTGCCGCGACAGGAGCCAGTCCCGCAGGCGGTAGTTGATGGTGCGCTCGCCGGTGCCCTGCGCGGCTACCAGCTCGATCGCCCTGGCGATCGCCGCGTCCTTGTCCAGCCCGCTCAGCTCTCCGGAGTTCACGAGGGTTCCCTCGCCGGTGGTGGCGACGCCGCTCACGGCAGCCTCCTCGGCACCGGTATCGACGACGGTGCGGACCGGGAGGTCGAACCGTCGGGCGAAATCGAGGTCGCGCTGGTCATGCGCCGGGACCGCCATGATGGCGCCTGTGCCGTAGTCGGCCAGGACGTAGTCGGCTGCCCACACCGGCAGTCTCTCGCCGTTCAGCGGATTCACGGCATAGCGGCCGGTGAACACGCCGGTCTTCTCGCGCTCGCTTGCCTGGCGCTCGATTTCGGACAGCGACGCGACCTCCTCGCGGTAGGCCTCCAGTTCGCTCCGCTTCTCCGGGGTGACGAGCTCCAGGGCCAGCGGCGCATCGGCAGCCACCACGAAGAACGTCGCGCCGTACAGCGTGTCCGGCCGCGTGGTGAACACCTCCACACTGTGCCCGGCCTGACCTTCAGCGGGTTCGATGGCGAAGCTCACGTGGGCACCCTCGGAGCGTCCGATCCAGTTCCGCTGCATGGCCAGGACGCGCTCGGGCCAGTGGCCCCTGAGCTGCTCCATGTCATCCAGCAGGCGGTCCGCGTAGTCGGTGATCTTGAAGTACCACTGGTTCAGGCTCTTCTTGGTCACGGGGGTTCCGCAGCGATCGCACGCCCCGTTGACGACCTGCTCGTTCGCCAGGACGGTCTGGTCCTTCGGACACCAGTTCACTGGCGAATCGCGGCGGTACGCAAGACCCTTCTGGAAGAACCGGACGAAAAGCCACTGCGTCCACCGGTAGTACTCCGGGTCCGAGGTGTGGATCCGCCGGGACCAGTCGACGCTGATGGCGTAGCGCCGGAAGGAGTTGGCCTGCGTCTCGATGTTCGCGTAGGTCCACTCGGCGGGGTGGGTGTTCCGCTTGATGGCAGCATTTTCGGCCGGCAGGCCGAAGGAGTCCCATCCGATGGGGTGCAGGACGTCGAAGCCCTGCTGGCGGTAGTAGCGTGCAGCGACATCCCCCATGGCGAATGCCTCGGCATGGCCCATGTGGAGGTCGCCGGAAGGGTAGGGGAACATGTCGAGCACATAGCGGCGCTCGCGAACGCCGTCGTCCGCGGGGCGGAAGGACTGGAGATCCTCCCAGACAGCAGGCCATCGAGCTTCGATGGCAGCGGCGTCGTAGGTGTTGTCGTTCAACTGCGCGGCCTCGGGGTGCGTGCTCACTGGATGTCGCCCTGTCCTGTTTCTGGAACATTGATGCTGCCTGGTGCTGCTGACCGCGTGCGGCGGGAGTCCGGCCGGGCAGAATGCAGTCGGCCGGACACACAAAAGCCCCTCACACAGGGAGGGGCCGCCGCTCGGTGGGAACCGGGCGGCTAGGCAAGAAGGACCGCGTGCAGCAGGGAATCAAGCATGGGAACACTTTAGCAGTGTCTTGCGCCCACAAGGCCGGTCCACCGGGCCGCAGACGCCTGCCCGGCCCGCTCCCGAGAGGGAATGGACCGGGCAGCGAGGGTGGTACGCCCCAGCGGAGCCGTGGTTACTGGACGTCCTCGTCGACCCAGTCGAAGGTCTTGGTGACGGCCTTCTTCCAGAGGCGCAGCTGGCGGTCGCGCTCGGCCTCGTCCATGGACGGGTTCCAGCGCTTGTCCTCGGCCCAGTTGGTGGCGAGTTCGTCGGTGTCCTTCCAGAACCCGACGGCGAGGCCCGCGGCATAGGCAGCGCCGAGCGCTGTGGTCTCCGTGACCTTCGGCCGGATGACCGGGATGCCGAGGATATCCGCCTGGAACTGCATCAGGGCGTCATTGGCGACCATGCCACCGTCGACCCTGAGGTCCTCCATGTTGACACCGGAATCGGCGTTGGCCGCGTCCAGAACTTCGCGGGTCTGGAAAGCTGTCGCTTCCAGCGCTGCTCGGGCGATGTGTCCCTTGTTCACGAAGCGGGTCAGGCCGACGATCGCGCCGCGGGCGTCCGAACGCCAGTACGGTGCGAAGAGGCCGGAGAACGCCGGGACGATGTAGACGCCGCCGTTGTCATCGACCGTTGTTGCGAGCTGCTCCACCTCGGGCGCGCTCTTGATGATGCCGAGGTTGTCCCGAAGCCACTGCACGAGTGAACCGGTGACGGCGATCGAACCCTCCAGCGCGTAGACCGGCTTCGCGTCGCCGAGCCTGTAGCAGACCGTCGTGAGCAGGCCGTTCTTCGAATGGACGATCTCCTCCCCGGTGTTCACGATCATGAAGTTACCCGTGCCGTAGGTGTTCTTGGCACCGCCCTTATCGAACGCCGCCTGGCCGAACGTCGCTGCCTGCTGGTCGCCGAGGATGCCGGCCACCGGCACTTCGCGCAGCAACTGCGAGCCGTGCACGGTGCCGTAGACCTCGGAGGAGGACTTGATCTCGGGCATCATCGACAGGGGAACACCGAAATCGGCCAGGATGCCCTCGTCCCAGGACAGGGTCTCGAGATCCATGAACAGCGTGCGGGAGGCGTTGGTGACGTCGGTGATGTGGACGCCGCCGTCGGTGCCTCCCGTGAGGTTCCAGGTGACCCAGGAGTCGGTGTTGCCGAAGAGCAGGTCGCCGGCTTCGGCCTTCTGGCGGGCGCCCTCGACGTTGTCGAGGATCCATTTGATCTTCGTTCCCGAGAAGTAGGTGGCCAGCGGAAGACCGACCTTGGCCTTGTAGCGCTCGACACCGCCGTCCTTCGCGAGCTCGTCGACGATGTTCTGGGTGCGGGTGTCCTGCCAGACGATGGCGTTGTAGACGGCCTTGCCGGTGGTCCTGTCCCACACCACCGCGGTCTCGCGCTGGTTGGTGATGCCGACGGCGGCGATGTCGTGGCGCGTCAGGTTCGCCTTGGACAGCGCGCTGCCGATGACCTCACGCGTGTTGTTCCAGATCTCGGCCGGGTCGTGCTCGACCCAGCCGGCCCTCGGGAAGATCTGTTCGTGTTCCTTCTGGCCGGAGGAGACGATATCCCCGTGGTGGTCGAAGATGATTGCGCGGCTCGACGTGGTTCCCTGGTCGATGGCAATGACGTACTGCGACATGTCTTACTCCTTTGTTGAGAAAATGTCGTGGGTCCAGCCGGCGCCGCTTCGCGCCGTCCTGCGGTGTGGGGTGGAATCGGTCCTAGCCGGGGATGGGGAGAACGGGGAGGGGGAAATCGACGAGCTGGATCGCGAGCCCGGCGAGTGCTCCGCCGATGATCGGTCCTACGATCGGCACCCAGGCGTAGCCCCAGTCGCTGCCGCCCTTGCCCTTGATCGGCAGGAAGGCGTGGGCGATACGCGGGCCGAGGTCACGGTTCGGGTTGATCGCGTATCCGGTCGGGCCGCCGAGGGAGGCGCCGATTCCGACGACGAGCAGTGCGACCGCGAGTGGACCGAGTCCCGAGGGAGTGTTGCCGAAGGACAGGATGACGAAGACCAGCACGAACGTGCCGATAACCTCGGTGATCACGTTCCAGGGGGCGGAACGGATCGCCGGACCTGTGGCGAAGACGCCCAGCTTGTTCGCGGGATCCGGCTCCTCATCGAAGTGCTGCTTGTAGGCGAGCCAGCAGGCGACGGCGCCGAGGATGGAGCCAATCATCTGCGCTGCAAGGTAGCCCATGGCGTTGATGAAGTTCTTGTCCACGCCGCCCGCGAATTCGGCGGAATCTGCGTTGACCCAGAGCCCTACCGTGACCGCGAAGTTCAGGTGGGCGCCCGACAGGGCTGCCACGTAGACACCGGCGAAGACCGCAAGGCCCCAGCCGAAGTTGACCATCAGGAAGCCGCCGTTGTTGCCTTTGGTCCGGGCCAGGGCAACGTTGGCGACGACGCCGGTGCCGAGCAACAGCAGCAGGAATGTGCCGAACGTTTCGGCGATAAATACTTCAAGAGACATCTTTGACTCCTCTATCTATTCATTTATTGACGGTGCCGCCGCCTCGACGGCCCCGTTGGTTCCCCCCGGCAACCACTGCCGATGGCATTGCCCCCGCCGGGTGTTCCGGCAGGGCGACCGTGCGGGGCAGTGCCCTACACGGCCAAACTTTTCACCTGCACACGGTGCCGCTCCGCGAGGATCGACTCAGCACCGCGAATCTGCCCTGCGGTCTCTGTTTCATCCCAGCCGAGGAGCGGCGCCAGTGCCTGCGCGAGTTCGGTGAGCAACTCGGAAGTCACCAGCCCGCGGAAAGCGAGTGAGGTGCGCCGGATCAGGATGTCGACCAGGTGACCGATCTGCTCATGCTCCACCATGTACGCCACCTCGCGTCCGCTGAGTTCCCTGGTCGCATTAAACAGCCTTTCGGGCTTTTCGGCGAGGAAATCGAGAACTTCGCCGGCCCGGGTTCCGTAGCGCGTCAGCAGAACACGGACCCGCTCCTCGTCGAAGCCCGGCCGGAGCGCGTTCCGGATCCATTCGCGCTCCTCGGCCCCGCTGCGCGGGAAGTCCTTTCCGCCGCCGATCGGCATACCCGCAGTGGACTGCACCCGTGCCTTCCCGAGCGCGGCGAGTGCGTCGTTGGCGAGATGTTCGGACAGGGCGCGGAAAGTGGTCCATTTGCCGCCGACGAGGCTGAGCGTGGTGATCTCGCGCTCCCCTTGCGTCTCCTTGCGCCGCTCGATCCGGTAGTCGCGGGACACGAAGCCGGGTTGTGTGTCGTCGTGGCGGGGAAGCGGCCGCACGCCGGAGAAGCTGTACGCGATGTCCTCCTGCGAGACCACGATGTCAGGGAAGACATGCCCGATCAGTTCGAAGAAGTACCCGATCTCCTCCTCGGTGCACACCGCTGGCGTTTCCGGACCGGTGTCGATGTCCGTGGTGCCGACGAGAACGCGGTCGCCCATCGGATAGATGAGGACGATCCGTCCGTCGACGTGCTCGAAGAAGATCTCGGTGCCGTTGCATGCCTGGAGCAGTTCCGGGTGGTCCAGCACGATGTGCGAGCCCTTGGTGCCGCCCATGAAGGAGCTTGCCGCTCCGAGCACCGAATTGGTGCCGTCGACCCAGGCGCCGGTGGCATTGATGACGACGTCGGCGGTGAAGGTGAAGCTCTCGCCGGTCAGTTCGTCACGGAGCAGGATGCCGTCCCCGCCGGATCCCACCGCGCTCACATAATTGGTGGCCCGGGCCTCCGGGTTGGCGAGCTGACCATCCCGCAGGACGTCCAGGGTCAGCCGCTCGGGGTTGTGGACCGAGGCGTCGTAGTAGGTTGCCGCGTACTTCACGTCCTTGCGGAGCTGGGGCATCGCGGCGAGCGCCTTCTTCCTTCCCACGAACGAGTGCCGGGGCACGGTCCCGCCGTCACGGGAGAAGAAGTCGTACAGGGTCAGGCCTGCCTTGATGAGGAACGCGCCGCGCTCGACCTGCTTGCCCTGCCGGTGCGTCAGGAAGCGCATCGGCGCTGAGAGGATCCCGGAAAAGGTGGTGTAGATGGGGATGGTGGTCTGGAGTGGCTTGACATAGTGCGGAGCGAGATTCAGGAGCGCATTGCGCTCGATGACGGATTCGCGGACGAGGCGGAATTCGCCGTTCTCAAGGTAGCGGATCCCGCCGTGGATCATGTGGGACGACGCCCCTGATGCACCCTGGCAGTAGTCGCCGCGCTCCACGAGTGCAACATCGACGCCCTGCAGTGCGAGGTCCCGGAAAGTCCCGACCCCATTGATACCGCCTCCGATGATGAGCACCGACGCGCGGGGGTTGTCCCTGAGCCGCTGCACCCCGAGGCGAAGCGGGATAGGTGTGCCATTCGCGCTGGTGCGGTCGGCGGAATTCCTCAAGGTACTTCTCCATAACTTCAAAATGCGGTTGGCTGTCCGCCCATTCTTCTGACCGGTGGGAATAACAGTCAACCGAATTGCACAAACGTGCACGGGTGCGGAGACTTGAGCAATGACAGCCAACGACGGCGCTACCCGCCCCCCAGGATCCAACGCTCCGGGATACCGCTCACGAGATGCCCTCCGCGCAGCGCAGATGTACTACCTGCAGGACCTCACCATGAACGCGGTCGCCCGGGAACTCGGAACGTCGCGATCCACCGTCTCACGGCTCCTGTCGATGGCGAGGGAGACGGGACTCGTGCAGATCCAGGTCAACAACCCGTCGGAACGGGCGCCCGCCCTCGAGCGGCACATCCGCCGCCGGTTCGGCGTCGAGGCGCATGTTGTTCCCGTCGCGGATACGGTGAATGATTCCGAAGCCCTGGAGCGCGTCGCCATCCAGGCCGCACGCACCATCGGTCCGCTCGTCGACTCGAACGCCATCATCGGAGTGGCCTGGGGCTCCACCCTGAGTGCGGTGAGCCACCACCTGACCCGGAAGATCACGCATGACAGTGCGATCGTCCAGCTGAACGGAGCAGGGAATACGCAGACGACCGGAATCACCTACGCCAGCGAGATCCTGCGCCGGTTCGGTCAGGCGTACGGTGCGCGCGTGGAGCAGTTTCCCGTCCCCGCCTTCTTCGACCATGCCGACACCAAGAAGGCCATGTGGAATGAGCGCAGTGTGCGCCGCATCCTCGACCTGCAGCACCGCATGACCATGGCGATCTTCGGCGTCGGCTCGATGGGCGCAGGCATCCCGAGCCATGTGTACAGCGGCGGTTATCTTGACGGCGGAGACCTCGAGCAGCTCGAGCGGGATCACGTGGTCGGCGACATCGCCACGATGTTCTTCCGCGCGGATGGATCCCACTCCGACATCCAGCTCAACGCGCGCAGTACCGGGCCGGACCTCACCCGCCTGAAGAACGTCCAGCGACGCATCTGCGTGGTGTCGGGGGAATCGAAGATTCACGGGCTCCGTGGAGCGCTCGCCGCCGGACTGGCAACCGACCTGATCCTCGATGAGGGGTCGGCCCGGCGGTTGGTCCATTCCTGAGCGGACCCGGACGTGTCCCTACGCTGCGTCCCCGCCCGCAGCTGTCCGTTGACGGCAGGCGCCCATCGCCGGTGACTGCTTCTCGGTAGAGTTCCCCTATGCAACGTGCGCCGAAAATCCACCTCAACAACGGCGCCACCATCGACGCCGTCGGCTACGGCGTCTACAAAGTGCCGCCGGACGAGACGGCCAGGCTCTGCACGGCGGCGATCCACGCCGGCTACCGAACCCTGGACACGGCGGCGCTCTACGGGAACGAGGAGGGCATCGGGCAGGCCGTCCGGGATGCAGCGGACACCATCGCGCGCTCCGAGCTCTTCGTCACCACGAAGGTCTGGAACAGCGACCACGGCTACGACGCGACACTGCGCGCCTTCGAGGAATCCCTGCGCCGGCTCGGGCTCGACTATGTCGACCTGTACCTTATCCACTGGCCGTGCCCGAAGCGTTCCCTGTATCTGGAAACCTACCGGGCGCTCGAGCAGCTATATATCGAGGGCCGCGTCCGCGGGATCGGTGTGTCGAACTTCCAGCAGGCCCACCTCGAGCGGCTCCTCGACGCAGCAGCAGTCGTGCCGGCCCTCAACCAGGTGGAACTCCACCCGTACCTGCGGCAGCACGCTCTGCGCGCCTTCCACGAATCCCACGCGATCGCAACCCAGGCCTGGAGTCCGCTGGGACGGGGTGCCGTCCTCGAAGACGAGGTCATCCGGGGCATCGCCGCCGAGTGCCGGCGCACGCCGGCCCAGGTGATCCTGCGGTGGCACTACGACACGGGCAACCTCACGATCCCGAAAGCCAGCAGCACCGAACGCATCGCGGCGAACCTCGACATCTTCGACTTCGAACTCGGAGCCGGACACACCGCAGCCATTGCACGGCTGGACCGCGACCAGCGGTTCGGCTCCCATCCGGACACGGTGAACTGACGGTGCTGCAACGCCTGATCGCCCGGCCCGTGCGACGGGCGAGCCACCATGCCGCCGGTAGCGCTCCCGCAGCCGCCGGGGCCGGCAACGCCGACCACACCATCCGCACGGACCGGCCCTCCATCGTCCGCACCATCCTTTGGGAAGGCTCCCTCCAGCACTACTGGGATTTTCATCCGGCCCCCGACCCGGGAACGGCAAGGACGCCGGACGCCGCCCCGGTGATCTTCATGGTCCACGGATTCCGGGGGGATCACCATGGGCTCCTCCGGATCGTCCAGGCCCTCCCCGCGCACCGGATCATCGTTCCGGACCTGCCGGGCTTCGGACAGTCCGGGCAACTCGACGGCCCCCACACCACCGAGGCCTACTCGCGCTTTGTCGAACACAGCCTGAAGGTGCTCGGACTCGGGCCCGCCACAGTGCTCCTCGGCCATTCGTTCGGCTCGATCATTGCCGCCGATTTCGCCGCACGGCGGGCCGGCAGCATCGCGGCCCTCGTGCTGGTCAACCCCATCTGCGCTCCCGCCCTCGAGGGGCCCAGCCGGCTCGCCTCCAAGGCTGCCGAGCTCTACTACGTTGCAGCGGCACGCCTGCCCGAAACCGCCGGCCGGGCCCTCCTCGCCAATCCACTGATCGTGCGCCTCATGAGCATATATCTGGCCAAGACGCAGATCCCCGGCCTGCGCCGCTACATCCACGGGCAGCATGCGGCGTACTTCAGCGCGTTCGCCTCACGGCGCGTGGTCCTCGAGGCGTTCCGCGCCTCCATCTCGGGCACGGTCCGGGACGTTGCTGCGGACCTCCGGATGCCGGTGCTCCTGATTGCCGCCGAGCTCGACGACATCGGTTCCCTCGAAGGCCAGCGCCGGCTCGCGGACGTGATCCCCTCCGCCACCCTGTCGATAATTCCCGGCGTCGGGCACCTCATCCACTACGAGAAACCCGTGGAAGCAGCACACCTCATCACCAGTTTCCTCGCCACAGGACCGGCCCGTGAGCTGATTGCCGAGCGGACCGCTGCACCCGCCGTGGAAACGTCCCCAAGCCCCTCGGCGGCATCGTCCCCAAGCCTGCCGGCAGCACCGTCCTCGGCGGCGCCGATCCCGGCGGCATCGTCCTTGAAGGCGGCGCAGTGAGGATCGTCTTCGACGCCCGGTTCACCCGCACCGACCATCATGACGGCATCAGCCGCTACGGCGCGAGCCTCATCGCCGCCGTCGCCGCATCCGCGGACGTGACGATGCTCATTTCCGACGAGCGGCAGCTCGCCCTGCTGCCCGATGTCCCGCATGTCCTGGTGGGAAGCCCGCTCTCCCCCGCCGAAGTTCTCATCGCGCGGACCGTGAACCGGTTGGCGCCCGACGTCGTTGTCTGCCCCATGCAGACCATGGGTTCCTGGGGACGGAAGTACGCCCTCATCCTGACGCTGCACGATCTCATCTACTACCAGAACCGCACCCCGCCGTCGTTCCTGCCCCTGCCCGTGCGCGCGCTGTGGCGGCTCTACCACCTGGCGTACTGGCCGCAGCGGCTGCTCCTGAACCGCGCCGACGTCGTGGCGACCATCTCGGACACCACGGCGTCGCTCATGGCCCGCCACCGCCTGACGCGGCGTCCGGTGCGCGTGATCGGAAACGCGCCGCAGGAGTCTGCCGTCCCCAGGCCGCCGGATGGGGAGCCGGAGAAGTCCCTGCTCTACATGGGATCATTTATGCCGTACAAGAATGTGGAGACCGTGATCGCGGGAATGGCCGGGCTCGAGGGCTACACCCTGCACCTCCTGAGCCACATCCAACCCGGCCGGAGGGCAGACCTTGAGTCGGTCATCCCACCGGAAGCCGCCGTCGTCTTCCACGACGGGGTGAGTGACGATGAGTACAGCGCCCTCCTCACCAGGACGACGGCGCTCGTGACGCTATCGAGAGCGGAGGGCTACGGCCTGCCGGTAATCGAGGCGATGGCGGCCGGCACGCCGGTGATCGCGGCGGACACACCGATCTTCAGGGAGGTGGGCGGCAGCGCCGCGCTCTTCGTCGACCCGGACGATCCTGCGGCCTTCACGGCCGCGGTCCTGACACTGGATTCCACCGACCGCTGGACCCGCGCCGCAGCCGAGGGTCTTGCACAGGCCGCAACCTACAGCTGGGAGCGTTCAGCCCGGCAGCTCCTCGACGCCGCCGAGGAAGCCGTCCGCCTGCACCGGTGACGGTGACTCCAGCAGCGTGGATCGGCCTCAGAGGATGTCGACGGCGTCACAGCGGATGTGCACCGGCTCACTCGTGCGCCTGGCGGAAAGCTCCATGCGCCGAGCACGCAACTGGGCCACGGCGGCGGCCGCGTTACGGTAGGTGAAGAACACCAGCAGCCGGTGCCCGCCGGTTGCCGCCGGGCCCGAATCCGTCTCCACGGGGCGCCCGGCCGCCGGCGGGACCGGAACCGGCCCCACCCGGCGCACGAAGAGCTGCACGTCGATACCCTCCAGGAATGCAGCGAGACTCTCCCTGCTGCCCGTCAGCGCCGCGTACCGCACGGACGGCGGCAGGCCCAGTTCCTGCCGGAGTGCCAGCTCCCTCGATGCGGCCCCCCGCGGGTCCCAGCGGACCAGGTGGCCGATCGTGGCGTCGTCGTCACCGGTGGCCACCACGAGCCCGCCCTGGTCGGCCGGGCGGGCGAGGACCGCTGCCGTGAACCATTTCCGCAGCGCGTCCTCGCCTGCCCGCAGTGATTCGCGGCTCAGCAGCGCCGTGCCGTCCAGGAGGATCACCGCCGCGTACCCGTTGGCTGCGAGCGGCTCGGCGCCCGGCGTGGCGACGACGACGGCGGGCGCATCCGGCACGGTGTCGACGATGTGTTCACCTGCCGAGGACACGACGGCAACACCTGGAAACGCCCGCCCCAGTTCCTCGGCCGTGCGCGTGGCACCCGACACCGTGGCGCGGATCTGGCCGCTGCCGCAGTGCGGGCAGCGCCAGGAAGAATCCGGACGACCGCACCATCTGCAGGACAGCGGGCCGAAGCGGCTCTGCTGGGCCAGCGGGCCCGTGCAGGCGCTGCACCGCGCAGGGTTCCTGCACTGCTCGCACGCTGTCGCGGGGGAGAATCCGGTCCGGGCCACCTGCAGCAGCACCGGGCCTCTTTTCAGTCCATCCTGGGCGGCCTTCCACGCGGCGTGGGGGATGCGGGCCTGCGCGGCGAGGGGGTCCCGCTCCACCTGGAAGGCGTCGGTGGCGTGCTGCACGCGCGGGGTGCTGCGCCGTACCTCCGGGCGTCCGGGGTGGATGGATCTCGCCCACCCTGCATCGACCAGCCGGTGAGCCTCCGTGCTGCGCGCCACGGAGGCCAGGAGCACTGCCGCATTTTCCTGTTCAGCACGCAGCAGCACCACGTCGCGCACGTGGTGGTAGGGGGCGCGCTGCTCGAGGTGGAGATCGTCGCCGTCGTCCCACAGGCAGATGAGGCCGAGATCCCGCACGGGGGCGTAGGCCGCGGACCGTGTGCCGACCGCCACGCGCGCCTGCCCGTGGAGCAGCCTCAGGAAGTTGCGGTAGCGCGGCGTCGGGCCGTCCTCGCCGGTGAGCCGTGCCACCGAGTCCGACCCGAGGCGTGCCACGAGCGCCGCTTCCACGCGGGCGAGGTCGCGCTGGTCCGGAACGACGACGACGGCGCCGCGGCCGGAGGACACCGCCGCGGCGACGGCGTCGGCCAGTTCTTCCGGCCAGGCGCGCGGCCCGTACCCGCCTACCGACGTGAGGACCGCGCGCGGTGACTCCCCCGCGGCCAGGTGCAGGAGGAACGCCGCGCCGTTCTCATAGCGGGGAAAGCTGCCCGACCCAGGCCCGGGAGCCTGCGGTACCGTCCCTGCACCGGGTGCGGCACTGCCGCCGTCGGCTGCTGTGTCGGGGCCGAACTCCTGGTCGACCCGGGCGGCCCGCGGCGGGAGAGCCAGACGCAGGACGTCACTGACCATCCCCGCGGAGCGCGCGGCAACGGCTCGCGCCAGCGAGAGGATTTCAGGAGTCAGGACCGGCTGACCGGATACCACCGCGCCCAGCGGGTGCAGGGTGGCACTGGTGGACGAGTCAGCGCACCGGTGCGCCACGTACCCCGTGTGCTCCCGCCCCGCGAAGCGCACCTTGACGCGCACACCGGGCTGCGCGGCGGCGTCCAGGTCCGCCGGGACGAAGTAGTCGAACAGCCGGTCCAGGTGCGGGAGCGGCGAGTCGAGGATGACCTGCGCGATCGGATCGTTCGCCGCTGCACCGGGCACACCCCGCGGAAGTTTCGGAGTCCCGAAACCGTGCAGCAGGGACAGCTGCAGCCCTCCGGCGTCGGCGGTGCCGCTCATGGGGTGCTCACTGGATGCTCCGCAACGGCCGGCCGGTCAAGCGTTGAAGTAGCTCCGGAGCTTGTCGACACGGTCGGTCAGCTCCCAGTTGAACCCCTCGTCCTCGCGCCCGAAGTGTCCGTGCGCCGCCGTCTTCTGATAGATCGGCCGCTTGAGATCGAGCGCGTTGATGATGCCGAGGGGACGAAGGTCGAACAGCTCCCGGACCGCGGTGCCGATCGCCACGGGATCCACCGTCTCGGTGCCGAAGGTCTCCACATAGATTCCCACGGGCTGGGCCATGCCGATCGCATAGGCGATCTGGATCTCCGCGCGGCGGGCGAGCCCGGCTGCCACCACGTTCTTCGCTACCCAGCGCATGGCGTATGCGGCCGACCGGTCCACCTTCGAGGGATCCTTGCCGCTGAAGGCGCCGCCGCCGTGGCGTGCCATCCCGCCGTAGGTGTCCACGATGATTTTCCGGCCGGTGAGGCCCGCATCCCCGACGGGACCGCCGATCACGAATTCACCGCCGGGGTTGAGGATGTGCCGCACCGTTGAGGTGTCGAGCTCGGTGGTTCGCAGGACGGGTTCGATGACGTGGGTGACCAGATCCGCACGCAGCTGCCCGAGGGGGACTCCTGCCGCGTGCTGGGAGGAGATGACGATCGAGTCGACCGACACGGGGATGTCGCCGTCGTAGCCGATGGTGACCTGGGTCTTTCCGTCGGGACGCAGGTACGGCAGGGTGCCGTTCTTCCGCACGGCGGTGAGCCGCTCGGACAGGCGGTGTGACAGCCAGATGGGAGTGGGCATCAGGACGGACGTCTCGTCGCTGGCGTACCCGAACATGATGCCCTGGTCCCCCGCGCCCTGGGCGTCGTACGGGTCGGCTCCGGTGCCCTCGCGGGTCTCGAGCGATGTGAAGACACCCGACGCGATTTCCGGGGATTGCTGGCCGATCGAGACCGACACTCCGCAGCGCGCGCCGTCGAATCCGTTGGCGGAGGAATCGTAGCCGATCCCCAGGATGGTCTGCCGGACGATTTCCGGGATCTCGACATAGGCCTCCGTGGTCACCTCGCCCGCCACATGGACGAGTCCGGTGGTGACGAGGGTCTCGACGGCAACACGGGAGTCGGGGTCCTGCTTCAGCAGCCCGTCGAGGATGGCGTCACTGATCTGGTCGCAGATCTTGTCGGGGTGGCCCTCGGTCACGGATTCGGAGGTGAAAAGCCGCAGGGCGGGGGTTTTGGGCGTCGCTGGATTCACGTGCCCACTCTACTTGCTTGCGGGATCGGTTCCAGGCGGCGATGCGCACCGCAGCCGACTGTTACGGCGGCGGGCTCACCCGGCGAGGGCCTCCGCCACCCGCGTCACGACGGCGTCGGCAACCTCGCGCTTCGACCCGCTCACCGTCACCGGCTCGCTGCCGTCGGCACCGAGGATCGTGACGGCCGTTTCGTCCTTCCCGAACACCCGGCCCTGCCCGACGTCGTTGAGCACCAGGAGGTCGCAGCCCTTCCGCAGCAGCTTGGCGCGGGCGTGGGTCAGGGGATCCCCGTCCGCATCACCGGTCTCGGCAGCGAATCCCACGATGACGCCAGGCCCTCCGCCGGTCCGGCGCAGCTCAACTGCTTCCCGCAGGATGTCAGGATTCCGGATCAGGGTGATGACGGGGTCGGCGCCGTCGTCGTTCTTCTTGATTTTCGTCCCCGTCACCTCGGCCGGCCGGAAGTCGGCGACTGCCGCGGCCATGATCAGGATGTCGGAGGTTGGCAGCGCCGCTAGCACTGCGGACCTCAGCTCACGTGCGGTTCCCGCACGGGTCACCTGCAGGCCCGCGGGCACCGGTACCTCAAGGTGGGCGGCGATCAGGTGCACATGCGCGCCGGCAGCGGCGGCTGCCTGGGCCAGTGCGATCCCCTGCTTTCCGGAGGACCGGTTGCCGAGGAACCGTACCGGGTCGAGCGGTTCCTGGGTGCCGCCCGCAGTGACCGTCACGGTCCGCCCTGCGAGTTCACCGCCGATCGGAACCTGCGCGACGTCGTAGGCCTTCAGCGCCGCGGCGAGAATTTCGGCTGGTTCGGGGAGCCGCCCGGGGCCTGAATCGGCGCCGGTCAGCCGGCCCGACGCCGGTTCCATCACCGTTACGCCGCGGGACCGCAGCATCGCGACGTTCGCCTGGGTTGCCGGGTGGCGCCACATCTCCGTGTGCATCGCCGGGGCGAAGAATACCGGGCCGGTGGCCATCAGCAGGGTGCCGGTGAGCAGGTCGTTCGCAAGCCCTGCGGCAGCACGCGCCAGCACGTCGGCGGTCGCGGGGGCGATGATGATGAGCTCGGCTTCCTGGCCGAGACGCACGTGGTTGACCCTGTCGACGTCGTCCCACACGCTGTTGCTGACCGGGTTGCCGGAGAGCGCCTCCCACGTGGCGGTCCCGACGAAGCGGGTTGCCGCCTCCGTCGGGATGACGTTCACGCAGTGGCCCGCCTCGGTGAGCAAACGGAGGAGGGACGCAACCTTGTAGGCCGCGATCCCTCCTCCAACGCCGAGGACTATCCGCACTGGCGTCCCTGCTGCCGGTTCTGCTTCGCCGGTTCTACTCCGCCGGATCCAGGGGTGCCGAGACGAGCATGCCCTCGTTGATTTCGCGCAGCGCGATCGACAGGGGCTTTTCGTTCAGCCTGGTGTCCACGAGGGGGCCGACGTACTCGAACAGGCCCTCGTGCAGCTGAGAGTAGTAGGCGTTGATCTGGCGCGCGCGCTTTGCACCGTAAATCACCAGGGCATACTTCGAGTCGGAAACCTCAAGGAGCGAGTCGATCGACGGGTTGATGATGCCTTCAGGCTGAGTTGACACAAAATCTCCAAAAAATAGCTGTTACCCGCCTCTGACCTGCGCTTCAACGCTGGTGAGGGCGTAGTCCCATCAATGAAACGAGCTCGTCCGCCGCATGCTCGACACTGTCGTTGACCACGGTGTGGTCGAATTCAGGTTCGGCGGCAAGTTCCAGTTTAGCGGTTTCCAGACGCCGGCGTTGTTCATCGGGCGTTTCGGTGCCCCGGCCCACGAGTCGGCGGACCATTTCATCCCAGGTCGGCGGTGCGAGGAAGACGAAATTCGCCTCGGGCATGCTCTCCTTGACCTGCCGCGCGCCCTGCAGATCGATCTCCAGAAGAACGGCCCTGCCCTCGTCCATGGCCTCCTGCACGGTGCGCCGCAATGTCCCGTAGCGGTTGCGGCCGTGGACGACCGCCCACTCGAGGAGCTGGCCGTCCCTTGCGAGGGCGTCGAACTCCTCCGCCGACACGAAGAAGTAGTGCAGCCCGTCCACTTCGCCGGGCCGTGGCGGCCGGGTGGTGGCCGACACCGAAAGCCACACCTCCGGATAGGTGTCCCGGATGTAGGTGGACACTGTTCCCTTACCGACGGCCGTCGGGCCGGCCAGGACTGTCAGTCGTGGCTGCGTCACGAAAAGTTCCTTACTTACTGGCCGGGCCAGGATGCTGTTGGTCGAGATGGTTGACCAGCGCTTTGCGCTGGTGGATGCCGAGCCCGCGCACGCGGCGTGTCGCGGCGATCCCGACGTCGTTCATGATGGCCACGGCACGCACGTCGCCCACCCCGGGCAGTGCCTTGAGGAGGTCGAGGACCTTCAGGCGCCCGACGGCGTCGTCACCGGAACTGCTGGCGATGACCTCCGCGACTGTCACTTTACCCGTTTTGAGCCGCAGTTTGAGTTCCGCCCGCACGGCACGTGCCGCGGCCGCCTTCTCCCGTGCCTGCAACCGTTCGGAGTCGGTGAGGGGCTTGAGGGTCACGGGTGCTCCCTGCACTACGCGGATCTCCGGTGGGCACCGCAGGACCGCTGGTCGGGTGGAATGGGCCTGGACTGAACCTATCGGTTCGGGTTTCCCAAATCAATCTGCAGCCGGCAGGGTTTCGAGCTCCCGCGCGGCGTCCCTGGCAGCGGACCGCAGTGCAGTGGCCGAGGGGCCCGCGGCCAGTACAGCACGGCTCGACGTCGGCACCACCAGGGGGAGCGCCGCGCCGAAAGTAGCGGCGAGGTCGCGGGCGCCGGCTCCTTGTGCACCGACGCCGGGGGCCAGGATCGGGCCGTTCAGGGCGACGAGGTCCAGGCCGAGGAAGTCCACGGCGGAGCCTGCCGTCGCTCCCACCACGAGTCCCACCGAACCGGGCACCCTTCGGGAACCCGGAACAGCACGGTTTCCCGGAAGGACGGCATTCTCCGCCGCCGCCGCCCGGGTGACCGCAAGGGCCACCGACGCGGCTCCGCCGACGTGCTGCACCGACGCGCCCTCGGGGTTGGACGTGAGCGCAAGGATGAAGGTACCGCGTCCGGTGGAGCGGGCGAGGTCGAGGGCCGGGCGCAGGGACTCGAACCCCAGGTAGGGGTTGAGTGTCACCGCGTCCGCGGCGAGCGGCGATCCCTCGGCGAGCCACGCCTCGGCGTACGCCGTCATGGTGGAGCCGATGTCGCCACGCTTGGCGTCGGCGATGGTGAGCGTGCCCTGCTCGGCGGCACGCGCCAGCACCGTCTCGAGGACCGCGATCCCCCGCGAGCCGTGCCTCTCGTACAGGGCGACCTGCGGCTT
>NZ_AZSA01000318.1 GCF_000520555.1 Arthrobacter sp. Br18 | reverse complement strand
TTCCCGACCCCGGTAACGGCACGCCCGGCAACGGCAACGAAAAAGTCTTCATTTGTCACGCGACGGGCTCTGCCACAAGCCCTTACGTGCTGATCGAAATCAGCACTAACGGGCTCAACGGTCACGGGAACCACGCCGGGGACATCGTGAGTTCGGCAAACGGTACCTGTCCGGCCGGCACTGACAACGGTGGTGGGACACCCGATAACGAGACACCTGACAACGGTGGTGGGACACCTGGTAACGGTGGTGGGACACCCGATAACGAGACACCTGGTAACGGGAACTCCGGTAATGGCAACCAAAAAGTCCTGATCTGTCACGAGACGGGCTCTGCTACAAACCCCTACGTGCTAATCGAAATCAGCACAAACGGACTCAACGGTCACGGGGACCACGCCGGAGACATCGTGAGTCCGGCAAACGGTACCTGTCCGACCGGCACCGACAACGGTGGCGGAAGCAACAACCCCGGCACCGACAACGGTGGCGGGAACAACAACCCCGG
>NZ_KI914849.1:57274-81475 GCF_000520555.1 Arthrobacter sp. Br18 | reverse complement strand
TCGCCTGCCGGCTTGTAGACGGGTTCGGTCAGCCTGCCCTGCATGCCGAGCCAGTACTCGGTGCGCTCCTTCAGCTCGGTGATGGAGTGCTCGGCCCAGAACTCCGACCGGATGACTACCGGGGTTGCCTCCCAGGTCACTGCCTTCGCACCGTTCTCGCAGAACTCGAAAGCCTTCCGCTTGTCCGGATCGGGCCAGGCGCAGCTCGGGCAGTCGAAGCCGTGCTTCTGGTTCATGGCGAGCACGGTCTTCCGCGTGCGGTCGATGCCCATGTGCTCGATCGCCGGCTTCATCGAGTAATAGACGCCCGGCAGTCCTGCCGCCCAATCCTTGGGCTCGTCCTCGACCTGAATGTCTTTCTCGTCAGGTTCCTTGACGGAGGGGTTTTTCTTGGCCATGGCGCACTTCCTTTTCCGGGCCAGCAGCGAAAACCGGTGGCGCACGCTTGAAACAACTTCGCCTCGTAGTTCAGGACTAACAGGGCGGCGCAGGTGTCCGCAAGGTTTATTCGGTGGCGGTGGTTCCTTCGGGGTGTGATTCCGCCGATTCCGCTGCCGATTCCGCTGAACCCCACCCTGATCCAAGCACCTATGGCGGCTTCGCCGCGCGGAAGGCAACCATAGGTGCTTGGATCAGGGGGCGGCCTGTCAATGGGGGCGGGGCGTGCCCAGTAGCATCGGAGGGGTGAAACCGTTTCTCCTGCTGGCAACCCGCGCTGAGGACGCCGCAGCCGACGGCGAATATTCGAGCTTCCTGCGCTTCGGAGGCCTCGAGCCGCATGAGCTCCACCGTGTCCGGGTCGAGGCGGGCCCGCTGCCGGGAATCGACCTGGCCCGGTACTCCGGGATCTTCCTCGGCGGCAGCCCCTTCAACTCCTCGGATCCCGAAACGGAGAAATCGACCAACCAGCGCCGGGTGGAGGGCGAACTCAACGACCTCCTGCATCGCGTGGTGGCCGCCGACTTCCCCTTCTTCGGAGCCTGCTACGGGGTGGGCACCCTCGGCCGGCACCAGGGCGCCGTCATCGACCGCACCTATTCCGAACCCATCGGCGCCATCGAGATCTCCCTGACCCACGACGGCGCCGCCGATCCCCTGCTCGCTGGGCTTCCGCCGCAGTTCGACGCGTTCGTCGGCCACAAGGAGGCCTGCACGACGCTTCCGGCCGGCGCCGTCCTGCTGGCGTCGTCGGGCACGTGCCCGGTCCAGATGTTCCGGGTGAAGCAGAACCTCTACGCCACGCAGTTTCATCCTGAACTCGACGCGGACGCGCTGGTGGGGCGCATCGACATCTACCGCAACGCCGGCTACTTTCCGCCCGAGCAGGCCGACGCCTACATGGAACGGGCGAGGGCCAGCCGTGTCGGGGAGCCCTCCCGGATCCTCCGCAGCTTCGTGGAGCGGTATGCGCGGGATCTCTAGGCCGGCTGTGCGCACCGAGGTCGTCGGGGACCTGCGGAGTTACCCGTTCAGGTCCCGGCCGACCGGGTCCGTGCCGAGGGAGTTCCGGCCCGCGTCTGCTCCTCCAGCAATTCCAGAACGTGGCGGTACTGCTGACCGGTAGCGCGCGTCATTCCGAGTTCGCAGGTCCGATTGCAGGAGGCATGGGCCTCCGCCCCCATCGCGAGGACCTCGACGGACTGCTGCTGCGTGGCGGAGGCGGTGAGCTCGGGATGCAGCATTCCGCGGTCACCCGCAAACGCACAGCAGCCCCAGTTCTCCGGAATCCCCACCTGCTCGGCCACCCTGCCGGCCACGGCCTGGAGTGCGGAATTCAGGCCGAGGCGCGTGGACGAGCACGTCGGGTGCAGCGCCAGTGATTCAAGTTTGGCGGAGCCTCCCAGCACCGGCAGGATCCGCTCGGCCGTGAACTGCACGGCGTCGACCACCCTCAGCGGCCGCCGGCCCGGCGCGCGGGTCTCAGCGCCGATCAACGACAGAAGCCCTTCGGTGCAGGACGAGGCGTCGCACACGATGGCGAGTTCGCCGTCGTCGGTTGCCTCCCGCAGCGCTGCAAGCGTCCGGGCGCGCATCGACTCCAGGCCCGAGGCCAGGCCCTTTGAGGACCAGGGCGTACCGCAGCAGAGCCCGTCGATGTCCTCCGGCACCCGGAGGGTGAGCCCTGCCCTGCTGCAGAGTTTCTCGAAACTGGCCTGTACGCCGATGCCGGCGTCGGCGGGCCCGGCTGCGGGCCCGAACATCGTCTGAACGCACGCCGGGAAATAGACAGCGTCTGCCGGCGGCACTCCCGGTGACGGTACCGGGCGGCTCCTCGACGGGCCTCCTGCAGGAAGGTCCGCCGTGTACAGCGGCACGGTGTCGGCTCCGAGCAGGGCCCGCGCCACCCCGTTAGGGCGGCGCACGACGGCGGGCGGCAGCTTCGCGGTCAGCGTCAGGGCGGCACCCGCCCCCTTCGTCACCGACGACCAATGGCCGGAGGCGGCCTTCCACACTGCGTTCGCCACCGGCCCTGTGCTTTCCTCACGGAGCCGCTTCACGAGGGAGCCGGTGTTGATGTCGACGGGGCAGGCGGTCTGGCACATGCCGTCCACCGCGCAGGTCTGCACGGATTCGTAGTCGTAGTCCTTCTCGAGCTCCGCGAGGAGGTCGGTGTCGCCGTCGAACCGTGCCTGCTCCATGGCCCGCAGGGTGACGATGCGCTGGCGCGGCGTGAGCGTGATGTCCTTGCTGGGGCACACCGGCTCGCAGTAGCCGCAGGACACGCACCGGTCCACCTCCTCCGCGACGGCGGGTGCCGTCTTGATGTGCCGGAGGTGGGCGAGGGGGTCCTCATTCAGGATGACCCCGGGATTGAGCATGCCTGCGGGGTCGAAGAGCAGCTTGAGCTCGCGCATGACCTCGTAGAGTTCGTTCCCGTACTGGCGACGGACAAAGGGTGCCATCACCCGCCCGGTGCCGTGTTCCGCCTTGAGGGAGCCACCTTCCCCGAGCACCAGGTCCACCAGATCCTCGGTGAAGGCGCTGTACCGCCCGAGTTCCGATTCGGATTCGAAGCGGTCCGTGAGCAGGAAGTGGATGTTGCCGTCCTTGGCGTGGCCGAAGATCACGCAGTTGCTGTAGTCGTACCGGTCGAAGAGCCGATCGAGCTCGACGCAGGTGCGCGCGAGGGACGGAACGGGGACGACGACGTCCTCGAGCAGCGCCGTCGTTCCGGGTGGCCGGGCTCCCGCCACCGAGGCGTAGAGGCCTTTCCGCAGGTGCCAGAGCTGCGCCCGTTCGGAGGCGTCGGTGGTGAAGTTCGCGGGGGAACTGAGTCCGAGGCCGGCCAGCACCGCCGTGCCGGCGGCCTGGCGCTCCTCCAGCTCGCCGGCGGAATCGGCTGAGTATTCGACGAGGAGTGCTGCGTGGTCCCGGACCTGCAGGTCGCGCACGACGCCGGGTGTTCCGGGAATCGATTGGCCCACCTTCAGGGACAGCGCGTCCATCAGCTCTGCCGTCGCCGCCTGCGTCCCCACCAGCGCCGGCAGCGCCTCGTTGGCTGCCTGCAGGGTCGGAAAGACGAGCAAGCCCGTTGCCGTATATGGATGCACCGGGACCGTCCGGAAGATCGCCTCGGCAACGAACCCGAGCGTTCCTTCGCTGCCGACCGCCAGATGGGCCAGCATGTCCACCGGCCTGTCGAAGTCCAGCAGCGCATTGAGGCCGTAACCCATGGTGTTCTTTCGTGAGAACAGCCGGGTGATGGTTGCCACCGACGAGGTCTCGGCCCGGACGCGCGCGGCCAGGCGGGCCAGGCCCTCATGCAGGGCGGGTTCGAGAACGCGGAGGCGCTCGTCGGCGTCGTCCGCACCGGTATCGACGACGGTTCCGCTGGGCAGCACCAGTGTGAGCGATTCGAGGGTGCGGTAGGCGTTGTCCACGGTGCCGCAGTGCATGCCCGAGGAGTTATTGGCCACCACTCCACCGATGGTGCAGGCCGCCTCGCTCGCGGGATCGGGCCCGAACTTCCGCCCGTACCGTGTGAGGCGGGCATTGAGCATCCGCACCGTCACCCCGGGCTGCACCCGGACGCGGGCACCGCCGTCGAGCACCTCGATGTCGCGGAAGTGTTTGCGCACATCGACCAGGATGCCGTCGGTTCCGGCCTGTCCGCTGAGGCTGGTTCCACCGGAGCGCAGCGTGAGGGGCACGCCCTGGGTCGCGCTGACCTGCAGCAGCCGGCCCACCTCGGCGGCGGTGCGGGGAGTGGCCACAGCGCGGGGGATCAGCAGGAAGTGCGAGGCATCATGGGCCTGGGCATGGCGGTCGATGGCCCGGACGCTGATCCGCGCTGGATCATCGACGGCGGTGCGCAGCGCATTGAGCATGGGGGTCCTGTCCTGTCCGGTGAGTCCAAGGACACTCAACCATGCGCCCGGCGGAAAAGCAGCCCGCCGGGCGTATTCCCAGGATCGGCGGACCTACAGGATGGGCCGACCACCGGTGACTGCAATGCGGGAGCCCGACATGTAGTTGCCGTCGTCGGAGGCGAGCAGGACGTAGATCGGGGCCAGCTCGGCAGGCTGACCGGCCCTCCCCAGGGGGACGTCGTCGCCGAAGGCTTCCACTTTCTCCTCCGGCATCGTGGCCGGTATCAGCGGGGTCCAGATGGGGCCCGGTGCCACGCTGTTCACCCGAATGCCCTTCTCGCCCAGCATCTGAGCCAGACTTGCCGAGAAATTCGCGATCGCGGCCTTGGTCGCCGCGTAGGGAGCGAGCGTGGGGCTCGGCATATCCGAGTTCACCGAGGAACTGCCGATGATCGACGACCCCGGAGCCATGTGCGGCGCTGCGGCCTTCACCAGGCGGAACATGGCGCCGATGTTCACCCGAAAGGTGTAGTCCCATTCCTCGTCCGAGATCTCATCGAGGGACTGGTGGTTCATCTGGTAGGCGGCATTACTCACCAGGACGTCGACCTTGCCGAACTCCTGCACTGCACGGTCGATAATCGCCCGGCAGTGGTCCGCCTCCGAGAGGTCGCCGGCCATCATGATGGCCCGCCGGCCGGCTTCCTCGACGTACCGCGCGGTTTCCTTCGCATCCTCGTCCTCGCTGAGGTACGAGATGAGGACATCGGCGCCCTCGCGGGCGAAGGCGATGGCCACGGCGCGTCCGATGCCGCTGTCACCGCCGGTGATGACGGCCGCCTTGCCCTCGAGTTTCCCCATGCCCCACAACCTCCTTGGGTAGTACGGTGATCGGTCTCCGGCCGACGTCCGGGTGATGCCTCGACGGCATCCACTGCCGTCCGGCGGCTGGAACGGTCGCACTGTCCCTGATCGTTCCCGCTCCCGCCGCCGGATACTCCAACGCTAGTTCTGCAGTACCCGTCAGAAAAGGCTGTGACCACCGTTGACAGCAGCGGAATTCCCCCGGACAGCATCTCCCGTGCCGGCGGTCGTGCACGCCTCTTGACCAGCAGTTCGGACGGTTCTATTCTTGAGTAATCAACCCATCGGTTGATCAAGTTAAGGGTTGATTATTGTGGTACCGAAGTGGACGGACGAACAACTGAATGCCGCTTTCGCTGCGCTCGCCGATCCTGTCCGGAGAGCGCTGATCGCCAGGCTGTCCCGCAGCCCCGCGACGGTGAATGAGCTCGCTGAGCCCTTTCCCATCACCAAGCAGGCCGTGTCGAAACACCTCCAGGTTCTGGAGCAGGCACGCCTGATCACGCGCACACGAGACGGCCAGCGCCGTCCGTGCCACCTCGACCCCGCGGCACTTGAGGCAGTGACCGGCTGGATCGACAGGCAGCGCCTGGTCGCCGAGCAGCAGTTTCGGCGCCTCGACACCGTTCTCGAAAATCTCAAGGAGAAGGAACCATGAGCAACCCCACCACCATCACGGCCCTCCCGGGGCAACCGTATATCGACATCATCCGCGAGCACGACGCACCGCGGGAGCTGGTCTTCCGCGCCTATACCGACCCGGAACTCGTGGTCCAGTGGCTCGGGCCACGGCGACTGGTCATGGAACTGGGGGAGTACGACGCGCGCGACGGCGGTTCGTGGTCCTACGTCCATCGCGACGACGACGGGACGGGCTACGCCTTCCGCGGCGTGTTCCATTCGGTGCAGGAGCCGGAATCGATCACCCAGACCTTCGAGTTCGCCGGCGCACCGGGGCAGGTCAGCATAGAGACCGTGACCTTCGAGGACCTGGGCAACGGTCGCACGCGTTGTTCAGGACACTCCGTCTACCCTTCGGTGGGGGCGCGCGACGGCATGGTTCAGAGCGGAATGGAAGGGGGCGTGAACGAGGGCAATGAGCGGCTCGACGAGCTCCTTGCCAGGCTGGCTTCCTGACGTAGAAGGCCGTTCAGTCAGTAACTCTCGCCACTGGGACCGGCAGGACCGGCAGAAGTGGAAGCTGTGGGACCGGCAGGGCCGGCAGGACCGGCGGACGGGATGTACCTGTCCGCCAGTTCCTCGGAGCCGCGAGCCAGCAGGGCAACATCCGCCCCTACGAGCACGAAGGAGACACCGGCGGTCAGGTAGTGCCGCGCCGTCGTCTCGCTGAAGGCGTTGACGCCGGCTGGCTTGCCCGCGGCGGACGCTGCGGCGATGCAGTGCTCGACGGCGGCGCGCACGTCGGGGTGTTCCTGCTGGCCCAGCAGGCCCAGGGAGGCAGCGAGATCGGAGGGGCCGACGAAAATCGCGTCCACCCCCTCGACGGCCAGGATGTCCTCCACGGCTTCAACAGCCATCGTCGACTCGATCTGCACGGTCACGCTCACCGTTTCGGCGGCCCGGGCCAGATAGTCGGGGATCCGGTTCCATCGTGCGGCCCGGGCCAGAGCCGAGCCGACTCCGCGCACGCCTTCGGGCGGATACCGGGTGGCAGCGACGGCGGCTTCCGCATCGGCCACCGAATTGACCATGGGCACCAGCAGGTTCTGCACACCCAGGTCGAGGTACTGCTTGATGACCACTGTGTCATTGACCGGCGGCCGCACCAGGACCTGGACGGGGTAGCCATGCACGGCCTGCAGCTGGGAGAGGATGGACTCGAGCCCGTTGGGGCTGTGCTCGGCGTCGATCAGGAGCCAGTCCAGACCGGATCCCGCGCAGAGTTCGGCGACCAGGGGACTGCCGGAGCATACCCACATCCCTGCAAGCGGCCGATCGGCCGCAGCGAGGGCGGAACGGAAGGTGGCCTCCGGTTCTACTCGAAGCGGCATGTGATGGCTCCCAGTGGTCCGTAGTCGGCGTGGATGGTATCGCCCCTGGAGACCCAGAGCGGGCGGGTGAAGGATCCGGCGAGGATGATGTCGCCTGCCTTCATGCCATCGCCGTGGGCAGCGATCTTGTTCGCGAGCCAGTACACACCGGCGGCCGGATGGTCGAGGACCCCGGCGGCCACCCCGGTCTCCTCCACGGTCTGGTTCCTGTAGAGGATGGCCGAGACCCAGCGCAGGTCGACGGCGTCCGGGCGGACAGGATTGCCGCCGACCACCATGGCGCCCATGGCGGCGTTGTCCGCGATGGTGTCCACGATGGTCCTGCCCTCCATCTCGATGCGGGAATCGAGGATCTCGAGCGCGGGAACCACGTAGTCCGTGGCGTTGAGGACGTCGAAGAGCGTGCAGCCGGGGCCGGCGAGGTCCTGCTTCAGCACGAAGGCCAGTTCCACCTCCACCCGTGGATGGGTATACCGGTCCCAGGCCACCGAACATCCGGTCTCCAGCACCATGTCGTCGAAGATAGCGCCGTAGTCCGGTTCGGTGATGCCGGTGGCCTGTTGCATCGCTCTGGAAGTGAGGCCGATTTTCCGCCCGACGAGCTCTCGTCCCGCGTCCTCGTGGCGCTGCCGCCACAGCCGCTGGACGGCGTAGGAATCCTCCACCGTCATTCCCGGGTAGCGGGCGGTGAGCAGCGGTACCGGAGTACGGGTGCGGGCGGCCTCCAGCAGTTCATCGGCGATAGCCTCAATTGTCGCGGGGTCAAGCATTCAAGTACTCCTCAAGTGTTCGGGCAACTCAGGGGACCTCTGTTGCCGGTCCCGCAGCTGCGGGGGGCGGGACCGGCAACGCGAAGAGCGGTTCAGAGCTGGGCGCCGAGCTTGAAGCCTGCCGCCTCAGCGCCTTCCTTACGGGTGTAGGAGAAGCCGTCGGCACCCACCGTGACGGCCATTTCGCTGCTGTCCGTGCGTTCGAAGACGGGCTGCGGATGTCCGTCCAGATCCAGGACGAGCGAGGCTTCGGTGTACCAGGAGGGTACGACGGCGTTGCCCCACCAGTCGCGGCGCTGGTTGTCGTGGACGTCCCAGGTGACGGTGGGATTGTCCGGGTCACCCGTGTAGTAGTCCTGGGTGTAGATCTCGATACGGTGTCCGTCGGGATCCAGGATGTAGAGATAGAACGCGTTGGAAACACCGTGGCGGCCGGGCCCGCGTTCGATCCGGTCCGAGATACGCAGGGCCCCCATCTTGTCGCAGATCTGGATGATGTTGTGCTTCTCGTGGGTGGCGAACGCGACGTGGTGCATGCGCGGTCCGTTGCCGCCGGTCAGCGCAGTATCGTGCACCGTCTGCTTGCGGTGCATCCAGACTGCATAGGTGATGCCGTCGGAATCCTGGATGTCCTCGGAAACGCGGAAGCCGAGATCCTCGAGGTACGCCCGGCCGCGCGGGACGTCCGGGGTCACCTGGTTGAAATGGTCGAGACGGACCAGTTCGCCCGCGGAGTAGAGGTCGTAACGCTGGGTGAGGCGCTCCACGTGTTCCGCCTCGTAGAAGAACTCGTACGGAAAGCCCAGCGGGTCCTCGACCCGGACGGAGTCACCGATGCCTTGGGTGAACCCTTCCCGACGGCGTTCGGTGCGGCACCCGAGCTCCTGGTAGTAGGCTTCGGCGGCGTCGACGTCGGCCGGCGTCCTCACCCGGTAGGCGAACGCGGCCACCGCGGCAATAGGTCCCTTGCGGAGGACCAGATTGTGGTGGATGAACTCCTCGAAGGAGCGCAGGTAGAGGGTGTGCTCATCCTCCTCGGTAACGTGCAGACCCAGGAGGTCGACGTAGAACGCGCGGGAGGCGGCGAGGTCCGTGACCACGATCTCCATGTAGGCGCAGCGCACGATGTCCGGGGCCGGGACGGTGGGGGTGGGAACGAGGTCGGTCATGGGAGTCTCTCTTCTGTGAGCAGGTGAGCCAGGAGAATAAGCCGCTCAGCCCTCGTTGGCGGCAGAGGCTTCGACGCTGCCGAATCGAGGCATGTGAACGGCGCCGAGGCTGATGTGCACGGCCTGCTGGTCGGTGTAGAAATCGATGGACCGGTAGCCGCCCTCGTGGCCCAGGCCCGAGGCTTTCACGCCGCCGAAGGGGGTGCGGAGGTCCCGGACGTTGTGGCTGTTGAGCCACACCATGCCGGCCTCGACGTTCTGCGAGAAGGTGTGCGCCCGGGTCAGGTTCTGCGTCCAGACGTAGGCGGCGAGGCCGTACCGGGTGTTGTTCGCCAGCGCCAGGGCCTCGTCGTCGTCCTCGAACGGCGTGATGGTCACGACGGGGCCGAAGATCTCTTCCTGGAAGATCCGGGCGCCGGGGGCGACGTCGGCGAACACGGTGGGGGCGATGTAGTTGCCTTCGGGGAGGTGCTCGGGCCGGCCGCCGCCGGCCAGCAGGCGGCCTTCGGACTTGCCGATCTCGACGTAGGAGGCCACCTTGGCGTAGTGCTCCGGGTGGACCAGCGCGCCGACCTCGGTCCGAGGGTCGTGCGGGTCACCGACAATGATGTTTCTGGCGCGGGCGGTGTACTTCCCGCAGAACTCCTCGTAGATCGCCCGTTCCACGAGGATGCGTGAACCGGCGGTGCAGCGCTCGCCGTTGAGGGAGAAGACGCCGAAAAGTGAGGAATCGATGGCGGCGTCCAGGTCGGCGTCGGCGAACACCACGCACGGTGACTTGCCGCCGAGTTCCATGGACAGGCCCTTGAGGTTCGCGGCGGCGTTCCGGAAGATCGTCTGTCCGGTGGTGGTCTCGCCAGTGAAGGAGATCAGCGGTACGTCGGGGTGCTTCACGAGGGCGTCGCCGGCTTCTTCCCCGAGGCCGTTGACCAGGTTGAAGACGCCATCGGGGAGGCCGGCGTCCCGAAAGATCTGTGCCCACAGTGACGCGGAGAGGGGAGTGAATTCGGCGGGTTTGAGGACGACGGTGTTGCCGGTGGCCAGAGCCGGGGCGAGCTTCCAGGACTCGAGCATGAACGGGGTGTTCCACGGCGTGATGAGACCCGCGACGCCGATCGGTTTGCGGTTGACGTAATTGATCTGTGAACCGGGTACCTTCATGGCGTCGTCGAACTGGGCCACGATCAGGTCCGCGAAGAACCGGAAGTTCTCCGCGGCACGGAGCGCCTGTCCCCTGGCCTGCGTGATGGGCAGGCCGGTGTCGAATGTCTCCAGTTCGGCAAGGCGTTCCTCCTGGGCTTCGACCGCGTCGGCGATCCGGTTGAGGATGCGGGCGCGTTCGCGGGGCTTCATTCTCGGCCATGGGCCGTGGACGAACGCCTCGCGGGCGGCGGCCACGGCCAGGTCGATGTCCTCCTTCTGGCCGGCGGCGGCGGTGGCGTAGTTCGTGTTGGAGACCGGGTCCAGGACATCGAACGTCCGGCCTCCCACTGAATCCACGAATTTCCCGTTGATGTAGTGCTGGATATGCGTGGGCAGATCCTGCGGAACGTAGTGGGTGGGAATTTCTGCTGCAGGTGACGTCATTGTTCTCTTCCTATACTGCTCGGAGTCCGGTGAGTGGATGAGGCCTGGGCGAGGTACGCATCCAGCGTCGCGCTGCGATGGGATCGGGCGGCATGTTCGATCTCGTCGGCTCCGGCGCCGGTTTCCAGCAGCCGGAGCAGCGCTTCGTGTTCGGCCACTGACTCGTGGGCGCGGCCGGGGACGAACCGGAAGGTGGAGGAGCGGAGCGCGGCGAGGCGGTTCCAGCCCCGGTGCACCAGAACCAGGATGTGCGGATTGGGACAGTGCTCGAACAGCACACTGTGGAAGTCCTGGTTCAGCCGGGCGAACCGGACCGGGTCGAAGCGCTCCAGGCAGGCGCGCATCTCCTCGTTCACGGCACGGGCCCTGGCAATGTCCGAGTTCCCGATCAGCGGTGCCGACAGCGCCGTGGCGGCGCCCTCGACGATGCTCAGGGTCTGCATGGTGTAGAGGTACTCCGTGGGATCGATCCCCGAGACGGTGGCACCGACGTTCCGCTCGAAATTCACCAGTCCTTCGGCTTCGAGCCGCCGGATCGCCTCGCGGACGGGCACCACGCTGACACCCAGGTCCTTGGCGATGCTGCCCAGTACCAGCCGGTAACCGGGGGAATAGGCACCCTCCACGATCCTGGCCTTGACCGCCGCGTACGCCTGCTCGGATTTACTGCCGGCGGTCAGCACTGTCTCAGTCATGGGTCCGCCCTGCCTCCCGCTCCTCATACTTGCTGCGCCAGGCTGCGTTCAAGGGGTAGAGCCCGTCCACGCTGTGACCCTGTTCCACCATCTCCGCGATGAAGGTTTCCTCACGCTCCTGCGCGATGGCGTCGTCGGCGAGCTCGTCGGCCATCGCCGGCGGGATCACCAGGATGCCGTCGGAGTCGGCCACGATGATATCGCCGGGCTGCACGGTGGTGCCGCCGCACGCGATGGTGATGTCCGTGTCCCACGGGATGTGGCGGCGGCCCAGGACGGCGGGGTGCGGGTTCGAATAGTAGGTGGGCATGTCCAGGGCGGACACGGCGGAAAAGTCACGGACGCCGCCGTCGGTGATGATCGCCGCTGCACCGCGAACCTGGGCGCGCAGCGCCAGGATGTCGCCGATGGTGCCGGTGCCCTTCTCGCCACGGGCCTCCATCACCAGGATCTCGCCCTCGCGAACCGAATCGATGGCCCGCTTCTGGGCGTTGAAGCCGCCGCCGTGGGTTTTGAAGAGGTCCTCGCGGTTGGGTACGAAGCGCAGCGTCCGCGCCAGGCCCACCACGCGCCTTTCCGGCCGGGTGGCCGTGAGACCGTCGATACTGACGTTGTTCAGGCCGCGCTTGCGCAACTGGGAGGACAGCGTTGCCGTGCAGACGCTTTCAAGCTTCGCCTTCAGCTCCGCGGTCAGGCCATGCCCGACGGCGGCGCCCGCCTCCGCGCCGAGCCCGGCGGCCTCGCGGGAACCGTAGGCCTCTTCCCGCTGCAGGTCATCGGTTCTGGGGCGGGCACCGAAGTCGGCGAACGGCGTCGTGCCTTCCTCCACCGGGGTGACCAGTCGGCCGGTGGTGAATTCGACGACGCCCGCTTCGTGGCCCCTGGTGCTTCCCGTGGCACTGACTTCGACCTCGAGGACGTCGCCTGGCCTGGCCACGGAGGCGCCGGCCGGGGTGCCGGTGAGGATGATATCTCCTTCCTCGAGGGTGAGGAGCTGCGAGAGGTCGGCCACCAGGCGGGCGAAGGGGAAGAGCAGGTCCTTCGTGGTGTCGTCCTGAACCAGTTCGCCGTTGTGCCAGGTGCGGATCCGGAGCTCGGCGGGATCCACGGCGTCAGCTGCGATCAGTCCCGGACCCACCGGGGTGAAGCCGTCGCCGCCCTTGGACCGGAGATTGGAGCCCTTGTCCGCGTAGCGGAGGTCGTAGACGCCGAGGTCGTTGCTGGCGGTGACCCATTCGACGTGGCTCCAGGCGTCCTCGACGCCGACCCGGCGAGCGGGCTTGCCGATGATCAGGGCAACCTCGCCCTCGTAACCCAGCAGTTCGCATCCGGCCGGCCGCTCCACAGTGGAGTCACTCAGCGCAAGGGAGGAGGAAGGCTTCAGGAAGTAGGAGGGCTGCGCCGGGGTGCGTCCACGCTGGGCGGCACGGCTGGGGTAGTTGATGTGCACGGCAATCACCTTGCGGGCTGCTGCCAAAGTACCGCCATCGACCTGGATCAAGACTAGCTCCTTATCAAGTACAAAATCATATACGATCACCACGCTGTCGGGCGAGGCCCCTGTGCTCCTCGGGCTTCCCGGTTACATCCGGTTGCCGACGAAGTCCGTGCCCGCGGAGCGCGCGTCAGGCGGCGCAGCATGTGGGATTGCTGCGCCCCGGTGCGCCGGCAGGAGGGGTGCGAAGAACGCCGCGAGTTCCGCCGTCGCGTTCAGCGGCAGCACATTGGCCACGTACTGGTCCGGTCGCACCACGACGACGACGCCGCCCCGGTCGAGCCCGCGCAGCTCGAAGATATCCGCGGCCGGGTCCGTGGCGTAGACGTTCTCGAGGTAGGTGAGGTGGAACGGGCCCACCTGCGGCTTGAACGCAGCCGGTACCGCCCCGATGTCGATGCTCGTGTGCTCCTGCTGGTAGATCACCTTGACGTCGAACCATGCGTCGCGGTCGGCACCCGACGGCGTCGCGGCCAGGGGCGAGTCCGGCGAGTTCGCGATCCACGCGGCGAAGTCCCCCACGAGCGACTGGGCACCGTGCTGTCCCTTGTCGGGCAGAGTCGCGTCGGGCAGTGTCGCGTGGGGCAGTGTCGCGTCGGGCAGTGTCGCGGCGGCGAAGACGTAGATCCGCCACCGGCCGTCCGCCGTGGCCTGGTGGCCGAGCTGCAGCGGGTTAGTGTCGCAGACCCGCACGACGGGCGCCGATTTGAATCTCTTGCCGATGGCGAACCCCGTCGCGAGGTCCTGGTGGTCCGGTTCGCTCACGAGCATCGAGGGGGCGTACTGGGTTCGAAAGCCTGCAGGGAACTCGGCGGTGCTGACGTAGAAGTCCTCCAGCTCGGAGGGGTTCTCGAATTCCTCGGGCTTCTTCGCCATGAGCGCTGACCACTCCTTGTCGAAGCTGATGAGGTCCTTCGCTATGACCTGGCGCTCGGCAGAATACGTGGAGAGGAGGCTCTCGGGGCTGCGTCCGTCGAGCACGTGCCCAAGTTTCCATCCCAGGTTGAAGCCGTCCTGCATGGAGACGTTCATGCCCTGGCCCGCCTTGGCGCTGTGCGTGTGGCAGGCGTCGCCGGTGATGAACACGCGCGGCGTGCGGATGCCGAGTTCCTCCGGCAGGAGGTCGTCGAACCGGTCGGTGAGGCGGTGGCCCACCTCGTACACGCTGTGCCAGGCGACGTTGCGCACCTCGAGCGTGTAGGGGTGGAGGATGGCGTTGGCCTTGGCAATGATCTGCTCGATGGTCGTCCCGCGCACGGCCCCTTTATTGTTCGGATCGACTTCTCCGAGGTCGACGTACATGCGGAAAAGATGGCCGCCCTCACGCGGGATCAGCAGGATACTGCCACCCGTACCGGACTGGATCGCGCACTTCGTGCGGATGTCGGGGAAATCGGTGACGGCGAGGACGTCCATGACGCCCCAGGCGTGATTTGCCGAGTCGCCGGCGAGCGTGCAGCCGATCGCGTCCCGCACCCTGCTGCGGGCGCCGTCCGCGCCGACGACGTACTTGGCACGCACAACGCGCTCCCGGCCTTCGTCCGGGCCGGCAGTGGAGAGGAGCGTCACGGTGACGGGGTACTCTCCCTCGTCGGCGATGTCGAGGCTGCGGAACTCCAGGCCGTAGTCGGGGGACATACGCGAGGGCGAGTTCGCCATGAACTCGGCGAAGTAGTCCAGCACGCGGGCCTGGTTGACGATGAGGTGCGGGAACTCGCTGATGCCCGTCGCGTCGTCCACGGTGCGGGCGGTCCGGACGATGCGCGAAGGGTCTTTCGGGTCCGGCTTCCAGAACGCCATCTCGGTGATCCGGTACGCCTCGGCGATGATCCGCTCGGCGAAACCGAAGGCCTGGAACGTCTCCACACTCCGGGCCTGGATGCCGTCGGCCTGGCCGATGGCGAGCCTCCCACCCCGACGCTCCACGATCCGCGTGGTGATGCCGGGGAACTGGGACAGTTGCGCGGCTGCCAGCATGCCGGCGGGCCCGGTGCCGACTATCAGTACGTCGACCTCATCGGGAAGCACCGAGGGCCGGGCGACACCGACGCCGGCTGCCGCCTGAACTCGCGGGTCACCGGATACGTAACCGTGGTGGTGGAACTGCACGGGCTTTCCTCACTTCGTTGTGTGAACTATTTTGCTTACCTGCGCTTGGTTGTACACATCTTCGTTCAGACGCTGGCCAATTCCCTTGCAGCTGCCCTTGCCTTTGCGCTTGCCGCAACGATTTCGGACATGTACGGGGCCATGACGGTCGAGCTGACGCGGCAGTCTGCAAGGAAAACGCCGTCGGCTGCGGAGTTGAGCCACGCACGGAGGATGTCCAGGTCGCCCATGGTCCGGATGGTCGCGCCGTGTGCCCCGAGGGAGCGGGCCATACCTGCGAAGTCGACGTCGGGAATGGTCATGGGCTGCTGGGTGACGCCCTGAGCGCCGTACTGGTGGATCTCGGCACCATACGCGGCGTCGTTGAACACCACGATGACGCCCCGGCGGACTGTGCGTACGACGGACTCGAGATCGGCCAGCGCCATGAGGAGCCCTCCGTCGCCGGTGACCAGCACTGTCGTGGCGGTCGGCGCTGCCACTGCGGCTCCCACCGCGCTGGCAAGACCGAGACCGATGGTCTGGTAGGCGGTACCGACCATGTGCAGTGCGTGCGGGCCGGCTACCTCCCAGTACATGGGGGCCCAGCCGATGAAGTGTCCGCCGTCCTGGACGACGATCCGGTCACGGGGCAGGATGTCATTCAGGGCTGTCGCTACGGAGCGCGGGTCCAGCCGCCCGTCGGGCGCCGCCTCGTTGCCCAGGGGGCGTGGGGGGAGCGCTGCTACTCGCCGGACGGAGGTGGCACGCCAACTAACAGCGGGAGGATGGTCCGGAAGCAGCCGGGACAGCGTCCTCGTTGTTGCCAGGGCGTCGCCGTGCAGGAAGCTGTCGACGCGCGGGTGGGTGGCGGATTCGGCGGTGTCGATCTGGATGACGTGGGCGGAGTCGTTGATGAGCTCCCCGAACCGCATCGTGAACTGGGTCAGCCGGGCCCCGACCACCAGGACGACGTCGGCCTCTGCCATGATGTGCGCGGCCTCCTCCATACCGAATCCACCGGCGATTCCGAGGTCCGCTCCCCGGGAGGGGAGGAGGTTGCGGGCCAGGACGGTACCGGTGGTGAGTGCGCCCAGCTTGTCCGCCAGGCGTTGCAGTTCTTCTCCGGCGCCCGCGAGGTGGGCTCCGCGTCCGGCCAGGAGGAGGGGCCGTTTCGCCGCCGTCAGCAGTGCGGCGGTGTGTGTCAGGACCTCGGTGGCGGGCAGTGCAGGCGCCGCGGGAGCGGGTAGGGGAAGGACCGGTTCCTCCGGTGCAGGGGAAGTGGCGACGTCGTAGGGGATGGCGAGGACGACGGCGGTTCGGTGCTCCAGCGCGTGCCTGATGGCCCGGCGGGTGATGGCGGCAGGGCTCTCGGTGGTCACGGTGAAGGTGAGGGCGCCGACTGCGGCGGCGATGGCGGTCTGGTCGACGTCCCAGGTCCGCCTTCCTGCAGCCGGCGCGTCACCGGTGACCAGGACAACGGGAACTTGCGCCTGGACCGCTTCCGCCAGCCCCGTGACGACGTTGGTGAACCCGGGGCCGTAGGTGGTGCTGGCCGCCGCGAGTCTTCCGGACACGCGATAGTAGGCGTCAGCGGCCGGAACGGAGCCGCCCTCGTGACGGACGGCAGTGAATGTGATGCCGGTGGCCTCTGCTGCGTCGAGGAAGTAGGCATTGCCGTTGCCCATCACGCCGAAAATGACGGAGGTGTGGTCGGCGAGAACTCGGGCGACGCATGAGGAAACAGTGAAGGGGGCCACGGGAAACTCCTGGACATACAGATGGTTTGGTTGCCATATGTGTCTACGGAGTGCGTCCGATATTGCCCTTTTTGAGGGCACTGGTGAAATTCACCTGACGCCATGAGGGTACGACACCTGCGGGCATTTGCAAAAACCCCGCGTTCACTTCTCGGCCGGTAGTGGTAGGGGCCGCTCCCGGGCCGAACGCTCCGCGCATAGTCGCCGTTCACCGCAAAAAACGACCGGCTCTCCGGAGCTTCTTCAGAACCGTTGACCGCTCCGGCTGGACCATCCTAGGCTTCGTCCACTGAACAAAAGGTTTATTTCACGATACGGAATATGGTCAGAGAGGACCAGATTTTGGATAATCTTGCTGTACTCAGCCTCCTAGCGTTGGCCCCGATCCTCGTCGTCGGCGTCCTGCTCGCGGGGTTTCGATGGCCCGCCAAGTACGCGATGCCCGTGGGTTACGTGCTCGCAGTACTCGTCGCGTTGCTCGTCTGGCAAATGGACTTCACGGGAATCATCGCAGCCTCCCTCGAAGGCCTGATCACCGCCGCGACATTGCTCTACATCGTGTTCGGAGCCCTGTTGCTCCTTTCCACCCTGACGATCGGTGGCGCGATGGCGACCATCCGCGCCGGGTTCGACAACATTTCCTCGGACCGGCGAGTGCAGGCGATCATCATCGGCTGGCTTTTCGGCTCCTTCATCGAGGGGGCATCAGGGTTCGGTACGCCGGCCGCTGTCGTCGCGCCACTGCTGTTGGCGATGGGTTTCCCTGCCATGGCGGCCGTGATGGTGGGCCTGATCATCCAGAGCACGCCGGTGAGTTTCGGCGCCGTCGGCACCCCGATCATCGTCGGCGTCGGAGGCGGGCTCGGGGGAGATCCCGCCGTCGCGGAACGGATCTCCGTCCTTGGACTGACCATGCCCGAGTTCGTCGCCTCCATCGGTTTCCAGGTCGCGGCGATCCACGCGATCGTGGGCCTGCTCATTCCGCTGATCCTGGTGTGCATGCTGACAGGATTCTTCGGTCCGGAGCGTCGGTTCCGCGACGGCCTCGCGATCTGGCCATTCGCCCTGTACTCCTCAGTGGCCATGACCATCCCCTATGTCCTCGTGGCACGCTTCCTCGGACCGGAGTTCCCGTCGCTCTTCGGTGGACTGATCGGCCTCGTGGTGGTGATGTACACCTCGAGCAGGGGTTTCCTCATGCCGAAGGACACCTTCGATTTCGGCCCGCGATCCTCGTGGTCCGACCGCTGGATGGGCACTATAGAGCCAGCCAAGGCGGCCGACGTCTCCACCCACATGAGCATCGTCCGTGCGTGGTCACCCTACGTCCTGATGGCGGTCCTGCTCGTGGCCACGCGGGTGATCCCGTCGCTGAAGACCTTCCTCACCGGCATCGCCATTCCCTTCGAGAACATCCTGGGATCCGGCATCACCACCTCGGTGCAGCCCTTCTACTCTCCCGCCTTCCTGCTGATCCTCGCCTCGGTCTTCGCTTACCTGCTCCACCGGATGAACGGTGCGCAGATCGTCCAGACAGTGAAGATTTCTGGTCGACAGTTGGCGGGCACCGCCGTCGCACTGCTCTTCGCCGTACCGCTGGTGCGTGTGCTGATCCAGTCCGGCCCCGAACTCAACGCTTCAGGACTTTCAAGCATGCCGGTGACGCTTGCCGAGGGGGCCGCGGCGCTGACCGGCGGTTCCTGGCCCGCGATCGCCCCCTGGATCGGAGCGCTCGGGGCTTTTGTTGCGGGCTCCAATACCGTCTCCAACCTCACCTTCGCCCAGTTCCAGTTCTCGACCGGCAATGCCATCGGTGTACCCCCCGAGCAGGTGGTAGCCGCACAGGCCGTCGGCGGTGCCGGCGGAAACCCCGTGGCGATCCACAACATCGTCGCCGCGGCTGCCACTGTCGGTCTGCTGGGCAGGGAGGGGGACCTCCTGCGGAAGACCGTCCTCGTCACCATTTATTACTCATTCACTGCCGGAGCGGTTGCCTTCGTCTTCATCCACGGCATCGGCCTGAACCTCGGCACCATCATGCTGGTGGTCCTGGTTGCGGTGCTGGCGCTCCTTGCACGATGGATGATGCGCCAGAAGCCGGCTGTACCGGAGCGGGAGGTGGAAAAGGACTCCGTCTGACTTCCACGCAATAAAGGGCGGCATCCGGCGTTGCGCCGGATGCCGCTTTTATTCGTGGGCCCGCTATCCGGTCAGATGGCCTTGCCCGGGTTCAGGATTCCAGCGGGGTCGAGTGCGTCCTTGATGATCCGGTGGACGTCCATCGACACCTCGCCCAACTCGGGGAGAAGCCAGTCCCGCTTGAGAAGCCCGACGCCGTGTTCCCCGGTGAGGGTTCCACCGAGGCGTTTCGCGAGATGGAACATCTCACCCAGGGCAGCCTTCGCAGGCCCCTCAGTGACTGAGTCCGCCTCATCCAGGACGATCATCGGGTGCAGGTTGCCGTCCGATGCGTGGGCCACTGTGAAAATACGCACGCCGGTCCTCGCTGAGATGTCGTCAAGGCCCAGTGCCACTTCAGCCAGCCGTCCCCGGGGCACCCCGATGTCGCCGATGGACACCCGGCCCAACTTCTCAAGGGAAGGGATCGCCTCGCGACGGGCCATGACCAGACGCTCTGCCTCGTCAGCGTCTGCGGCTTTTTCGTAGGAGGAGGCAAAGGGCCGAATGGCTTCGATGAGGACGTCCTGCTCGAGGTAGGCTCCGTAACCGTCGGTCTGGGCAAGCAGGAACGCTCCACCACGGCTCCGATAGTCGGTGCCGAGTGCCATGTCCACGGCCTCGAGGGTCTGCCCGTCGATCAGTTCCAGCAGGGACGGCTGGATCCGCGCGGCGATGACTGCCGACGCTGCGGCAGCGGCCGTGGCGAAGTCCGGAAAGAATGCCGCAACCGTGGCAGTAGCGACCGGGAGCGGACGGAGGCGCAGTGTCGCTTCAACCACCACTCCAAGCGTTCCCTCGGAACCTGTCATCAGGGCATTGAGATCGTAGCCGGTAACCCCTTTGAGCGTTTCGCGCCCTGTCCTCAGCTCCCTGCCGTCCGCAAGGACCACCTGCAGGGCCAGGACGGCCTCCCGTGTCACGCCGTACTTCGCGCACCGCATTCCTCCGGCGTTGGTTGCGATGTTGCCGCCGATCGAGCAAATCTTGGTGCTCGCCGGGTCGGGAGCGTAGAAAAGACCATGCTCCGCTGCGGCGGCGTTCAATTCACCGTTGAGCACGCCCGGTTGGACAACGGCGAGCTGTTCCACAGGGTCGATCCGGAGGATGCTGTTCATCCGGGAAAGATCAAGGACCACTTCTCCCGATCGTGCCGAGGATCCGGCAGCAAGACCAGTTCCTGCTCCGCGGGTCACGATCGGCGTGCGGTTGGCTGCGGCAAGACGCATGGTCGTGACGACGTCTTCTGTCGATTCTGCAAAGACGACACCGTCGGGTAGGGAAGCAGAGACGTAGCCTGACCGGTCAGTACTCGCCGCCAGCCGGTCGGCTTCCGATACTGAAGCATTGCGCGAGCCCTCGAGAACCGTGGCAGCCGAGTGAATTTGGACGGTCATCTCACAAAACTCCTTTGTCATGCGGAAATATTCAGCGGTAAGCCTTGGCGCTATTCTTCTCTCGCACTGCGAAAAAATACTTCTGCTGATTGGATAAACACTACTTTTTACGGGATCTGCGGTCAACGGTTCCGGGTGCCCATATGCGGCGAAGTGCAGGTCTGCGTGGACGAGTGGTTTCCGAAGAGTGAAGGAGGCCGGCACATCCGGGACACCCGACCTGTTGACAGGTCGGGTGTGACAGGGGTTACACTTTCTCACGAAATAGAATTTCCGCACTGCAGAAACATCGAATCAAGTCGATCCGTCGATGGTCAAGGGTGTTCAGCGCTGCAGTGGAAGACGACGAAAGCTGACACCCGCCATGCATCTTGCCGAGTTCAATTCCGCCCCCTTTGCGGCAGCTACGGCTGACCTCAGACCGTGCGTCGACGTGCCCCGATGGGTCGAGGAGATCGCAGCGGCACGGCCGTTCGCCTCGACTGCGGACCTGCTGTCCTTCGCGGCCACCGCAGCGCCCGGCTGGACGGAGGCGGAGCTGGACGGGGCGCTGCAACACCACCCCCGCATCGGCGAACGAGCCGCTGGTACATCGCCGGAAGCGGACCTGTCCCGACGGGAGCAATCTGGCGTCGATACTTCAACCGACACTGCGGAGCAGTTGCTCGCCGGCAACCGGGAATACGAGGACAAGTTCGGCAGGGTTTTCCTGATCCGGGCTGCGGGTCGCAGCGCCGAGGAGATCCTTACCAGTCTTCGGCTCCGGCTGAACAACACCGCCGACCAGGAGCTGCACGTCGTTGCCGAGCAGCTGAGGGAAATAGCCATGCTCCGCCTGGAAGGACTGATCCAGTCATGACCCCCAGCCATGTCACCACCCACGTCCTCGATACAGGAACCGGACGCCCTGCCCAGGGCATCACGGCACGGCTGTCCCTGAAATCCGCGAGGGGTTGGGAGGCGATCGCCGACGGAACCACCGACGGTGACGGTCGTATCCGAAACCTTGGTCCAGACCGCCTGGAGTCCGGAACCTACCGCATCGACTTCGGAACCGGAGACTACTTTCACAGCATCGGAACTGAGACCTTCTTCCCCGAGGTGACGCTGACCTTCGTCGTCTCAAGCCCTAGCGAGCATTACCACGTACCGCTCCTCCTGAGCCCGTTCGCCTATTCAACCTATCGAGGAAGCTGATCATGACTGCACTCACCACAGAAGAAGCCGCCGGACACCCGAACGGAAGCGCGGTAGGGCGCATCGTCCTTGGCCGGAACCAGTATGGAAAGGCCGAAGTCCGCCTCGTGAAGATCACGAGGAATACCGACCGCCACGCCATCGAGGACCTCAACATCACCTCCCAGCTGCACGGCGATTTCGAGTCCGCCCACACCGAGGGCGATAACTCGAAAGTCGTTGCAACTGACACCCAGAAGAACACGGTGTATGCACTTGCCAAGGACGGGGTCGGATCGCCCGAGGCCTTCCTGCTGCGGCTCGGCGCGCACTTCACGGAGAGCTTCGACTGGGTCACCGGCGGCCGGTGGGCAGCGGAGCAGTACGGCTGGGATCGGATCAATGACCACGACCATGCGTTCTCCCGCAACAAGTCCGAAACCAGGACCGCTGTGCTCCTGGTCGAAGGAGCCCGGCAGCACCTCGTGGCGGGCATCCAGGACCTCACGGTCCTGAAATCCACCGGATCCGAATTCCACGGCTTCCCCCGGGACCGGTACACCACGCTCGGCGAAACGACGGACCGGATCCTCGCCACCGACGTCACCGCCAGGTGGAGGTATAGCACCACCAATACCATCGACGTCGATTTCAACGCGGTCTACGCAAGCGTCCGCGGGATCCTCCTGGACGCCTTCGCCACGACGCACTCACTGGCCCTGCAACAGACCATGTTCCAGATGGGCAAGAAGGTCCTCGAGGCGCACCCTGAAATCGAGGAAGTGAGAATGTCGCTGCCGAACAAGCACCACTTCCTGGTGGACCTGGCACCCTTCGCGCTGGACAACCCCAACGAGGTCTTCTTCGCCGCGGACCGCCCCTACGGCCTCATCGAAGCAACAGTGGAACGCGAAGGCGCAACCGACGAATCAGCTGTCTGGGCCAACACCCCCGGATTCTGCTGAGCTTTCCAACCATCGGAACCTCTCCGGGATCCGGCCGGTACCGGATGCCGGGCCGAACATGCCGGAACAGACATGCAGGAACAGACAAGCAGACAAGGAAGTCAGCTATGAAAGCACTGAAGGCCAAGAACAAGAAGGCAGTTCCCCAGCGACCCGAGGATGAACGGCTGCCGCTGGGACGGTCCTTCACCTACGGACTGCAGCATGTCCTCACTATGTACGGGGGAATCATCGCGGTTCCGTTGATCATCGGATCGGCAGCCGGCCTGGGGCAGGACGAAATCGCCCTGCTCATCGCCTCCTGCCTCTTCATCGGCGGGGCGGCAACGATCCTCCAGAGTTACGGCGTCCCCTTCTTCGGCTCGCAGTTGCCGCTGGTCCAGGGAGTGTCCTTCGCCGGGGTGGCGACCATGATCGCGATCCTCGAGGGAGGCGGCGGTATTCAATCGGTGTTCGGCGCAGTACTCGTGGCGTCGGTGATCGGCCTCATCATCGCGCCGTTCTTCGCACGGATCATCCACTTCTTCCCGCCGGTGGTCACCGGCATCGTCATCACCACTATCGGGCTGACGCTGCTGCCGGTTGCGGCGAACTGGGCCATGGGAGGTAACCCCGGCGCAGAGAACTATGGGTCGCTCTCGAACATCGGTCTTGCCGCTGTCACCTTGGCCCTGGTCCTCCTGCTGAGCAAGCTCGGCAGCTCGGCCATCTCACGTCTCTCGATCCTGCTGGCAATCGTTGGTGGAGCGGTCATCGCTGCGGTCCTGGGCATCGCGGATTTCTCGGGTGTGCTGGAGGGGGACATCATCGCCTTCCCCCAGCCGCTTGCCTTCGGATGGCCGACCTTCCAGGCCGCGGCCATCATCTCGATGGTCATCGTGGTCCTCGTGACCATGACGGAGACCACGGCGGACATCCTGGCTGTGGGGGAAATCGCCAGGACGAAGGTCGATTCCCGCCGGATTGCCGACGGGCTCCGGGCCGATATGCTCTCCAGCGCTATCGCGCCCCTCTTCAACTCCTTCACGCAGACCGCCTTCGCCCAGAACGTGGGGCTGGTGGCGATCACCGGAGTCCGGAGCCGTTTCGTGGTCACCGCGGGAGGCGTCATCATGCTGGTCCTCGGCCTGCTGCCGTTGCTGGCCCGCATTGTGGCAGCCGTCCCGACGCCGGTGCTCGGCGGTGCCGGCGTCGTGCTCTTCGGCACTGTTGCAGCAAGCGGAATCCGGACGCTCGCCAAAGTCGATTATCGGGACAATATGAATCTCATCATTGTTGCTGTCTCGCTTGGATTCGGCATGATCCCCGTGGTCTCGCCGACCTTCTATGATGAGTTCCCCACCTGGTTCGGGATCATCTTCCACTCGGGAATCAGCTCGGCGGCCATCATGGCCGTCCTGCTGAACCTGCTGTTCAACCACCTGAAGGCGGGAAATTCGAGCCAGCAGTCGGTGTTCGCGGCGAGCCCGCCGCGCATGGTGCGGGCGGAGGAACTGCAGGCCTTCCGCGACGGCGACCACTACGACGGCGGCAAGCTCATGGATGCCCACGGCACTGAGATCCCCGTCGTCAATGCCGCACAGTATGTCCTCGTCCAGGAAAAGATCCAAAAGGGCGAGATCAGCGATACTGACGAGATACGCAGGATCTGCGCCTCGAGCGAGTTGCCGGGCGGCCCGGGCCACGGAGGAAGGAACGCGTAGGTAAGTCCGCAGCGGCGGGCGGGGCCGGTTGG
>NZ_KI914849.1:51995-57174 GCF_000520555.1 Arthrobacter sp. Br18 | reverse complement strand
TCCCGCCCGCCGGCGGTCCGGAAGTCGAACGGTTCAAAGGTTGAACGGTTCAAAGGGTTGGAGCTAGAGGTTGAGGAGCAGCATGGAACGGATTCAGGTAACGGTCAACGGACAGGTGCGGAGCTGCGACGGGGTAGGTCCGCACACCAACCTTCTCGACTGGCTGCGGGATGAAGGACTGACCGGATCCAAGGAAGGCTGCGCCGAGGGCGAATGCGGCGCATGCGCCGTGATGGTCTCCCGGCCCGACGGCGCCGACGGCAGCCGGTGGACCTCGGTCAATGCATGCCTGCCTCCTGCTCTCGCCTTCGACGGCCAGGAGATCGTGACAGCCGAGGGGCTCGGTACTGCACCGGGAGCCTGCGCGGTGAAGAAGCTGCACCCGGTCCAGCAGGAGATGGCGGAGCGTGGAGGTTCCCAGTGCGGCTACTGCACGCCGGGTTTCATCTGCTCGATGGCGGCGGAATACTATCGGCCTGAGCGCAGCACGGGGGCTTCGACCGGTCAGGCTTCGAACAACGCGAACAACGCAACCAATGAAACTGGCGACGGCCCGGCATCGGGCGATCACGCACGGACCGGGACTTCAGTGGTCGGGGAGGAGCATGCCGCCGACCACGAGAGCGGTCCCAACGGCTTCGACCTGCACGCCCTGAGCGGGAACCTCTGCCGGTGCACCGGGTATCGGCCTATCCGCGACGCCGCCTACGCCCTCGGTGCCCCGCAGGGAACCGACCCACTGCTCCGGCGCCAGGACAGCCCCGCACCGGCTGCCCGACCTACGCGCAGAATGGCCGACGGTGCGCGGTTCGTCCGCCCGCAGTCCATGGGGGAGCTGTTCGGGTTGCTCGGGCAGAACCCGGAGGCCAAGCTGGTGGCCGGTGCCACCGACCTCGGCGTGGAGGTGAACCTCCGGCACTCCCGGCCATCCCTGGTGATGGCGATCGACCGGCTCGAACCGTTGCGGGTGCTCACTGTGGACGCTGAGCGGATCGAGATCGGCGCGGCGCTGACCCTCTCCGAGGTGGAGCGTGGCCTGGACGGGCGGGTGCCGCTGCTGAACCAGCTCTTTCCCCAGTTCGCCTCCCGGCTCATCCGGAACGCTGCGAGCTTCGGCGGCAACCTGTCCACCGGCTCACCGATCGGCGATTCCGCCCCGGCGCTGCTGGCCTTGAACGCGTCAGTGGTGCTGGCATCGGCGGACGGCGAGCGCGAAGTAGCGCTGGCCGAATACTTCATCGGGTACCGCCAGAGCGTTCGGAAGCCCGGCGAGCTCCTCCGCGCGGTACGGATTCCGCTGCCGCTCGCCGAACAGACGGCCTTCTACAAGATCGCCAAGCGGCGCTTCGACGATATCTCGAGTGTCGCCGTCGGCCTTGCGCTCCAGCTCGACGGCGGCACCGTCTCCTCTGTGCGGATCGGTGTGGGAGGCGTAGCTGCCACTCCCATCCGGGCCCTTCGAACCGAGGAGGCACTGCAGGGCCAACCGTGGACCTCCGAGGTCGTGGCAGTAGCCTCGGCCGTTCTGGCCACCGAGGGCACGCCGATCGACGACCTGCGGGCCAGCGCCCGCTACCGTTCGGCCATGCTCGAACAATCCCTGCTCCGGTTCTACGCGCAGACCCAACCAGCCGCACTGGAGGTAACCCGGTGAAATCGCTCGCGAATCGCCCCGTCAATCCCGTAGTGGGTCTGCCCGTTCCCCACGAAAGCGCCGACCTCCACGTCACCGGAGAGGCACTGTATACCGATGACCTCATTGTCCGTAGCTCGAACGTGCTGCATGCCTGGCCGGTCCAGGCGCCGCACGCCCACGCCCTGGTCGAGTCGCTGAGCACCGACGCGGCGCTGGAGGTCCCCGGCGTGGTCCGGGTCCTGACGGCGGCCGACGTGCCCGGAATCAACGACGCCGGGATCAAGCACGACGAGCCGCTCTTTCCCAGCGAGGTCATGTTCTACGGTCATGCGGTGTGCTGGGTGCTGGGGGAGACCCTCGAGGCAGCACGCCTCGGAGCGGAGGCAGTGCAGGTCGGCTACCGGCCGCTGCCGTCCCTGGTGACCCTGACGGAAGCGATCGACGCGATGAGCTTCCAGGGCAACCAGCCGACGCTCACCCGGGGTGAAGCGGACACCGCCCTGGCTGCCGCGGCGCATCGCTTCAGCGGCGACATCGAGTTCGGCGGCCAGGAGCACTTCTACCTTGAGACCCATGCCTCCTTCGTCCACGTCGACGAGGGCGGGCAGGTCTTTGTCCACTGCAGCACGCAGCACCCCACCGAAACCCAGGAAATCGTGGCCCACGTCCTGGGGCTGACCAGCTCCGAGGTGACGGTGCAGTGCCTGCGGATGGGAGGCGGCTTCGGCGGGAAAGAAATGCAGCCGCACGGCTTCGCAGCCATCGCCGCACTGGGCGCCACGCTGACCGGCCGGCCGGTGCGGTTGCGGCTCAACCGCACCCAGGACATCACCCTCTCGGGCAAGCGACACCCGTTCCACGCCCGCTGGGAAGCCGGCTTCGACGAGGAGGGCCGTATCCAGGCGCTCAAGGCAACGCTGACCAGCGACGGCGGATGGAGCCTTGACCTGTCGGAGCCGGTCCTGGCCCGGGCCCTGTGCCATATCGACAACTCCTACTGGATTCCCAACGTGGAGGTCCACGGCCGGATCGCCCGGACCAACAAGACCTCCCAGACAGCCTTCCGCGGTTTCGGCGGGCCGCAGGGCATGTTCGTCATCGAGGACATCCTGGGGCGCTGCGCCCCGCTGCTGGGTATCGACGCCGGCGAACTGCGCAAGCGGAACCTCTATGTCCCGGGGCAGAGCACTCCCTATGGCCAGCCGGTCCGGCACGCCGAGCGGCTCCATGCCATCTGGCAGGAGCTGCACGACCGCGCCGACGTCGAGCGCCGCCGGGAACAGATCGAGGCGTTCAACGCGTCGCACCCCCATCTGCGGCGCGGCCTGGCCGTCACCCCGGTGAAGTTCGGTATCTCCTTCAACCTCACCGCGTTCAACCAGGCCGGCGCGCTAGTGCACGTCTACAAGGACGGATCGATCCTGATCAACCACGGCGGGACCGAGATGGGCCAGGGGCTGCACACGAAGATGCGACAGGTGGCGGCCACCGCGCTCGGCGTGCCGTTGCGCCTGGTCCGGCTGGCTCCCACCCGCACGGACAAGGTGCCCAACACCTCGGCGACCGCGGCCAGTTCGGGTGCCGACCTCAACGGCGGGGCGGTGAAGAACGCCTGCGACCAGATCCGCGACCGGCTGGCCGAGGTGGCGGCGCGCAAGCTGAACATCCATCCCGACGACGTCCGGTTCGTCGACGGCGTGGTCACCGGGATCGGTTTCTCCGACCCGGGGATCGCCTTCGCGGACCTGGCCCGGGACGCCTACTTCCAGCGTATTTCCCTCTGGGCCGCAGGGTACTACCGTACCGAAGGACTGCACTGGGACAGTGCCCGCATGCAGGGCGAGCCGTTCAAGTATTTCAGCTACGGAGCGGCGGTCTCGGAGGTCGAGGTCGACGGGTTCACCGGCGCGTACCGCCAGTTGCGGACCGACATCGTGCACGACGTCGGCGACAGCCTGTCGCCGCTGATCGACGTCGGGCAGATCGAGGGCGGATTCGTCCAGGGAGCCGGCTGGCTGACCCTTGAGGAGTTGCGGTGGGACTTATCCGACGGGCAGCACCGCGGGCGCCTGGCCTCGCAGTCGGCGAGTACCTACAAGCTGCCCAGCTTCTCGGAGATGCCGGAGGAGTTCAACGTCCACCTCTTCGAAAAGGCTACCGAGGACGGCGTGGTCTACGGATCGAAGGCGGTCGGTGAACCGCCGATCATGCTCGCCTTCAGCGTCCGCGAAGCGCTTCGCCAGGCAGCCGCGGCCTTCGGTCCCGGGAACCGGGAGGTCGAACTCGCCAGCCCGGCAACTCCCGAGGCGGTCTTCTGGGCCATCACACGGGCCCGGGACGCCCAGGCGGCACTGGATGCCGGGGCACCTGGTGTGCAGGTGGGGCCGGTTCCCGCAGCGTTTCCCACAGTGGTTCCGGCCCCGGCGCACTGAGATGGATTGACATGGATTGGTTGGAAGCACTGCAGCTCCTGCGCTCGAGCAGCCGGCCCGGGGTGCTCGCCACCGTCACCGCGGTGCGGGGCCATGCTCCCCGGGAGGCCGGTGCAAAGATGCTGGTCGGTGCCGATAGCGCCTGGGACAGCATCGGCGGCGGCAACCTGGAAGCCACGGTGATGGACCGAGCGCGGGCCATGCTCGACGCCGGCAGCACCCTGCCCGAAAGCCTTACGTTCCCGCTCAACGAGCATGCCGTGACCCGGCATGGAAAGCAGTGCTGCGGGGGCGTGGTCGACGTCCTGCTGGAGCCGTTCCTGCCCCGGCCCACCGTCGCAGTGTTCGGAGTGGGCCATGTCGGCCACGAGCTGGCCCGGATCCTCTCCCGGCTGCCCCTTCGCCTGCAGCTGGTGGACAGCCGCGCCGATCAGGTAAGTCCTGCTGAGCTCTCCGACGTGACCGGAGGGTCTGCCGACGTCCACCCCGTCCACAGCCCGGTTCCGGACTCGGTGCTGGGGGGGCTGCCGGCCGGCTCACATGTGCTGATTCTGACCCATGACCATGCCGAGGATTTCCTCCTGTGCGATGCCGCGCTGCGCCGGGGCGATCTGGGGTCGGTCGGCCTGATCGGCTCCAGCGCGAAATGGTCCCGGTTCCGTGTCCGGTTGCTGGCCGAGGGGCACGCGGCGGCCGACGTCGATCGCATCAGCTGTCCCATCGGACTCCCGGAGATCACCGGCAAGGCGCCGGCCGTGATCGCCGTCAGTGTCGCGGCAAGGCTGCTTCAGCTTCTCGCGTCGAATCCCGAGGACTGAAGCACTGGCTCAGCCACGACAGCCAGCGTCCGCAGGGTCGGCGTTACCTGCTCCGGATCGTCACTCGTAGGGCGGCTCACTCTCCCGTGACTTCCGCGGGAGAGTTGTCGAGAAGTGGTGCCCATCCCACAGCAGCATCACTGTACCGACGGGCAGGAACGCCAACGCCGGAAGCCATTGAGCAAAGGCAAGAAGACCGAGCGCGACCAGCAAGACGACAAGCGTAGCGATTCGCGTCGATTTCTGCATGACCTACCTTCCTATGGTGCGAGGCTACCCTCCGGCGGGCGGTA
>NZ_KI914849.1:40147-51895 GCF_000520555.1 Arthrobacter sp. Br18 | reverse complement strand
ATCTGACCCCGCCCGCCGGAAGAAAAAGGTCAGCCTCCCAGCCAGGCCGTCACAGGACCCCGCGCAAAGTACACGAGGAAGCCAGCGGCGACCACCCACATGAGCGGGTGGATCTTGCTCGCTTTGCCGGACCCCGCCCGGATCAGCACCCAGGTGATGAACCCGACGCCGATGCCGTTGGCGATGGAGTAGGTCAACGGCATGGTGACGATGGTGAGGAATGACGGCAGGGCGATGGAGAAGTTCTGGAAATTGATCTCGCGGATCTGCGCGACCATCATGGCTCCCACCACCACCAGGGCAGACGCGGCAACCTCGAGCGGAACCACCGCCGTCAGGGGCGTGAAGAACATGGCGGCGAGGAACAGGAACCCCGTGACCACCGAGGCGAGTCCGGTCCTGGCACCTTCACCGATTCCGGCGGCCGAATCGATGAAGACGGTGTTCGATGAGCTCGACGTACCTCCGCCGGCCACCGCCCCGACGCCCTCGATGATCAGGGCCGACTTGAGGCGGGGAAAGTTCCCCTGCTTGTTGGCGAGCCCGGCACTCTTCGAGAGACCGGTCATGGTTCCCATGGCGTCGAAGAAGTTGGTGAAGACCAGGGTGAAGACCAGCATGGTGGCAGCGAGGACGCCGATGCGGTCGAAGGCGCCGAAGCTGAACTGCCCGATGAGGCTGAAATCCGGTATGGAGACGATACTGCTCGGAATGACGGGGGCGTTCAGGTGCCAGCCGCCGGGGTTGTCCGGTGCGGTGAACCCAAGATCGAGGAAGGCCTCGACGACGACTGCAATGAGCGTGGTGCTGACTATTCCGATGAGGAGCCCGCCCTTGACACCGCGGGCCATCAGGATGCCCATGGTGATCACGCCGATCAGGAAGATCAGGGTCGGCAGCGTGGTGACCGAGCCGTTGTCACCCAGTTGCACGGGCGGGCCGCCTGCTGTCCTGCTGACGAAACCGGAATCGACGAAGCCGATGAAGGCGATGAACAGGCCGATACCGACGGTGATGGCAGCCTTGAGCTGGCGGGGTACCGCGTTGAAGATCGCCGTCCGCGCTCCGGTGACAGCGAGGAAAACGATCAGCAACCCGTTGATGACCACCAGGCCCATCGCTTCCGCCCAGGTCACGTCGCCGATCACCGAAACCGCCAGGAACGAGTTGATGCCGAGGCCGGCCGCGATGCCGAACGGCAGGTTGGCGAAGATGCCGAAGATGATGGTCATCACGCCGGCCGTCAGGCCGGTGACGGCACCCACCTGGGCGGCTGCCAGCCACCCGCCCTCGACGTCGGTGGCTGCTGTCTCTGCGCTGAATCCCCCAAGGATGAGCGGATTGAGAATCACGATGTAGGCCATCGTGAAGAAGGTGACGAGGCCGCCACGGATCTCGCGTCCCGTCGTCGAGCCGCGCTCCGTGATCTGGAAGTAGCTGTCGAGGGACGAGAATCGACTGGTTGCCGGGCGCGTCAGCGTCGGCTCCGGCCCTTCGGCGGGATCATTGTCCCGGGTGATGAGTGTCATGGCGCTGCCCTCCTAGTAATCCACGCGGGCGGCCAGGGCGCTCCACGCCTCGAAGGGTGCACAGTCACCGATTTCGGCGGATGGTGAGAGGCGGCACTGGCGGACGGGCATCGAGCGTTCCTCCAACGGCGTGGAGAAGTATTCGTAGAACACGGCGTCGTCGAATCCGGCACGCGCGGCGTCGTGTCGGTCGGCAGCATAGACCACATGTTTCACGCGGGCCCACAGCGCACCCGACAGGCACATGGGGCAGGGCTCGCAGCTTGTATAGAGGACGCATCCCGAGAGGTCGAAGGTGCCGAGCGAGCGGCACGCCTCACGAATGGCCATGACTTCGGCGTGGGCTGTGGGATCGTTGTTGGCAGTGACGCGGTTGACGCCTTCGAAGACGCTGCCGTCCGGGGTGAGGATCACGGCGCCGAAGGGACCGCCTGCGTTTTCCACGTTCGCTGCGGCTAGAGAAAGGGCCTGGGCGAGATAGTGCTCATCTGTTGTGGTGCTCATCTGGAACTCCCTAACGAGGGCAACATCCATCGCACACCACCGACGACGAAGGGGGCAGGCGGTTACGACCAGACTGCTGCGGATTTCTGTGCAGGTCCACCTGGTTGATAGCTACCCGAAAAGGTGCCCGCCGTTGGCTTCGACTAGAACTGTAGCATTCAGGTGTGACTCACACCACTACTTTTCTGAAAGAATATTATCGTTTCGTGGAATCGAACTCGTGTAGCGCTCAAGGTGATCCGCGAACAAGCTGCACTTGTTTTTCCACAGAGTAGACAATAATGTCCATAATACGAAAATTAACGTAAGTGCCGCCCCTGATCGTCGAGGAGATGACATGGCAGATTCCATCGCCCACCCCGGGCTCAGCGCGGAGAACTACGCAGCCATTGACACAGCGCTCCGGGACACCGACCGGCTGCTGCTGCAGAACTACCCCGGCGATGACGGAACACGTCAGCCGGTCCACACCGTCTACATCCCGGCAGACAAGTTCACGCGGGCACTGACAGCGGACTGGGGGAGGCAGGCGCTGGCTGCAACGGACCGGCAGGGAGGCCTGGAAGCGCTGTGCACCACGATTGGTACTCCCGCTGACCTGGTGGAGGGCATCAGCGCCAGGGTCGCGGCAAAACTCGTGACCGAGCCGATCGAGGATCTTCGGCTGGACTTCGAGGACGGGTACGGGGATCGCGGTGATGCCGAGGAGGACCGCCACGCCCGAAGTGCCGCAGAGCTGGTTCGGCGGTCCATCAGGGAGGGGAATGCGCCGCCGTTCATCGGAATCCGGTTCAAGAGCTTCGAGGAGCCGACGCGCGCCAGGGGACTTCGCACCCTCGATCTGTTCGTTGCCGGATTGCTGGAGGCGGGAAGCCTGCCCGAAGGGCTCGTGCTGACGCTTCCCAAGGTCAGCACCGTCGCCCAGGTCGAGGCGATGGTGTACGCCTGCGAGGCCCTGGAGCGTTTTCACGGGCTCGAACCCGGCAGGCTCCGCTTCGAAGTGCAGATGGAAACCCCCCAGCTGATCCTGGCGGCGGACGGCTCGGTTCCCGTGGCAACCTTGCTGCATCGGGGCAGGGGCCGGGTATCGGCACTTCACTACGGCACCTACGACTACAGCGCATCGCTCGAGATAGCCGCCGCCTACCAGGCCATGGACCACCCCGCCGCCGACTACGCCAAACAGGTGATGCAGGTGGCTGCCGCCGGAACAGGCGTGCGCTTGTCGGACGGCTCGACGAACATCCTGCCGCTCGGTACGGACGAGAATATCGCCGCCGCCTGGCAACTCCATGCCTCCCTGGTGCGCCGGTCGCTGGAGCGTGGCTTCTATCAGGGGTGGGACCTCCATCCGGCGCAGCTGCCGTCACGGTTCATCGCCACCTATCGCTTCTACCTGGAGGGTTTCAGCCAGGCGGCGTCGCGGTTGCGCAACTACGCCCTTGGCCTTGAAAGCACAGTCCTTGATGAGCCGGCCACCGCCCGCGCCCTTGCGCGGTTCATCCAGCGGGGGCTTTCCTGCGGGGCCCTTGATGAAGAAGAAGTGGAGCGCCGGAGCGGTATCTCCATCGCCCACCTCACGTCGCTCGCACACCCGAAAAGAACATCCACCGCAAAGGACGATGATGACTGATCCCACCTACTACACGCCCCAGACCACCCTGCCGCCCCAGACGGCGCTGCTCACCGACCGCGCCATCGTGACAGAGGCCTACACGGTGATCCCCCGCGGTGTGCTGAGGGACATCGTCACCAGTGTGCTGCCCGAATGGACCGGGACGCGTGCCTGGGTGCTCAACCGCCCGGTTGCGGGCGGAGCCACCACGTTCGCCCAGTACCTGATGGAAGTGGCCCCCGGAGGCGGTTCCGAGGCACCCGAGCCCCAGTCGGAGGTCGAATCATTCGTCTTCCTCCTCGAGGGTGAACTCTCTGTAACCATTGACGGCGAGAGGCACTCACTGACACCCGGAGGGTTTGCCTACCTGCCCGCCGGGTCGAACTGGCAGGCGGGAAACGGCAGCACCGATCTGGCGAAGTTCCAGTGGATCCGGAAGCGCTATGAGCCCCTGGCCGGGCATACTGCCAAGGCCGTCGTCGGCAATGAGCAGGACGTCGAACCCGGAGCGATGCCGGATACCGACAACAAGTGGCGTACCACCCGCATGTTGCCGGTCGAGGACCTCGCCTACGACATGCACATCAACATCGTCACCTTCGAGCCGGGAGCCTCCATTCCCTTCGCTGAAACGCATGTCATGGAACATGGGCTGTACGTCCTTGAGGGTAAAGCGGTGTACCGGCTGAACGGGGATTGGGTGGAGGTCCAGGAGGGCGACTACATGTCCCTGCGGGCCTTCTGCCCCCAGGCCTGTTACGCCGGGGGGCCGTCGAACTTCCGCTACCTCCTCTACAAGGACGTCAACCGGCAGATTGTCCTCTAGCTCAGAGACTGCCCACCGGAGAAATCCGGCGTTCCGCCGCCCACGTCCCCGGATGCCGGGCGAGTTCCTGCAACAGCACGGTGGTGGGCCTCATCATTTCCAGCCGACCCTCCGCTGCGCCGCGGAGGAGGCCCCGCACCGGTGCCCAGTGGGAGGAATCGGCCTCAGTGGTCCGATGCTGCGGGTCCAGGAACTCCGCCAGCACTGTCAGGTAGAAGAAGGTGTCGAAGCGCTTGCTGTACCCCGTCGGAGTGATCCAGTTGGCCCACGGGATCAGGTCTCCGACGGATAACACTGCCCCGGTTTCCTCCTCGACCTCCCGCACCGCGGCGGCCAGCAGCACCTCGGCGGAAACGAGCAGCTCAGCCCGGCTCCCGACTGCGATGCTGGTTTCCGTCCAGCACCGTGCATGCCTCTCGAGGAGGTCCGGAGAAACGCGCCACGTCCGGGCGGCCGCGTGGTCCACTTCGTCCACGCGGCCGCCCGGAAAGACCACCATTCCGGCGGCGAAGTCCATCGTGGATGTGCGGTTCTGAACGAAGACCTCGAGGTTGGGCACATCGCCGCGGACCATCAGGACGCTGACGGCCAGACGTGGCACCACCACCGGGGGCGTTCTGGAACCTGGGGTCATGACTGTCCCTCCTTCTGCAGGCACTCTACCGATCGTCCCGTAGCTCCGCGCTGCACGGCGGGGCGCTGGTGCATTCCGTAGCTGAACCCTTTCGCCACTTTCGTTGACAGTCCAGTTGCCATGCGCCTACAGTTCCATTCTAAGAAACTTAGTTTCCACACAGCGATAAAATGACAGCAGCTTCCAGCGAAGGAAAGTACATGTCCTACACCGTCAACTGCTCCATCCTCCTCACGGAGCTGCCCCTGCTGGAGCGGCCCGCTGCTGCGAAGGCCGCGGGGTTCGACAACGTCGAATTCTGGTGGCCCTTCGGTTCCTCCGTTCCGGCGGACGCCGAGGTGACCGCCTTCGAAGACGCCATCAACGCGGCCGGCGTCCAGCTGACCGGCTTGAACTTCCATGCAGGGGATATGCCGGGTGGCGACAGGGGGTTGGTGTCCTGGCCCGAGCGGTCGCAGGATTTCCGGGACAACCTCGACGTCGTCGCCGGCATCGGCGGTCGGCTCGGGTGCAGGGCGTTCAACGCGCTGTACGGTAACCGCACCGCAGCGTCGACGCCGGAGGAGCAGGACGCGCTCGCAGTGGAAAACCTGGTCCTTGCAGCGAAGGCAGTCGCAGGGATCGGTGGCACCGTCCTGCTCGAACCCGTCAGCGGCGCCGAGCATTACCCCATTCGGACCGCCCGGCAGGCCATGGATGTCATCGGGAAGGTACGCGCCGAGGGCGCCGCGAACATCGCACTGTTGGCGGATTTCTACCACCTTTCAGTCAACGGGGACGATGTCCCGGCCGTCATCAGCAGCTTCGGCGCCGACTTCGGTCACATTCAGATCGCCGACGCCCCGGGCCGTGGAGCCCCCGGATCCGGCGGGCTTCCCCTGGAGATGTGGATCGAGAGCAGCCGGTCCCGTGGCTACAACGGCGTCATCGGCCTCGAGTACAAGACGCCGGCCGACGGTGCCTTCTCCTGGCTCCGCTGACGAAGGAACGCCTCGCACCGCAGATCAGCTGGAACGTCCACCATCATCGATACGTAAAGGACTAGAGACAATGAGCAGAATCGCAGTAATCGGACTCGGAATCATGGGCCTGCCCATGGCAGTGAACCTGGTCAGGGCAGGGCACGACGTCACCGGCTTCAACCGCAGCCAGGACAGGATCGACAAGCTCGTCGCTGCGGGCGGCACCGGTGCCGCGGATGTCGCAGAGGCAGTGAAGGACGCCGAGATCATCCTCACCATGGTCCCTGACTCCCCCGACGTCGAAGCCGTGGTGCTGGGGGACGATGGAGTGTTCGCGAACGCCAGGAGCGGAGCGTACTGGGTGGACGCCAGCACCATCCGCCCCGACGTCAGCGTACGGCTCGCAGCGGCCGCAGCCGAAGCCGGGGTGAAACCCCTCGACGCTCCGGTTTCCGGAGGCGAGCAGGGGGCAATCGAGGGGAACCTTTCCATCATGGTCGGCGGTGCAGCGGACGATTTCGACGCTGTGCGGCCCGCCCTGGAGCCGGTGGGCGGAACCATCGTCCACGTCGGTCCCGCCGGTTCCGGGCAGACCGTCAAGGCGGCGAACCAGCTCATCGTCGCGGGAACCATCCAGTTGGTGGCCGAAGCTTTGGTGTTCCTTGAGGCCCACAGCGTCGATACCGAAGCGGCCATCCGGGTCCTCGCCGGAGGCCTCGCCGGCAACCGCATCCTTGACCGCAAGGCAGCCTCCATGGCGGCGCGCACCTTCGAGCCCGGTTTCAGGGTGGATCTGCACCACAAGGATCTGGGAATCGTCACCGCTGCGGCACGCGAGGCCGGCGTCGCCATCCCGCTCGGAGCCCTCACGGCCCAGCTCATGGGATCGCTCCGCGCCCAGGGCCACGGCTCGCTCGACCACTCGGCCCTGCTGCTCCTCGTCGAGCAACTGTCCGGCCGGGCATCCGGCACTACCCCAGCAACAACCTCCCGATAGGACATGCCATGCCGAAGATGCGCGCAGCAGACGCCGCAGTACTCATCCTGGAGAAGGAAGGCGCTACACAGGCCTTCGGCCTTCCAGGGGCAGCAATCAATCCCTTCTACTCGGCAATGCGCGCCCATCGCGGAATTCACCACGTCCTGGCACGCCATGTCGAAGGCGCCTCGCACATGGCCGAGGGCTACACCCGGGCCAAGGCAGGCAACATCGGTATCTGCATCGGCACGTCCGGACCAGCCGGCACCGACATGATCACCGGCCTGTACTCCGCCTGGGCGGATTCCATTCCCATCCTCTGCATCACCGGCCAGGCACCCGTTGCCAAGCTGCACAAGGAAGACTTCCAGGCAGTCGACATCGCCTCGATCGCCAAACCGGTCACGAAGATGGCCATGACGGTGCTCGAAGCCGCACAGGTGCCCGGCGCCTTCCAGAAGGCCTTCTACGAGATGCGCTCGGGACGTCCAGGGCCGGTGCTGATCGACCTTCCCATCGATGTGCAGCAGACCCTGATCGAATTCGACCCCGACACGTACGAGCCACTGAAGCCGTCAAGACCGGCCGCCACCCGGCGCCAGCTCGAAAAGGCCCTCGATATGCTTGCCAGGGCCGAGCGCCCGCTGATCATCGCGGGAGGCGGGATCATCAATGCCGACGCCGCCGATGACCTCGTCGAGCTGGCGGAACTGCTCAACATCCCGGTCATCCCGACGCTCATGGGGTGGGGAGTCATTCCCGACGACCACGAACTCATGGCCGGCATGGTCGGGTTGCAGACCTCGCACCGCTACGGGAATGCGACGATGCTCGAATCCGATGTCGTCATCGGGATCGGAAACCGCTGGGCCAACCGCCACACCGGGGCACTGGATGTGTACACCAAAGGCCGCATCTTCATCCACATCGACATCGAGCCGACCCAGATCGGGCGGGTCTTCGCGCCCGACTTCGGGATCGTCTCCGATGCAGGCGAGGCACTCCGCGGCCTCGTGGAACTGGCGCGCGAGCGCCGCGCCGTCCAGGGACTTCCGGACTGGAACGCCTGGGTCAAGGACTGCGCCCAGCGCAAGTCCCTGCTCCAGCGCAGGACCCACTTCGACAACGTCCCCATCAAACCACAACGGGTCTACGAGGAGATGAACCGGGCCTTCGGCCGGGACACCAAGTACGTCTCCACCATCGGGCTGTCCCAGATCGCCGGAGCCCAGTTCCTCCACGTGTACCAGCCGCGCAACTGGATCAACTGCGGTCAGGCCGGGCCGCTGGGCTGGACCGGACCGGCAGCGCTGGGGGTAGCCCGAGCCGTTCCGGGCGTGCCCGTCGTCGCCCTGTCGGGTGACTACGACTTCCAGTTCATGATGGAGGAGCTTGCCGTCGGGGCCCAGTTCAAGCTGCCGTACATCCACGTAGTGGTGAACAACTCCTACCTCGGCCTCATCCGTCAGGCCCAGCGCGGGTTCGAGATGGATTACCACGTCTCCCTCGCCTTCGAGAACATCAACGCCCCCGAACTCGAGGGCTACGGCGTCGACCATATCAAGGTGGCGGAAGGCCTGGGCTGCAAGGCGATCCGGGTGCGGGAGCCGGATGACCTGCAGGCCGCTTTCACCAGGGCCGGCGAACTGATGGCGGAGTTTCGCGTTCCGGTGGTGGTGGAGGTCATCCTCGAGCGCGTCACGAATATCTCGATGGGAGCCGCCGGCATCGATGCGATTCACGAGTTCGAGGATCTGGCGGAGGCCTCTGATGACGCACCAACCGCCATCTCGCTGCTGGTCTAGGGTGAATCCATGCGGATCGTTCTAGCACCGGACAAGTTCAAGGGATCACTCTCGGCCCCTGAGGTGGCCGGCCACCTTCGGATCGGCCTGCTGCGGGTGGTTCCAGATTCCGACATCCTCGAGGTGCCGGTGGCCGACGGCGGTGAGGGCACCGTGGATGCCGCCGTCGCCGCAGGCTACGAGCGGCGCTACTTTCCGGTTACCGGACCTACCGGCGAGCCGGTGTCGGCGGCGGTCGCGGTACGGGGGCACCAGGCGGTTGTCGAGATGGCCGCTGCCTCCGGGTTGGCGGTCCTGCCGGGTGGGACGCTCGACGCGCGGGGTGCTTCGAGTGTGGGCACGGGCCAGCTGATCGCGGCTGCCCTTGACCTTGGTTGCACCGAGGTGGTCCTCGGAGTCGGGGGAAGCGCCAGCACCGATGGCGGAGCCGGGCTCCTTGTCGGCCTTGGCGCGAGGCTGCTCGACGAGGAAGGTGCGGTCCTGGCCCCGGGCGGTGCCGCACTGGCACGGCTCACGCGGATCGACCTGTCAGGGCTGGATCCGCGGCTTCCGTCCGCGAAGTTCATCCTCGCCAGCGACGTGGACAACGGCCTCCTCGGCGCCGGCGGAGCAGCTGCTGTCTTCGGCCCGCAGAAAGGCGCGTCCGCCGACGACGTGCGCGATCTCGATGCCGCACTCGGGCACTTCGTGCAGGTCCTTGGCAATGAGATCGGGCAGGCCGCGATCGATGTTGCCTCAAGACCCGGCGCGGGAGCTGCCGGCGGAACCGGCTATGCAGCCATGGTTCTGCTGGATGCCGAGCGCCGGCCCGGCGTCGACGTCGTCCTCGAGTTCACCGGATTCGCCGGCCACCTGGAAGGCGCGGATCTGGTGGTCACCGGAGAGGGCAGCCTCGACGAGCAGACCCTGCTGGGCAAAACCCCGGTGGGCGTTGCCCGGGCCGCCGCCGCTGCATCGATCCCGGTTCTTGCTGTCTGCGGCAGGAGCCTCCTCTCGGCGGACGAACTCATCGCTGCGGGCTTTGATCGAACATACGCCCTCACCGACCTCGAACGGGATGTCGCGACGTGCATGGCCGACGCCGGGCCGCTCGTCGAACGGGTGGGAGAACTGGTCGGCGCTTACCTGCTGGCATCCAAGCCGGTCGGTACCTCAGCGACGTCGGTATCTCGACAACAAGGAACATCATGACGAACGAGCAGTCCACCCCCACACCGGACAGCACGGTCTTCGATCTCGTGCTCCGGGGCCGGAGGATTCTCACTACCGCCGGGCTCCGCGAGCGTGAGGTCGGGGTCCTGGATGGAACGGTGACGGCGATCGTGCCGCTCGGCAGCGGCCTGGCAGGGCGGGTCAATGTTGACCTGGATGACGACGAGACCCTGCTCCCGGGCCTCGTCGACAGCCATGTGCACGTCAATGAACCCGGGCGGACCGAGTGGGAGGGCTTTGCCTCCGCGACCCGCGCCGCGGCGGCCGGGGGCGTGACCACCATCATCGACATGCCGCTGAACAGCATCCCGCCGACGGTCACCGTGAACGCACTCCAGCAGAAGCGGGCGGCGGCGGAGAGCCAGGCCTTCGTCGATGTGGGCTTCTGGGGAGGAGCGATTCCGGGAAATACCTCCGAGTTGCGCGGCCTGCACGATGCGGGTGTCTTCGGGTTCAAGTGCTTCCTGCTGCATTCAGGGGTGGATGAGTTTCCGCACCTCGAGGCGGACGAGATGGAAGCCGACATGGCGGAGCTGAAAACCTTAGATTCGCTGATGATCGTCCATGCGGAGGATTCCCGCTCCATTGACCGCGCGCCGTCGGCCGAGGGCGACCAGTACACCCGGTTCCTCGCCTCCCGCCCCCGGGGAGCCGAGAACATGGCCATCGCCGAGGTGATCGAGCGGGCACGCTGGACGGGGGCGCGGGCGCACATCCTCCACCTGTCCTCCTCGGATGCACTGCCGATGATCGCCAGCGCCAAGCGGGATGGCGTGAAGCTGACGGTGGAAACCTGTCCGCACTACCTGACACTGCTGGCCGAGGAGATTCCCAACGGCGCCACCGCCTTCAAATGCTGCCCGCCGATCCGTGAGGCAGCGAACCGTGAGCTGCTCTGGAAGGGCCTCGAGGACGGCATCATCGACTGCATCGTCTCCGACCACTCGCCGAGCACGCTCGACCTGAAGGACCTCGAGAACGGCGACTTCGGAGTTGCCTGGGGCGGGGTTTCCTCACTCCAGTTGGGCCTTTCGCTGATCTGGACCGAAGCACGCCAACGCGGCATCCCGCTTGAGCAGGTGGTGGAGTGGATGTCCCAGCGACCGGCCGCGCTGGCGCGGCTGACGAAGAAGGGCCGGCTCGCCCTCGGGTACGACGCCGATTTCGCCGTCTTCGCAGCGGAGGACAGCTTCATCGTCGATGTGAACAGGCTGCTTCACAAGAATCCCATCAGCCCGTATGACAAGAAGCCGCTGGTGGGGGTGGTCCGGCGGACCTACCTTCGGGGGGTGGAGATCGACGGTGTCACGCCTGGCGGGCGACTCCTGCGCCGGGGCTCCGCCTGACGACGTAAAATCCGGTAAGTTGGAGGTTAATTCCACAAGGCGGATATTCGGCCTTGATCGGCCCGATACGTCAGGGGACCCTCATGGGTGAAAAAGCAGTCAAGGGCGGTGTGCAGTCCGTCGAGCGCGTTTTCGAACTGCTGGAGCTGATCACTGACGCCGGTGGTGAGGTGACGCTCAGCGAGCTGTCCTCCTCGACCGACCTGCCGCTACCAACGATCCACCGGTTACTGCGCACCCTGGTGAGCAAGGGGTATGCCCGTCAGCTTCCCAGCCGCCGGTACGCTCTCGGGCCGCGGCTGATCCGGTTGGGCGCCGGTGCCAGCAGCCAGCTCG
>NZ_KI914849.1:11335-40047 GCF_000520555.1 Arthrobacter sp. Br18 | reverse complement strand
GTGCCAGCGAGCCGCCAGCTCAAGCACCTGGTGGACACCCTGGGGGAAACGGCCAACATGGCGGTGCTGGACGCCGACATGGTGGTCTACGTGGCGCAGGTACCCTCGGCCCACTCCATGCGGATGTTCACCGAAGTGGGCCGGCGTGCCCATGCCCACGACACGGGTGTGGGAAAGGCCATGCTGTCGCAGCTCCCCGACGCCGCAGTGCGGCGGATCGTGGCGAAGGCGGGAATGCCTCCCCATACGGAGAAGAGCATCCGGACCGTCGAGGAGCTGCTGGCGGAATTGACGGTCATCCGTGAGCGCGGGTATTCCATCGACGAGGAGGAGCAGGAGATTGGCGTCCGGTGTTTCGCCATGGCTGTTCCCGATGCGCCCACCCCGACGGCGATTTCCGTGTCGGGGCCGGTGTCGCGCGTCGACGAGGCGTTCGCGGCTCGGGCGGTCCCGGTGCTGCGTGAGGCCGCGCTGACCATCTCGAAGGATTTCGAGCTCTAGCGCACCAGGTCCTGGTACCCGGTGTGCTCCCGGATGAAGGCCGCAACGAAGGTGCACTCAGGAGTCACGCCGAGGCCCTTGGCGCGGACGTCATCCAGGGCCGCACGGACGAGGGCGCTCCCGACACCCTGGCCCTCGATGTCCTCGTCCACCTCGGTGTGGGTGAACACGACGCGGCCCGGAGCCTGGCGGTACGCCGCAAATCCGATGGCCTCGCCGGCGTGGCGTACCACATAGCGGTTCTCCTCAGGGCTGTCGGCGATCGTCAGATCCGGTGCGCTGCTCATTCGGTCCTCCCTCGGGTGCTTCCCCTAGATGGCCGCTGCGGCCAACTGCTGTGCGATGTACTCCGCCTGCCGGATGGCCAGCGCCACGATGGTGAGTGTCGGATTCGCCGCCGCTCCCGTGGTGAACTGCGAGCCGTCCGATACGAACAGGTTCTTCACATCGTGCGCCTGGCCGAACCTGTTGACCACACCGTCCTCCGGGCGTTCACTCATCCGGGCGGTTCCCAGATTGTGCGTTGACGGGTACGGGGGCGTGTGGTGCGAGGACAGCGCGCCCACCGCTTCGTACAGCAGGGATGCCTGCTGGTAGCCGTGGTTCCGCATCGCGGTGTCGTTCGTATGGTCGTCGAAGTGCACGTTCGGGACGGGAAGTCCCAGGCGATCCGTCACGCTGGTGTTCAGGGTGATGCGGTTGGTTTCCTGCGGCATGTCCTCACCCACGATCCACAGGCCGGCGGTGTTCTCGTAGTCGTCGAGAAGCGACGCGAAACCAGGTCCCCATGCGCCGGGATCGATGAAGCTTGCGAGGAACGCGGGCCCCAGCGCGACGGTTTCGAGGTAGTACCCACCGGAGAAGCCGCGGTCGACGTCATGCCGTGACTCATCGGCCACCAGCCCGGCCATCGTTTCCCCGCGGTACATATGCACGGGCCGATCGAACTTCGCGTAGACGGAGCCGGTGGTGTGCCGCATGTAGTTGCGGCCGAGCTGGCCCGAGGAGTTCGCGAGGCCGTCCGGAAACAGCGGTGAGCCCGAGAGCAGCAGCAGCCGCGCCGTCTCGATGGAGTTCCCGGCGACCGCGACGACGCGGGCCTTCTGCCGCTGCAGGTTTCCGTCGGCGTCCACATACAGCACGCCGTCCACGCGGCCTTCGGAGGTATGGGTGATCTGGACTGCCTGGCTGTCCGGCCTCAGGTCCAGTTTGCCCGTACCCAGCGCCTTGGGGATCTCCGAGACGAGGGTCGACCATTTGGACTTGTTCTTGTCGCCCTGGAAGTTGAACCCGTCCTGGATGGACGCGGGCCGTCCGTCGTAGGGCTCGGCGTTGGTGCCGTAGGGGCCCGTTGCGTAGTGGCGGTAGCCGATGCGGTCCGCTCCCGCAGCGAGCACCTTGTAGTTGTTGTTCGCGGGCATTGCGGGCCTGCCATGGCGGTGGGTGGTGCCGATCTTCTTCTCGGCCCTTTCGTAGTACGGTTCGAGGTCGGCCAAGGAGACCGGCCAGTCGAGCAGGTTCGCGCCGTCGATCCGCCCGTAGGTAGTGCGGGCCTTGAATTCGTGCGCCTTGAACCGCGGTGTCGCACCTGCCCAGTGCGTCGTGGTGCCGCCGACCGCCTTCACGATCCAGGCGGGCAGGTTCGGGAAGTCGCGTGCCACACGCCAGCTGCCCGACGTCGTGCGTGGATCGAGCCAGGCCATCTGGTTGAAGGCCTCCCACTCATTGTTCACGTACTCCTCGTGCCGGATGTGTCCGCCGGCCTCAAGGAGCACCACCTTCACGCCCTTGCCGGTCAGCTCGTGGGCCAGCGTTCCGCCGCCGGCACCCGAGCCGACGATGACGACGACGTCGGCGTCGTCCTGGTCGAAATGGGCCGACGCCGGTTCGGCTGCCGCGCTGTTCAGCTCTGCGGTCATGGTGTGATTGCCTTCCCGGTGTCGGAACCCCGGAAGAGGTCGGGAAACTGTTCATCCCGCTCGACGCCGCCGGTTTGGCCTGCAGCTTCCGCGCGCACCGGGGGATGCCGGACGATGTCGTAGCCGAGCGGTCCGATCTCGGTCAGCTCCTCGTCACTTTCCTCGATCCGTGGCTCGGGCAGCCAGTCGAGATCGTCGAAGCCCCGGTGCAGGTAGCCGCCCTGGGGATACGATTCGCCCTCGTAGCCGAAGTACTTCCAGACCTCCGCGTCGTCATAGAAATTCAGCACCGTGGTGCGGCGGATGAAGCCGAAGAACTCGAGGTCGCTGATGCGTTTCAGCACCGCGAGCGCGCGCTCGTCGGAGAGGTCGAGGAACTTCTCCTCGGTCAGCGTATTGAGGGTGAGCAGACCCTGCGTCAGCGCCACCCGGAACCACGTGGACTCCTGCGCTTCGGACACGATCTTGTCGGTCATGCGCTCGTACGGGCCGTCCGGAATGGTCGGGTGCGGAAAGGCAACCCGGATGATCCGTGTGAGCGTGCGCCGTGCCTCCTCGGTCAGCTGAAGCTCATTGAGCGCGGAATACTTTGCGGGGAACGCCATTGTTTTTGCCCCTTATGGTTGTTCGATCGGTTGCTGCGCTACTGATGGGAGTGTGACGAAGCGAGGTTCGGAACCAGGATGCCGCGGCCCACGAGTTCGCCGGCGTCGAGGTCGCGCATCGCCTGGACGGCGTCCTCGAGGTCGTAGGTCCGGGTGGAGAGGGTGACTTTGCCCTGTGCGGTGAGGGTCATGAGTTCCGTGAGCTCGGTGTAGGTGCCCACGAGGTTGCCGACCACACTGATCTCCCGCGAGATGATCTCGATCGTGTCGATGTTCACGGAGCCGCCGTAGCCGATCGAGTAGTAGCTGCCGCGGTTTTGCAGGGCCGCGATGCCCAGCGGCTCGGTGCCGTGCTCGCCCACGAAGTCGAAGACCACATGGGCGCCGCCGCCGGTGATGTCGAGCAGCTCGGCTGCGGTTCCGCTCGGATCGGCGGAGTTGACGGTGAAGTCCGCGCCGAGGGTGCGGGCGAGGTCGAGGGCGTCCGCTGAACGGTCGACCACCGTCACCTCCGCCGCGGTGAGCGCCTTGAGCGACTGGACGCCGATGTGCCCAAGACCGCCGCTGCCGATGACGACGGCGTGCGTTCCCGGCGGCAGCAGGGGCACGGCCCTGCGGACCGCGTGGTAGGCGGTGAGGCCGGCGTCGGCCAGGGCCGCTACTTCGGCGGGCTGGAGGCCTGCGTCCAGTTTCACCACGGATCGCGCGTTGGTGCGCAGATACTCCGCCATGCCGCCGTCGACGTTCAGGCCGGGGAAGGTGGCTTTCGCGCAGTGCGAATCCTGGCCCTCGCGGCAGGCGGGGCAGAGTCCGCAGGTGACGAGGGGGTGCAGGATCACGGTGTCGCCCACTGCCACGTTGGAAACGGCGGAACCGATCTCACTCACCCAGCCGGCGTTCTCGTGGCCGAGGATGTAGGGGAGCGTCGGGTGCTGAATCGGATCCCACTGGCCCTCGACGACGTGCAGGTCGGTGCGGCACAACCCTGCTGCACCGATCTTCACGAGGACATCCGACGGTCCTGCAACCTTCGGTTCCGGGACGTCGTCGATTGACGGATCTTCGCGGTACCGGTGAACACGGACAGCCTTCATGATCCTCCTGCGCATCGAAGGGGTGGTGGTTAGAGTCTGTCTGTCGTTCCGGCAGAAGGGAAGGGGTGTACATTCCGACAGGTTTCTGAAGGAACCGGCTGCCTCTTGACGAACCTCGGCGAAGTCAGTTGACTCTGCGGTACGCCGTTCCTCGAGGAGATCACCATGCGCAAAGTCACTGCCGGCCTTTTTTCCTCCGTCGATGGTGTGGTGGAGTCGCCGCACCTCTGGCAGTTCGACAGCTTCGACGACGAACTCGGCGCCGGCATGGACGCGATGATCGCCACCACCGACACCGTGATCCTTGGCCGCGGAAGCTATCAGGAGTGGTCGGACTACTGGCCGAAAGCGCAGGTGGACGACGATTTCGCCGGTTTCATCAATCCCGTCGAGAAGTTCGTGGCATCCCGGACACTTCAGGGCAGTCTCGAGTGGGAGAACTCCCATCGGATCGAGGGGGAACTGGAGGCCTTCGTCAGGGACCTGAAGGATGCTGAGGGCAGGAACATCAGCGTCTGCGGCAGCATCTCCGTGGTGCGGCAGCTATTGTTCGCCGACCTGCTGGATTCGCTCATGCTGATGGTGCATCCGGTGATTGCCGGGTCGGGGCGCCGCCTCTTCGAAGCCGGTGATCCGGTGACACGGCTGACCCTGCAGGACAGCACGATCACCAGCAAGGGCAATGCGATCCTGACGTACGGCGTGCGGCGCCCGTGACGTCCCGCCGCGCAGGACCCGGCGCGCTCCGCGGGCCTTCCGACGGGTCCTCCCACCGCCATGGCCACTGAGGACGACGTCCGACGGATCTGCCTCGCGCTGCCCGGCGTGAGCGAACGCCCGAGCTGGAAGCAGCCCGCATGGTTCGCCCGGACGCTCGTGGCGCGGATATGGGAGGACGGCGTCCTGACCGTGAAGACCGGTGAACGGGACGCGCTGCTCGCCAGTGATCCCGGGGTGTACTACATCACGCCGCACCACGAGCGGTCACCGAACCTCGTGCTGGTCCGGCTCGCCCGGATCGGGCCTGGCGAGGTATCCGAGCTCATCGAGGAGTCCTACCGCATTGCGGAAGGTTCGTACCCGTTCCCCACATGGCGGGGGAAATTGACAGCAGGCTGATGGCCGGGCCGTCCGGGCGGTAGGGTCGAGCCATGACGACTCCTCTTCCCGCCACGCACCATTCCGACGTCGTCATCCTCGGTGGCGGGAACGCCGGCATCTCGCTGGCTGCACGGCTGCGGCGCTACGGCGTGAAGGACGTCGCCGTCGTCGAGCCCCGCGAACACCACCTGTACCAGCCGCTCTTCTCGCACATCGCCGGCGGTACCGCGCCGGCGAAAATGGCTACCCGCCCCCAGGCGGACGTGATCCCGAAGGGAGTGACCTGGATCCGCGACGCCGCTGCGGCGATCGACACCGGCACGGACACCGTGATGCTCGCCTCCGGCGCCCGTGCCACCTACGGGCACCTCGTGGTCTGTCCCGGGATCCAGAAGGACTGGGACGCGGTGCCGGGGCTCGCCGAAGCGATGGCCTCGCCGTCCGGGGCGTCGAACTACGAGTTCGAGCTCGCCCCGAAGGCCTGGGAGCTGCTGCGGAACCTGCGGAAGGGCACCGTGGTGTTCACCCAGCCCGCGGGTCCGGCAACCTGCTCCGGTGCCTCCCAGAAGCCGATGTACCTCGCCTGCGACTACTGGCGCGGGCAGGGCGTCCTGGAGGACATCCGCGTGGTGCTGGTGGTGCCGACGCCCACCGTCTTCGGCATGCCGCTCATCGACGCCGAACTGAACCGGAAGATCGCCGAATACGGTATCGAGCTGCACTGCAGCAGCGAACTGGCCGAGGTCGACGCCGGTTCCCGCACCGCCGTCGTGCGCAGCACACTCACGGGTGGGACGGAGAACATCCCCTACGACGTGCTGCACGCCGTCCCGCCGCAGTCGGCGCCCGACTGGCTGAAGGCCACAAGCCTCCCGGCGCCCGAGGATGCCGACGGTTTCGTCGAGGTTGATCCCCAAACGCTCCGGCATCCGCGCTACGGGAACGTGTGGTCGCTGGGCGATGCCGCGGCCACGCGGAACTCGAAGTCCGGCGCGGCGCTCCGCATGCAGACCGCGGTGCTGGCGCGGAATCTGGTGGCGGTGCGGAAGGGCAAAAAGCCGAGGAGGAAGTACAACTCCTACTCGGCGTGCCCGTTCACGGTCTCCCGCGGGACGGTGGTGTTCTCGGAGTTCGACGACAAGTATCGTGCCAAGCCCACCATTCCCCTGTGGAAGGGGCTGGCCAAGGAGCGGCGTCTCACCTGGTTCGCGGACCGGGTCCTCCTGCCCCGGGTGTACTGGTACCTCATCCTGAAGGGGAGGGCCTGAGCGGCACGATCCACCAGGTCAGTCCACCAGCTCAGCCCACCAGCTCAGCCGACCAGTGAGGCGCCCGGGATGGCGCTGAGCAGTTCGCGCGTGTAGTCGGACGACGGCGAGCGGAACACCGCGTCGGTGGAACCCTCCTCCATCACTGTGCCGCTCTTCATCACCACCACGGAGTGGGCGATCTGGCGGACCACCGCGAGGTCGTGGGTGATGAAGAGGTAGCTGAGGCCCAGGTTCGACTGCAGGTCCGCCAGCAGGGTGAGGATCTGCTCCTGCACCAGGACGTCGAGTGCGGAGACCGCCTCGTCGCAGATCAGCAGCTCGGGCTCGAGGGCGAGGGCCCGGGCAATGGCCACGCGCTGCCGCTGCCCGCCCGAGAGCTCATTCGGGCGGCGTTGGGCGACGGTGCGGGGCAGGGCCACCTGGTCGAGGAGCTCGGCCACGCGGTCCTGCCGGCTGCGGCGGTCGCCCACCTTGAAGATCCTCAGCGGTTCATCGATGAGCTTTTCGATGCTGTAGGTGGGGTCGAGCGAACCGTACGGATCCTGGAAGACGGGCTGCACCCTGCGGCGCAGGGCACGTCGCTGCTGCCCGCGGCTCGCGGTGATTCCCTCGCCATCCACCAGGGCGGTGCCCGACGTCGCCGACTCGAGCCCCAGGATGATCCTCGCCACCGTCGTCTTGCCCGATCCTGACTCGCCGACGATCGCCGTCGTCGTGCCCCGCTCCACGGAGAAGGAGATGTCGTCGACGGCGCGCAGGATGCTGCCGCGCTGGCCGCGGATCCTGAACTCCTTGACGAGGTGCGAGATCTCGAGGATGGGCCCCCGATCCAGCGTCGAGCTGCCCGAGGCCACCCGGACCTGCGCCACCGCGGTGGGGGCCGCCGCGACGAGCCGCTTGGTGTAGTCCTCCCGCGGGCTGAGCAGGATCTGCGCGGGAGTTCCCACTTCCACGATCCGGCCCTCCGACATGACGATGATGCGGTCGGTGCGGTCGGCGGCGACGCCGAGGTCATGCGTGATGAAGAGCAGGGAGGTGCCGTGCGCGTCCACGAGCGTCTGCAGGTGGTTGAGGATCTGCCGCTGCACGGTGACGTCGAGGGCCGAGGTGGGCTCATCGGCAATCAGCAGCTCGGGCTGGCGGGAGAGTGCGATCGCGATCAGGACGCGCTGGCGCATGCCGCCGGAGAACTCGTGCGGGTACTGCTTGGCCCGGCGCTTCGCCTCCGGGATGCCCGCCTCGGTCATGAGCTCCACGACGCGCTTGTCGACGTCGGCACCGTTCCGGTGGCCGCTCGCCGCGAGGGCATCGGCAATCTGCGCGCCGACGCGCATGGACGGATTCAGGTTCGACGCCGGATCCTGCGGCACGAGGCCGATCCGGCGTCCGCGGACACCGCGCATGTGCTGTTCGGACGCAGCGGCGAGGTCCTCGTCGCCGAGCAGGATCGATCCATTCGTGATGTGTCCGTCGCCGGGCAGCAGACGGAGGATCGCACCGATGATGGTCGACTTTCCCGACCCGGACTGCCCCACGATGGCAACCCGCTCACCGGGGCGGATATCGAAGCTCACGTCGTGCAGCACGGGTTCGGCGTTGTCCCCGAACGTCACTTCAAGCCCGCGCACTGACAGCAGTGGAGCCGGAGCGTCGGCGGTTGAGAGGGTCACGGGATCACTTTCGGCTGGAGTTCGTGGGGTCGAGGGCATCGCGCAGCGCGTCCCCGAAGAGGTTGAATCCGAGGCAGATCAGCACGATCGCCAGGCCCGGGAAGATGGCAGCGGTGGGCGCCCGTGAGATGTACTGCTGGGCGTCCGAGAGCATGATTCCGAGGCTCGGCGTGGGCGGCTGGATGCCGAGCCCGAGGAAGGAGAGGAGGGCTTCACCGATGACGGCGACGGGCATGATGACCGTGGCCTGCACGATGATCGCCGACACGGCGTTCGGGAGCACGTGGGAGAAGATGATGCGGAGGCCGGAGGCGTCCATGGTCTTCGCGCCCAGCACGAAGTCCGTCTCCTTGATCCGCAGCGTCTCCCCGCGCACCACGCGGATCATCGTGGGGATCTGCGCGATACCCAGCGCGATGGCTGCGTTGGTGAGGCTCGGGCCGCTGATGGCGGAGAGACCCACGGCGATGATGAGGAACGGGAACGCGAGCGTCACGTCGGTGAGGCGGGAGATGACGCCGTCGAGCCCGCGCCAGTAGCCGGCGAGGAGCCCCAGCGGGGTTCCGACGACGACGGCGAGCAGCACCGAGAGGATTCCCACCTGCAGCGATACCCGGATGCCGAAGAGCATGCGCGAGAAGATGTCCCGCCCCAGGTCATCGGTGCCGAGGATGTACCCGACGGTTCCGGGCTGCTGGAACGGAGCGTCGAAGTGCACCTCCGCCGGCCCGTAGGGGGCGATCAGCGGCGCGAGGAGCCCGAGGGCGACGACGATGGCGAGCATGATGCCGCCGGTGAGCCCGAGCGGGCTCTTCAGCAGCGAACGCCAGATGCGGCCACGAGCCGAACCGAGTCCGGGATTGCGGGTTTCGACGACGGTCATCAGCTTTTCCCTCCCACGCGGATCCGCGGATTAATGACCGAGTACAGGATGTCCACGGCGAGGTTGATCAGGATGTAACCGACCGTGATGAGCAGCACCACGGCCTGGATGACGGGGTAGTCGCGGGTGAAGACGGCGTCGAGCGTGAGCTTGCCGAACCCGGGAAGGGCGAAGATCCGCTCGGTGACCACCGCCCCCGAGATGAGCCCGCCGAGCTGCAGGCCGATGATGGTGACCACCACGATCAGCGAGTTCCGCAGACCGTAGCGGACGAGGACGCGTTGCCGGCTCAGGCCCTTGGCCCGTGCCGTCCTCACGAAGTCCGTCTTCATGGTCTCGATCATCGACGCGCGCGTCTGCCGCATGATCACCGCGGCCAGTGATGTGCCGAGGATGATCGCCGGCAGCGTCAGGTGGTAGAAGCCCTGGATCGGATCCTGGGTGATCGGAACATAGCCCGACGCCGGGAACAACCCGAACGCTACTGCGAGGTAGAGGATGGCGAGGATGCCGAGCCAGAAGTTCGGCACCGACAATCCGATCAGCGCGAGCGCATTCGCCATCCACTCGGGCCAGCGGCCGCGGAACCGTTCGGCGATGATCCCGAGCAGCACGCCCACGACGACGGCGACCACGATCGCGTACGCCGACAGCCACAGCGTGACGGGCAGCGTGGCGGCGACCAGGTCGGTGACCTGGGCGCCGGTCCGCGTGGACTGTCCGAAGTCGCCGCGGAGCATGTTGCCGACGAACTTCAGGTACTGGGTGACGAGCGATTCGTTGAGTCCGAGCTGCTCGCGGATCGCTTCGACCCGCTCCGGTGTTGCTTCTTCCCCCGCCATCGCCAGGGCAGGGTCGCCCGGGAGCTGACGCACTCCGAGGAACACCACCATCGAAGCGAGGATGAGCGTGACGACTGACTGCCACAGGCGTGTGACGAGGTAGTTGAGCATGGTGGTTGCTTACCCGGCTTCGACGAAGGCCACGTTGCTCAGGTGGACCACGCCGTCGGCGAAGGTTTCGACCCCGGCGATGTCGGTGGAGTACCCGGTGAGGCTGCGGACGCGGTAGAGGTAGATGATCGGGTTGTCCTCCTGCACCTGGGTGACGGCCTGGCCGTACAGCTCGGAGCGTTCAGCGATCTCGTTCGACTGCGAAGCGTCGGTCAGCAGTTGATCGACCTCGGGGTTGCTGTACCCGGAGTAGTTCGCGCCGCCGCCGGTGGAGAGGAAGTTGTACATGTTGCCGTGCGGATCCACGCGTCCGGACCAGCCGAGCTGGAGGATCTCATAGTCCCCGCGGTCCTGGACATCGAGCAGGGTGGAGTACTCGACGGGGAGGATCTCGATCTCGAAGCCGCCTTCGGTGACGGCTGCCTGCAGTGCCTGGGCGAAGCGGATGGTGTCGGGGTTGTTGCTCACCTGCATCTGGATCTTGTACGGCATCTCGACGCCGGCCTCCTCCAGCAGCGCCATGGCTGCCTCGGGATCGTATTCGGGGCATGCCTCGCTGGCGTCGGTGCTGAACGGGCTCGCCGGGGAGATCGGGGAGCAGGCTGTCTCGTTGTAGCCACCGAACACTGATTCCACGAGGGCTTCGCGGTCTATCGACATGGACAGGGCCTGGCGGATGGTCGGATCGGTGCCGATGGGGGTGTCGATCACGCCGGGGGGTGCCCCGACGCCGTCGGTGTTGCCGACGTTGACGGTGATCCCCTGGTAGCCGAGCGAGCCGACCTGCAGGATGCCGATGCCGTCCTCGTTCATGAGTTCGCCGACGTCCTGGGTGGAGATGGTGTCGGCCACCTGGACATCGCCCGAGCGCAGGTTCGCCGCGCGGATGTTGGAGTCGGTGATGATGCGGTAGGTGATGGTGTCCAGGTGCACGTTCTCGGCGTCGTAGTAGAGCGGATCGCGTTCCACCGTGATCGAGGTCTGGGGCACGCGCTCCACGAACTTGAAGGGGCCCACACAGACCGGGCTGTCGCCGAAGGCTTCACCGTTCGCGGCGAGGGCCGCGGGCGAGAGGATCATGCCTGCGCGGTCGGCAAGTGCGGCGGTGAGGGGTGCGAAGGGTTCCGAGTAGGTCACCTCCACCGTGGTGGCGTCCACGGCGGTGATCGATTCGATGGGGCCGAGTTCGCTCTTGCGCGACGAGCCCTCGAGGTTGAGGCCGCGGTCGATCGTCTGGGCCACCGCTTCGGCATTGAAGGGGGTTCCGTCGGCGAAGACCGCGTCGTCGCGGACCGGGATGCTGACCGTCAGGCCGTCCTCGGACACCTCGGGCAGGTCGGTGGCGAGCTGCGGGATGATCTCGCCGTTCTCGTTGATGTCGTAGAGCTTCTGGCAGATGGTCTGCATGACATAGCGCGTGTACAGCGACGACGACGTCGTCGGGTCGAGCCGGTCGGGTTCCGCCGAGAGGGCCATGACGAGGTCGCCGCCCTCCACGATGGTCTGGTCACCGATGGGAGCGGACATGACCTCCTCGCCCTGGGGTGCTTCGGCGGTGGTCTGCGGCGCCTGGCACGCAGTGGTGCCCACGACCAGGCCGAGTGCGAGGACCGGGACGAGAGCACTGCGGCGAATCAGGCGCGTACTCGGGGGGGACGGGTGCTGGAGAAGCTCGGACATGGTGTTCCTCTGGGTCGGGATTCAGTGCTTTACATACAATCAGGGGAGCCTACTCTTTTTTGTATACAATATGTTGCGTTTTGGTAAATTTGTTTCTGGTTGTTTCCGGACTCCCCGGAAGGTCGCTGAAATGCGCGGCATGTGCGGGCGCGACGGGAGGAGCGTCAGGGCCTTTGTGACTCGAGCGCCGGGAAATGTGACGGCGGTTACTTCCGGGTCCGGCGGCTTCCACCGTGCCAGTCCTCCTGCAGGCCGGCGTCGTCCTCGGCGACACCGAAGCTGCGCAGCTGCGGGCGCTCGCGCAGGCTGCGCTTCAGTTCGGCGAAACCGGGGAAGCGTGCCAGGCCCACCACGTGGTCCCACAGCTCGCCCGCATGGCCCGGTGCCGGCAGCCGGCTGATCACGGGGCCGAAGAAGGCCACCCCGTCGGGCGGTTCGACGTGGATGATCGGCGTGCCGACGTCCTTTCCGGTGAGCGCGAGCGCCTCCTCGGTCTCGGCCCGGATGACGGCGTCGAGCGACTCATTCCCGAGGGCGTCCGCCAGCGATGCCGGGAGGCCGGCCTCGGCGAGGATCGGCTCCACGAATACGCGGGTTCCACGGTGGTCGCTGGTGGCGGTGTCGGCCGAGGTGTCCTCCTCGGCGTCGAAGATGTGTGCCCCGAAACGTGCGTACAGCTTTCCTACCGCCTCCGGCCCGTGGTCAGCCCGGACCTGGGCGGCAACCCGCAGCAGCCGCAGTCCGGCGGTATGCCCGGCTTCATAACCCGGCGGGAACTGGGCGTCGTAGTCCACTGACGAGTTGACCAGCCGCAGCGAGATGAACCGCCACTCCACCTCGTAATCCCGCTCGTCCATCACCATCCGCACCCACTTGCTGGTCATCCAGGCGAAGGGGCATACCGGGTCGAAGTAGAAGGTGAGATCTGCGTGGCGCATGCCTGCAACGCTAGGGAGGAGCGGAGGGGTGGTCAAGGAGTCGCGCCCTGCGTAGCATCCGTCCATGGAGACGATTGAATACCACCCACGCCGGAACCAGCTCGTGTATACCTTCGGCGGGAGCGCACCGGTCCTGAAAATCATGCCGGGAACCGCACTGAAGCTGTGGTCGGAGGACGCCTTCAACAACGCACTGACGTCGGTGGATGATGTGTCCGCCGAGAAGGTGGACCTGCGCTTCGTCAATCCCCAGACCGGGCCGTTCCATGTGGAGGGCGCCGAGCCGGGGGACACCCTCGCGCTGCACATCGTGGACCTCACTCCTGCACGGTCCTACGGCGCGTCCGCGACCATTCCCTTTTTCGGCGGACTGACCAGCACCGACCGCACGGCATTCCTGCAGGAACCGCTCCCGGACACCACCTGGATCTATCATGTGGACTCGACGAGGAACACCGTCGGTTTCCAGGCACGCTTCGGGGACTTCGAGGTGGCACTTCCGCTCGAACCGATGCTCGGCACGGTGGGCGTCGCTCCGCCCGGTGGTGAGGTGCGGTCGTCGCTGGTGCCGGAGCGGTTCGGCGGCAACATGGATGCGCCCGACGTTCGGGCCGGCACCACGGTGTACCTCGGGGTCAACGTGGAGGGGGCATTGTTCTCGATCGGTGACGGCCACTACCGGCAGGGCGAGGGCGAGGCGTGCGGCACCGCCGTCGAGGGTGCCATGAACTCCACGATTCTCGTCGAACTGATCAAGGGCGGCGCTCCCGCATGGCCACGGCTCGAGACGGACACACACTGGATGGCCGTCGGATCCTCGCGCCCCATGGAGGACTCCTGGCGGATCGGGCAGCTCGAGATGGTGCGCTGGTTCGGGGAACTGTTCGGTCTGCACCGGATGGACGCCTATCAGTTGCTCACCCAGACCACGCTTGCCCCCATCGCCAATGCGGTCGATGCCAACTACAGCGTGGTGGTGAAGGCGGCGAAGCAGCTCTTCCCCGAGGCCCACGCCTACGGCGGCATGCACACGGACCTGCGCCAACGCAGCATGCAGCTCATCTGAGACCCCTCCCACCAGGAAGTAGCTATGGACCTACAACTGCACGGCAGAACGGCGCTGGTGACCGGGGGAACCCGCGGCATCGGCCGGGCCATCGTGGAATCCTTCGCTGCCGAGGGCGCCAACGTCGCCTTCTGTGCCCGGAATCCCGACGATATCGCCGACACAGAGGCAGCCCTCTCCGGGCGGGACGTGCGGGTCGCCGGGAGCGTGGTGGACATGGGCGACGGCGGCGCGGTGACCCGCTGGGTGGGATCAGTGGGGGAGGCCTTCGGCGGAATCGACATGCTGGTGAGTAACGTCAGTGCGCTCGCGATCCCCGACACCGAGGAGAACTGGGAAGCGTCACTTCGCGTCGACCTCATGGGTACTGTCCGCCTGGTGAAAGCCGCCCTGCCTTTTCTTGAGAAGAGCCCGATGGCGTCGATCGTCGCCATCTCCAGCGTCTCCGGACGTGAGGTGGACTTCGCCTCCGGGCCCTACGGAACGGTGAAGTCGGCGCTCGTCGCGTACCTGGCGGGACTGGCGTTCCAGCTCGCTGAGAAAGGCGTTCGTGCCAATACCGTCTCACCCGGCAATACCTTCCACGAGGGAGGCGTCTGGCAGAGCATCGAAGCCGGGAATCCCGAACTCTTCTCCATGGCGATGGAGCTCAACCCGACGCAGCGGATGGGCACGCCGATGGAGATCGCGGACACCGTGGTGTTCGTGTCCAGCCCTCGTTCGAGCCGCACCACGGGTGCGAACATCCTGGTGGACGGCGGCCTGTCGCGGGGGATCCAGCTCTAGCGCCTGCCGGAATCACAGCCAGGCAGGCGCTGCGGGGACCTTCCGCAGTGGAGCGCCACCCGGTGCCGACGATCCGCGTGCCGTCACCCCGGACGTTCCGCGACCGCTCGCCCACTGCGTGATCGCGGCCAGCCCGCCCGACATCACCACCACCTCGCTGTCCCCCGGGTCACTTCCCCGGACGGCGTCATCGCCGTGCCGTTCCCCGGCGTCCGGGTGCCCGTCGCCGAGCAACGTCCGGATCACGACGTCGTCGTCCGTGATCTCGATCCGGAACCCTGCGTCCGCGCCGCGGGTGATCCACGCTCCGGTGACATCATCCAGCAGGTGATCCAGCACCGCCTTCGGAAGGTCTCCGAAGTTCGCGCCGGTGTCCAGGTCGACGGCGTGCACCCACAGTTCGCGGCTCCGCATCCAAACACTTGCCGTCGCCGGGACCTCCCGCCCCTGAACGGTCCGGACGGTGTGCAGCCAGGCTTTCGCGGGCAGGTTGTCCCAGTCGGCGTCGAGCTGCTCCGCCGAGTCCCGGAACAGTTCCCGCAGTGTCACAGGGGTGAGCGTCGCGCCGGAGGCGATCTCGTCGTTGCGTACCTCCATGGACGGGTACATGGGCGTCTCCACTCCGGTCGCGGCCCAGGCGACCAGGCGGGAAATCGCCCGGGCGTTGTAGGCGATGTGCGCCACCACATGGCGGCAGCTCCATCCCGGCAGCAGCGAAGCGCCGTCGAACTCTGCGTCGCTGAGCTCCTCGAGCTTGCGGGCAAAGAAGGCTGTGCCTTGCCGTGCCTGGCGCAGGGCATCCGGGAGTGCCGGATCAGGGGCCTGATCCTGGGGAGGAAATGTCATGGTGTTCGCATCCTGCCGTCGCGGAAAGTCGGTGGCTTCGAGGATAGCTGGCCCTGCCGGTGAGAAATGGACCGGACTGATTCTCGGAGGGTTCCGGGTTGTACCCGCGGTTGATCGTGCTGTTTCATCCCTCGTTCATGTGCCGTTGACCCGCGGGATGCCGCGGCAGGGAATTCTTCGATGCGGGGGAGACGTCACTCCCCTCCAACGAAGGGAATCTTCCTGATGGCATCTCGCCTAACTCGAATCCGAACCGGAACGTCCGCCGCGGTAGTGGGATTTTCACTCCTGGCGGCACCAGCCGCCGTCGCGCAGGGTGGACCGCGGGGTGAGCCGCAGCTACAGGACAGCGCACCGATTCTCATCGGCCACCGTGGAGCCGCGGGCACCGCGCCCGAGAACACCGTCGCAGCCTTTCAGGACGGCAGGACGTCCGGCGCCGACTTCTTCGAGATCGACGTGCAGCTGAGCGCCGATGGGGTGCCGTTCCTGTTCCATGACGACACTCCTGCGCGCACCACCGATGTCGAGGAGGTGTTCCCGGGGCGTGCCGCCGATCCCATCACCTCGTTCACCTGGGCCGAGCTGCAGCAGCTCGACGCCGGCTCCTCCTTCGACGAGCGGTATGCGGGCGAGCGGATCCCTCACCTGGACGACGCCGCGAAGGTGGCCACGGCCCGGACCGGTGTCTACATCGAGATCAAGTCGCCGGTGAACTCTCCGGGAGTCGAGCAGCTCGTCGCCGATGAACTGCGGACGAATCCGGACTGGCAGAAGCTGGTCGCCTCGGGCGGGGTCCAGGTGCTGGGATTCGATGAGGCCTCCAACAGGCGGTTCGCAGGGTTTGCTCCGGACATCGAGCTGCAGCAGCTGGCCGGTGTGGTTCCCGGTCCGGCGGTGCTGGAATCGTGGGCGGGATTCGCGGATTCGGTGGGGACGAACTACCGCGTGCTGACCCCGCAGAACGTGTCCGATGTGAAGGCCGCGGGACTCGTCATGGGCGTGTACACGGTCAACTCGCCCGAGGCCGTCCAGGCGTCGATCGACCTGGGCGTGGATGCCGTGACCACGGACTTCCCCATCCAGACCGCACGCTTCCTTTCGGACGTACCGGTGTTCCCGGGAAGTGGCGTGGAGATCGCGGACTCGGTGAACAATCCCGCAGGTGACGACGTCCAGCCCGACAATGGCGAGTACGTGCTGCTGCGCAACACGAGCAACCGCAGTGTCGACGTCAGCGGTTTTCTTCTCCGGGATGCGGCGAACAACGTGCTCACCGTGGGGACCGGCTACGTGCTCGACGCCGGCGCCGAGCTGCGGGTTCACACCGGACCGGGCACCAACACGGCGGGTGCCTACTACAACGGCCTTCCCGCCTCCGTGCTGAACAACGGCGGCGACTCCGTGGCGCTCTGGACCCCGGAGGACAAGCTTCAGGACGTCTTCGCCAACTAGGGAACGAGCCCATCCAGGGCGCACCCCACCGTCGTCAACACGACCCGCCGGTCTCGGCACTTACCGCCGGCGGGACGCCGCAGCCTATCCGCGGAGCCGGGTCATGCCCGGGTCCACCAGGGGTTCGGCCGTCACCGTCGCATGAATCCGCTGCCCGAAGTACTCGATGTGAACGGCGTCGCCGACGTCCACTCCCGCCGGGAGCCACGCGTAGGCGATGGGCCGGTGCACCGAGTAGCCATAGGCTGCGCTGGTCACGTATCCCGCTGCCTCTCCATCCACGTACACCGGTTCCTTGCCGAGCACCATCGAGGAACCGTCGTCGATGGTGAGGCAGCGGAGCACCTTCGTGGCGGGCTCGTCGCGGTGCTTCTTCAGCGCCTCGAAGCCGACGAAGCCCTCCTTGTCCTGATGTACCGAGAAGCCGAGGCCGGCCTGGTCGGGATGGTGCTCAGGGGTCATGTCGGTACCCCACAGCCGGTACCCTTTCTCAAGGCGCAGACTGTTGAACGCACCCCGCCCGGCCGCGACGATGCCGGACTCCCGGCCCGCCTCCATCAGGACATCCCACAGCTTCAGCCCGTTCTCGGCGGAGGTGTAGAGCTCCCATCCGAGCTCGCCGACGTAGGAGAGGCGCAGCGCCGTCACGGGAATCCCGCCGATCGTGACCTCGGTCGTGCGGAAGTACTTCAGGGTGGTGTTCGTGAAGTCGTCGTCGCTGACCCTGCCGACGACGTCGCGGGCCAGCGGCCCCCAGAGTCCGATGCAGCAGGTGCCGCCCGTGATGTCGCTGACGTGCACCCACTGGAACGGGTCGGCGGCGCTCTGGCGCGCGGCCTCCGTGCGGAGATGGTCGAAATCGATGTTCCCGTTGACGCCGCACTGGAAGGTGCGCTCGCCGGTCCTGGCTACCGTGATGTCGCTGCGGATACCGCCGTCGCCGCCCAGGATCAGGCAGTACGTCACCGCGCCCGGCTTCTTCGCGATGTTCCCGGTGGTGAGCCGCTGCAGCAGCGCCAGCGCTCCCGGCCCGGTGACGACCAGGCGCTTGAGCGGGGTCATGTCATACAGCGCGACGGCGGTGCGCGTCTTCCACGCCTCGGCGGCGGAGATGGGGGAGCTGAACTGCGCCGACCAGGGATCCCGCTCCGGGGGGTGCCACTCGGGTGGGAGTTCCTGCAGCAGGTCCCGATTCGCCTCGAACCAGTGGGGACGCTCCCAGCCGGCCGACTCGAGGAAGTAGGCGCCCAGTTCCTGCTGGCGGACGGCAAACGGGCTGACCCGGAGGCCGCGCGGGGACTTCCGCGGCTGCAGCGGGTGCAGGATGTCGTAGATCTCCACGAAGTTCTGCTGCGACGTTTCGCTCACATACTCGGCAGTGGTCTGGACCGGCTCGAAGCGGGTGATGTCGCACTCGTGCAGTGGAGTGCGGGACTGTCCCTCGATGAGCAGTTCGGCCATGGCCTTCGCGACGCCGGCGGAGTGCGTGACCCATACGGCTTCGGCGAGGTAGAAGCCCTCGACGTCGGGGGACTGGCCGAGGAGGGGTCCGCCGTCGGGCGTGAAGGAGAAGATGCCGTTGAAGCCGTCTTCGATCTCCACTCGCCGGAGCGCCGGCAGCAGGTTGCGGCTGTCCTCCCAGGAGGGCAGGAAGTCCGCTGCCGTGAACTCCAGGCGGGACGGCATGCGGTGCGCCGACATGTCGGCTGCGTCCACTGCGGGGAGGTCGTCGAGGTTCACGGGCATCGGGCGGTGTGCGTAGGATCCGATGCCGATCCGGTCGCCGTGCTCACGGAAGTACAGGTCCTTGTCCTGGTAACGCAGGATCGGCAGCCGCGCGCCGTCGGGAAGCTCGTTCAGTCCGCCGAGCTCCGGCAGCGCCGTCGTCGTCACGTACTGGTGGGCCAGGGGCAGCAGCGGCACCGGAGTGTTCACCATTTTCCCGATCTTCGGCCCCCAGAACCCGGCGCAGGAGACCACGATGTCGGCGGGCACCACGCCGTCGGGCGTTGCAACACCGGTGACCCTGCCATGAGCCTGTTCGATGCCGCTCACCGGCGTCGAGCCCAGGAAGCTCACGCCCCGCTCGGAGGCCCGGCTGATCAGCAGTTGGACGGCACGGGCGGAGGAGGCCAGTCCGTCGGTCGGGATGTGCAGGCCGCCCAGGGCTGTGCCGCGGCCCAGCAGTGGATAGTGCTTTTCGCATTCGTCGGGGTCGATGAGGCGGGCCTCCACGCCCCACGATGCCGCGTAGCCCAGTTTGCGCTTGAGGTCGTGGAGGCGGGCCTCCGTGGTGGCGATCTCGAGGCCGCCGACCTGACGAAAGCAGGACACCCCGTCCCGGCTGAGGGACAGCAGCTTCTGCACCGTGTAGGAGGCGAACTCCGTCATGGTCTTCGACGGATTGGTCTGGAACACGAGTCCCGGTGCATGGGACGAGGAGCCGCCGGCCAGATGCAGCGGCCCCTGCTCGATCACCGTGACCTCCCTCCACCCGCGGGCCGACAGTTCGTCGGCCAGGTTGGCCCCGACGATGCCTGCACCGATGATGACGACGCGCGGGCTGGTGCTCATACGGTTCTCCTGGTGGTGCTTCTCATGGGGCTTTGCGTCGGGCTTTGTGTGGTGCTTCGGGTGGAGGACGACTTCTAGGTGAAGACGACGGTGCGCGTGGCGTTGAGCAGGATGCGGTGCTGGCAGTGCCAGCGGACGGCCCGGGCCAATGCCTGTGCCTCGGCATCGCGGCCGACGGTCACGAGGGCCTCGGCATCCTGGCTGTGGTCGACGCGGAACACTTCCTGCTCGATGATCGGACCTTCGTCGAGGTCCGGGGTCACGTAGTGGGCGGTGGCGCCCATGAGCTTGACGCCGCGGTCGTAGGCCTGGTGGTAGGGCCTGGCGCCCTTGAACCCGGGGAGGAACGAGTGGTGGATGTTGATCGCCCGGCCGCGCAGCGCCGTGCACAGCTCGTTCGAGAGCACCTGCATGTACCGGGCGAGGACTACGAGGTCGGCGTCGTACTGCTCCACCAGCTCCAGGAGGCGCCGCTCGGCGTCGGGTTTGGACGCTGACGTGACGGGAACATGGATGAAGGGGAGGCCGGCCGCTTCGGCCATGGGCCGGAGGTCCTCGTGATTCGAGACGACGACCGCGATCTCCGCACCGAGGCTCCCGGCCCGCCACCGGAATATGAGGTCGTTCAGGCAGTGCCCGAACTTCGAGACCATGATCAGGAGCCGCTGGGGGCGTCCGTCGTGGATGGTGAAGTCCATGCCGAAGCGTCCGGCGATTCCGGCGAACTGATCGGTGAGCTCGTCGGCGGTGAAGAAGCGCTCGCCGGGAGTGAAGGCCGTGCGGAGGAAAAGGGTGCCGCTGATGTGATCGTCGAACTGCTGGTGTTCGGAGATGTCGAAGCCGCGTTCGGCCAGGAAGCTGGTGACCGCGCAGACGATGCCGGACCGTTCTGGGCAGGCGAGCGTCAGGACGAAGCGGGGTATCGGTGTTGCGCTTGAGGACGGATGGAGCGGGGCGGCGGTCGGGCCGGGCCCTTCGGCGGCTCCGGTTCCGGTCCTGGTAGCGGCGGTGGCGGCCGCTGGGCCGCTGGCGCTCAGAATCGAGGTGGTCATGCGCGGGTCCCGTCCACTGTCACTCCCGGAGGAAGGTTGGGCGCCTGCTCGGATTCCTCGATCATGATGTCGCCGTCCACGACGAAGACCTGATGGGCGCGGACGCCACGCTTTGCGGGCGGCGCGTCGACGGCGCCGGTGCGGAGATCGAATTTGGAGGCGTGCAGCGGACATTCCACCTCGCAGTCCTCCACCCAGCCGTCCGCGAGGGAGGCGTCCTGGTGGGTGCAGGTGTCATCGAGTGCAAACAGCTCGCCCTCCTCGGTGTGGAAGACGGCGATGGGCGGTGAGGTGTTGAGGCGGAGGGCGTCGCCCGGGGCAAGATCCTTCAGGGGACACGCTCTATGCAATGTTCGGCCTTTCCTCTGCCAGACTGCTCTCATTCGACAATCGAGTTCCGCAATGATCAACACCGATCACAATATGAAACAGCGTGGACCTCGACGACCGGCGCTGTCAAGGGTTGGGGGTGGTTGACAGCACTCATCCTTATACCGCACGCTGTTTCGTATTACGATCACGGTTGCGTAACGCGCAACCTCAGGAGGTTAGATGCAAATGCTCGCGGTTATCGGTGCGTCACTGGCGGGGCTTTCCGCAGCCCGGGCCGCAAGGGCACAGGGTTTCGACGGCCGCCTGGTGATGATCGGGGACGAGCCGGAGCGGCCGTACGACCGGCCTCCGCTGTCGAAGGGCTTCCTGCTGGGCCATCATCTGGCCCAGGATCTCCTGCTTGAGAACGCCGATGACAACCTCGAGGCGGAGTGGCTGCTGGGGGTAGGGGCACGCGCACTCGACGCAGCATCCCGGACCATCACGCTCGACGACGGCGGAACGGTCACCGCCGACCACCTGGTGATCGCGACCGGCGCCACTGCCCGCAGCTGCCCCGAGTTCGCCGGGATAGGAAACGCCTTCACCCTGCGGACGCTCGACGATGCACGAAATCTTGCGCCCCATCTTGCGCCGGGCAAGCGACTGGTGGTGATCGGTGCCGGGTTCATCGGTTCCGAAGTCGCCTCTGCCGCGACGACGCTCGGGATGCAGGTCACCGTGGTCAGTTCCGATCCGGTGCCCTTCAGCAGACAACTCGGTTCCACCCTGGGCTGGGTGGTGGCAGGGCTGCACGAGCGCCACGGCGTCGAGCTGGTATCCGGCACCCGGGTGAAGGAAGTCCACTCAAGCGCCGGCTGGGCCACCGGAGTCACGCTCGACAACGGACGGTACCTGGCCGCCGACGTCGTCCTGCTGGGTGTCGGTGCGCAGCCGAATACCGGCTGGCTCGCCGGTTCCGGGCTGGCCCTCGGCGACGGCGTCCTGTGCGACGAGGCCGGGCGCACGGGCAGCCCCGGCATTGTTGCTGTAGGGGACTGCGCGGCGTGGTTCGATCCGGCCGCGGGAAGGCACCGGCGTCTTGAGCACTGGACCGGAGCCCTCGAGCGCCCGGCGCTGGCGGTCGCTGCGCTGCTCGGAGGCGGTGCGGCCATGCCGGCCGCCAAGCCGCCGTACTTCTGGTCCGACCAGTACGGAACCACCATCCAGTTCGCGGGGAATGCTGAATCCTCCGACCGTGTGGAGGTCGAGGCGGGGGACCTGCTCTCGCTCACCTTCCTCGCCGTGTATTACCGCGGCGAAGATCCGGTGGCGGTCCTCGGACTCAACCAGCCGCGGCTGTTCACGAAGTGGCGCCGAACGCTCACCCGGCCGCTCACCCTGCCACTCGGCAGTTCCGTGGCCGGCGCTTCTTTGGTAGGCAGTCTCGTGGCCGGCAGTCCCATCGCCGGCGCGCACAGTGCCGCCCTCGTGGAGGATGCCCCGGCCCTCTCCAGCTATCTGGTGTCCTGACGCCTACTCGTTCTGTCGACCATTCTTATGGATGTTCCCTTCTCTACTCCGCTTCACCCTTCCGCTTCGACTTCCCTCTTCCCCGCGCCTGCTAGGAGCATTCCGTGAGTACCGAGATCACCGCCCCGGATTCCATCAACACCCCCAGCCTCATTCCGACGCTGCCGGGTTCGACGTATGTGGACGAAACCGTGTTTCGCGTTGAGCAGGAGCGGATTTTCGAGCAGATGTGGTTCTGCGCCGTATGGGCCGCTGACCTGGACAAGCCGGGAGCCTACAAGACCGTGCAGATCGGTCGTGAGAGCATTCTGGTGAGCAGGACACGCAAGGGGCAGATCCGTGCGTTCTACAACGTGTGCCGTCACCGTGGCGTCAAATTGTGCATGGAGGAGTCGGGACAGGCCGCGAGGTCCTTCCAGTGCCCGTACCATGCCTGGACCTACGATTTCGAGGGCAAGCTCATCGCCGCCCCGAACCTCACCAAGATGCCGGATATCGACCGCACCGAATACGGTTTGGTCAACGTGCACGTGCGTGAGTACCTCGGGTATGTGTGGCTGTGCCTGGCGGACGAGCCGCCGTCGTTCGAAGAGGATGTGATGGGCGCCATCGAGGAGCGGCTGGGGGACCTGCGCGCAATCGAGGGGTACGACGTCGCGAACCTCAGCCTCGGCCGACGAATCACGTACGACGTGAAGGCGAACTGGAAGCTCATCATCGAGAACTTCATGGAGTGCTATCACTGCGCCACGATCCACCCCGAACTGACCGAGGTGCTGCCCGAGTTCGCTGACGGGCTCGCGGCACAGTTCTTCGTGGGGCATGGCGCAGAGTTCGGCGGCGATGTCCAGGGCTTCACGGTGGACGGCTCGGAGGGGCTGGAGCGCATCCCCGGAATCGATGAGGACCAGGATCGCCGCTACTACGCGATCACCATCAAGCCCACGGTCTTCGTGAACCTCGTGCCTGACCACGTGATCATTCACCGCATGTTCCCGCTCGCGGTGGACCGCACCGTCGTGGAGTGCGACTGGCTCTATCTGCCGAGTGTCGTCGAGAGCGGCAAGGACCTCAGCGCATCAGTGGAGCTGTTCCACCGCGTGAACCAGCAGGACTTCGATGCCTGCGAACGTTGCCAGCCGGCCATGGGGTCGAAGGTCTACGCCAAGGGCGGCGTGCTGGTGCCGAGCGAGCACCACATCAGCGTGTTCCATGACTGGGTGAGCAGCAAACTGCTGTAGGGCGTGCGGGCGGCGACGGCAACGGCCGGCTAGCTCCCCGCGTAACCCATCCGGTTGCTGATCAGCTCTCCGGCCTCCTTCAACCCGGGGAGTACGGCGGCTATCCGCTCCTCATCAAGACGGAACGCCGGCCCGGAAAGGCTCACCGCGCCGACGATGTTGCCGCGGTGGCCGCGAACAGGGACGGCAACTGCATTGAGACCCGTTTCGAACTCCTCGAGGACGGCGGCATACCCGTTTTCGGTGACTTTGGCGAGTTCCGTCTCGAGGGCTTCCCGTGAGGTGATGGTCCTCGGTGTCAGGCCGGGCAGCCCGGTTCCCTCAAGGATGCGGCTCCGTTCCTCCTCGTCGAGAGCGGCCAGCAACACCTTGCCGCTCGAGGTGGCGTGCAGGGGGGTGAGGCTGCCGATCCAGTCATGGGTGGAGAGCGACGACGGGCCCCTGGCCTGGTCCACATTGACCGCGGCAGTGGCATGCAGGACGGCGAGATTGACGGTTTCCTTGAACTCGTTCGCGAGGGACCGCAGCACCGGTTGTGCCTGCTGCACCAGGCTCAGCCTGCCCGGGATGGAGCTGGCCAGCCGCAGGACCCCGAATCCCAACTGGTACTTGCCCCGCTCGCTGTTCTGCTGCACGAGGTCACGGGCGACGAGGGCACCGAGCAACCGTGATGCCGTGGATTTGTGGATGCCCATTTCCTTCGCGATGTCGCTGACCCCGGCGTCGCCGTCGCGGGCCAGTATCTCGAGGACACCGACGGCCCGGTCAACGGACTGCACGCCGCCCTGCTGGACGGGGTCCTGCGGGAGGCCAGGGGAGCGTTCTGCATCGGAGACCATGTTTCATCCTCCCAGACCGGTCGAGAGGCGGACTAATTGCCGGCCCGATGTGCGCCGAGGAACAAGCACCGGGATGTCGGTGTGTCGCTGCGGGAATGGCTGGCGCGCCTGCGTCGTTACAGGAAATAGATGCATAAGCATGCAATTAACGATGGAGGCTTCCATGCAAATCGGAGTATTTTCGGTCAGCGACATCACGCGGGATCCCATCACGGGACGCATTCCGACTGAGCATGAGCGGATCAAGGCTGCTGTCACGATCGCGAAGAAGGTCGAGGACATCGGCATGGACGTGCGTGCGACCGGAGAGCACCACAACCCGCCGTTCTACGCCAGCTCGCCGACCACACTTCTCGGCTACATCGCCGCGCAGACGGAGCGGATCATCCTTTCCACGGCCACGACGCTGATCACCACCAATGATCCCGTGAAGATCGCCGAGAACTTCGCCACCCTCCAGCATCTGTCTGATGGCCGCGTCGACCTCGTCCTTGGACGTGGCAACACTGCCCCTGTCTACCCGTGGTTCGGCAAGAACATGCAGGACAGCGTGGAGCTGACGATCGAGAACTACAGCCTGCTGCGTGACCTCGAGCTATACCAGTGCCGCGCTGGACCGGACCTTCGGGTTGGCGCTGATCCGGAACGGCCGCAACCGGATCGGCGAAACGCTGGTGGCGCCGGTGGGGAACCAGCTCGTCGACGTGGTAATCGGGGAGACCGTGCTGTATGACGCAGAAGGGAGCCGCCGCGATGGCTGAGCACTCGGCAACACTGGATCTCGAACAGGGTGCTTTCGGGCAGGACGACTCCCGCGCAAGCCCCTCCGCGTCGACCGGTCTCGGGTCTACCGGAAGCGGCATCCCCGATCTCCGCAGCCTGCGGCGAAGTCCGCTGGGCCACCTCACGGAGGCGATCACTGCCGGCGAGGTGAAGGGAGAGCGGGCTGTCCGGCTGCGGGAGTTGCCGTTCCTCACCATGATCGGGTTGCGGGCGGAACCCGGGTCGGCGACAGCATCAGCATTCGAAGGCATCCTCGGCATCCTCGGCATTCGAAGGCATCCTCGGCTTCCACCTTCCGGAGCGGTGCAGCCAGGTCGCGGACGCCGACGGCGCCGGCGGTAGTGACGCTCGCGGCGGTGATGCGTCAGCGTTTGCGGTTACCAGCGGCGATGCGGCAACTTCTGACGGCGATCGTCTGGATGATCAGGCCGCAGGCCCTGCCAAAGGCAAGGTGCCCGGTGCAGCCGTTCTATGGCAGGGTCCCGACGAGTTCCTTCTGCTTGCACCGGGAGGAGCATGGGTGTTCCCGCAGTTGATGGCGGCTCTGGGTGACCTGCCGGGCGCCGTCGTCGACCTGTCCGCCAACCGGACCACGCTGGAGCTCTCCGGCCCGTCGGCTCGAGGAGTCCTCGAGAAGCTTTGCGCGGCGGATCTGCATCCGCGGTCCTTGCCGGTGCATAGTGCGGTGTCGACGCAGCTGGGCCTGGTGCCGGTGGTGTTGTGGCGGATCGCTGCGCAGACCTACCGCGTGATGCCGAGGGCTTCCTTCGCCGAATATGCGGCAAGGCTCCTGCTTGATGGGATGATCGAATTCGCGTCTCCCGAGGTGCTGTAATCCGCGGCTGAAAAGCAGGGTGTTCTGCCTCTTGACCTCTATCCTGGCGGAGGCCTGACCTGAAGCCCCACCTCGTGGGAACGTCCTTCCGATCGCCACGTCGACCCCCTGGACGCGTCGAACGTGCATCCCTGAAGAGGCCTGCACCGTCAACCGGCCGTAGACAAATGCGCGCGCTTGCCGGCGAGGGCATGAGCGAACGGTAGAGGCAGCAAAACCCCGCGCGGAATGTTGACCGTCCAGCGTAGGCTGCGGCACTTCCCGGTGAAACCTCGACGTGCTGGCCGGACCACGCCGGTCCCCCTGTGGCGCCTTCTTCCCGCTGGAAAGTACTCGTCATTCCGGGTTGGAGCAGTCAATGGATGAAGCAAGAGCAAAAATCACGGCAGTGGTATGTACTGCGGTCTTCGCTGCTGGGCTCACGCCCAGCGCGGCTTTCGCGCACGGTGGGTCGTCGGGCAATTCAGGTTCATCGGGCTACGCGTCCAGTCGGGAAGTGGCGTTCAAGGTCCTGAGAGCCACCGCGCGGTATACTTGGCTGGATAGGGCTCTCAAGGACGGCTATGAGCGTGTCTCGGAGTGCGTGGAGTTGCCGGGCACAGGAGCAATGGGCGTGCACTATGCGAAAGGCAAGCTCATTGACGAAAAGATCGACGCCACGAAACCGGAAGCGCTGGTGTATATGCCTGTGAAATACGGCAAGTACAAGGTCTATCGGCTCGTCGCGGCGGAGTTCCTGTCTACGGCAGAGGAGGCGCCGGTCCTCGGAGGGATTACTTTCGATTCGGAAGCGGCGAATTCGAAGGCACCGTACAGACACTCCCTACATGCGTGGGTCTGGAAGCATAACCCGGCAGGGATGTTCGCCCCGTGGAATCCGAGCATCAGCTGCCCGACCAAGTAAAGGCGCCGACTGAGCACTGAAACTACGGCGGCGTTCCCACCCGGGGGGCCCCGCCGTCGTTCCCGGTGCGGTTCCCACACGTATTCGCGGAAACTTGGGAACGTGTGGTGGGTGTACAACGCCGACACCCACCATTGCTGCACAAGATCGTGCAGGAGCGCGCATGACTCCGGATGACGCGGCCGCATCGACTCCGCCGTCGCGGGTCGTCTAGGCTTGAAACCAAGAATCAAGAGCTCCAACGCAAAACCCTGGTTCGTTGGACGGCAACCCTCTCGCTGTAGTGGGGTGCCCCAGGTGAGGATTCGGCCCGGCGGAATGCGCGCGGGCAAGTATGGCGCTCCCTCCGCGGCGGTGCCCGACAGCTCAAGGAGTGCAATGCCTGAGAACACGCCACGCCAGATCCGCTTCAACGCCTTCGACATGAACTGCGTAGGCCACCAGTCCCCGGGGCTGTGGCGTCACCCCGACGACCAGTCCCACCGGTACAAGGATCTTCATTACTGGGCAGACCTCGCGAAGACCCTCGAAAAGGGCTTCTTCGACGGCATCTTCATCGCGGACGTCCTCGGCACGTACGACGTCTACGGCGGCTCCAACGAAGCCACCCTGCGCCAGGGCACCCAGACGCCGGTCAACGACCCGTTCCTGCTCGTCTCGGCCATGGCGCTGGTCACCGAACACCTCGGATTCGGTGTCACGGCAGGCACGGCCTACGAGCACCCGTATCCCTTCGCGCGCCGGCTCTCGACGCTCGATCACCTGACGAACGGCCGCGTCGGATGGAACGTCGTCACCGGGTATCTGCCCTCTGCCGCCCGCAACATGGGCAGCAAGGACCAGCTCGAGCACGACGAGCGCTACAACCACGCCGACGAGTACCTCGAGGTGCTCTACAAGCTCCTCGAAGGTTCGTGGGAGGATGACGCCGTGGTCCGCGATGCTGAGAACGGCATCTTCACCGATCCCTCGAAGGTCCACGAGATCGGGCACGACGGCAAATACTTCACCGTTCCCGGAATCCACCTCAGTGAGCCGTCACCGCAGCGCACGCCGGTCATCTACCAGGCGGGTGCATCCTCGAGGGGTGTCGAGTTCGCCGCAGGGAACGCCGAGGCCGTGTTCGTCGCATCTCCCACGAAGGCCATGCTGAAGGACACCGTGCGGAAGGTCCGCGACGCCGTCGAGGCCGCCGGCCGCGACCGCTACTCGGTGCGCATCTACACGCTGCTCACCATCATTACCGACGAAACCGAGGAAAAGGCGCACGCCAAGCACGAGGACTACAAGAAGTACGTCAGCTACGAGGGCGCCCTCGTCCTCCTGTCCGGCTGGCTCGGAATCGATCTCTCGGTCTACGACCCCGACGAACCCCTCGGCAACGTCAAGTCCAACGCCATCCAGTCCGCCGTCGCGAACTTCCAGAAGGTGAACGACGACGGTACCCCCTGGACCGTGCGCGACATCGCCGAATCGGCAGGGATCGGCGGACTCGGCCCCCGCATGGTCGGCTCGGGCGCGCAGATCGCCGAGGAGCTGCAGTCGTGGGTCGAGGAGACCGACGTCGACGGTTTCAACCTTGCCTACGCGGTCACGCCCGGCACCTTCGAGGACATCATCAAGTACGTGGTGCCCGAGCTCCAGAAGCGCGGCGCCTACCCCACGGAGTATGCGGAGGGAACCCTGAGGAACAAGCTCTTCGGCAAGGGTGACCGGCTTCCCGACGAGCACCGCGGCAGCAGCTTCCGTCTGCAGACCGCCCGGCGCTGACGCACCCCTGCGCGGGCCGCCGGGCGAGGTTGCGCAGGTGCGGCCGGCTTAGATTGCGCAGTAGCGGCGGGTGTTCGACGGGCTGTCTCTAATGATTAGCG
>NZ_KI914849.1:9931-11235 GCF_000520555.1 Arthrobacter sp. Br18 | reverse complement strand
CGGGCTGTCTCTAATGATTAGCGCAACCCGCCATACCTGCACAACTTCCGAAGGGCGGGCGCCTCGGGCGACCGCGCTCGACCGAAAGTGACCCACATCGGACGGCGGAGGCCTTCGCTCCACGCGGAACCGTTGGCCTGCAACTCCAGAGGGCGATAGCGTCGGGAGTAACACGCCAACGAATAGGAGCTCACATGTCGCGCATCGCGATCATCGGAGGCCACGGAAAAGTGGCCCTGCACCTCACCTCGATCCTCACCGGCCAGGGCCATCAGGTCAGCTCGATCTTCCGCAACCCCGGACACTCCTCCGACGTCGAGGCGGCAGGCGCGACGCCGGTGGTCGCCGACGTGGCAAAGCTGTCCGTCAGCGATATGGCTGACGTCTTCCGGGGCCACGACGCCGTCGTATGGTCCGCAGGTTCGGGCGGCAGCAGTGCCGACGCCACCTATGCCGTCGATGGGGCTGCGGCCATCCGCTCGATGGATGCGGCGTCGGACGCGTCAGTGGGCCGGTACGTCATGGTGTCCTACCTCGGTGCGGGCAAGGACCACGGAGTCCCCGAGGAGAACAGTTTCTTCCCCTATGCCGAGGCCAAGGCAGCCGCGGACGAGCACCTTCGCAATTCAAAGCTTGCGTGGACCATCCTCGGCCCCGGGCCGCTGACGACGGAGCCGGGTACCGGCAGGATCGAGGCTTCCGAAGGGCGGGCGCCTCGGGCGACCGCGCTCGACCGAAAGTGACCCACATCGGACGGCGGAGGCCTTCGCTCCACGCGGAACCGTTGGCCTGCAACTCCAGAGGGCGATAGCGTCGGGAGTAACACGCCAACGAATAGGAGCTCACATGTCGCGCATCGCGATCATCGGAGGCCACGGAAAAGTGGCCCTGCACCTCACCTCGATCCTCACCGGCCAGGGCCATCAGGTCAGCTCGATCTTCCGCAACCCCGGACACTCCTCCGACGTCGAGGCGGCAGGCGCGACGCCGGTGGTCGCCGACGTGGCAAAGCTGTCCGTCAGCGATATGGCTGACGTCTTCCGGGGCCACGACGCCGTCGTATGGTCCGCAGGTTCGGGCGGCAGCAGTGCCGACGCCACCTATGCCGTCGATGGGGCTGCGGCCATCCGCTCGATGGATGCGGCGTCGGACGCGTCAGTGGGCCGGTACGTCATGGTGTCCTACCTCGGTGCGGGCAAGGACCACGGAGTCCCCGAGGAGAACAGTTTCTTCCCCTATGCCGAGGCCAAGGCAGCCGCGGACGAGCACCTTCGCAATTCAAAGCTTGCGTGGACCATCCTCGG
>NZ_KI914849.1:6892-9831 GCF_000520555.1 Arthrobacter sp. Br18 | reverse complement strand
ACGGAGCCGGGTACCGGCAGGATCGAGGTGTCGGGCAAGCCGCAGCAGGACTCGGTTCCCCGCGAGGACGTGGCGCACGTTGCCGCCGTGGTGCTGGGGAACCTCGGCACCGTGGACAGGACCATCCAGTTCAACAGCGGCGAGACGCCGATTGCCGAGGCGATCGACGCGGCCCTCTAGGTCGATGCGATAGGTCGAGGCAGTACCGACGACGGCGTCCGGCAAGGCCGGGCGCCGTCGCCGTTCAATCCCTGGCCTTCCCCGTGAATGGAGGCTCGGCGGCCTTCCCCGTGAATGGAGGCTCGGCCACGGTGGAGGCCATCAGGCCGAAGATGCCTGGTGGCGGACGCTGCTATGGCCGACGTTCCGCACGGCGTGAGGGTGCACTCACCCCGCTCGTTAGCGGCAGGGGCGGGCACGCGTATCGGGGAAGGCTCCGGCCGCGAACGAAGCGGCATCGGAATTGACCGGCCAACCCTTCGCACCGCCGCAGAGACCTCCTATTCGTCGCCCGCGTACCGCAGGCCCATCTGCCGCCGCGCGTCGTCGAGCAGCTCCATGACGCGGACGGTCTCGTCCAACGGCATGAAAGTACTTTCGGTACGCCCTGCCTGGACGCACCGCGTGACCTCCCGGAGCTCGTAGCCGAAGCCGTGGCCGAACACCTCGAACCGCTCCGTCCGCAGAGTCCCCTGCCGTGGTTGGATGATCAGCTCGCCGGGGTTGAACAGCGGAGCGGAGGTGCGCAGCCAACCGTTCGTGCCGGTGATGGTCACCACGCCGGGGCAGTCCGCATCGATCGAGGTGACGAGCTGCGCGCAACCGCCGTCGTCATAGCCCAGGGTCAGCGCGTTCTGGAGATCCACGCCGTCGTCGTTGAGCACACCCGACGCCGAAAGTGCGCGCGGTTCGCCGAGCACAGCAAATGCCCAGGTCAACGGATAGACCGCGAGGTCGAGGAGCGCGCCGCCGCCCGCAGCCGGATCCCAGAGACGCGATGTCGGCTCGAACGGGACCGGAGAGCCGAGGTCCGCCTGGATCCAGCGCACGGTTCCGATCTCGCCGGACGCCACCACCTCCAGAGCACGGCGGAAGCTGGGCAGGAACCGCGTCCAGACGGCTTCCATGAGGAACAGTCCGCGTGCACGGGCGAGTTCGACCAGTTCCTGCGCGTCCCGCGCATTCAGGGTCAGGGGCTTTTCGCACAGTACGTGCTTTCCGGCCTCGAGCGCCGCCAGGGCAACGGCGTGATGCTGGGCATGCGGCGTGGCGACATAGACCACCTCGACGAGCGGATCGGCGATGAGCTGCACATAGCCGGGGGTGTCGCCGTCGTCGGAATAGGTCGAAGCGAAGCCGTACCGCTAGCCGAAGGCGAGCGCGGACGACGCCGAGCGCGAACTGACCGCCTGCAGCACGGCGTCCTCGAGCAGGGCGAGGTCCTGCGTGACGCGGGCAGCGATCGAACCGGTGGCGACGACGCCCCGGTGGACGGGCCTGCCGGTCGCACTCGCGGGCGACACGGGATCAGCAGCAGTCATGGGGTGCCTTCCAGGCAGGGTGGAATACGGGGGTGATGTGCAGGAACCGGTCGTCGGGCCGGCTCTCGAATGCTGCGGCGCCGGCACTAGACGGAGTCGCGGATCACCAGGGAGGTCGGCAGTCGGGTCACGCGGTCTGCCGGTCGACCCTCGATCAGATCGACGAGCGTCTCGGCCATCTTCTTGCCGAGTTCGATGATGGGATGGTGCACGGTGGTGAGTGCGGGACTCACCGCGGTGGCGAAGGTGTCGTCATCGAAGCCGACGACGGCGACATCTCCCGGAACGCGCAGACCGCGGCCCTGGATCGCCGTGTACGCGCCGGCCGCCATCTGGTCGTTGGCGGCGAAGACGGCGTCGATCGGCTGTCCGCGGTCGAGCAGCCGCTGCATCGCCCGGGCACCGGAATCGACGGTGAATTCGCCGACCTCCGCCAGCCCCTCGCCGAGGCCCGACTCCCGCACCGCCGTCCGCCACCCGGCGAGGCGGTCGATGCCGGGCGGCATGTCCTGCGGTCCGGCGATCGTGGCGATGTGGGTGCGGCGGCTCGTGATCAGTTGCCGGGTGGCGTTGTAGGCCGCCTGCTCGTTGTCGACCTCCACGTAGTACGCCTCCTTGCCGCCGACCAGGGGCCGGCCCGCGAACACCATGGGCAACGACACCGAGAGGTGCGTTCACGAATGGTCCCCGCTGTGATGGGAGACCACCAGGACGCCGTCCACGCTGCCCCGGAGGAGGAAGCTCCGCGTCTTTTCCGGCTTCGATTCCGAGGCGATGATCATGTTCAGCGTGTACTCGGTGTCCGTGAGGAACAGGGCGAGTCCCTGGACCACGGTGGCGAAGAACGGATCGGCGAACACCTTCGACGTCGACTCCGACACGATCAGCGTGACCGAGTTGGCGCGGCGCTTCACGAGGGAACGCGCCGCCCGGTTCGGCGTGTAGTCGAGGGTGAGGATGGCTTTCTTCACCGATCGCACGAGCTCCGGGTCGACGCTGGGGGAATCGTTGACCACCCGGGACACCGTGGCCCTCGAGACCCCGGCCAGTGCCGCCACCATCTCCAGGGTGGGTACCGGCCGGGGCCCGCCTAAGCCTTGATCCACCGATGTTGATTGGGGCTAAGTCGGCGGTTTAAACCGAGAATGCCCGTCTTTTCAGGGAAAATGAAGCTTGTCTAGAACTCATTTTTCGCCGAAAAGAGGGCATCTCGTAGATGCAAGTTTCCCACAAACCATCCGCGGTGTCAGTGTCCTTCGACGAGCCCAACCTCGTGTCGGTCGCCGGGCTGCTCCCGGTCATGACACTGGCCCGTGACGCCGGGCTGCACGAGCTCGCCGAGGATTGGCTCACGGTACCCACGGACAAGGGCGCGAACGCCGGGCTGAAGGTCGCTTC
>NZ_KI914849.1:0-6864 GCF_000520555.1 Arthrobacter sp. Br18 | reverse complement strand
TGAGCCGGCTCTTTACTGCCTGCTACGCGCCCTCGACGCTGGGCTCGTTCCTGCGCTCCTTCACCTTCGGGCACGTCCGGCAGCTGGACGCGGTCGCCTCACGCTTCCTGGCAGGTCTTTCGGCTCGGGCCTCGCTGCTGGGAACGCCCCGGGGCGGTGACTTCGTGTTCGTGGATGTCGATGACACGATCATCGAGGTCCACGGCTACGCCAAACAGGGCTCCGGCTACGGATACTCCGGGGTCCGCGGGCTGAATGCGCTGCTGGCCACCGCCTCGACGAAGGACACGGCCCCGGTAATGGCCGCCCAGCGGCTGCGCAAGGGAGCGGCGAACTCCGCCCGCGGAGCCAAACGCCTGATCACCGACGCCCTGTCCACCCTCAAACGCCTCCACGCCGGAGGGCAGAGCCGCGGGCGGGTGCTCTGCCTCCCGCAAAAAGACCGAGCAGATCACCGGCCGGCTGGTCGTGCGCCGGAGGTATCGGTGACCGTGCGGATGGACCCGGCAGTCAAACGCGCTATCGCCACGATCCCCGAAACGGCGTGGACCACGATCGAGTACACCGACGCGGTGTCCGACGAGAACACCAACACCTGGGTCTCCCGGGCCGAGGTCGCTGAAGTCCCGTTCACCGCGTTCTCCTCCCGGAAGACAACCGAACAGATCACCGGTCGACTCATCGTGCGCCGGATTCCGGAACTGAACCCGAAAGCCGGCGACGGGCAGTCAACCCTGTTCACCACGCATCGGCACCACGCCTTCTTCACCACTGTGGACGCCCAGGTCCTGGACACGGTCACCGCGGATAAAACCCACCGCCAACACGCCATCATCGAGCAAGTCAACGCCGATCTGAAGGACAGCGCCCTGGCCCACCTGCCCTCCGGTGTTTTCGCGGCGAACTCGGCCTGGCTGGTCGCTGCGGTCATCGCCTATAACCTCACCCGCGCCGCCGGGCTCCTCGCCGCGGGCCCCTTCGGCAAGGCCCGGACCGGCACGATCCGCCGCAAACTCATCAACGTCCCGGCCAGGATCGCCACCAGCGCCCGGAAAATCCGCCTTCATCTGCCCGAGTCCTGGCCCTGGCAAACCAGGTGGGAAAAACTCTTCACCAGCGTCCACGCCCCGCCGCAACCGGCCTGAACCCTGTCCACCAGCCCGAAACGGCACAACCAGGACCACCAGTGGAACACCCAACGGCAGCAAGGCCGGCGATCCGCCATGCCCGAGACCAGAATCCGCGCCCGACACCAAAATCCATCAGGACCAACAGCGCATCGGTGGATCAAGGCTAAGTCCTGCGTCATCGTCATCTCCGGGGCTCCTGAAACATCTGAGCCTATGCTAGGCGCTCGTGGTGGACAGGATCGAAGCCTGATCAGCGGCGGCGGCAATCAACATCGCGTACGCACGTCCGCTGTCCTTGATGGTCCGCTCAAAGGTGTCGTAGTCCACCCGGACGATGCCGAACCGTTTTCCATACCCCCAGGACCACTCGAAGTTGTCGAGCAGCGACCACACGAAGTAGCCCCGCACGTCGGCACCCTGGTCGATGGCTTCCCCGACGGAGGCGATGTGGTCGAGCACGAACTGGGTGCGCTCCGCATCGTGGACCGCGCCGTCGCTGCTGACGACGTCGTCGTACGCCGCACCGTTCTCGGTGATGTAGAGCGGGGGCAGGGCGGGGTACTCCTCGCCGAGGCGGAGAAGGAGTTTCCGGAGGCCGTCCGGATTGACCTCCCAGTCCATGGCGGTGCGCGGCAGGCCGCGGCTCGGGAAGGCGATGTCCTCGGAGCCGATCCAGCACGACGACGCCGGCCGCTCGGCTCCACCGGAGTGGCCGTCCCTGCCTTCGTCGACGGGATGTCCGCTGACGAGGTCGTCGTGGTAGTGGTTCACGCCCAGGAAGTCGAGGGGAGTGCCGATGATCTGGAGGTCGCCGGGCTGGATGACGTCGCGGATGCCGAACTGCTCGAGGTCGGCGAGGGTGTCCTCGGGATAGGCGCCGCGCAGGATCGGGTCGAGGAAGACGCGGTTCTGCAGGGAATCGAACCGGCGTGCAGCATCGAGGTCGATGGGGGCCGAGGCGTCGCGGGGAATCGCGTTGCTGAGGTTCAGCGTGATGCCGAGGTGGGAGGCGCCGCGGAAGCGCAGCTCGTTGACAGCGAGACCGTGGGCGAGGTGCTGGTGGTGGATGGCGGCGACGGCGGCGCGTGGGTCCTGCCGACCGGGAGCGTGCACACCTGCCGCATAGCCGAGCAGCGACGAGCAGAACGGCTCGTTGAACGTGGTCCAGTGCTGGACGCGGTCGCCGAGTGCCGAGTACACGTCAGTGGCGTACTCGACGAACCGGTAGGCGGTGTCCCGGTTTGCCCAGCCGCCCTTCTCCTCGAGCGACTGCGGCAGGTCCCAGTGGTAGAGCGTGAGCCAGGGGAGGATGCCGGCCTCCAGCAGCTCATCGACGAGGCGTGAGTAGAAGTCCAGGCCCTGCGCATTCGCCGTGCGGTCACCCGGCCGTACACGGGCCCAACTGGTGGAGAAACGATAGGACCCGAGCCCCAGCTCATTCATGATCCGGACGTCCTCCGGCATCCGGTTATAGTGCTGGACGGCATCCTTGAGGTTGTCGCCGCTCGCGATGGCACCGGGGACGCGGGCGAAGGTGTCCCAGACGGAGTCCTCCTTGCCGCCGTCGTGACTTGCTCCTTCAACCTGCGCTGCGGCGGTCGCGGACCCCCAGAGGAACCCCTCGGGCCAGGTCCTGTTGGATATTGTGTCGTGTGGCATTAGCACTTCACTGCTCCTTGCATGATTCCGGATATGAGTTGTTTGCCTGCAATGGCGAAAAGCACCAGCAGGGGAAGTGTTGCCAGGACAGCGCCGGCGAGGACGATCGAGTAATCGACGTACCGTGCTGACTGTAGCTGGCTGAGCGCCGTCTGGAGGGTCGGGTTGCCGGCGTCGAGGACGAGCAGCGGCCACAGGAAGTCCGTCCACGCCGTCATGAACGTGAACAGTCCGAGGATCGCCATGGCAGGGCGTGCGGCGGGGAGCGCGACGTGCCAGAAGGTCGAGATCATGGAGGCACCGTCCATGCGGGCGGATTCGATGAGCTCGTCGGGGATGACGTCCACGAGGTACTGCCGCATGAAGAACACACCGAAGGCCGTCACGAGGGTGGGGATGATGACGGCGCCGATCTCGCCGGTCCAGCCCAGCGTGCGCATGAGCATGAACAGCGGGATGATGCCGAGCTGCGTGGAAATGGCCATCGTGGCGATGACGGCGACCATCAGGCCGTTCCGGCCCTTGAACCGCAGCTTCGCGAACGAGTATCCCGCCAGGGTGGAGAACGTGACCACCGACAGTGTGATGACGCCGGAGATGAGGACGCTGTTCCCGAGGGCGAGCCAGAACGGGATGGTGTCGAAGGCTTCCCCCACGTTGGTCCAGAAGTTGCCGCCGGGGAGGAGCGGCGGCCAGGTCTGGCCGAGGGCCTCATTGGAGCGGCTGCCGATGATCAGCGACCACCTCAGCGGGTAGGCACTGGCGAGGAAGAAGGCGAACAGCAGCCCGTAGGTGAGAAAGCCCGGACGTCGACCGTTGCCGAAGAGGCGTTTGCGGGCGGCGAGGGTACGGGCTTCCCTGGTGGGCTTGCGTGGTCCGCTCGGGGTGGTTGCCGGTGGTCGATTCTCGATGACGGTCATTGCCCGCTCCTCGGGGGTGTTGCTGCTGCATTCGGGGCCGGATCAGTGGGTGAATTCGTCGTTCGCCCGGTTGTCGGAGCGGGCGGCTGGAATCCGACGCTCGGACTGACCACGGCGGGAACGACGGCGGTCTGCCTGCGTCTGCTGTCGGGCCCGTTTCGCGCCTTCCTGCTGGTCCCTTTTTCAGGCTGATCGCCAGGCAATGGTCCGGGGTTTTTGTCGCGTGTGCGGCCGGGTTTTCGTCCCCTGGGGCGCCTGTCCGACGTCGTCGCGATCCGGCGTGAGATCAGGTAGTTTCCGAGGCCGAACAGGATGATGATGAGGAACAGTAGCCAGGCGATCGTTGATGCCTTGCCGAAGTTCTGCCGCTGGAACGCCATCTCCCAGAGATAGAGCACCGTGGTCTGGAACTGCCGCTGGGTGCCGCCGGCCGCTACGGGGTCGAAGAGTCGGGGTTCCGTGAAGATCTGGAGTCCTCCGATGGTCGCCGTGACGATCACGAACACCATGGTGGGCCGGATGCTCGGCAGCGTGATGCTGAAGAACCGGCGGAACGGGCCGGCGCCGTCAATCGCGGCGGACTCGTAGATGTCACGCGGTACTGCCTGCATCGCCGCGAGCAGGATGAGCGCGTTGTAGCCGGTCCATCGCCAATTCACCATGGTGGCGATCGCGATGTGGCTGGGCAGCGTCTCGTTCTTCCACATAACCGGGTCGATTCCGAAGCTTCCGAGGATGTTGTTGATCAGCCCGTCCTGCTCACCGAACATGTTCGTGAAGATCATCGCCACCGCTACGGGCGTGACGACGTAGGGCAGGAGGATGCTCATGCGCCAGAACGTCCTGGCCCGTAGGTTCTGGTCCAGCACCGCCGCGATGGCGACGGCGACCGCGAGCTGCGGAATGCTCGAGAGCAGGAAGATGCTCATGGTGTTGAACAGCGAGTTCCAGAAGAAGCGGTCCTGCAGCACTTCGGTGAAGTTCCGCAGGCCCACGAACTCGCCCTGGCCCTTGAGCAGGTGCCAGTCGAAGAGCGAGACGAAGAAGGTATACCCGAGGGGGAAGAGCCCGACGACGGCGAAGAGGATGAAGAAGGGCGCGATGTAGAGGTAGGGGGAGGCCTTCACGTCGAAGACGTTGAGGCGCTGCCTGAGGGTGGGTTTCGGTTTGGGGGCGGCTGCCGTGGCTGTCGGGCGGTGCAGGGTGGTGGTCATGATTCGTCTCGCACTCCGTGAGGGGGTCTCCGGTGGATGCCGGAGACCCCGTGGCCGGTGCTGCTAGTTGTTGACGACGAGGTCGTCGAGGAGCGTGATCGCTTCGTCCCAGGCTTCATCAGCCGTTGCGGTTTCTGCATCGAGGCGCTTCAGCGGCGGCAGGAAGACGTTCTCCTGAATGACTGAATCGTCCGGGCCCTTGAACTGCGCGATAACACCCTCGGCGCGGGAGGCGAGGCCGACGCCGGTGGGTGCGTCGTTGAAGAGCTCGTTGGGGTGGCGTCGGCAACCAGCTTCTCCTGGGCTGCGAGGGTGCTGGGGAAATTGTTCGCTGCTGCTGACTGCTTGACCTGCTGTTCGGGAGCAGTCAGCCAGGCTGCGAGCGTTGCCGCCTCGGCGGGATGCTCGGAGTTCGAGAATCCTGCTGCTCCGGTTTCGCAATTCGCGGCGCCGGATAGTTCGACGATTTCCTCCGCAGCATTCGTAGCACCCATGGGTGGGCGGGATTCTGCAGAACCTCACCGCTCGTCGTAGAGGAGCTGCTCCTGGACTGCCGCCTCTACCTGCCAATACTTGTTCCTCCGCGGACTTCGACCCGGGTCAAGGTACTTCGGCGGACTGAACCAGGGGATGCCGTGCCTCGATTCGACTGTCCAGTTTCCTTCATGGATCACGTGATGATGGCGTGAACAAAGAAGGACACCGTCGCTGATGTTCGTTGTTCCGCCCTTGGCCCATGGAACAACGTGGTGGGCTTCGCACCAGGTTGCAGGGATCGAGCAGTCGGGGAATGCGCAGCCCTTGTCCCTTGCAACAAGGCCGCGGCGCATATGCGCAGGGAAGAGCCGCTGGGCCCGCCCGATGTCGAGAATCTGACCCTTCCCGCCGAGCACCAGCGGGATGATGTCGGCATCGCAGGCCAACTTACGGATGCTCCGTGCGCTCATCTGCTGGCCGAATACGGCATGGCCGGCACGTTCCATCTCGCCCACGAGGTCCAAATAGCTGATGGTCACCATGACCTGGGGCCGATGCCCGCCTGCCGCAGGAAGGCCGTCTGTCGACAGGGCGATCCTGCATGCCGCTACCAGACCATCCAGCAGGCTCTGTGGCCGCGTGGGGCGGTCGGGATCGGCGTCGGAATCACCGTCCGACAGGTCGTAGCCTCCGCTTGAGGATCCTGTACCACTCGCTAGGCGGTTGCCGGCGTCACCAGCACTTATTCTCACGGCCACATCATCAGTGGAGTTCCCGCCGCCATCTGAATCCTCGTGGTTCCCGGTGGTGCCGGTCTTTCCCCTCGGATTGGTCGCAGTGTTCATGACGGTGACCAGGTGCTCGAACTGCTCGTCGGTGGCGCCGATTTCCAGGAAATGCAGACCGTTGCGCCTGCCCTTGAGGAAGACGCCCTGCCGTGCCTTGAGGACCTTTTCCGTGGGCTCCTGCCCGTCCTGATCCAGCACACCCTCCCAGCGTCGCGCGAGCACCCGCAGGAGGTCCTCATCTGAGTCCACTGCCTGCCGCGTGAGGTGGTTCTCCATCGAATCGAGTTGCATCGGCGTTGCGAAGGACTGCACCCGCTGTACTGCCTCATGAATGATCGAAACGGCACGTCCACTGACCGCGCCCGAGCCCGCCGCATCGCCCAGGGCACTCATCGGAGCGGGAGTGGCAGCCCCGCACCCGGCAACGTCAGGCAGGATGTTCGCCGCGAGCCTCAGCCTGCGGTTCGCTTCGCTGCGGCTGATGCCGAGTTTGGCTCGCAGATAATCAGCACAGGTCTTGAATTCGGGTAGCGCGGAGGCGTTGTTTCGCTCTTCCGCACCTCCAGACGTATTTCCGTCTGCATCCCCGGAAGTTGCCCCTTGGGCCTCATCCAGAATGCTTTGCTCTGCCCGTGCGAGAAGCGATCCGGAGGCCTGCCGCTCTCCAGTGGCGGGC
>NZ_AZSA01000317.1 GCF_000520555.1 Arthrobacter sp. Br18 | reverse complement strand
CCGAGGCACCCGCCTGCACACCCCGGACCTGCGCCGCAATCCCCGCACCCCCATCCGCGCCCAGGTCCGCGTTCCCGTCGCGGGCTCCCAGGTCCCGGGCGAGAGTTTGGGTGTTTTCGCTCCGCAGCATGAACCACCCCACCTGGTCCATGACCCAGACGCCGACAGCACCCGCGGCAGCACCCACAACCGCATCAATGCCCGCAGCACGCGGTCTTGCCACTGGGGCTCCTTCCCGGGTGGTGCGGTGGTTATTCAACCCGATCAACCCCTCTTTCCTGGACAGTAACTGCCGACCGATGATTGCCGACCTCTGCGGTGCGGGAATGGACCCAACACAAGCGGTTCCTTTCTTTCCGGCGGTAAACGTGAACATACTGAGACTGATAAGCATACTTACCACCAAAGAGGAGTTTGGGATCATGAGGGCACTTACCTGGCAGGGAAAGCGGTCGGTCAGCGTTGAAGAGGTACCGGATCCCGTCATCCAGGAACCCACCGACGCGATCATCAAAATCACCTCCACGGCGATCTGCGGCTCAACCCGATCAACCCCTCTTTCCTGGACAGTAACTGCCGACCGATGATTGCCGACCTCTGCGGTGCGGGAATGGACCCAACA
>NZ_AZSA01000316.1 GCF_000520555.1 Arthrobacter sp. Br18 | reverse complement strand
AACCCGATCACTCCGCTCAGGCCGGGCTTGACCGTCGAAGATGCACCCGCATCCTCCGTCAACGGCTCTCCACCCCGACTTTCCATAGCAACAGCATCCCACCCACCACTGACATTTCACCTCCCACAAGCCCCCACCAGACAACCCGCAAACAGACAGCTCCCGCCCAAGGAACCCCGGCGGGAAAATCCCGCCGAAACGGAAGAGCCCCTCCGCCAAAACGGCGGGCGGGCTCGCAGCTAGAGGAGATCGACCCGCCGGGCGTAGGCCCGCAGCACAGCGGCTTCGACGTCGTCAACTGTTGTGCCTGGCACGAGGTCCTCGGCGGCACCCGCCGTACGGGGGTCCCAGGAAAGCTCCAGAGCCGAGTAGACCGAGGTCAGGGCCCGACGGATGGGTGCTGAGTCCTCCACCACGATCACCGAGGAGAACAGCCAGGCACCGGCGATTACCCGCTGCGCCGTGCCGACCAGCTTCACGCTGATCGGTTGCGCCGACAGCCGGTCCTGACCGGTCCCGTGCACGCTGAACTCCCCCGGGCAGTACTCCCCGGGAATCTCGCCCACTGCTGCGGTAATGCGGAGATCCTGCAGGGACTCGGCGAACACGGCACCGAACGCCGCGAAGCGAGCCTTGGTTCCGGCGACGGCGTTCGAGTTCGGCTCCACGTGATCGACCACGAGACAGCCTCGGTGGTAGGCCGCCGCCCGCCCGCCCGCCCGTCGGATCAGCGGCTCGAAGCCCTGGTCGC
>NZ_AZSA01000315.1 GCF_000520555.1 Arthrobacter sp. Br18 | reverse complement strand
CGGAAGGCAACCATAGGTGCTTAATCAGCGGGGGTGGGGGTGTGGTTCGCCCAATAGCATCGGAGGGGTGAAACCGTTTCTCCTGCTGGGAACCCGCGCCGAGGATGCCGCAGCCGACGGCGAATACCAGAGCTTCCTGCGCTTCGGCGGACTCGAGCCGCATCAACTGCACCGCGTTCGGGTTGAGGCGGGTCCGCTACCGGCGATTGACCTGGACCGGTACTCCGGGATCTTCCTTGGCGGCAGCCCGTTCAACTCCTCAGATCCTGAAGCGGAGAAGTCAAGCAACCAGCGCCGGGTGGAGCGCGAACTGAACGATCTCCTGCATCGCGTGGTGGCCACGGACTTCCCCTTTTTCGGTGCCTGCTACGGGGTAGGCACCCTCAGCCGGCACCAGGGCGCCGTCATCGACCGCACCTATTCCGAACCCATCGGCGCCATTCGGATCTCCCTGACGGACGACGGCGCCGCCGACCCGCTGCTCGCCGGACTTCCACCGCAGTTCGACGCTTTCGTCGGCCATAAGGAAGCCTGCACAACACTTCCGGACGGTGCGGTGCTGCTGGCGTCGTCGGGCACGTGTCCGGTCCAGATGTTCCGGGTGAAGCAGAACCTGTACGCAACGCAGTTCCATCCTGAACTCGACGCGGCAGCGCTGGTGGGCCGCATCGACATCTATCGCAACGCCGGATACTTCCCGGCTGAGGAGGCCGACGCCTACATGGAACGGGCGAGGGCCAGCCGGTCGAGGAGCCTTCCCGGATCCTCCGCAACTTCGTGCTGCGATACGCTCGGGACCTCTAGTACTACAGTCGCGTTTATGGGGTGTGTCCGCGGGCTTTGT
>NZ_AZSA01000314.1 GCF_000520555.1 Arthrobacter sp. Br18 | reverse complement strand
GTTTTGATTACGTAACTGCAGAACCAGCTTCGCTTTAATCTTCCGTACCATTACCGGTACTCCTTCCACCACGTGGCCCTCACATGGTGGAAGGAGCTTCTCAGATGGTGCTCAACCACACCGACAGTGGTGCTGAACAACTCGCATCACGAAACTGAACAGCGGTGCTCACCCGCCCCGCAACCGGAGCCCACAAAGGCGAATATTCAACCACGGGGGCTTAGCCTTGATCCACCGGTCGGTTGTCCGGCCTGATCGGGTTTCGGGGACGGGGCGGGTTTTTGGTGTTGGGCAGGACACATTGTGCGGCCTCGCTGCCGGTATGGTTCCACTGAAGCTTCCTGATCGGGCCGTTGCTGCGGCTGGCGGACGGGTTTACGCCGTGGCGGGCGGTGCATGGGCGCTGATGAAGAGTGTTTCCCACGCGTCCTGCCAAGGCCAGGATTGGGGCAGGTGAAGTCGTATTTTCCGGGTGCTGGAAGCGATCCGGGCGGGGACGTGGATCAGTTTTCGGCGGATCGTTGCGGTCCGCGCCTTGACGAAGCCACCTTCGGCGAGGATTCCGGCGGGGCAGGTGAGGTTGTAGGCCATCACCGCGCAGACGAGCCAGGCCGAGTTCGCAGCGAATTTACCGGAAGGCAGGTGCGCCAACGCACTGTCTTTCAGGTCGGCGTTGACTTGTTCGATGATGGCGTGCCGGCGGTGGGTTTGATCTGCAGCGACGGTGTCCAGGATGATGGTGTCAACGGTGGTGAAGAACGCGTGGTTGTGGTGCTGATCGAGTAATCGCTGCTGACCGGTGGGTTCCTTTTCGGGTTCAGTTCCGGTACCCAGAGCGCCCTATCGGCCAGACTCGTTAGAGACCGCTTCTTTAACGAGAATGAAGGCTGAAGGCAGGAGGGAAACTACGCCATGACCATCAATACATCAGCAGGAACCAGCGAGCCCATACTGGAAGTACCACGCGGC
>NZ_AZSA01000313.1 GCF_000520555.1 Arthrobacter sp. Br18 | reverse complement strand
TCCACCAGTGATCGTGCCGCCGGTAAAAGCACCGTCAATGGATGTTCCGATCGTTCAGCCTTCAGGGGCTGCACCTGTAGCGGTGGTTCCAACTGTTCCGGCGCGACCCGGGAAAAATGCGGGAATGAACATTCAGACAGCTGTCGGGGCCGTTGCCGTGACCGCGGCTGAGCCCGGGCATCAGATGTCCGGCCGAACCGCAAGTGCTGTGGCCCTCTCGGGCGGCCTCGTCTACGTCCTGACGCGCCAGATTCGCAAGAGGCGTCTGAATTAGCTGGTGAATGCGTGCCGGTGGCCGAATGGTCACCGGCACGCATTCTATGACGACGCGGAAGCATGCTGGCCTCTTGAACCGGGCCGACACCCTGCACCGGCTCAATGAAGGGTTGAAGTTAGATGGAGCACGATTCACACGGCGGCGATACCCAGCCGCCACCAACGGATAGAACCACCCGACGTATCTGGGCCGGCTTCACCCTTGGCATGGCTACCCTCCTGACGGCCATGGCACTACTCAACTCGCCCCTCCCGCAAGCAGCCACTGGCGAAAGCCAGCCCACTGCAGCCCCCGGTTCTTCGGTAGCCGGTAGCTTTACCGCCAATACGCCCGCCGCAACCCCTGGTTCTTCCGCAGCCGGTAGCTTTACCGCCAATACGCCCGCCACAACCCCTGGTTCTTTGGTAGCCGGTAGCGTTGCCGCCAGTGCGCCCGCTGCAGCCCGACAAACTGAAGAACCGACACGAACACCGGCATCCGAACCTTGGCCACTTTTGCCACCAGTGGAAAGAGCTCCGGCAACTGCATTTGAACCTGCAGCTGAACCCGCGGACGGCACGCACTATGAAGACACGCAGCGAGACGCTCCAGAGCCCGGATCAGCCAAAGAAACGCCAGCGCCGACCAACTCCACGGCCGGTAACCCCCTAATTCTGCCAGCAGCTCCTGCGTTGGAAGCGGCGCCTGTCGGCTCCGCCGCCAGCCAACCTCAAGCTGCGGCTGCAGCCGCGG
>NZ_AZSA01000312.1 GCF_000520555.1 Arthrobacter sp. Br18 | reverse complement strand
GCGTCCAACGGACGTCCTGGGGCGCCGGAGGAGTTCGTTCCAGCCATGAGTGTCTGCTCCGCTTCAGGATAAGGGTCGAGGGCGTCGGTGGGCGCGGGTTAGGAGGGAGCGCCCAGCACTATGTCGGCTGGGGGCTCGGCTCCTGTCGGCACGACGACGAGGGCGCGGGCGGGTGTCCGGGGGCGCGTACGCCAAATCCAAATGTGGAGTCAGGTCCCGCAGCGAAGAACCTACATGCTTGGGCCGTCCGCTGGTGACGGGGCGTCGTCGTCGTGCTCTTCGTCAACCTGGCCGTCGTGAACCCGCTTCAGCGTGACGCCCTCGAGGTAGCTGGGAACGGGAGGATCCAGGTCTTCATCGCTTGTCATGATCTCGATCCTAGGCGCCCACCATCATGAATAGACGCCACCTTTCGCAGCCGCGCCCAGCTAATCGTTTGCGCCCTACTTCTTCTGGGCCGTCCGCCAGACGTGGTCCCAGCCCGGTGCCAGCTGTGCGGCACGGCGGAGCGACAGGACCAGGCTCGCCTCGCGGGCGATGCCCTGGCCGGCGATGTCGAACGCCGTTCCGTGGTCCACCGACACGCGGACCACGGGAAGGCCGACGGTGATGTTGACGCCGTCGTCGCCGTAGACCGCCTTGAAGGGTGCGTGGCCTTGGTCGTGGTAGCAGACGATTACCATGTTCCACTTGCCCTTGACCGCTGCGGGGATGAGTGCGTCGGCCGGCAGTGGTCCGGTGACGTTGATGCCGGCCTTGGAACGGGAGGATCCAGGTCTTCATCGCTTGTCATGATCTCGATCCTAGGCGCCCACCATCATGAATAGACGCCACCTTTCGCAGCCGCGCCCAGCTAATCGTTTGCGCCCTACTTCTTCTGGGCCGTCCGCCAGACGTGGTCCCAGCCCGGTGCCAGCTGTGCGGCACGGCGGAGCGACAGGACCAGGCTCGCCTCGCGGGCGATGCCCTGGCCGGCGATGTCGAACGCCGTTCCGTGGTCCACCGACACGCGGACCACGGGAAGGCCGACGGTGATGTTGACGCCGTCGTCGCCGTAGACCGCCTTGAAGGGTGCGTGGCCTTGGTCGTGGTAGCAGACGATTACCATGTTCCACTTGCC
>NZ_AZSA01000311.1 GCF_000520555.1 Arthrobacter sp. Br18 | reverse complement strand
TTCCTGCCGCCCGGGCACGGTGACCCATTGCGTGAAACACCCGTGACGGTTCGTATCAGCCTGTGATAATTATCAGCGGGTGAGGTTCCGGACAAAGGTTGCAAGGCGTTGACGTAAGGAAGGAGCCGCTACCGGGTGAACGGACGCGTCCGGCTCCTCACGGCCTACCGGAGCCTCCACTGCTCTTTTCGGTGACTTGGTCGTGCTGTCGTCGCTTTCCTGCTGAGGTTTTGAAGAGGACCTAAGGGATGAAAGAGTTCGTTCGAAGACGGTGACCGGCCCGCGCTGGTCATCTTCGTGTTCTCCGACGTCCACGAAACCGTACTGGGTCACCAGCCGCCAGCAGAGCGGGTCATCGACGCTCAGACTGGTCCGCACTGTGCGGACTTCCGGGAGGGCTTCAGCCTTCTCCAGAAGGATGACAAGGGCAGCCCTGGCATAGCCTTTCCGCCGGTGAACGGGATCCACGGCATACCCAATTTCCACCATCCCTGAAGAATCAGGAGGACCACGGAACCCCGCCCACCCGATAGTCCGTTCCGCACCAAAATCCACGATCAGGCGGGCAACCCACCCTGTATCACCTGATGCGGCGGTAACCTGCTCACTGTCCAGCCGCCACACGCCCCTATTCGGGACGATCCCGGTGCCTTATCCAAGGTTGACAGAGAGGGTCGCTCGAAGAATTTATGGCCGCCGCGGTAGCCCCCTCGCTTAGAACTCATACCGTTTCCGCCGATTTGTGGTGATTATCGGCTGGTGAGGTTCCGGACGAAGGTGACAAGACGTCGACGTAACGATGAAGACGTCCTCGGGTGCGCGGGTTCGCCCGGCTCCTGGTGTCCTCGGGGTGTTCGGGCTGTCTTTTCCGATGACCCCGTCGTGGGGTCGTCGCTTTCCTGCTGAGGCGTGGAAAGGCGCGTATCGGAGGGGAAGGTTAGCTCGAAAATAGTTTCCAGCCCGTCTTGCTCATCTTCTTGCTCTCCGATGTCCCTGAAACCGTACTGGGTCACAAGCTGCTGGCAAAGCCGGTCGTCAACGCTCAGACTGGCCCGCACTGTGCGGACTTCCGGGAAAGCTTCAGCCTTCTCCAAAAGGATGACAAGAGCGGCCCTGGCATAGCCTTTCCGCCGGTGAACGGGATCCACGGCATACCCAATTTCCACCATCCCTGAAGAATCAGGAGGACCGCGGAAACCTGCCCACCCGACGGTCCGTTCCGCACCAAAATCCACGATCAGGCGGGCCACCCACCCTGTATCACCTGATGC
>NZ_AZSA01000310.1 GCF_000520555.1 Arthrobacter sp. Br18 | reverse complement strand
GCAACCAGCCTGAACCTCCGCCCACCCAGCCGCTCACGGCGCAACCGAAAACAACAGTGGAACATCCCCGGACAGACAGGCCCGGAGATCAAACCTGCCGCCAGCCGGAAACACAATCCAAAATCAAAAACCGGCACTCACCACCAGCCCACCGGTGGATTCAGGCTAAGGGACAAGTTATTGGTCAAGTAAACTCTCAGCAGTCCCCGCCGGTGCGCATCCGATCACGTGCGCAACTCACAACGGCGGACAAGTCGAGCCCGTAGGTCGGCCCTTCGCCGGAACCGTACTCCTCGAGTCGGGCCGCACCGCGCTCGATGAGCCGGAGCGCGCCAACGCTGTTTCCCCGGGCCGCGTGGGTGAGCCCGACGCAGATCTGAGCGAGACCTTGCCAAAGGTTGCGTTCTTCGGTCGGCCCAGCTTTCCAGCGGGCCTCGAGTACCTCATGGGCGGCAAAGGACCGGCCAGCTTCCACCAGACTGCGGGCCGAGATCAATGTCTGCGCCGGCGGCAGCGGCTCCTCCGAAACTGGCTCGACGCCAGCGCTTCCGTACGGCAGCGGCCGCCCAAGAGCGTCTCGTGGACGGTCCTGCCGCGGGCGCCTTGAAGCATCCCGATCCCTGTCACCGGTCATTGCAGTTCCCCTTATAGTGACGCGTTTCCTTTTGGACAAACTGCCGGTTGGACCTGACTGTATCCATACCAAACAACATGAGAGGTCGGCTTCTTGAGCCCCTGTCTGTCAGCATTGGGTGAGACACCGCGTCCTTTCCCACTGACTCCTTAAGGGCGAGATTTGGAAACCGATTCCCTGTGACCACCGCACCTGCTTCGCCCACCGCCAACACCGACGGTGGATCCATGGCTGATCCCGAAAAACCTAGTGCAGATCGCCCCCTCCGCCGCTCCTTCACCCCAGGGGAAAAACTCTCGATCCTGGAAACTTACGAGTCCCTCGACGGCCCCGGAGCCAAGGGCGCCTTCCTCCGCCGCGAAGGCCTGTTCTCCTCCCAAATCACCACCTGGCGCCGGGCACGCGACGCCGGCGCCCTCACCGGCCTCGCCACCGCCGCCAGGCCCGTGAAGAAGAACAGCCCCGAGGCCCAGCTTGAGGCCATGAAGACCCGCGCCGAACGGGCTGAAGCGAAGCTCGCACGGACCGAGGAGGCGTTGAGCGTGATGGGAAAATTACACGCTCTCTTGGAGGACATCTCCACGAGAGCGGACAACGACAAGCCGTGAGTGCCGCAGTAGACGAGGCCTTCACCGGGCTCACCGGGCTGCTTCCCGTACGGACCATCTGCACCCTCACAGGACGCGCCCGGGCCACGCACTACCGTTCCCGGGCCCCGAAGGTCCACGGACCCAAACCCCGGCGCCCGGTCCCTGCCAACAAGCTCACCAGCGGGGAGGTGGCGCAGGTGCTGGACCGGTTGAACAGCGAGGAGTTCGCCGACAAGGCCCCGGCCCAGATCGGCGCGATCATGCTGGACCAAGGCACCTACCTGTGCTCGGAATCAAGCATGTACCGCATCCTGCGCGGCCACGGCCAGGTGCGTGAACGCCGACGCCAGGCCACCCACCCGGCGAAGAAGAAACCCGAACTCGTCGCGGTGAAACCCAACGACGTCTGGTCCTGGGACATCACCAAACTCCCCAGCCCCATCCGGGGCGTCTACTACGACCTGATGGTCATCATTGACCTGTTCTCCCGCTACGTCGTGCACTGGCACATCACCACCCGCGAGTCCGGGCTCGGCTCCAAGGACTTCATCGCCGACGCGGTCATGATCCACGGCACCCCGGGCGTGATCCACGCCGACCGGGGGACGTCCATGACGTCCAAACCGGTCGCCGAGCTGATGATCGACCTGGGCATCGACCGCAGCCATTCACGGCCCCGCGTGTCCAACGACAACCCGTATTCCGAGGCGGCGTTCAAGACCACGAAGTACCACCACTCCTACCCGGGGCGGTTTGGCTCCCGCCAGGACGCGGTCGCCTGGG
>NZ_AZSA01000309.1 GCF_000520555.1 Arthrobacter sp. Br18 | reverse complement strand
GCGTCCACGCGCCGGATGGTGATGGGACCCAGGTTCGCTGTCATCGCTGCCGTCCCGCTCAGCGCTGCCGTGGTGAACACCAGCTGGGATGAGCCGACCGTGAACGCGGTGCTGGTCGCAGAAACGAGGCCGGCGCTGGAGGCGATGAGGGTGTATCCGGTGCCGGGCTTGTCGATCAGCAGGTTGCTGAACGTTGCGACGCCGTTGGCGTCGGTGAGAGCGCTCACCGTGCCGGAGAGGGTGCCCCCGCTGGGATTCGCGCCCAGGCTCAGGGTGATCTGCCGGTTCGCGGCCGGGACCGCTATGCCCTCTCCGGATTGCAGGGCAACCTTCACCGGTGGAGCCATCACTCCACCGGCGGTTACATCGGCCGGTTGGACAGTGAGGGCGACCTTGCTGGCGGTGAGACTGGTACTGCCGCTGGGTGCGCTTGGCGCTGACCAGGACCTGTGCACTGCGGTGACCGTGTAGGTATGGGGCCCGGCCGTCGGCGGAGAATCAGTGCACGAGATTGCCGTGATAGGGCTCTGGGATGTCGTTCCGCATGCAGCGGCAGCAACCCCATTGGTGGTCCGGATGAGGTAGTACGACATCGGCGTAGGCCCACCCGCCGGGGCGGTCCAGGTCACAGGGACACCCGAAGAGCTCGTTGCGGGAACGGAGACATTCGTCGGGGGGGGTGCCCCTATCTGGTTCGTCAAGTCATTTGGCCGGTTTTCGTGAAGAATTTTTGACCGGCTTGTGGGCACGCCAATGCGGTCCGGGTCGTGTGGGGTTGAACCGGATAGTTTCGGGGCTAGCGGGTTGGTTTAGGCTGCTTGAGTTTCTTGGGCGTGGTAGATGGTCCCGTCGCGCAGCATCGCGAACAGGACATTGCAGCGGCGTCTGGCGAGGGCGATAACGGCCTGGTTGTGTCTCTTGCCTTCGGCACGTTTTCGGTCGTAATAGGCGCGGGAGGCAGGGTCTTTCAGGGCCGCGAATGCCGAGAGGAAAAGCGCCCGTTTCAGGATTTTGTTGCCCTTGCGTGAGGAATGATCCCCGCGGATGGAGGTGCCCGATCTCCAGGTGACTGGGGCAAGCCCGGCGTAGGATCCCAGATGCCCGGCAGTCTTGAATTCCTTGCCGGTGACCTCGGTGAGGATCCGGGCTTCTGTCCTGACACCGACCGCCGGTAGAGACGTCAGGAGGGCGTGAAGAGGGTGGGCCTCCACGATGGCTTCGACCCGTTCCAGTACCTCGGCGCGGGCGGTGCGGGTCTGGGCGAGCATCCGCGCCAGCTGCGGCAGGACAATGCTGGCGGCGCCGGTGCCTGAGACGATGACGGTCTGCTCGTCAAGAGCCGCGAATACCTCGGCTGCCCAGCGTGTGCCGGCTCGTGGGGCGTGCTTGCGCAGCAGGGTTTCCACCCTCGTGTGGCCGGCCCTGCGCAACGCTGCCGGGGTTGGGTATTTGGCCAGCAGCTCCGGCATCGCCTGATGGTCCAAATGCGGGCCGATGACCCGTTCCAGTGCCGGATGGATTTGGGTCAGCAGACCCCGGATCCGATTGGAGGCGGCGGTGGCCTGTTTGGCCAGATCATCATCGAACCCGCACAGCATCGACAGCTCCGCGACCTGCTCATCGGCAACTTCCACCGAGCTCAGGGTATGGGGCATCGTGCGTGCGGCCTCGGCGATGATGTAGGCGTCCCGGGCATCAGTTTTTGCCTCCCCGGGATGCAGGTCAGCGATGCGCCGCATTGCCAGCCCGGGAAGGTATCCGACCAGGATGCCTGCGGCCTGGGCCACCGCGACCGGCAGGGCACCGATGGTCGCCGGCTGGTCCACCACGAAAAGCACACGCCCGTGCCTGGTCAGGGAGCGGATGATCTCCTTGAGCTTGGCCTCATCCTGCGGCAGGGCCTTATCCAGAAGCTTCTTCCCTGACCGGTCCAGGGCAACGGCGTGGTGGTCGCTCTTACCCACATCGACACCGATGAAAACGTCAATGAGTTCATGTTCTTCGATCAACGCGAAACCTCCGAAAATCCTCGTCATGCCAACGGATACGACGGTGCTGGCATGTCCCACGGCTCCAAGGCTCGGCATCCACGTTACGGCCGATCTCGACGGCGGGTTCCCGCCCTTATCCGGCCCCTATTAGCGATATCCCTGGCGCCTATCGAATCCCGGTGACAGCACCCCCCGGATCATCTATGACAGGGGGAATAAA
>NZ_AZSA01000308.1 GCF_000520555.1 Arthrobacter sp. Br18 | reverse complement strand
ACGACCACTTGGCCGGACCCTTGAGCTTCGAGATGTCCCACGACCAGGTCATGTTGGGTCCCGTCGCGATGAGTTCGGGCTTGACCCGTGCCGGGTGCTCGGCCTGAGCACGACGCTCCCCGGTCTCGCCATGGGCGCGGAGCAGACGATACATCGTCGCCACTGAGCACAGGTAAGTGCCCTCGTCGAGGAGGATCGCCTGGATCTCCGCCGGCGCCTTATCCACGAACCGCTTGGACCGCAGCACCTCCAGAACAGCGGCGCACTCCAGCTCGGTCAGCGCGCGCGGCTGCTTCGCCGGCTCCGGCCGGGGCCGGGGCGATGACGGCGGTCTTGGCGACCGCGGGTGTTGGCGGTAGTGCGTCGCCCGCGACCGGCCCACGGCCAGGCACGCGTCCCGCGTGCCCACGAGAGGGACGAGGCAGGTCATGGTGGCGTCGATTATTTCTCGGTGTTCTTCTCGCTGCTGTTGGTCGAGAGTTGATCCAACAGAGCCGAGAGTTTTCCCTGGATAGCGATCACCTGCCTAGCCGTATCCAACTCGCCCGACAGCCGGACGTTCTCTTTCCGCAGCCGGGCCGCGTCCTTCTCCGACGTGCTGGCTGGCGGTGCTCCCGCCGGCCGCGCCAAAGCGGCCAGCACCCCCTTGTCTCGCTGGTCACGCCACGAGCTGACTAAGGAGGTATACAGCTTTTCTCGGCGGAGCAGCGCGCCGCGGCCCTGCCTGTTCAGGCTGTCGTACTCGGTCAGAATGTCGCGCTTGTACTTAGCGGTGTAGGTCCGCCGCCGAGCACGCTCGGGAACCTGAGGATCGGGAACATCTTCCATCCCTACAGCCTGCCCGGTCGAGCTGAGCCCTGTCATCACTGCGTTCGTCAAGGGGAACTCCTTCCCCGCCCTCTACGACACTATTCGGGACGATCCCGGTGCCTTATCCAAGGTTGACAGAGAGGGTACCGGACCGTGGAAGACATACTCCACCAGCTCGCGCCCATGTTTGGGCGGCAGCCGGGGAGCACTCGCCGCTGCACGGAGTCAGCAAAGATGCGCCGTTGGTCGTGGACTTGGATGCGACCCTGTTGACCTCGCACTCGGAGAAAGAAGACGCCCGTCCGACGTGGAAGAAAGGGTACGGGTTTCACCCACTGGCGGCATTCGTGGATCACGGTGCCGACGGGACAGGGGAACCCCTGGCGGTCCTGGCCGATCTATGCCGCGATCGGTGTCTCACTGGAGGGCGAGAAAGAAGTTCTCGGGCTCTGGGCCGGGACGGGCGGGGGGGGGGCGAAGTTCTGGATGAGCGTCCTGACCGACATCAAGAACCGCGGCGTGACTGACACGTTCTTCCTCGTCTGTGACGGCCTCAAAGGCTTGCCTGAGGTGGTGTCGAACGTGTGGCCTCTCACCACGGTCCAAACCTGCATTATTCACCTAATCCGCAACACGTTCCGGCTCGCGTCGAAGGACTGGGACGCCCTCAAGAAAGACGTCCGCCCGATCTACACGGCCCCGAATGCGGATGCCGCTCGGGTCGCGTTGGAGGAGCTCAAGGAAAAATGGGGCCGGCAGTACGGGGCGATCATCCGGTTATGGGAGAACGCATGGGAGGAATTCACACCCTTCCTCTCCTACGACGTCGAGATCCGCACCGTAATCTGTTCCACGAACGCAATCGAGTCACTGAACGCCCGATACCGGCGGGCCGTCAGGGCCAGGGGCCATTTCCCGACCGAGGCCGCTGCGCTCACGTGCCTCTACCTCGTCACGCGGTCCCTTGACCCAACAGGCGCGGGCAGGACACGCTGGACAGTGCGGTGGAAGCCGGCCTTGAATGCGTTCGCGATCACCTTCGCCGACCGCTGGCCAGCACCCGAAACCTACTAACCAAAATGCTGGAAACACCCAAAACGTTACAGACCCCGTTCCACTTCGAACGGCGAAAAGGGGTGAACAGGAAATTCGCAGACCGATCTCCGCCGCTCCATTATTTCCGGGGGCATTTGAAGAGGTCAGCTACGCAGATGTCGTGGTCAGTCCGGAGGGGCCGGGGTGACCGAGTTGATTCGTCATCCATCAAACGGGCGTAGTGTGCCTTGTACTTTTTGCTCTGGTTCTGGTCCACACGAAGGGACTGTACGGGCGGGCATCGACAACCCGCGCTCCGGGTTCCTGTTGGTGGTTTTGCGGGTTATCCGCTTGTGGGCGGGTGGAGCCCAGGGG
>NZ_KI914848.1:65668-75143 GCF_000520555.1 Arthrobacter sp. Br18 | reverse complement strand
GTCCACGGCAAAGGGGTCGACCTGCCACTCGATAAACTCTGGATCTCCAACCTCACCATCACCACCGGGCTGGTGAACACCAACACCACCGGCACCCTCCTGAAACTCGTCGCGCAGGGCATCCTGCCCGTCGACCGGTTCGTCAGCCACACCTACAACCTCCAGGACATCGAAAAGGCCTACGACACCTTCTCCCGCGCCGCGGAAACCAACGCCCTCAAAATCATGCTCAACGCCTGAACATCAACTAGCCCCCCGCCAACGAAGAGCACAGGCCCGACTTCCCGGGCTCAGGCTTCGGAGAGTCGGGGTCTTTCGACCCTGCTCCGCCGCCCCGCACCTCGCTAGATTCGAAGGACAACGGATCACCGGATCCGCCCGCAGCGTCCACCGGCAGAACGGGTCGACGTGCGGGTTCTGCGGAAAAGATAGGGACACCATGATTTCCCCCTCGGTCGACAGTGAATATTGGGACGCGCCCGGGCTTCTTCGGGCGTCGGAGACGCTGAGCACGGAGGAATGCTGGGCCCTCGCCACACGTCAGACGATGGGCCGGATCGGCTTCAGCCACGACGGACTGCTGAACATTTTTCCGCTCAACTATTTTGTCCATGACAACGGCATATACTTCCGTGCCTCGCCTGACGGCATCATGGCCCGGAGTTCGTTGGAGAACGTCGCCTTCCAGGCTGATCTTGTGAACCGCGATACCCGGAGCGGGTGGACCATTCTCGCCAACGGGCCGGCAGCACGCATCGACGACCCCGAACTGCTGACCACCCTCTGGGGCACCCACGCTGAGGAACCGTGGGCCCCTGGGCAGAGAAACGCCTTCTACGGCATCAAACCGACACAGATCCGCGGACGCAGGGTCCACACCACCAATTAGGCACGCAGGACAGCCAAGCACGCCGGACAGCCCCGCACGCCGGAAAGCCAAGCACGACGGACGGCGACGCGGCGCCAGGGGCAGGTTCCGTACCGTGCAGCTTTCCGCCGGGTTCCGGAGCGTCGCGTTGCCCATCACGTCGTCCGGCATGTAGCGTTCCCGCGGCGCGGGTCCTACGTCCCTTCGGGCCGGGTATTTCCTTGAATCCTGGCCCTGACGAAGCTGAGGTCCTCTGCTGAGAGCCTGTACTCGCCGTGTTCGTCAGTACTCAACTGCGTACTGGACGTCGCAGCCACCTACGCGACGAGGGTCCGCGGGAGGATGACGCAGCCGGGGTTGCTGAGGAACCATCGTTGCTCCGCCAGGTCCAGACTGCCCCAAAGTTTACCGATACTGGTCACGGCGGTGACCTCCTCATCATGCTTGATTCATCAGCGGGATCCGGGCTGCTCAGGAATGTCCGGCAACCCGTGCATCGATCAGATCATGCGGGCACGCGGGTCGGTAGAGCATAAAGACCTCCCCCTGTTGCGCAGGCGGGAGTTCCACGCCTCCTGCTACCCGTTGCCGGGTTCAGGATTGTCCCTTTCCCACTGGGCCTGCTGACGGTCCCGCTCGACATTCTCGGCATCGAGGCGCGCCCCTGTCCGCAAGCCGTAGAGCCATGTCAGGGCGAAGGCGATGCCGACGAAGAACATCGCCGGCTCGAGGAAACCGGCCGCGATGATGACGAACTGCAGCACCCATGCCACCGCGATTCCCCAGCGCCTGGTCAGCACGGCGCAGTTCAGCACGAGGAGCACGCTCAGCCCGACGCCGAGCCCAAGGATCAGCCCGCCCGGTATCTCGTCCCGGCGCAGCCCGAAAATGGTCAGGGTTCCGAAGAACACCGCGAAGGCCTCGAGTAGAAGCACCACCGAGGCGAACATGATCCTCACCGACCGGCGCTTCCTGGGCATGCCGGGCCGCCATTCGCGCTGCGCCCTGGTCAACCGTGCCATGGACTCCTACTTTCCGAGGAGGGTGCGCGCTTCGCCCACGACGGTGATCGAACCGGTGACGAGAATCCCTCCCGCGAGGTCGTTGTGCTCTTCGGCCTTCATCACTGCCCACTCGAGGGCGTCGTCGAGCCGTTCAACGATGTGGATGTTCTCCTCCGCGAAGCCTGCGGAGAGCGCCGCCTGCAGCAGGTCGGCGGCGGGGATGGAGCGCGGCGAAGTCGACTGGGTGAGGCACACGTCCTCGAGGATGCCACCGAGTTCCTCGTGCAGTTCTGCGAAGATGCCTGCCGCATCCTTGTCCTGCAGCACCCCGATGACCAGCACGAGCCGTGGGAAGTCGAACGCTTCCCTGATGCCCTTTGCCGCCGCGCGCGCACCGGCGGGGTTGTGGGCTGCGTCCACGATGATGCTCGGAGCGGTGCGCACCACCTCGAGCCTGCCGGGCGAGGTCACCGACCGCAGTCCGTTCCGGACCAGCCCGGTGTCCAGCTGCCGCGTCCCGGCGCCCAGGAATGCCTCGACGGCGGCCACCGCCACCGCGGCATTCTGGGCCTGGTGCTCGCCGTGCAGCGGAACCAGGAGTTCACCGTACCTGCCCGCCAGGCCGGTCAGCGAGACGACCTGGCCGCCCACCGCCACCGTGCGGGATTCGACACCGAATTCGACCCCCTCGAACCGGAAGTCGACGCCGGTCTCCCGCGCTGCCTCCAGCAGAACCTGGGCCGCTTCGCGCGGCTGGGCTGCACTGACGAGGAAACTGCCTGGTTTGATGATGCCCGCCTTCTCCCCCGCAATGTCCTCCAGGGTGTCGCCGAGCAGGTCGGTGTGGTCGAGGGAGATGGGAGTCACCACCGCAACCTGCCCGTCTCCCACATTGGTGGCGTCGGTGATACCGCCGAGACCCACTTCGATCACGGCGACGTCGACGGGCTCGTCCGCGAAAACGGCGAACGCGAGGATGGTGACGCATTCGAAATAGGTGAGCCGGGGCTCTCCTGCCACCAGCAGTTCGCCGTCGACGATGTCGAGGTAGGGCTTGATCTCATCCCAGACCCGCACGAACGTCTCGTCCCGGACGGGCACGCCGTCGATGCTGATGCGCTCGGTCACGCGTGTCAGGTGCGGGCTCGTGAACCGGCCGGTCCGCAGGTCATGCGCCAACAGCAGGTTCTCGATCATGCGGGCCGTGGAGGTCTTGCCGTTGGTGCCGGTGATGTGGATGATCGGGAACGCCCGGTTGGGCTCACCCAGAATCTCCATCGCCCGGAACAGCGGTGCCATGCGCGGCTCCATCCTGTGCTCCGGGGCACGGCTCAGCAGTTCGGCGTATACGCTCTCCACGGAGAACCGGTCGAGGGGCCCTGCGCCTGCGGTGTCTTCAGTGCTCATTGGTGCCTTTCCACTGCAACGCTGAACTCGTCCTCAACGCCGTCTGCTCCCAGGACGCGCAGGACGCGCAGGACGCGCGCCAGAGTTTCATCCTTGATGAGCTCAGCGTTCGCCTCGAGTGCCGCGACGTTGGTCTGCGCCACCGTGACCGTCGCGGTGATGCGGTCACTGATGTCGAGATCAGCGTCGCGGCGCGCCTGCTGGATCGCTCGAATGGCGTCACGGGCTGTGCCCTCCGCTGCCAGAGCAGCAGTGACCTCGGTGTTCAGGACGAGGAATCCGCCGCCCGGCAGCACGGTGACTGCCCGGTGCCCGGCCTCGGAGCCGGACACGACAGTTTCCAGCGCGTACTCGTGCGCTTCGAGGGCGAGTCCGCCGGCCGTCACCCCGCCGTCGTCGCCGATGGACCAGTCCCCCGACTTCGAGGCCCGAATGACGGTCTGCACCTGCTTGCCGAGACGCGGCCCCGCTGCTCGGGCGTTCACGGAGAGCCTCTGCGTGATTCCGAATTCAGCCGGTTCGGCGTCGGCCGCGTCGACCAGCCGGACGGCCCTGAGGTTCAGCTCATCGGCGATGATCGAGGAGTACTGCCCGGCGAGCTGGTGGGCAGCGGGGGCGACGACGGTCAATTCCTGCAGCGGCAGGCGCACCCTCAGGTTCGCCGCCTTGCGCAGGCTCGACCCTGCGGAGCAGACCTGGCGTGTCCGGTCCATCTGCTCCACGAGGTCCGGTGCTCCCGGGAACAGCTCGGCGGCAGGCCAGTCGGTGAGGTGCACCGAACGCCCGCCGGTCAACCCGCGCCAGATCTCCTCGGTCACCAGGGGCAGCAGCGGCGCCGCGACCCTGCAGACCGCTTCGAGGCAGGTGTAGAGAACGTCGAAGGCGTCGGTGTCCTCATCGAAGAACCGCTGCCTGCTGCGCCGGACGTACCAGTTGGTCAGGGTATCGAGGTAGCGACGGAGCGACTCGCACGCATCGCTGATGTTGAACGCATCGAGCGAGCCGGTGAGATCGCGCACCAGGTTGCCCGTGTTCGCCAGGATGTAGCGATCGATGGGTTCGCTGAGCCCGGCTGCGGCTTCAGGGGACACCGGCTTCGCCTCGTACCCTCTCCCGCCGTTCGCCGCGTTGGTGTAGAGGCTGAAGAAGTGCCACACGTTCCAGAGCGGCAGCAGGACCTGGCGCACGCCCTCCCGGATTCCCTGCTCGGTCACCACGAGGTTGCCGCCCCGCAGGATCGGCGAGGCCATCAGGAACCAGCGCATGGCATCCGAGCCGTCGCGGTCGAAGACCTCGGAGACATCCGGGTAGTTCCGCAGGCTCTTGGACATCTTCTGCCCGTCGGAGCCCAGCACGATGCCGTGGCTGATCACGTTGCGGAAGGCCGGCCTGTCGAAGAGGGCCGTGGAGAGGATGTGGAGCATATAGAACCAGCCGCGCGTCTGGCCGATGTACTCGACGATGAAGTCCGCCGGGTTGTGGGTGTTGAACCACTGCTCGTTCTCGAACGGGTAGTGGACCTGGCCGTAGGGCATGGATCCGGAGTCGAACCATACGTCCAGCACGTCCTCGACACGGCGCATGGTCGACAAGCCCGTGGGGTCATCAGGGTTGGGGCGGGTCAACTCGTCGATGAAGGGGCGGTGGAGGTCCACCTCGCCCTGCTTGTTGACCGGCAACCGGCCGAAAGCCTCCTTCAGCTCGGCGAGCGAGCCGTACACGTCGGTGCGGGGGTATTCGGGATCATCGGACTGCCAGACCGGGATGGGGCTGCCCCAGAACCGGTTGCGGCTGATGGACCAGTCACGGGCGTTGGAAAGCCACGTGCCGAACTGCCCGTCCTTCACGTTGCCGGGGATCCAGGTAATGTCCTGGTTGAGCTCGACCATGCGGTCCCGGATCTTCGTCACCTCGACGTACCAGGAGGACACCGCGCGGTAGATCAGCGGGTTCCGGCAGCGCCAGCAGTGCGGGTAGCTGTGGACGTAGCTCGCCTGGCGGAGCAGGCGGCCCTGGGTCTTCAGGACGCGGGTGATGGGTTTGTTCGCCTCGAAGACCTGCAGCCCCGCGATCTCGGCGAGCGGTCCACGGGAGAACATGGGGAGGAAACGGGCACCCTCGTCGACGGAGAGGATCACCTGGATTCCTGCCGCCTCGCAGATCTTCTGGTCCTCCTCGCCGTAGGCTGGCGCCTGGTGCACCAGGCCCGTGCCGTCCGTCGTCGTGACGTAGTCGGCGACGAGGAAACGGAACGCATTGCGGTAACCGCCCTCCTCGGCGTCCGCGAGGTAGTTCCATAGCGGCTCGTAGGTGAGGCCGTCCAGCTCCGAACCGGGATGGGTCGAGCTGACGGCCGCTTTCGCGGCCGCGGCGTCGGGAAAGCCGAGGTCCTTCGCGTAGTTGCCGAGGAGGTCCTCCGCGATCAGATAGCGGCCGGCCTCGCCGTCTCGCTCCGCCTCCACCACGGCGTAGGTGATGCCGGGCCCGACGGCGAGCGCGGCGTTGGTGGGCAGGGTCCAGGGCGTGGTGGTCCAGGCGAGGGCCTGCACGCCGGCGAGCTTCCGGGAGAGCTCGGACGCGCCGGCGAGGATGGGGAAGGTGACGGTGACCGTCTGGTCCTGGCGGTCCTGGTAGACGTCCTCGTCCATGCGGAGTTCATGGTTGGACAGCGGCGTCTCGTCGTTCCAGCAGTACGGGAGCACCCGGTAGCCGTTGTAGGTCAGGCCCTTTTCATGCAGGTTCTTGAAGGCCCACAGCACCGACTCCATGTAGTCGGGATTGAGTGTCTTGTAGTCGTTGTCGAAGTCGACCCAGCGGGCCTGTCGGGTGACGTAGCTCTTCCACTCCCCCGCGTACTTCATCACCGACGCGCGGGAGGCGTCATTGAACTTGTCGATGCCCATGGCGAGGATCTGCTGCTTGTCCGTCATGCCGAGCTGCTTCATGGCCTCGAGCTCGGCAGGCAGCCCGTGGGTGTCCCAGCCGAAGCGGCGCTCCACCCGGCGTCCGCGCTGCGTCTGGTACCGGCCCACGAGGTCCTTGGCGTACCCGGTCAGCAGGTGGCCGTAGTGCGGCAGGCCGTTGGCGAAGGGAGGTCCGTCGTAGAAGACGAATTCGTTCGAGCCGTCGGCGCCGGCGTCGCGGGCGTCGATGGAGGCCTGGAAGGTGCCGTCCTCGTCCCAGTACGTGAGGATCCGCTCTTCGATCTCGGGGAACCTAGGAGAAGAGGAAGCGGAAGCACCGGCGGCTGATGGGCGGGCGGGATCGCTCGAGGCTGCTTTGGGGTAGATCTGCGGCATGTAGTCATCCTGTGGTGGCGGCGTTTCGGAGCAAGGGGCGGTCATCCTGCTGCGAGGACGGACACTGCCTCCGGACGCCGGTTGCCTTCCCGGTCGCCGAAAGCGGTACCCGCGGTACCACCCCGCTTGCCGCCGTCGTCGGTGCCGCTCCTCCCACTGGAAGTGCGGACCCTCCTGGGGCTGCCACTCATTCGTCGGCTGTGACGGGCTTTCCCGTCCGGTTCTACCGGGCGAACCGCCCCAGTGGGGCCGGCTCGCCGTTCTTCCGGAAGCTCGCCGGTGATGGCCGGGTCGATGCTGATGCACCCAGTCTAGCCGTCGGGGTAAATGCTTGTCGAAAGGACCGGCATCAAAAGCGCCGTCCCGTTCAGGACCTTCCACCGCCGGTGCGGCAGCGGAACCACACCACTTCGTGGGGGTCGAGGCTTCGTCCTGCGGCGAGGGAGACAATTGCACCGGTCATCAGGTCGACGGCGTCGGGCGCCATGCCGGAGAGTGTCCCGGCGGTGATGTCCTGCCGCGTGTCGGCGAAGTTCGCCAGGGCGAGGATGATCGATTCCTCGCCGTCGAACACGCCGGGGCGCTGGTACCCGAGCACGTGCGGGTTGTTGGTGAAGAACGGCAGCAGGTGCCCGCCGGCGAATTCCGGCGTTGCGGATCTGACCTCGATGAGCCGTCGAAGCCCGGAGAAGATTGCTCCCGCCTCGGTGGACGGGTCCTCCATCTGCGAATACCGCCCGCCTTGGTACGGCGGCCTTCCGACCCACCGGCTGTCCGCGGCCTTCGCGGGATCGGCCAGGTAGCTGTAGTCGTTGAGTTGGCCGACCTCATCGCCCAGGTAGATGAGGGGGATTCCTCCCGTGCTGAGGATGATCGAGTGCGCGAGCAGGATCCGTCCGACGGCGCCCGGGTCGCCCGCCTCCAGACCCGCCAGTGACGCCGTCGTCCCGGAGATCCGGCAGTCACCGGTGCGCGGGTTGTCCTGGAACGGGACGCCGCGGGCGAAGCTGCCGGGGAACCGGTTGACGTAGAAAGAGTTGAGGAACCGCCGGTGGTCGAACCCGGAGATGCCGAGCTCGGCGGCGTCCTCGTCCGAGAAGGTCCACCCGATGTCGTCGTGGCTGCGCACATAGTTGACCCACGCGGTGCCGGGTGGGGTAGCGTGCCGGCGTTCCAGGGCCTGGTCAAGGAGCGAGACGTCGCGGGTTGCCAGCGAGTTCCAGATCAGCGCCATCTGCAGGGGGTTGTAGCTGAGCTGGCATTCCCCGGGGTTGATGTACTCGGCCACCTCGTCGGGATGGACGATGGCCTCGGACTTGAACAGGAGTGACGGCGCGGCGAGCCGGCACACCGCGTTGAAGGCCTGCAGGAGGAGGTGGGCTTCGGGAAGGCTTTCGCAGGCGGTGCCGAGTTGCTTCCAGATGAAGGCGACAGCGTCCATCCGGATGACGTCGATGCCCTGGTTCGCAAGGAACAGCATCTCGCCGGCCATGGCGCGGAACACCGCGGGGTTGCGGTAGTTGAGGTCCCACTGGAACGAGTAGAACGTCGCCCACACCCACCGGCCGTCGTCGAGCTGCACGAAGGAGCCGGGGTGGTCGTCGGGGAAGATCTCGCGGACGGTCCGCTCGTACGCATCGGGCATGTGCCGGTCGCGGAAGATCAGGTAGAAGTCCTCGTACTCCGGGTCGCCCGCGGCCGCTCTCCTCGCCCACTCATGCTCATTGGAGGTGTGGTTGAAGATGAAGTCGACGACGAGGGAGATCCCGTTGTCGCCCAGCTCCGCTGCAAGGGACGCGAGCTCCTCCATGGTGCCCAGCGCCGGATCGACCTCGCGGTAGCTGGACACGGCGTATCCGCCGTCGGAGTTCTCCTCCGGGGCGAGGAAGAGCGGCATGAGGTGGAGATACGTCAGGCCCAGCTCTCGGAAGTAGGGAATTCCGGCGCGGACGCCGGCGAGGTTCCCCGCGTACAGGTCGACGTAGCAGACGCCGCCGAGCATCCGGTTCGAGGAGAACCAGTCAGGAGTCTGCGCCCTTGCCGCGTCGATCGCTTTCAGGTGGGCGGGCCGGTCCTGCCAGGAATTTGCTGCTTCGACCGCGAGCAGCGCCAGCTGGTCGCCGGAACCCTCGCCGTAGATCCGGGAGAACAGGTCCTTCAGGCGCGGGAACTCCACCTCGAAGCGGGCCTCGAAGGACGCCCAGTCCGCATCCGTCGTCGACCGCCGTCGAGCGGCGAGTACTTCCGCATGAAGTGACGGCATGGCGCTTCCTCCGATCCCTGGACCCGGTTCCTGTACATGTGCCCGGCACAGCCGAATTCCTCGGGAACGCCGTCATCCAAGGCTACCCAGAGGTTCCGCAGCAGCGCCGGTCATGCCTCAGAAATCCATCGGCCGCTTCTCGCCCGCCTCTATCCTCCTGTCCAGGCTGTTGTTCCTCACCGGCATGGGGCAGGTTCCGTACGGTGTGAACGCACTCGGGTAATTGACGGCTCGATTGAAATCCAGCACCACTGTCCCGTCGGCGCCGGGCTTCGCGGTCGAGACCCTGCGCCATTCGGCCGTGGAGTCGCCGTTGGTGGCGTCATGGAAGGTGACCGTCAGTGTGCCCCACTGGTCCTCCTCCGCCTGCAGGCGGTACTCGGAATCGGTGCCGGGGAGCCGGAAGACCAACTCGCCCGCGGACCGGTGCACCCCGTCCACCAGTGGGCTGGCGGTGCTGATCGGAATGTCCACGGGTTCCGGGTACGCCTCGTAGCGGGCCTCGACCACCAGATCCGGTCGGTAGTCGAAGGTGGGAACGCCGTCGAACCCGGTGCGCACCGGCGACATCGAATCCCTGGTGCGCACGGCGTACCGATTCGCTCGGCGGGCGAGCTCCACCATCACCCGGTTG
>NZ_KI914848.1:19316-65568 GCF_000520555.1 Arthrobacter sp. Br18 | reverse complement strand
ACCATCACCCGGTTGCCGGCGCCGCCATACCGGACCCACATCAATGACTCCCCCTCCTCGAGGGTCGCGGGAACCGTCCCGGTCACCGGCTCGCCGCTTCCCACGACAGTCAGCCCGTCCTCCGCCGCCGCGGTCAGCAGCGCCGTCGCTCCGTCCGAGGACCAGAGTCCGGGAACGGAACCGACGGCGGAGGGCCTGCTTTCCAGCCACTCGAAGGACGTCAGCGTCAGCCAGCCGTGTTCGGCTGCCAGGTCGGTGTTGCGGGCCTTCCGGAACCGGAGCCAGCGTTCCACCGGGGCATCTGCGTTGGTGTTCATTTTCTCTCCTGGGCGGTGGGCGGTGGGGACGGCTGAGCCGGGAGGACCTGCACAGCACAGAATCCATGTCCCGTTGAGCTTTTCATTGTGCCGGAAGGCTTCCCTTGGCAGTGTGGGGGTGGACCCGATTTCTTCCCCACTTCCCGACAGGCGGTATACGGCATGGGAATTTCCAGGCTGCCGAAGGCCTCACTTCTTGACACGGCACTTTTCGCGGGAGCGGTGTTCCTTCCCACCTTCGCCAAAGGCCCGATCATCCGGCGGCCCCGGGTGGTTGCCCTCGTGGAGCGCTTCCGGCTCGATGACCGCGCTGTCGACGCGGTGTGCAGGATCCACTCCAGGAACCCCGAAGGTCCCCTGCTCCTGCGCCTGCCGCTCCGCCACCAGGCCCTGATCCTCGCCCCGGGCCATGTGGACACCGTCCTGAACATGTCACCTGACCCCTTCTCCCCGGCGAGTGCCGAGAAACGGGCCGCGCTCACCCATTTCCAGCCCAACAACGTGCTCATCTCCACGGGTCCGATCCGGAGCGTCCGCCGGGCCCTCCAGGAACAGGTCCTGGACACCGACCATCCCATCCATCTCCTCGCGGACGCTTTCCTTCCGGTGGTGCGGGAGGAGATGGACGAGCTCCTGGCTACGGCGGCGGAGCGTGGCGAACTGATCTGGAAGGACTTCCTCGCCGCCTGGTACCGCGTGGTGCGCCGCGTGGTCTTCGGCGACCATGCGCGCGATGACTCGGAACTGACGGACATGATCGTGCAGCTGCGCAGGAACGGCAACTGGGCTTTCCTCCGGCCGCAGCAGAAGAAGCTCCGGGCGAAGTTCCTCGCCCGGATCACCGAGGAACTCGCCCGGGCGGAGGAGGGCAGCCTCGCCTCCGTGATGGCGGCGCGCGCCCCGCGGTTCGAGGGCGCCGCGCCCGCCGAACAGGTTCCGCAATGGCTCTTCGCCTTCGACCCCGCGGGCATGGCCACGTTCCGCGCGCTGGCCGTCCTTGCAACGCACCCGGAAGCTCGAAGCCGGGCGCGCCAGGAGCTGCACGACGACGGGTCGTCGCGCTCCTTCCTGCCCTACCTGCGCTCCTGCGTCCTGGAGGCCCTCCGCCTCTGGCCCACCACCCCGCTCATCCTTCGGCAGACCACGCGGCCCGTGGAGTGGGAGGACGGGATGATGCCCGCGAAGTGCGGGGTGCTGATCTTTGCACCGTACTTCCACCGGGACGAGCGCAACCTTCCCCGGGCACACCAGTTCGCGCCCGAACGGTGGCTCGATGACGACGGCGGTGATTCCGACGGCTGGCCGCTGGTGCCCTTCAGCGACGGGCCCGTCGTGTGCCCGGGGAAACAGCTGGTGCTGCTCCTGACAAGCGCGGCCCTCGCGCAGCTGATCGACAGAACCGACCTCCACCTGACCAGCCGGCACCGCCTGGACCCGCAGGGCAGGCTCCCGGGGACCCTCGACAACTACTCCCTGCGCTTCGCGCCCTCGCCCCGCGGGGAGGGCTGAGGCGCGCCTCAGCCGCGCAGCACCTTGTGGTTGGCCGCCTGGGCCAGCGGGCGCAGGACGATCTGGTCGATGTTGACGTGGTGCGGGGCGTTCAGGGCGAAGACGATCGCACTTGCGACGTCGCCCGCGCTGAGTGGCCGGGCAACGCCCGCATACACCTCGTCCGCCGCGTCCTGATTCCCGCCCAGCCGATTCAGCGCGAATTCCTCGGTGTGCACCATGCCCGGAGCCACCTCGATGACCCGGACGTTGTGGGCAGCCTCCTCGAGCCGAAGCGCCCGCGCCAGCGCCTGCTGGCCCGCTTTCGCGGCGCAGTACCCCGCCCCGCCCTCGTAGGCGGCCAGCGCCGCCGTCGACGTCAGGAACACCACGCTGCCCTGCCCGCCCGAGCGCAGGGCCGGGAGGAAAGCGCGCGTCACCCTCATGGAGCCGAGCACGTTCGTGTTGTACATGTAGTCCCAGTCGTCGTCCTTCCCGCTGAAGACGGTATCGGCGCCGAACGCTCCCCCGGCGTTGTTGATCACCGCGTGCACCGCTCCCGCCTTCGTCACGGTGCGCATCAGCGCGTCGACCGACTGCTGGTCGGTGACGTCGACGACGGCGGCCGTGGCGCCGGTCTCCTCCGCCAGTGCCTGCAGGCGGTCCGCGCGGCGTGCGGCCGCGATGACCTCCCAGCCGGCCGCCCGCAGCGCGCGCACCGTGGCAGCACCGATGCCGGAACTGGCACCGGTCACGACGGCGCGCAGTGCCTTCGGCGCGTTCGGCGCGGGGGAACCGATGGACGAGTACTGGGACTGGGTCATGGATCCACTCTAGCCAGAGGACTGCCTGCGCGTGCCGTTGGACGAGCCTCCTAGCGCGAGCGCCGCATCCCGTGCCGCGTCCGTGCCGCATCCGTGCAGCATCCCGTGCCGCGTCCGTGCCGCAGGCGGAAAATCCCCCGACGTAGGATCGGGCGCCTCGTACCGCACGGTTTGAATGGCAGAATGGCGGGTATGGCCGATCCTACTCAGGGCACAGACACGCCCTCCTCCCCGCCCGTCACCGTTCCCGACAAGCCCGCCCTGGAAGGTCTCGAGCACCGGCTCGCCCGGCAGTGGCGGGATAACGGCACCTACTCCTTCGACCGGGACACCACGCGGGACGCCGTCTACTCGATCGACACCCCTCCTCCCACGGCATCCGGTTCACTTCACGTAGGTCATATGTTCTCCTACACGCAGACCGACGTTCTGGCCCGCTTCCACCGGATGCAGGGCAAGAACGTGTTCTACCCGATGGGGTGGGATGACAACGGCCTGCCCACCGAACGCCGGGTCCAGAACTACTACGGTGTGCGCTGCGACCCGTCGGTTCCCTACGACGCCGATTACCGGCCTCCCGCCGAGCCGGCGAAGAACCAGCGCGACTTCGACGCCGTCTCCCGGCGCACCTTCATCGGGTTGTGCGAGGAGCTCGCGGTCGAGGACGAGAAGGTCTTCGAGGACCTCTTCAGCACCCTGGGGCTCTCCGTCGACTGGAACCTGACCTACCGCACCATCGACGACACCTCGCGTGCCGTGTCACAGCGGGCCTTCCTCGACAACCTCAGCGCCGGAGACGCGTACCTCGCCGAAGCGCCCACGCTCTGGGACGTCACGTTCCGCACTGCGGTGGCCCAGGCCGAGGTCGAGGACCGTGAGCAGGCCGGGGCGTATCACCGGATCGCGTTTTCTGCCCCCGACGGCCGGCAGGTCCACATCGAGACCACGCGCCCCGAGCTCCTGCCGGCGTGCGTGGCCCTGGTGGCCCACCCGGACGACGAACGCTACAAGCCGCTGTTCGGCACCACGGTGACCACCCCCCTGTTCGGCGTCGAGGTGGAAATCAAGGCGCACCCCCTCGCCAAGCCCGACAAGGGCAGCGGTATCGCGATGATCTGCACCTTCGGTGACCCCACGGACGTCACCTGGTGGCGGGAACTCCAGCTGCCAACGCGCGCCGTCGTCGGCCGCGACGGGCGAATCCGCAGCGAAACCCCGGAGTGGATCAAAACGGCGGAGGCCCGCAGGAATTACGAAGCGCTGGCCGGCAAGACCATCTTCAGTGCCAAGGAGGCCGCCGTCGAGCTCCTGCGCGCCAGCGGCGACCTCGACGGCGAACCGAAGAAGATCACGCATCCCGTGAACTTCTACGAGAAGGGCGATAAGCCGCTCGAGGTGGTGACGAGCCGCCAGTGGTACATCCGCAACGGGGGGCGCGACGCCATGAAGCGCGAACGCCTGATCCAGCGCGGCCGGGAGATCGAGTTCCACCCGCCCTTCATGCGCTCCCGGTACGAGAACTGGATCGAGGGTCTCAACGGGGACTGGCTTGTCTCCCGACAGCGCTTCTTCGGCGTCCCCGTGCCCGTCTGGTACCGCCTCGACGGGATGGGCGAGCCCGACTACGAGGCGCCGATCGTTCCGGCCCTGGAAACCCTACCTGTCGATCCCGCTGCCGAGCCCGCACCCGGCTTCGACGAGGGCCAACGGAACCGACCGGGCGGCTTCATCGGTGACAGCGACGTCTTCGACACCTGGGCCACCTCCTCGCTGACGCCGCAGATCGTCGGCGGGTGGGAGCGGGACGAGGACCTGTTCGCCAAAGTGTTCCCGTTCGACCTGCGTCCCCAGGGACACGACATCATCCGCACCTGGCTGTTCTCCACGGCGGTGCGTGCCGATGCGCTGCAGGACTCGCCCCCGTGGCGGCACGCGGCCCTGTCCGGCTGGATCCTCGACCCCGACCGGAAGAAGATGTCGAAGTCGAAGGGCAACGTGGTGGTGCCGACCGACGTGCTGGAGCAGTTCGGGGCGGACGCCGTGCGCTACTGGGCGGCATCCGCCAAACTGGGCGTCGACACTGCCTACGAGGTCGCCCAGATGAAAATCGGCCGCAGGCTGGCCATCAAGCTGCTCAACGCCTCGAAGTTCGTGCTGAATCTCGGCGCCACCGAGCGTTCGGCCGCACCGGAAGCGCTGGCACTGGTCACCTATCCCCTCGACCATGCCCTCCTGGCGCAACTGCGCGACGTCACTGCACAGGCCACGACGGCCTTCGAGCGCTATGACTACGCCCGGGCGCTGCAGCTGACCGAAGCATTCTTCTGGACCTTCACCGATGACTACGTGGAACTCGTGAAGGACCGCGCCTACGGAGCGGCGGGCGAGGCGGGCAAGGAGTCGGTCCTCACGGCGCTGGCCACCACGCTCGACGCTCTGCTCCGACTCTTCGCACCCTTCCTGCCCTTCGCTACCGAAGAAGTATGGAGCTGGTGGCGTGCAGGCTCGGTGCACACCGCCGCATGGCCCTCGTCGACGGCGCTGGACGGGCTTCCTGCCGGGACTGACCCTGCTGTCCTGACCTCCGTGGCACTCGCCCTCGGCGGCATCCGCAAGGCGAAGTCCGAGGCGAGGACGAAGCAGCGGACAGAGGTCCTGTCCGCCCTGGTGGCCGCATCTCCGCAGCAAATGGCGCAGCTTGCCGCCGGCCTGGAGGACCTCAAGGCCGCGGGGAACGTGCGTGCGCTCCTGCTTGCCGAGGGGTCGGGAGAGCTCAGGGTCAGCGACGTGGAGCTGGCACCGCAACCGGTGGAGTAAGGCGGCGGACTATCGTCAGGAAAAAGCGGCCCCGCCGGATCGGCGGGGCCGCTCCCGTCAGTTGAACTCGGGGCTTCCGGTGCGTGACCGCTTGAGTTCGAAGAACTCGGGGAACTCGGACATCAGGACGGCGCCGTCGAAGATCCGCCCGGCCTGCTCGCCGCGGGGAATCTTCGTGAGGACCGGGCCGAAGAACGCGGTCCCGTTGAACGCCACCACGGGGGTACCGACGTCGTCGCCCACGCGGTCGATACCGTCCTGGTGCGACGCGCGGAGCTGGGTGTCGTACTCATCGGTCGATCCGAACGCAGCAAGTTCCGCGGGCAGGCCGACCTCCTCGAGGGACTCGGCGATCACCGCGTCGAAGTCCTTGTTGCCCTCATCGTGGATGCGGGTGCCCATGGCGTCATACAGGTTCTTGACGTGCTGGGGGCCGTGCAGCTCCTGGGCCGCGACGATGACGCGCACCGGTGCCCAGCCCTTGCTCATCAGCTCCTGGTAGTCAGCAGGAAGGTCGCGCCCCTCATTAAGGACGGCGAGGCTCATGACGTGCCAATCGACGCTGATGCTGCGGACCTGCTCCACCTCCCCCATCCAGCGGGACGTGATCCACGCGAAAGGGCACAGGGGGTCGAACCAGAAATCGGCTTTCTCAACAGCGGTTGACTCGCTCATGAAGGAACTCCTCGTAATCGTCGGTCAGGCGATATGCCTCTGATAGGTGCAACCGGGGCGGGGAGCAACCTATTCCATTTCGGGGCATTACCGCCGGGTGGCGATCGATCGGCTCAGGTCAGGCGGACTTCGTGCGGCGCTTGGCGACGACCTCGTGGGAGATGAGCGTTGCGTCGGCCTTCTTGGCGACGACGTCGGCGGTGATGACGACCGAGGCCACATCGCTGCGGCTCGGCAGGTCGAACATGACCGGCAGAAGGACTTCCTCCATGATGGCGCGCAGGCCTCGCGCTCCGGTGCCACGCTCCAACGCGAGATCGGCGATCGCCTCAAGTGCCTTCGGGTCGAAGCTGAGCTCCACGCCGTCGAGCTGGAACATCTTCTGGTACTGCTTCATCAGGGCGTTCTTGGGTTCGGTCAGGATCTGCATCAGTGCCGGCCGATCCAGGTGAGTGACGGTGGTGATGACGGGAAGGCGTCCGATGAATTCCGGGATCAGCCCGAACTTCAGAAGATCCTCCGGCATCACGTCGCCGTAGCTTGCCTCTTCATTCTTGAGGGAACTCAACGGGGCACCGAAACCGATGCCCTTGCGACCTGCACGGGACCCAATGATTTCCTCGAGCCCGGCGAAGGCTCCCGCGACGATGAAGAGTACGTTCGTGGTGTCGATCTGGATGAATTCCTGGTGCGGGTGCTTCCGTCCGCCCTGCGGGGGAACTGACGCAACGGTGCCCTCGAGGATCTTCAGGAGCGCCTGCTGCACGCCCTCCCCCGACACATCGCGGGTGATCGAGGGGTTCTCGCTCTTGCGGGAAATCTTGTCGATCTCGTCGATATAGATGATGCCCTGCTCGGCCTTCTTGACGTCGTAGTCCGCAGCCTGGATGAGCTTGAGCAGGATGTTCTCGACGTCCTCGCCCACATAGCCGGCCTCCGTGAGGGCGGTTGCATCGGCGACAGCAAAGGGCACGTTGAGCCTGCGTGCCAGCGTCTGCGCGAGGTACGTCTTGCCGCAACCCGTCGGGCCGATCAGAAGGATGTTCGACTTCGCGATTTCGACGTCCTCGGCCTCGGCGACGTCGGCCAGGGTGCCCGCGGCGCGGGGGGCACTGCCGGACTGGATGCGTTTGTAGTGGTTGTAGACGGCCACGGCCAGAGAACGCTTCGCCGGCTCCTGCCCCACCACATATTCCTGCAGGAAGTCGAAGATCTCCCGCGGCTTGGGAAGTTCGAAAGTCCCGAGGTCGGCCACCTCGGACAGCTCCTCCTCGATGATCTCGTTACACAGCTCGATGCATTCGTCGCAGATGTAAACTCCGGGACCTGCGATCAGCTTGCGAACCTGCTTCTGGCTTTTTCCGCAGAAAGAGCACTTCAGCAGATCTGTGCTCTCACCAATGCGAGCCATGTGTCAGTCCCCTTACGTGGTACGTGGTTGCTACGTCCACTCTAGGCCACATGCCGGAGCGAATCAGTAACGAAGTGCCCGTGGGTCCGATCGGCACCACGGGCACTCCAGCGCGGTTTTTCCGCCCCTGCGGGGAATGCCTTCCCCGGGAACGTGCCCGGCGGGGTGTCCCCCGCAGGGTCCGTTACGGGGTGTTGATCTTCGGCGGGACCATCTTGCGTGAGGCGAGGACCTCGTCCACCAGCCCGTACTCCACCGCATCAGCCGCGGTGAGGATCTTGTCGCGCTCGATGTCGCGGTTGACCTGCTCCGCATCGCGCCCGCTGTGCAGGGCGATCGTGTCCTCGAGCCAGGTCCTCATGCGCATGACCTCATTGGCCTGGATCTCGAGGTCGGACGCCTGTCCACCCTGGCCGCCGGACAGCGCCGGCTGGTGGATGAGGACACGGGCGTTCGGAAGCGCCAGGCGCTTGCCCGGTGCACCCGCCGCCAGCAGGACGGCCGCGGCACTCGCGGCCTGGCCGAGGCATACCGTCTGCACCTCGGGCCGGATGAACTGCATCGTGTCGTAGATGGCGGTCATGGCGGTGAAGGATCCGCCCGGCGAGTTGATGTACAGGGTGATGTCGCGCTCGGGGTCCGTGGATTCGAGCACGAGGAGCTGGGCCATCACGTCATCAGCCGAGGCATCGTCGACCTGGGTGCCGAGGAAGATGATGCGGTCCTCGAACAGCTTGGTGTACGGATCCTGGCGCTTGAAGCCGTAGGGCGTGCGCTCCTCGAACTGGGGAAGGATGTAGCGATCGGTGGGCAGGTTGATTGCCCGGGAGCCCGCGGCCGCATGGAAATCGTGGTTCATGATGTCTCCTGGTGGAAAGCCTGGTGGAGGAGGGAGGAGCTGGTGCGAGGCCTAGGCGCTCTGGGTGCCGCCGCCGCCGGAAACCGATCCGGCGTGGGCTGAGATGTGGTCGAAGAAGCCGTAGTCGAGGGCCTCCTGCGCAGTGAACCACTTGTCGCGGTCGTTATCGACCAGGATCTTCTCCACGGTCTGACCTGTCTGCTCTGCGGTCAGCTCGGCCATGACCCGCTTCATGTGCAGGATCAGCTCGGCCTGGATACGGATGTCGGTGGCTGTTCCGCCGATGCCGCCGGACGGCTGGTGCATGAGGATACGGGCGTGGGGCGTCGCGTACCGCTTGCCCTTGGTTCCCGAGGACAGGAGGAACTGTCCCATGGAGGCGGCGAGGCCTGTGGCCACCGTGACGACGTCGTTCGGGATGAACTGCATGGTGTCGTAGATCGCCATACCCGCGGTCACCGAGCCACCGGGCGAGTTGATGTACAGGAAGATGTCGCGGTCGGGATCCTCCGCCGAGAGCAGCAGCAGCTGTGAACAGATGGCGTTCGCGTTGTCGTCGCGGACCTCTGAACCAAGCCAGATGATGCGCTCCTTGAGGAGCCGGTTGTAGATGTAGTCGTCACGGCCGGCCGCTTCCGGGCTGGCCATGCTGGGTGTGGTTGGTTCGGTAGGCATTCTCATTGACCTCTCACTCTGGCGGGCCGATTCCCGGGGGAACCGCCCGGCCGTTTATCTCTCACTGGACACTAACCCGCGCCGGAACTGTTTTGCTCCCGCTCCGGACACTGTTCGCTGACGGCGCACCAGCGGTGGGGCCGCCGTAACGGTGGCTGCTCGGTCCCCGGAGCGGACCGTCAGGGACCGAGCGTCAGGGACACTCCGTCCGGAGCGGACCGTCAACGACAAAGCGTCAACGACAAAGCGTCAACGACAAAGCACCGCCGCCCGGGCGGGCGGCGGTGCTTTCGTTGCTGCGTACTTTGTGTTCCGGTCCGTGGATCAGGCGCGGGCGGCTGCCTCGTCGTCGGTGTTCTCGGCAGGAGTGTCGCCACCTGCGGTGTCGTTTCCGGCGTTCTCATCGACTGGAGCTTCGTCGACTGGAGCCTCCTCGACCGCCTGGTCCGACTGCACGACGTCGTCGGCCGTGATGGTCTCGGCGTCCTCGTCCTCGGCGCGAACGAATTCGCTGAGGTCGACCACCGCACCGGCGGTGTCCGTCACGGTCGCGAGTTCAAGCACCTTGGCGAGGGCCTTGCGGCGGCGAACTTCCCCGACGATCATCGGTACCTGTCCGCTCGAATCGAGCATCTGCGCGAACTGGTTGGGCTCCATGCCGTACTGGCTCGAGGTGGAGACGATGTAGTCGATCAGTTCGCTCTGGCTGACACCGACCTCCTCCTTTTCCGCCACTGCGTCAAGGATGACCTCGTTCTGGAAGGCCCGCCCCGTGTTGGTGCGGATCTCCGCACGGTGCTCCTCCGTGTCGTGGCCCTCACCGGCGGAGTGTGAGTTCTCACCGTTGAAGTGCTGCTCGAGCTGTTCTTCGATGACACTCTCGGGCACCGGCACGGCGATCATCTCGACGAGCCTGTCCAGGACCTTGTCGCGGGCCTCGACGCCCTGGTCCATGAGCTTGCTCTCGGAGGCGCGCTTGGTAAGATCCTCGCGGAGCTCGGCAACGGTGTCGAATTCACTCGCCAACTGGGCGAACTCGTCGTTCACCTCGGGAAGCTCGCGCTCCTTGACGGCCTTGACCAGTACGTTCACCTGGGCGTCGGCGCCGGTGTGCTCGCCGCCGGCAAGCTTCGTGTCGAAGATTGCGGTCTCGTCGACGCTCAGACCGGTGACGGCCTCGTCCATGCCCTCGAGCATGGTTGCTGAACCGATCTGGTAGGAAAGGTCCTGGGCCGAGTCGACCTCTTCGCCGTCGACCGTTGCCGTGAGGTCGATCGTCAGGAAGTCGCCGTCCTTGGCGGGGCGGTCGACGGCGACGAGCGTGCCGAAGCGGCTGCGGAGCTCGTCCAGTGACTTCTCGACGTCGGCGTCCGACGCCTCCGTGGCCTCGACGGTGACTTCGATTCCCGAGTAGTCGGGAAGGTCGATGTCCGGGCGGACATCCAGCTCGACCGTGAACAGCAGTTGGCCGCTCTCGGCCGAGGGATCGGGAACCTCGGTGATCTCCACCTCGGGCCGGCTCAGTGGGCGGATTCCAGCCTCCTGCACGGCGCTCTGGTAGAAACCGTTCAGTCCGTCGTTGACAGCCGTCTCGATGACGTAGCCGCGGCCCACCCGCTGGTCGATCAGCTTCTGTGGAACCTTACCCTTGCGGAAACCGGGGACCTGCACCTGCGAGGCGATGGTCTTGTAGGCCTTGTCGATGCTCGGCTTGAGCTCCTCGAAGGGAACCTCGACGTTCAGCTTCACCCGAGTGGGGGAAAGGTTTTCGACAGCGCTCTTCACAGCGTAGGACTCCTGAAATAATTGGGATTGTTTCTGTAGTGACAAAATCATGCCGTGACTTCAGAGTCGGGGTGACAGGAGTTGAACCTGCGACTTCCTGCTCCCAAAGCAGGCGCTCTACCAAGCTGAGCTACACCCCGTAACTGCAGCTGTAACTGTACGTTCTTTTCAGGCCGGTTGCACATTTGGCGATTTCCGGCGCCCTGTGGTGTAGTTATAGGCGTTCCGAGGGCCGAAAACCTGAGGCGTCCGGGGATGTAGCTTAGTGGTAAAGCCTCAGTCTTCCAAACTGATGATGCGGGTTCGATTCCCGTCATCCCCTCCGATCCAACAGCCGGTTCCCTTTCGGGACCGGCTGTTGTGCGTCTGGAGCCCCGAGCCCGACCCGGCTCCTCAATCCTGCTGGCATTGCGGACACCAGTAGACGGTACGTGCTGCCAGGTCGGCCCTGGAGATGGCGGTACCGCACCTGCGGCACAGCTCCCCTGTCCGCCGGTACACGTAGTGCGGCGCAGCTTTCTTCGTCCGGCCGTCCCGCGCCTCCGTCGTCGTCGTGATGATCCTGCCCTCACGCACCCCGTCCCCCATGAGCCGCACTGCGTCCTCCCAAAGCGCCAGCGCCTCGGATTCCAGCACTGCCTTGCCCGGACGCCACGGGTGGATGCGCTGCAGGAAGAGCAGCTCCGCCCGGTAGACGTTCCCGATGCCGGCAATGACCGACTGGTCCATAAGCTGGACGCCGGTCGCCCTGGCGCTGGAGCGGAGCCTGGCGATGAAGGCCGGTGCATCCGCTCCCTCCTGGAGCGGATCCGGGCCGAGTCTGGCCAGGGCCACCGCCTCCTCGGAGGGTGTGATGACCACGCACGCGGTGGGACCCCGAAGATCGGCCCAGCCGGAGCCGGACACCAGGCGGACGCGAACCGCCCCGACCGGCGCGGGCGGCCCCGTATAGGACGGCTGTGGGGAAACCGCGCCCGGCTGCGTTCCCCTGCTGCGCCGCGGCGCTCCGATACTCGAGGAGCCGCTGAAAGTGGAGTTCCCACCGAAGGTCCATGCCCCATAGAGTCCAAGATGGACCCGCAGGATGAGGTCGGAGTCGAAGTGCAGGAAAAGCTGCTTGCCGTGGGCCCGGGCGCTGACCAGGGTGTGTCCGTCGAGACAGGAGGCGCCGGCGAGAAAGCGGCCCTGGGGACTGCTGACCGCAAGTTCCTCACCGACGAAAAGCGCGGTGAACTGCCGGGCGAGCCGGTGGATCGAATGGCCCTCAGGCACGGTTGCCGTCCGCTCTCCGGGACGGGGAACGCCTACTCGTCAACAATTCCCGTCGCTTCGTAGGCGGCGATCTTGCCGATGCGGCGCACATGGCGTCCTGCGCCACTGAAGGGTTCGGACAGGAAGGCCTCGATGATTCCGGTGGCCTCCGCGACCGGATGCTGGCGGCCCCCGACGGCGACCACGTTCGCGTCGTTGTGCTGGCGTGCCAGGCGTGCGGTGTCGAGGCTCCAGGCAAGGGCTGCGCGCACTCCCCGTACCTTGTTCGCGGCGATCTGTTCACCGTTTCCGGAGCCGCCCAGCACTATGCCGAGCGCCTCCACCCCCGCTGTCTGATCGGCCACCACGGCGCGCGCTGCGTTGATGCAGAACGCCGGGTAATCGTCCTCCGGATCATAGGAGCGGGGCCCGTGGTCCACGACGTCGTAGCCCGCCCGGGTGAGGTGCTCCAGCAGGTGGGCGCTGAGCTCCATCCCCGCATGGTCGGTGGCCAGGTGGACGCGCATCGGTGCTCCGTTCGCAGCAGGAGAGGTTTCCCCCAGAGTACCGGGTGCCACAGGGCTGCCGGGCACTGGAAGCGTCGGAGATCAGTGAGAGAATACGGAACGACATCCCCCACCACGGAGGCGATCCATGCCCGGAATGAACCTGACGCGCGACGAAGCACGCACCCGCGCCGACCTGCTCACCGTCCAGTCCTACGACATCACCCTCGACCTGACCCGTGGGGACACCCAGTTCAGCTCAACCACGGTCGTCAGCTTCGGGGCGGCACAGGGCGCGTCGACGTTCATCGATGCCGTCACCGACACGGTGCACCGCGTCAGCCTCAACGGTGTCGACCTCGATCCCGCGGAGGTGTCCGACGGCGTCCGTATCCGGCTGGACAACCTGGCGGTGTCCAACCGGCTCGTCGTCCAGTCCGATCTGCCCTACATGAACACCGGTGAAGGGCTCCACCGGTTCGTGGATCCCGTGGATGACGAGGTGTACCTCTACACGCAGTTCGAGGTACCGGACTCCCGCCGGGTCTTCGCCGTCTTCGAGCAGCCCGACCTGAAGGCCACCTTCCGCTTCACTGTCACGGCGCCGTCGCACTGGGACGTCATTTCCAACTCCCCCACCCCCGCCCAGGTGCAGGCCGGGTCCGCTGCCGAGGACGAGGCACGCTCCACCTGGTCGTTCGAACCGACGCCCGTACTTTCCTCCTATGTCACGGCCCTGATCGCCGGCCCCTACCAGTCGGTGCGGAGCGACGTGACGAGTTCCGACGGCCGCACCATCCCGCTCGGGGTCTTCGCCCGCAAATCCCTCATGCGGTACCTCGACGCCGAGAACATCTTCGAACTGACACGGCAGGGCTTCGAGTTCTACGAGAAGCAGTTCGGCACGCCCTACCCGTTCGAGAAGTACGACCAGCTCTTCGTGCCCCAGTTCAACGCCGGCGCCATGGAGAACGCGGGTGCCGTGACGATCGTCGAGACGTATGTTTTCCGCTCACGCGTGCCGGACGCGACAGTGGAGCGCCGTGCCATCACCATCCTGCACGAACTGGCGCACATGTGGTTCGGGGACCTCGTGACCATGCGGTGGTGGAACGACCTCTGGCTCAACGAATCCTTCGCCGAATACATGTCGACCCTCGCCGCCGCGAAGGCAACGGAGTTCACCCAGGCCTGGACCACGTTCACCTCCATCGAGAAGGCCTGGGCCTACCGTCAGGACCAGCTTCCCTCGACGCATCCCATCGTGGCCGAGATCCGGGACCTCGATGACGTCCAGGTGAACTTCGACGGCATCACCTATGCCAAAGGCGCCTCGGTCCTCAAGCAGCTTGTCGCCTGGGTGGGCCAGGACAAATTCATGGAGGGTGTCCGTGCCTACTTCTCGCAGCACTCCTGGGGAAACACGGAGCTGGGGGATCTCCTCTCGGAGCTCGAGAAGGCCAGCGGCAGGGACCTCACCGGGTGGTCAGCCCAATGGCTCGAGACAGCGGGCGTGAACACGCTCCGGCCCGACATCGAAACCGATGCCGACGGCGTCATCACCGCATTCGCGGTGCTTCAGTCCGCCCCGGAAGGATACCCGACCCTTCGCCCGCACCGGCTCGCCGTCGGCTTCTACGACCTCGACGGCGATGCCCGGCTGGTGCGGGTCCACCGGATCGAACTCGACGTCCACGGCGAGCGCACCGACGTCGCGGAAGCTCTCGGAAGAAAGCGCCCGGCGCTGGTGCTGCTGAACGACGACGATCTTGCCTACGCGAAGATCCGGCTCGACCCGGACTCCCTGCGGACCTCCGTCCGGCACCTCAGGACATTCTCCGACTCCCTGCCCCGCACGCTGGTGTGGGCGTCGGCGTGGGACGCGGCGCGGGACGGCGAGACGCCGGCGCGGAACTACGTGGACCTGGTTCTCCAGAACATCGGTTCCGAGTCCGACTCGTCGGTGGTGCTGGTGCTGCTGAGGCAACTGGCTCTGACCCTGACCTTCTACGTCAACCCCGCGGACAGCACGGCAATGGGCGACGCCGCCGCCGACAGCCTGCTGGACCTTGCCCGTGACGCAGAGGCGGCTTCAGATTCGCAGCTGCAGTTCGTCAGGGGTTTCGCGGTGCGGGCCCGCAGCGAACAGCACCTCGACGTGGTGCAGGCGGTGCTCTCCGGCACCGAAACTCTGGAGGGCCTGGGAATCGACTCCGACCTGCGGTGGGAGCTGGTGACCAGCCTGGTGACCGGCGGGCGCTACGGCCAGCCGGAGATCGACGTCGAACTCGCCGGCGACGGCACGTCGGCCGGCCAGCTCGCGGCGGCGACTGCCACGGCGGCCATTCCCACTCCCGAGGCCAAGGCCGCGGCATGGGAGGCCATCGTGACCCGGTCGGATCTTCCCAATGCCACGCAGCGCGCGGCGATCCTCGGATTCGCCCGGGTCCACGACCCCGCACTGCTGGAGCCGTACGCCGCGAAGTACTTCGACTCCGTTCAGGAAGTGTGGGACACCCGGACCCACGAGATCGCGCAGCGGATCGTGGTGGGCCTGTATCCCTCACACCTCATCAGCACCGAGGCGCTGGAACAGGCGGACCGCTTCCTCGAACGCCTCGGGAACGCGAGCCCCTCGTTGCGGCGGCTGATCCTGGAAAGCCGTGACGGTGTGCAGCGGGCCCTCCGTGCGCAGGCCGTCGACCGCTGATGACGGGGCAACCCGTGTCGACGCACCGCTACGACGTCACCGTCACCTGGACCGGGAACCTGGGGCACGGCACGTCCGGCTACCGGGAGTACAGCCGCGCGAACGACGTTCATGCCTCCGGGCCTCCGCTCCTGGCGGGAACCGCGGATCCGACCTTCCACGGGCAGCGGGACCGCTGGAACCCCGAGCAGCTGCTCCTGAGTGCGCTGGCGCAGTGCCACATGCTGTCCTACCTCCACATGGCAGTGAAGGCGGGTGTGGTGGTCACCGCCTACTCGGACTCCGCGGAGGGGTTTCTGCGGTTGAACCGGGACGGCAGTGGGGAGTTCACCTCGGCCGTGCTCCATCCTGTGGTCGCCATCGCCGACCCGGCACACCGCGAGGCAGCGCTCAGCATCCATGCCGACGCCTCCGCGGCCTGCTTCATCGCACGGTCGGTGAACTTCCCCGTTCTCCACGAGCCGATGATCCTGCCGTGATCGGTGCCGGCAGCACAGCGCATGTAGCCTAGAATAAGCGCCGCCGCCATCCTGGCTCGGGGATGTCGTGCGTTTGCGGTGCGCGTCAGAAAGTAGTTTGTACCCCCATGGATCTCTTTCCGGAGCTCGGTTACGGAAGCCACATTCTCGGCGCAGGCCTTATCCTGCTACTGGCCCTCCTCCTCTGGCTGGCGGTGCGGTACCTCGTGGCACGCTCTGTTCGACGCGTGCAGAACGGGTACAGCGTCTTCAGCAAGCCCCACTTCCGGTGGGCCCAGCCGGTCCTGCGGTCCCTGGACCACGCGCGGCGCACGCAGCGCGCCGAGACCATCGGCGGACTGCTCACCAGCACGGCCGGCGTGACGATCGCCGTTGTCGCCGGGTTGATGGCCCTTGAACAACTGCAGTTCCAGATCGGCCCGATCCTCGCCAGCGTGGGGATCGTAGGTATTGCCATCGGCTTCGGCGCCCGGGAAATCATCCGCGACGCTTTCCTGGGGATCTTCATCACCATCGAGGACCAGTACGGGGTGGGTGACACCATCGAAGTGGGTGAAACGGTAGGAGTAGTGCAGTCCCTCGGCCTCCGGATCACCCGCATGATCGACGCGAACGGGACCATCTGGTACGTGCGCAACGGCGACATCACGAAGGTCGGCAACCGGTCCCAGGGAACATACGTCGAACCCGCTCCAGCGACGGTTCCGGCGGCCGCCCACCAGGAGGAGGCATCATGAGTGAGAACGACGCCGTCGGGCGCGCGCCCCTTGAACTGCGCACGGGCCGTGCACGTCCGCCATTGCCCGCTGACCGGCTCCTGGCTGCGGGCCAGCAGTTCGTGCAGCCCGAGTACAACCTCTACGAGTCGGTCGGCGGCCATGACACGTTTGTGAAGCTCGTGGACGTCTTCTACGAGGGGGTGGCCCAGGATGAGCTGCTGCGCCCCATGTACCCGGAGGAAGATCTGGGACCCGCGAAGGAGCGGCTGCTGCTCTTCCTCGAGCAGTACTGGGGCGGCCCGAAGACCTATGGTGAGACGCGGGGACATCCGCGGCTCCGCATGCGCCACATGCCCTTCAGAGTCACGCCGGAAGCGCGGGATTCCTGGCTTCGGCACATGCGGGCGGCCGTCGACTCCCTGGACCTGGCGCCGCTCCACGAGGCAACCCTGTGGGACTATCTGGACCGTGCTGCGCAATCGATGGTGAATGCAGCGTCGGAATGACTCGCGGCGTCTCTGCTGATTCGAGGATGCCGAAGGATCCCCTTGCTCTCCGCCGCCGGTGGTGGAGGGCGGCGTTGCTCTGGGCGGCTACGGTGTCTGCCGCTGTCGCGCTGACGGCCATCGGCCTGGAAAGGACGCTCTTCTTCGTGTCCTCCCCCGAGCCCCTGCTCGTCGAGAGACTGCGGGTCGGTACCTTGGTGCTGCAGGCCGGCACCGCGGCATCAGTCATATCGGCCCTCTGGTCGCACCGTCGGAGGCACCCGATTTGGGTCACGGCAGGCGTATCGGCTCCGGCTGTCGCCGGCGGGTTGTTCTTCCTGATGCCCCTGACACTGATCCCTCAGGCCGCCGGCCTCCTCGCCCTGCCTGCAGCACTGACAGGGCTCCTCGGCGGGTTGATCGGCCGTCGACGAGCTGGGACCGCCAGATCCGGCGCTAGGACCGGGTAGGACAATCAGTTGGTGCCGCGCCGGCCCGTCAGAGGATCGCTGCCGCCCGCACCAGGATGTGGCCCCGGCTGGTGCTCAACCTGATCCATCGTCCGTTGGTGAACAGGAGCGGGGCTTCGGCCGCGACCAAAAAACCGAGGCTCAGGGCACCGAACGCCGCGCCGGAGGCCAGCTCGACGGGCAGCCCTCGAAGGGGTCTTCCCCAGACGGCTCCCCGGGCCGTGGCGACCACGGGGGCACCTGCACGGTCGGGAACAAGCGCTGCCACCTCACGGATTCCGTTGTGGGCTGCCTCCTCGAGGAGACCGGGCGGTACGGCGCCCGCACGCACCCATCCAGCACGCGGGGGAAGAACACCGGCCCAGCTCTCGGTCACCGTGACCGTGGGTACCGGAAAGACGCCGTCGTCCTTCAGGTGTGCCAGACGGTCGGCAACCGAGCCGAGGCCAACCGTCGTATCAACGGAGGCCGGCTCCGCCAGGAGCATCGTCCTCAGGCCGAGGACGGTAGGGGTCGACTCCCCCAGGGTGAGAGCGCGCAGCGTGCAGACGTACGCGGCGAGCACCGGACCGGACGCCTGGAGCCGGATGGCACCGTCGTCGTTGGCGCGCGCCCGCGCCGTGAAGGTCCGGAAGTCGGCTGCCACGTGGGCATCGGCAAGCACGAGCCGGCTGCTTGGGGCGGGTGTTGACACGGTCCGCCCCTAGGCGCCGCGCGGGCGGCGGAAAGGCACCCCTGCGCCGGTCCACTGATCCAGCGCAGTTCTCTGGGCAGCACTGAGTCGGACCGGCCGGCCGGACTGCCGGTCAACCAGGATCATCGTGGTGGACGCCACTGCGCAGGTGATGCCGGCATCGGACGCGTCGGTGTCGCGCACCGCGTAGCCCAGGGTGAAGCTCGAGGAGCCGACGGCGGTGATCCATACGTCCACGCCGGCGGGCTCGGTGCTGAAGTTCAGCGGGGCGAGGTACTCGATTTCATGGCGGCCCACCAGCGTGTAGTGGCCCGGGTCGGACACCTGCAGGAAGGTGGAGCCGCCGCCCGATTCGGAAAGGAGGCGCACCCTGGCATCCTCGAGGAACTGCACGAACCGCGCATTGTTGACGTGGCCGTAGGAATCTTCGTCGCCGAAGCGCAGCTGAAGAGGGACAGTGAGCATGGGAGCCATGGTCCAATCCTCTCAAAAGTCCAGCCGCCAGGCGATTCGCCCGGCCGCCGCTCCCGGGTCCCTCGGGGAGCCGTCGGCGTGTTGAGGGGAACCGAGGTGTCGGTCTACTGTCGAAGAATGCTTTCCCGGAGCCGATGCTCCGCAGCGACCACCCCTGCAAGGAGACCCATGGCCGATCAGCCGCACGCCGCCAGCACCACCGGTACCACCGGCTTTCCAGCGGATCCCACCCAGGCGCTGCTGGGCCTCCTCGACCTCAGCAGCGCCGACGGCGCCCATACCGATGAGGACATCTTCGTCGGCAACTCCGCTCCGCAACCGGGAAAGAGGGTCTTCGGCGGGCAGGTCCTTGCGCAGTCCCTGATCGCGGCCATGCGGACCGTGGAGCCGAGCCGCTCGGTGCACTCGATGCACGGGTACTTCCTGCGTGCCGGAGACGCGGATCAGCCCATCACTTTCGGTGTCCAAAGGCTGCGTGACGGACGGTCCTTCTCGGCACGCCGCGCTCACGCCTACCAGGACGGTGTGCCGATCCTGTCCATGATTGCGTCCTTCCAGGAACCGGACGACGGCGTCGCGCACCAGGACCCGATGCCCCATGACGTGCCCGATCCGGAGTCGCTGCCCACCACGGCCGATCTCCTGGGCGGATTCGACCACCCCGTGGCCCGCGCCTGGGCCTACCAGCGGCCCTTCGACGTGCGGCACATCGACGCACCACTGTATGTCGGGAACACCGGCTCACGCGAGGCACGGAACGCCGTCTGGATGAAGACCTTCGGACCCATGCCCGACGACGAACACGTGCACCGCGCGGCGCTCGCCTACGCAAGCGATTACACCCTTTTGGAGTCGATCCTCCGGCCGCACGGGCTGAGCTGGATCCACCCGGGAATGAGCGTGGCGAGCCTTGACCACGCCATGTGGTGGCACCGTCCCGTGCGGGTTGACGAGTGGCTCCTCTACATCCAGAGCTCGCCCAGCGCCTCGGGTGCGCGCGGCCTGGCCGCGGGCCGCATCTACAACCGGGCGGGTGAACTGGTGGCGAGCGTGGCGCAGGAAGGAATGATCCGGGTTCCGGGAACGCAATCCTGATCGCCGGCCGTGCGCAACTGTTCTACCCGCGGCCGGTCAGGAGAGTGAAAACCCCCGGCCGGCCGGCCCCTATGGCAGAGTCTGGCTATGGAAAAGCTCAGCAACCAGCAGGTCACCGATGCGGGTCTCAGCGACTGGCGCATGCTGGCCCAGGCCCTTCACGCACGCTACTCGATCCGGAACTACACCAAGGCGGCGGAGTTCATCACCGCCGTGGCCCGGGCCGCGGAGAACGACGGCCACCACCCCGACCTGAGGCTGACCTACGGCGTCATCGACGTCTCACTGTGCACCCATGAGGGCGGTAGGTGGGTCACACGGCTGGACATCGACATGGCGCTGAAGATCAGCGAAACTGCCCGTGAGCACGGGCTTGAGCCACAGCCGACAGGCGTGGCCCAACTCGAGATCGCGCTCGACACCGCGCATGAGCACAGCGTTGCAGCTTTCTGGTCGGTCCTGCTGACCGGCAGCCCGAACAACAGAGTCCGCGACTCGATCCTCGATCCCACCGGACGGGTCCCGGTACTGTGGTTTCAAACCACCGAGGAACGCGAAACTCCGCGCCAGCGCTGGCACTTCGACCTCTGGCTCGCCCCCGAGGTTGCCGACGATCGAATTGCAGCAGCGGTGGCCGGCGGCGGGTCCATCGTCGACGACTCTGCCGCACCATCCTTCACCGTTCTTGCCGACCCCGACGGGAACCGGGTCTGCATCTGCACCTCACTGGAACGCGATTGACGTGTAATCGTCGCCCGGCTGGGGACGATCGCGGACCGGAATTCCTAGGGCACGTCGAGCTTGGCCAGGAGCGCGGCGAGGGTTTGCCGCTCCGCATCGTCGAGGGGATCCAGTAGCTCATTCTCAGTCCGGAGATGGTCGGGCAGGGCCGAATCCACGGTCGTCCTCCCAAGGTCGGTGAGTACGACGTTCTTCCCGCGCCCGTCCACGGAGCTCGGGGAACGGGCAATGAGTCCCTGGACCTCCAACCGGTTCAGTCTCTGGGCGATAGCGCTGGACGTCACCATTGCACCGTTGGTGAGGTCTTTCGGGCTCAACGTGTAGGGCGACCCGTGTCGCCGCAGGGTTGCCAACACATCGAAAGCCGCAGCATCCAGGTTGTGCCCGGCGAAGGTCCGCCCCAATCGTGCATCGAACCGGCGCGCCACACGGGAGACTCGACCCACCACCGCCATGGGAGAAACGTCCAGGTCTGGACGCTCCCTCTTCCACTGCTGCAGCACGCTTTCCACATGATCAGTCATTCGATCACCCTACCAATTGGCTAAGCACTAAGCTATTATAGCTAAGTGCTTAGTAATCGATGGGTCCTACTCCTTCTGACGGCGGTCGCCCCCGGTGTATGGGGGACGACGTATATCGCGACCGCCGAACTCCTTCCACCCGATCGGCCCCTCCTGGCCGCGGTGCTGCGTTCACTTCCCGCAGGGTTGGTCCTGCTCCTGATCGTCCGGCGGGTGCCTCGCGGTAGCTGGTGGTGGAGGTCTCTCCTGCTGGGAGCTCTGAACATCGGTGTGTTCTTCGCCCTGCTCTTCATCGCTGCGTATCGACTGCCCGGCGGCGTAGCGGCGACCGTCGGGGCCGTCCAGCCGATCCTGATCACGGTGCTCGCCTCACGCTGGATCGGTGAGCAACTCACGGTGAGGAAAGTTGCAGCAGGGCTCGCCGGCCTGGCCGGCGTCGCCCTCCTGGTCCTCCAGGCCCAGGCACGGCTGGACCTGCTGGGCGTCGGCGCAGCGCTTGGAGGTGCGTTGGCAATGGCCTGCGGTGTGGTCCTCACGAAGAAGTGGGGACGACCGGATACGCTCCTGGCGACCACGGCGTGGCAGCTCATTGGTGGCGGCCTCGTCCTCGCCCCCCTCGTCCTCCTCCTGGAAGGTCCCCTGCCGGACTCACTCACGCCATCCAACATCGCCGGCTACGCCTACCTCGGCATCATCGGCACTGCACTCGCGTACACGCTGTGGTTCCGCGGCGTCCATCTCCTACCGGCCTCCACCACAGCTCTCCTCGGGCTGCTCAGTCCCCTGGTCGCGACCCTGTGCGGGTGGGCCCTCCTTTCCGAGACCCTCTCCCCCGGGCAGGTCACCGGAGCGGCCATCATCCTCGTCACCCTCATCGCCCACGCGGCCCCGGTCCGTCAAAAGTTCGCGAAGGCCGACCAGGCCCGCGCCCCCGACTCCATCCCACGATGAGGGGAAAGAACCAGCGTCGCGCGGTCCTCCGTGGCTCGGCCGACCGGTTCGGGCTCAGTCGCGGGTCAGGCGGCGATGTGTCACCCGGTGCGGTTTGGCTGCGTCGGGGCCCAGACGCTCGATCTTGTTCTGTTCGTAGGCGTCGAAGTTGCCCTCGAACCAGTACCAGGCGTCGGGGTCGTCCTCAGTTCCCTCGTAGGACAGGATGTGGGTCGCCACCCGGTCGAGGAACCAACGGTCGTGCGAGACCACCACGGCGCATCCGGGGAACTCGAGCAGCGCATTCTCGAGGCTGGACAGCGTCTCGACGTCGAGGTCGTTGGTGGGCTCATCGAGCAGGAGGAGGTTGCCTCCCTGCTTGAGGGTCATGGCCAGGTTCAGCCGGTTTCGCTCACCGCCGGAGAGCACCCCGGCCTTCTTCTGCTGATCCGGGCCCTTGAAGCCGAAGGCCGAGACGTAGGCCCTGGAGGGCATTTCGACCTGTCCCACCTGGATGAAGTCGAGCCCGTCCGAAACAACCTCCCACAGGGATTTGTTCGGATCGATGCCGGCGCGGGACTGGTCGACATAGGCGATCTTGACCGAATCGCCGATCCGGAGCTCCCCGCCGTCCAAAGGTTCAAGCCCGACGATGGTCTTGAACAGCGTGGTCTTGCCGACACCGTTGGGGCCGATGACCCCGACGATCCCGTTGCGCGGCAGTGAGAAGGAAAGTCCGTCGATGAGCACGCGCTCGTCATAGCCCTTCTTCAGGTTGCGCGCCTCGATGACCTGGCTTCCGAGGCGCGGTCCCATCGGAATTTGGATCTCCTCGAAGTCCAGCTTCCGCGTGCGGTCAGCTTCCGACGCCATTTCCTCGTAACGGCTCAGGCGTGCCTTGGACTTGGTCTGACGGCCCTTGGCATTGGAGCGCACCCACTCGAGCTCCTCGGTGAGGCGACGTGAGAGCTTGGCGTCCTTCTTGCCCTGCACCTCGAGGCGGGCACGCTTCTTCTCCAGGTAGGTGGAGTAGTTGCCCTCGTAGGGGTAGAGGTGACCGCGGTCCACTTCGGCGATCCACTCGGCGACGTGATCGAGGAAGTACCGGTCGTGTGTCACCGCGAGAACGGCCCCGGCGTAGGCCGAAAGATGCTGCTCCAGCCACTGCACGCTTTCCGCGTCGAGGTGGTTGGTGGGCTCATCGAGGAGCAGCAGGTCCGGCTTCTGGAGCAGCAGTTTGCAGAGTGCGACGCGGCGGCGCTCTCCGCCTGAGAGCACTGTCACATCGGCGTCGGGTGGCGGGCAGCGAAGTGCGTCCATGGCCTGCTCGAGCTGGGAGTCGAGGTCCCACGCGTCTGCGGCGTCGATCGCTTCCTGGAGTTTTCCCATCTCGTCAAGGAGCGTGTCGTAGTCGGCGTCCGGATTCGCCATCTCCTCGGAGATCTCGTTGAAGCGCTGGATCTTCCCGTAGATCTCCCCCACGCCCTCTTGGACGTTGCCGAGCACTGTCTTTTCCTCGTTCAGGGGTGGCTCCTGGAGCAGGATGCCCACCGAGTAGCCGGGACTGAGCCGCGCCTCACCGTTCGAGGGCGTGTCCAGCCCCGCCATGATCTTGAGGATGGTGGACTTACCGGACCCGTTCGGACCCACGACGCCGATCTTCGCCCCCGGGATGAAGGACATACTGACGTTGTCGAGGATGACTTTGTCGCCGACAGCCTTGCGAGCCTTGGTCATTGTGTAGATAAATTCCGCCATGCCATCAAGGCTAGTGCGTACGCACCCTTAACTCACATTTCGGGCTCCCCTGCCGCCGGGCCCCAGGCCGCGTCACCGCCACCGCCACCGCTACCGTCACCGTCACCGTCATGCCGCAGTACAGTACGGGCGCCTGCGGGGTGATGACCGATCAGAAGGGAGCGCCGGCAGCATCAAGTTCCTTCGCGTTCGCCGCCGCCCCGTGTGCCCCGTCGTCGCCTTCCGGAGTTCCGTCCGGATCCGGGTCGACGGGGTAGTCGGTTTCCTCGGCGCCGAGCATCTCGCCCGTCGCGGGATTCACTCCGGCAGGCATGTCCTCAAGCGCTGCAGGCACCTGCCCCTGGACATCGGTGCGGTCCGTGGAGGTCCGCTTGAAATTGGCCGTGCCCCACATGAGGTCATGGCCGGCGGTGTCGGCGTCGATGTCGACGGAGGTGCCCGTCCTTCCTTCGGCGTTTATCCAGGGTCGTACCCTGAGACGACCGGCGATGACCACCCGGTCCCCTTTCCTGAGGCTCGCGGCGCCGTTGGTCGCGAGCTGGCGGAACATGGAGACCGAGTACCAGTTGGTGTTCCCGTCGATCCAGGCGTTCGATTCCTTGTCGAAGCGCCGATCGGTGGAACACATGCGGAACCCGGCGATCGGCAGCCCGCTCTGCGCAAGTGTCAGCCGCACCTCAGTGGCTACGTACCCCCGGACCGTGATGATGTCGTTCATGGAAATTCCCTCTCCCTCGGCTACCCGAATACGAGCGGCGGACCGCTGCTCTCCTTCAAGTCTCGGAGCCGGTGCCGCGGGAGGAATCGACGGGCACTGCTATGTGGACAAGCGGCCGCGAGGCGGCGGCCTGCGGAAGCCGGTCACGGGGCTCTGCGCGAATAGGTGAGGATGCCGACCAGCAGGGCAACGACCCCACCGATCACCAGGGCGGTGATGCCGACCGTCACCACGACGGCGTTCAATCCTTCCTCGCCCCGGAAGAGCACCTGCACCCGCGCGGCGGTGATGAACGCACCCGCAGCACAGATGAAGGAAATCCGTGCAGAACGGGAAGGCCATGTCATCGTCCCAGCGTAGCGTTCGAGCAGGAATGCCCACGGAACGGGCAGCCGGCCGCCCGTCGACGATCCGCCTACCCGGGGTTCCCGGCCGGCAGAAAGCGGCCCCGCCTGACGCTGTGTCAGCCGGAGCCGCTTCGGTGGTGCCCCCGGCAGGATTCGAACCTGCGACCAGAGGATTAGAAGGCCCCTGCTCTATCCCCTGAGCTACGGAGGCAGTTCGCCCAGTTTACTATGGCCCCGCCACCCCGGGACGAGCCGGGTCTACTCCGGTCCCTGGGTGAAGGTGACCCGCAGTTCAAGGCGGTGCTGTCCGTCCGGATCCTGCGAGTACAGGGCTTTTCCCGACACGCCGGCGAGGCCGCCGGTGCCGGAGCCCGGGATGATGTGGCCCGAGGTCGCGGCTTCAGTTCCTTCGGCCACGCCCCAGTGCTGCACCACCATGGAGCCGGTGCGCTCCCCCAGGGTGCCGGTGAACTGCTCGGATGCCACGTACCCCGCGCCGACGTCGTTCCCTGCCATCAGCAGTTCCGCAGTGCTTGTCCCGGTGATACCGCCCTCAAAAACCTTGACGGCCCGAACCCTCGACAATTCGCCCGTACTGCCCGGTTCGGAATAGGGCTCGGCGACCCATTCCGTGATGTCGAACTCGCCGGAAAATGTCTGTTCAGCTGCATCGGTCATCTACTCAGTATCGCCCGGCCCGACCGGAAGTGCATTTCCGTCCGGCCGCCCGGGAGGAGAAAAGGCGGGGCACGCCTCCCGCTAGTGCAGCTGCCCGGGTGCCCGTTTATGGAACCTGCGACGGAAGAGGACCTTCGTGCTGCGGTCAAGGAACACCAGGTAGAAGCCGAAGCCGAGGGCGCACACAGCCGCGATCTGGCGCGCTGCCATGAGGCTGAACTCGAAGTAGGGAAAAATGTCGAGCTGGTCCGAGATGGCGTAGACCATGAAGAAGGACACCGTGAAGTACAGCGCTTTCACCTGCCAGTCATTTCGAATGCCGGTTACTGCGAACAGCGGGATCAGCCAGACCACATACCAGGACTGGATCATGGGCGACAGCAGGACGATCGCCGCGAAGGCGACCGCAAGCCGACGAACGAGCCGGCTGTGGTCTCCCCGGAAGATCTCCAGTGCGATGATCACCAGGGAGCCGAGGCGGGCGAGGGTGTGGATGGCGTTGGCGAATCCCCAACCATCCAGCCCGACGGCGTTGCCCAGTGTCGCCACGATCAGCCCGAGGAAGCCCACCGGCGCATACCAGATCCATACGCTGCCGGGCGTGCTGAGTGCGCCCACCCAGCCGAAGCCGAACCCGTTGATCATGCCCATGACCCACAGGAGGCCGAGTGAGAGGCCTGCCGTGATACCCCAGAAGAGGAACTTCCGCGGCCATGAGGCGCCCTTGCCCGCCCACATCAGCCCGACGAACGGGAGGAAGATCAGGGTGATCGGTTTGATGCCCACCGACGCCGTGATGAGGATGATCCCCCAGAGCGGCCGGCGGGTGGCCGCGAGGTACAGCCCGGCCAGAGCGAGCCCGATCATCAGGGAATCGTTGTGGATCGCGGCAATGAAATTGATCAGGAACAGTGGATTGGCGGCCGTCAGCCACAGCGCCCGGTTTGCATTGATTCCATGGAGGTCCGCGAGTCTGGGAATGAAGTAGACGCACAGGGCGACGCCGAGGACGGCGACCACGCGGAACAGGGCGATGGAAAAATCGGGCTGTCCCCCAGTGATCCGCACCACCCCCTCCTCGATCCACAGGAAAACCGGACCGTAGGGCGTAGGGCTCTGCGCCCAGAGGTCGTCGGCACCGATCTGCAGATAGTTGGAGATCTGCGAGTAGCCGTCACGGTACGGGTTGAGTCCGGCGATCATGACCTGGCCCTGGGCGATGTAGGCGAAGACGTCGCGGCTGAAGAGAGGGAGCGCGAGGCACATCGGTGCCGCCCACGCGGCAACGGCTTTCAGCACGAAGGGGCGCGTCTCAGGACCCCAGCCACGGAGGCGCTGTCCGAGGCGAAGCCACGATCGCACCAGCAGCATGCCGCCGATCGCCAGGACGAGCACGGAGAAGACCGCTCCCTCGGGCTCGAACCGCAGCCAGATGATGACCGGATTCCGGCGCAGCTCGGTTGACGCCAGGGACAGCCAGCCGACGCCCAGGGAGCCGAGCCACATCAGCATGGACCCGGCAAACCCCTGGATGATCGCCACGTTGGGGCGCTGGAGGCGCGACGCCGAGGGCTCAGTCACAGGGACCTGGGCGGTCATCTCGGTGCGTCCAATCCTTGTACGGCGGGAGGGTGTTCCGGCGGCTGCCGTACCTGGGTCAACGAGTGCGCCGGACTTCGACGATATTAGCAGTTCGGTTCCTGCGGATACTGGGAAGTGGCGGGCCGGATCGTGCGCGGTACATTTGACGGGTGCCGATATCAAATGAACCGATTGTCTGGATCGACTGCGAAATGACCGGGCTCGACCTGGAGAAGGACGGCCTCATCGAAGTGGCAGTCCTCGTGACCGATTCGGAGCTGAACGTCCTGGGGAACGGGGTGGACGTCGTCATAGCGCCCGAACCGGCTGCCCTGCTGCAGATGGGCGACTTCGTGCGCCAGATGCACACCTCCTCGGGCCTGCTGGAGGAACTTCCCCACGGGATCGGGATGCAGGACGCCGAAGCCCGGGTCCTCGAGTACATCAAGGAGTGGGTTCCCGAGCCCCGGAAGGCGCAGCTCGCCGGCAATTCAGTGGGCACCGACAGGAACTTCCTGGCGCGGGACATGCCCGCCGTCGTCGATCACCTGCACTACCGCGTCATCGATGTGTCGACCATCAAGGAACTTGCCCGCCGCTGGTACACCCGCGCCTATTTCCACAGCCCCGCGAAAAGCGGCGGCCACCGGGCGCTCGGCGATATCAAGGACTCCATCCGGGAGCTCCGTTACTACCGGCAGGCCGTTTTCGTGCCCAGTCCGGGCCCTGATTCGCCGAGCAGCAAGGCGATCGCCCAGGCACTCGGCGACTAGCAAAAGATCGGGGAGCGGAGCCGCCTGCCCCCGCTGAAACGGGACCGGGAATACGGGACGAGCTCTGGGATGTCGCCTTCCGCAGCGCTAGTATTACGCTCATGCGGTTGCCCGAGCCCTCTGTGGAACCCACTCCCCGCCGGATACGCCTGCGGCTGGGGGACGCCGTCATCGCCGAGAGTTCCCGTGCTCAACTCCTGATCCAGTATGGTCCGAAAGGCCTGCCGACCTACTACATTCCACTCGACGACGTGCGGCCGGGAGTCCTCGTGGATGAGTCCGCCGGCAAGGAGGGCCAGCGGACCTGGTCCGTAATGGGCGGACGGTCCCGAGTGGAGGCTGCGGCATGGACCCACGCCAACCCCACGGGTGCCCTGGAGTCGCTTGCGGGCCTCGTGACCTTTTCCTGGCAGCAGCTGGAATGGTACGAGGAGGATGAACGCCTTATCGCCCACGCCCGTGATCCCCACAAGCGGGTGGACACCGTGCGCAGCTCCCGGCGGGTGCAGGTGCTGGTGGCAGGCGAGGCGGTTGCCGAGAGCATTCGGCCGCTCCTTCTCTTCGAGGAACCGCTTCCGCCCCGCTACTATCTGCCCTTCGCGGACGTACGCACCGAATTCCTCGAGGCCAGCGAGTTCGTATCGGTGTGTCCCTACAAGGGACGGGCGCGCTACTGGTCCGTGCGCGTCGGTGATGTGCTCGTCCGGGATGCGGTCTGGAGCTACCCCGATCCCATTCCGGAGAACCCGAAGATCCGGGATCTGGCGTGCTTCTTCAATGAGCGGGTCGACATCGTTGTGGACGGAGTGCTGATCGAGCGCCCGGACACCCCGTGGTCCGGGTGAGCCGCGCCCGCAGGTGGCCAACGACGTCCACCCCACGTCGCGGGAGGCGGGTTTCCCTGATTGATCGGACCCGCATGGAGCGGGACGAGGATGGTGGAAAAAGCACCGCGAAAAGTGTGTAAACTTGTTTCCGCTGCCTTTCGCAGCTTGCCCCAAGCCGATGCCCGCCGGATTCCCCGGCCGGAATGGGTGGGGCCGGAGCGGATTGCATGGTGGGTATAGCTCAGTTGGCAGAGCGCCTGGTTGTGGTCCAGGAGGTCGCGGGTTCAAGCCCCGTTACTCACCCGTCGAGTTCGGCTGTCATGGCAGCCGAAACGTAAAGCCGCCCCGGAGACTCTCCGGGGCGGCTTTACGTTTGACTGCCCGTCCGGAATGTCGGGTGCCGGTCCGTCCGGTACGCAAGGAACAGTGTTGGAGAGGACTGCCTGCATGAATCGCACGGTGTTCGAGGAGGATCATGAACTCTTCCGGGAGGTTGCGCAGGAGTTCAATGCCCGCGAGGTGGCGCCGCATTACGCCCAGTGGGATGCTGACCACCTGATGCCGCGGCGCCTCTGGCAGGCAGCGGGTGAACAGGGACTTCTCGGGATGGCGGTTCCGGAGGAGTTCGGCGGCGCCGGCATGGCGGACTACCGCTTCCGGGCAGTGCTCGATGAAGAGTTCGCCAGAAGCAACCACCTCGCCGTCGGACTCGCCTTCCATCTGCACGATGACCTCGTCCTCCCCCACCTCCTCGCCCACGGCTCGGAGGACCTCAAGCAGCGCTGGCTGCCCGGGATGGTGTCCGGGGAGAAGGTCACCTCCTGTGCCTGGACCGAGCCGGGTGCCGGCAGCGACCTGCGGGGGATCCGCACCAAGGCAGTGCGCGACGGCGACGACTGGCTCCTGAGCGGGCAGAAGGTCTTCATCGGGAACGGCATCAGCGGGGACGCGTCGCTGGTCCTGGCCAGGACCGACGGCAGCGCCGGCCGGGGGTCGAGCGATGCTTTCTCCCTGTTCATGGTGGAAAAGACCACTGGATACACCACGGGGCGCCAGCTCGACAAAATGGGCCTCAAGGCCTCCGACACGTCCGAACTGTTCTTCGACAACGTCCGGGTGCCGGGAAACAACCTCGTCGGCGAGGTTGGGCAGGGCCTGCGGTACAGCCTCGAACAGCTTCCGCAGGCACGCCTCGGGATCGCTGTGGCGTCCTCGGCGGTAGCCCGTGCAGTCTATGAGCAGACAGTCGCCTATACCAGGGACCGCAACGCGTTCGGGGAGCGCGTCATCGACTTCCAGAACACCCGCTTCGCACTGGCCGACATCCTGACCGAGGTGGAGGTGACCGAAACCTACGTCGACGCCGCGATGATCGCGTTCAACGACGGCAGGCTCGACGCCGCGTCGGCCGCCCGGGCGAAGCTGTGGGCGAGCGAGCGGGTCAAGTCGATCACCGACCGGTGCCTCCAGCTTCACGGGGGCTACGGCTACATCCTTGAATATCCCGTTGCGCAGGCCTTCCTCGCAGCCCGGCTGCTCACCATCTTCGGTGGTACCAGCGAGATCATGCGCGAGAGCGTCGGCCGCTCCATCGCCGGCTGATTACGGAGGACCAGGAAGGACCCATGGCTGTTCACCCCATCACGATCACCGGCGAGCCCGTCCTGCACCGGCGCGCGCTGCCCGTCGAGCACTTCGACGATAACCTCCGGGCCCTCATCGCCGACATGTTCGAAACCATGGACGTCGCCAACGGCGTGGGCCTGGCTGCGCCGCAGATCGGCGTGGGCCTGAGAATCTTCGTCTATGCGATGGCGAACGACGACGGCGCGCCGCCCCGCGGGGTCCTGGTGAATCCCACCCTGGTCACCTCCAAGGTGCCCGGTTCGGCTCCCGACCCCGCCGAGGAATCCGAGGGGTGCCTGTCCGTGCCCGGCGAGGCCTTTCCGCTCAGGCGGGCGGAATGGGCGAAGATCTCGGGATTTGACGGCGACGGCGGCCCGGTGGCTTTCGAGGCGACCGGTTGGTTTGCCCGGTGCCTCCAGCACGAGTACGACCATCTGGACGGCCTGTTGTACGTGGACCGGTTGAACGCGCGGTATGCACGCAAGGCACGGAAATCGGTCACTGCCCGGGGATGGGGCGTACCGGGCCGCACCTGGCTTCCCGGAGTCGATCCCGACCCGTTCGGCCACTGAACGGCAGTTACCGCGGTGCGGGCGGAACCTCGACCGATTCTCGGACCGGGTCGGGTCCCTGGTCGAGATCTTCCAGCCGCTGGACATTCCGCAGAGGTCCCAGCATGGCCACCACCGGCGCTGCAAGGGCGATTCCGATGCCGATGAGGATCGCGGTCCGTACGCCGAATAGCTCGGCAAGGATTCCCGCGGCCAGGGAGGCAATGGCGAGCATGCCCCAGCTCACCGTCCTCGACGCCGCACCGAGGCGGCCCATCATTCCGGGAGGGCACACACGCTGCCGGAAACTGATGCCGATCACGATGTTCCAGGCGACACTCGCGCCCATGATGAACATTCCGAGAAGACCCGGGAGCATGCCCCAGCCCGGCGTCATGAGGAGGAGTGAGGCGTAACCCAGGACACCGGGCACCATGGACCAGCGCCACAGCGGCCCGGAGCCAAACCTTCTTCCCAGCGCGGTGACCGTTATCCCGCCCACGGTTCCGCCGACCGAGGTTGCTGCAAGGAGCAGCCCGAGCCAGACCTGCGACTCGTTGAGGGTCCGCAGCACCAGCAGGACAATCAGTGAGGCGGCGATATTGCCACCGAGGTTCCACAGGGCGGCGTTGTACAGGATAGCCCGCAGCGGCGCGGTGCTGAAGGTGTAGCGCATACCATCCGCCATCTCACGGAGGATCCGATGCTCCGCCTTGTCGGGCACCACCTCCACTACGTCAAGACGGCGCACGGCCAGCAGCGAAACGACAGACGTTCCCACTTCGATGAGGAGCGAATTGGATGCCCCCGCCGAACTGGTGAGCCAGCCCGCCATGGAACGTCCGGCCGCGTCGGCGGCAGCGCCGGACCCGGTGATCAGGCCGTTGCCCTCCATCAACTCGTCCTTGGTGACTGCCTGCTGGACCATTGCCTGGTCGGCTAGGGTGAAGAACACCGAGGTCACTCCGGCGATGAAGGCAACGATGAACAGCATGGCGACGCTGAGGGCACCGGACCAGTAGGCGAAGGGAAGGCTTGCAAGGGCCGCGATGCGGACGACCAGCGACCACACCATCACCGGACGGCGCGGAAGCCTGTCCACCCAGACCCCGATGACCAGCCCGAACAGGAGCCACGGAAGGAACGTCATCCCTGCGAGCGCCGCCACCTCGAAGTCACCCGCCTGCAGTTCCACGGCCGCGATGATCGGGAGGGCAACAGAAGCGACGGCGTTTCCAAAGATCCCCGCGGTGCTCGAGATGAACAGCGCCCGGAAGTTCCGGTTCCGCACCAAAAGGTGAGTTGTGTCACTGGTGCTCGCGGTCATTGGATCAGGGTAGCGGAGCAGTTGCACCGCACCTCACCAAAAGGACCGTTTCCTACGAAGAATCTGCAGAGGGGTTGACCGTTCCCCTAGGCAACGGTATTCTGACCTCCAACGGGCACGGGCCCTGCCGCTCAGCCGGGGGCCACCTCATAGACGTGCAGGGGCTTGCCATCACTGAACGTCACTACGTAGGTCTGCCCCATGATGAGCACCTCACACCGTTGCGTGCCGTCGACCCGGCAATCCCCTGAGGGCTCGGCCGGCGCCGGGCCCCAGGGTGTCCAGTCGCCCGGGCCCACCGGCGGCACCGGCTCGGAGAAACCCCGTGACTCAGGAGGCAGGCAGCTATACGGGTCGGCGGGATCAGTCCACCAGTTACCCAGTTCAGTAACGGGACAGGAAGGGTAGGGCGGGCTCGGAAGCAACTCAGGAGGAAGATCGCCGCCCATTCCACTGCCCGCCTCTGCTACCGCGCTGCCCGCCTCTGCTACCGCACTGCCCGCCTCGCCAGCGATCGCACTGCCCGCGTCGTCAGCTGCAGTATCCGGAGCCGGTCGAACGGGCACGGGTTCCACAGCTGGCGCAGTGGCCGGAACCGCAGCGGGAGGAGAGGTCTCGGATGACGGTTCGCCCTGGGAAGACTGCCCGCCAGGAATCGTACTGCCGGTACCCGGCAGGAGAGCCACCAGAAGCATGCCGCTGATTGCCAAGACCGGACCGATGAGTGAGTTCTGCACGATTGCCACCCCAGATGACTAGTTTCCGTTGTCTCCGAAAACTACTGGGGGCGCTGCACGAGGGACACAGTAAGCGCTACCTGCTTTTGCGTTCGACTACTTGGAATGGGGATGGGCCGACCGATACGCCGGGTTCTGTCATCCCGCACTGTCGCCGGTGCGGGAGTGGCGGCCATCCATCTACGAACGCCGTTGCCGACGCCCTCCAGCGGCCTACCCGTGCACTCGGGCGGGCAGCCCTGATCACGCGCACTGTCTGGCCTTGCTCCGGGTGGGGTTTACCGAGCCGTGCCGGTCACCCGGCACGCTGGTGGTCTCTTACACCACCGTTTCACCCTTACCCTCCTGCCGGTATGCGGCGGAAGGCGGTCTATTTTCTGTGGCACTGGCCTGCGGGTTACCCCGAGTGGGCGTTACCCACCACCCTGCCCTGCGGAGCCCGGACGTTCCTCGGTGGTTTTCGTGCCGAATGCACGGCACTCCTCCAACGCGGCCGCCTGGTCGACCCATCCGAGTTCGATTGTACGGCGTCCGAAGGCCCGGGGAGGCCGGCACTGCGCCCTCGGTGCCGTTCGGCGGTGTGCCTTCGGTAAAGTAGGTGCGGTGCTGATCCTGCTTCCCCCCTCCGAAGGAAAAACGGCGGTATCCGAGGGACTCCCGATTTCCCTGTCCAACCTCCATTTCCCGGCGCTCAACGACGCCCGCACGGAGGTACTGGCTGCCCTTCGCCACACGAGCGGCCATCCTGATGCGCATCGAATCCTCGGGGTCGGCTCCTCGCTTGCGGAGGACGTGAAGCGGAACCGCCGGCTCGACGTCGAGCCGTCGGGTCCGGCGCATGATGTCTACTCGGGCGTGCTGTACGACGCCCTCGACTACCCTCATCTGACTCCCCGGCAGAAGGAGAAAGCGCGGGAGCACATCGTCATCGTCTCGGCGCTCTGGGGCGCACTACGGTTCGGCGATCCGATCCCCGCGTACCGGCTGTCCATGTCGGTGGATCTCCCGGGGACCGGGCGGCTCGCGTCGTTCTGGAAACGCGTTCTGGATGAGCCCCTCCGTGCGCACGCGGGGCCGTCGCTCGTCATCGACTGCAGGTCGAGCACCTATGCAGCTGCCTGGTCGCCGCCGCCGGGGAACACCGTCGCGGTAAACGTCTATCAGGAGCGCAACGGTGAGCGGACCGTCGTCTCCCACTTCGCGAAGCACACGCGAGGGGAACTCGTCCGGCATCTCATCACCCGACGCGGCAGGGCCCCGGAGTCGCCCGCGCAGTTGCTGAGGGCGGCTCAGGAGCGGTGGACCGCGGAGCTGGAGGCAGCCCGCAACGGCAGGGGCTTCCAGCTCAACGTCCTCCTCGCGCCACCGGCCGGTTAGGCCTCGTCGGCCACGAGCTCGACCTCGAAGCCGTCCTCGTTCTCAAGGTAGGCGGCATAGTGGCCGGGACCCCCCGCGAAGGGATGCCGATCCGCGAACAGGAGTGTCCACCCGTGGCTCGCTGCGCGCCGCGAAAGCACGTCGACCTCGCTGCGGGTACCGGCGGCGAAGGCGAGGTGGTTGACTCCGGGACGACGTCGGTGGTGGCCTTCGGGAGCCACATCGGGCCCGGATTCGAGCACCACGTAGAAGCCCTCGCCTCCGTAGCTGACGCCGTCCTTCCAGTTCTCCCGTGCGGGGAAACCGAGGCGCTCGAGCAGCCAGCCGATGCTCCGGACCCCCTCGTCGAGATCCGCGACCCAGATCTCGATATGGTGCAGGCGTCCGGAGAGCTTCGGCCTTCCGGCCGCGGCAACGGGCGGGTCGCCGTCGAGTTTCGGGAATTCGGCCACTTCCCCCACAGGGGACCTGACGGTGTTCCGCGGTACCCAGTCCACACCTGCCATGCCCGCATCCATCGCCTCGTTGGACAGGCGGTCGGCGTCCTTGTTGCGCTCGCGCGGAATCCACTCATAGGTGACGTTCCGCGGGTCCACCACCTTGCGTGCCTTGCCGGCCAGGACGCGCATGTCGGCGTGCTTGATCTGCCACCGGCCCGACATCTGCTCGACCACGAGTTTCGAGTCCATCTTCACGTGGATCCGGGCTCCGGGGTCGATTTCCAGCGCGAGTTCCAGCCCTGCCACGAGGCCGGAGTATTCGGCCACGTTGTTCGACGCCTTGCCGATGTACGCCGCTCTTTCGCTGAGAATGGCCCCACTCGCCGGATCACGGACCAGAGCTCCGTAGCCCGCATGGCCCGGGTTGCCACGGGAGCCCCCGTCGGCTTCGACAATCAGCCGCCCACCACGGGTGGGTTCCTGCCCTTCGGCCGGAGCATGGGGGTTGAACAGTTCGTAGTCAGCCACCACCGGGATCAGCTTCCCCACTCCGTGGAGCGCACCAGGATGCAGCCCGAATCAGGGCACATCACAATGTCATCCGGTGCGGCGCGCAGGATTTCCGCAAGGTCCCCAGGGCTGAGCTGCATCCCGGACCCCTCGGACGTACCGTGGAAAAGCCGTGCCGCACCGACTCCACGCCGGGCAAGCGTCTTTTCATAGATCGCGAGCAGTGGGGCGTCGATCGTGGCCGCCAGGGCGTCCCGCTCGGCCTGCACCGTGGACCGCAGCCCGGCGAGGGTGGCCAGTTCCGCGTCCCTCCCGTCCTCAAGGTCCTTCAATTCGCGTCGCACCGTATCCGTGCGCTCCTGGACGGTCTGCTGGGAGGCGCGCGCGGTATCGGCGCGTTCCATGATGTCGAGTTCCACGTCCTCCAGATCGGACCGGCGCCGCGTCAACGAGGCCACCTCGCTCTGGAGTGCCGTCAAATCCTTCGACGTTCCCTGGCCGCTGTTGAGGCGTTTCTCGTCCCGCTCGATCCGCGCCACCACCGCCTGCACGTCATCCTCCGCACGGGTCAGCTCCCGCTCGAGATCCGCCAGTTCCGTGCTCGCACGGATCAGCTCGCCGTCCACGGCGGCTACCCGTCCGCTGAGCGCCGCAAGTTCCGGATTGTTCTGCACCACTTCTGCCTGCCGCTGAAGCTGGTTCAGCCGTGAATCGAGTGCCTGCAGATCGAGCAGTCGCAATTGTTCCTCTGGTGCAGCCTTGGCCACGGGTTACCTCCGCGTTGTGGACGAATGACGATCCCTTCAGCCTATTGCACCGCCGGAAACTGATCCCCGCGGGGAATCCGTTCAGGAGCCGGGAGTGAGGACGAAGTCCCAGGGGTCGGTATTGATGCCGCTGACCCGGATGTCGGCGCCGAAGCCCTGGTCGGCGAGCACGTTTCCGAGCGCCGCGGACGCCGGTGTCAGCCACAACCATTCGCTCCCGAAGTGGGAGACATCAATGAGGTAGGGCCGTCCGCTGCCCGCCGCCTCACGTACCTCTGACGCCGGATGGTGGCGCAGGTCGGCCGTGACGTACACGTCCGCCCGGCTGGCCCTCACCTCGGGTAACAGTGAGTCCCCAGCGCCCCCGCACACGGCAACCCGCCGGATCAGGCCGTCCTTGTCGCCGGCCACCCGCACTCCACCCGCAACCGCCGGCAGCAGGGAGAACACCACTCCGGCGAAGTCCCCGAGCGTCGTGGCGTCCGCCAGGTTGCCTACGCGGCCGATGCCCTCCTCCGGCAGCCCGTTCCCTGCCCGGACGAGAGGCTGCACGTCCAGGAGTCCGAGTGCATCCGCGAGGACGTCGGACACCCCTCCGACGGCACTGTCGCCATTGGTGTGGACGGTGACCAGGGCGCAACCGCTCTCGATCAGCCGGTGCACGGCCTCGCCCTTGAACCCGGACGCTGCCACCGAGTGGACGGGCTTCAGGAACAGCGGGTGGTGCGAGATGATCAGCTGCGCTCCCCAGTCGAGCGCCTCGTCAAGAACAGCTGCGGTTGGATCGACGGCGAACAGGATCCGGTGCACTGGTGCGGTCGACCTGCCCGCCACCAACCCCACGGCATCCCATTTCTCCGCGAGGGATTCGGGCCACAGTTCCTCGATGGCGCCTAGAACGTCACCGACGGTCGGGACCTTCGGAACCAGGCTCCCGCCATGGCCGGCTCCGGCACCTTGCTGGTCAGTCTCCATGGCTCCAGTTCTACCACTCCGTTCCACCACGGGAATCTTCCGGTGCCCGCACGCATTGTATGGAGCATGAAGACTTTTGTACTCGGCGGTGGCTGCTTCTGGTGCCTCGACGCCCTCTACCAGCAGACCCGAGGCGTGACCGAGGTGGTTTCCGGCTACACCGGGGGCCATACCCGCTTCCCCGACTATGATTCGGTGTGTTCGGGAATGACCGGCCACGCGGAGGTCGTCGCGGTGAGCTTCGACGAAACGGTGATCCCCGAGGACGTCGTCCTCGACATGTTCTTCGTCTCGCACGACCCCACGACACTCAACCGGCAGGGCTACGACGTCGGCACCCAGTACCGGTCCGTGATGTATTACCAGGACACCGAACAGCAGACTCTCTTCGAAAATTCGATTCGGCGCAACCAGGACAACTGGTCCAGCCCGATCGTCACCGAGGTCAGCCGGCTGCCCACGTTCCACGTGGCCGAGGAGTACCACCAGGACTTCTATGGCAAGCATCCGGAGCAGGGCTATTGCCAGGTGATCATCAATCCCAAGCTGGCCAAGGCGCGGAAATATTACGCCGAGTGGCTTGCCGCGTAGTTCTCCCGCACCACTGCGGTTAGGATCAGTCCCGGCTCCGCCGGGGAGCCAGAATATTTCACCCTTAAGAAGACAGGCTTCCATGGCAAAGATCTACGACGATGTCACCCAGCTGGTAGGGCGCACGCCCCTCGTGCGATTGAACCGCCTGACCGAGGGCCTCGATGCGCGCGTCGCCGTCAAGCTCGAGTTCTACAACCCCACCAACAGCGTCAAGGACAGGATCGGTGTCGCCATCATCGACGCCGCCGAGAAAGCCGGTGCGCTCAAGCCCGGCGGGACGATTGTCGAGGGAACCTCAGGAAACACCGGCATCGCTCTGGCCATGGTCGGTGCGGCACGCGGTTACAACGTCATCCTCACCATGCCCGAAACCATGTCCACTGAGCGCCGCGTGATGCTGCGGGCCTACGGCGCCGAAATCGTCCTCACGCCGGGCTCTGAAGGCATGCGGGGGGCCGTCGACCGCGCCAAGGACATCGTCGCCGGCACCGAAAACGCCATCTGGGCACAACAGTTCGCCAATCTTGCCAACCCTGAGATCCATCGGACCACCACTGCCGAGGAAGTCTGGGAGGACACGGACGGCGAGGTCGACATCTTCGTCGCGGGTGTCGGCACCGGCGGAACCATCACCGGCGTCGGACAGATCCTCAAGAAGCGGAAGCCCGGCGTCCAGATCGTCGCCGTCGAACCGGCTGATTCCCCGATCCTCAACGGCGGCGCGCCTGGACCGCACAAGATCCAGGGACTCGGCGCCAACTTCGTTCCGGAGAACCTCGACCGTGACGCCTACGATGAGGTGCTCGATGCCACCGTCGAGGACTCGGTGCGGGTTGCCCGGGACCTCGGAACGCAGGAGGGCATCCTCGGCGGAATCTCGTCGGGAGCTATCGTCTGGGCCGCACTCGAGCTCGCTAAGCGGCCCGAAAACGCCGGTAAGCTCATTGTGGCCATCGTCTGCGACTTCGGGGAACGCTACATCTCCACCGTCCTGTTCGACGACATCCGCAGCTAGTTCCGTCCCCATCAGAAAGTAGTCGGTGAGTTTTCTAGCGAGACTGCGCGAGGATCTTGAGACCGCCCGCACCCATGACCCAGCAGCACGAGGATCCTTCGAGAACACCGTCGTGTACTCGGGGCTGCATGCCATCTGGGTCCACCGGCTCACCCACCGCATGTGGCGAAGGCCCGGCCTTCGCTTCCCCGCCCGCGTCCTGGCGCAGCTCGCCAGGACGCTGACCGGCGTCGAGATCCACCCTGCAGCGACGATCGGACGGCGATTCTTCATCGACCACGGAATGGGCGTCGTCATCGGAGGGACCTCCGAGATCGGGGACGACGTCATGCTCTACCAGGGCGTCACTCTGGGCGGACGGTCGCTCGAGAAGGTGAAACGGCATCCCACCATCGGCGACCGGGTCACCGTCGGCGCCGGCGCGAAGGTGCTCGGCCCGATCACCATCGGCGCTGGCAGCGCGGTCGGCGCCAATGCCGTCGTCGTGAAGGACACACCGCCGGATTCGATCGTCACGGGCATCCCCGCGACCTTCCGGCACCGCGACTCGCTACGGGAAACGCAACCCGCGGTGGATCCGGCTGAGTACGTTGATCCGGCCATCTACATCTGACGTGCTACCCGCGGCCGGACGGGGTCAGGACTGATCCCTCGCCCAGGCGGCAGCCGCCGTCCTCGAGGTGACGCCGATCTTGACAAAGATGTTGGCAAGGTGCCGCCCCACGGTCTTTTCGCTGATGAACAGGAGCCTGGCCACATCCCGGTTCGACGTACCCGAAGTGACAGCGGCCAGGACTTCCTTCTCACGCGGTGTCAGTCCGCCCGGCGCGGTTTCCGGCGGCGCCGGACTGGGCGGAAAGGGGTAGGACTGCGCGCCCAGCTCCTTGAAGGTCGCCCGTGCTGTGGCGGAGTTCCAGGCGGCGGTGTCGGCCCGGCCGAGCGCCTCGAGCGCCTGCGCCTGCAGCACGTGAAGGCGGGCCGTATCGTACCGCGGCCGGATACCGCTGTGGAACCGGGACGCGGCCTCGAACTCCTGAAGCGCCTCTGCGGCCTCGGCGCGGTGGAGGTGGAGCAGGCCTCGCGCCTGGGCCGACCATGCGCCGAACCCGGGGCTCGCGTAGTCCCGGGCGGTGCCCTCGAGTTCGCGGGACAGCTTCTCCGCCTCGACAGTGCGCCCCGTGCTGAGCGCCAGCTCGACGGCGGCTCCGAGGAGTCGTGCACGCCCCACGCGGTCCCTGCCACCCAGCGCCGCCGTCAACGCGAGCCACCCTTCCTCCGCGTGCCCTCCCGCGCTCGCCAGCAATGCTTCGCCCGGCTGAGGATCGATGCCGAGCCTCCTGGCACGACCGTAGGCGGCGCGCGCGCCCTCATCCTCACCGCGCAGGCGCCGCAGTTCGCCGAGCTGGTAGAAGCCCTCGCCTGCCGCCCACACGTTCTTGTCGGCAAGGTCGGCGCTTTCGAGCTCGATCAGCCGCTCGACGTCGGGCCAATCGCCCTCGATGCTCTTGAGCTCGAGCCGGTGCACCCGGCACACGCCGCTGTACACCACGGCGGTGCCGAAGCGGAGGCACCACCTTTCCGTCGCCTCGGTCCAGGCTCGCATCCTGTCGACGTCGGCGAGCTCATGGCAGACGTGGATCACGGTGCAGTAGATGTCGCCCGCCCATTCGAGCGGTATCCGGTCGGCCAGCACCGGAAGCATCGCCTCGTCGAGCTGGGCGAATCCTTCTGCCGTGTTGCCTCCCCGGAGATCGGCGAGCCCACCGAGCACCAGGCCCAGCGACGTGAGAGCGGGTTCGTCGAATCCCCGGCCCATTTCCCGCAGCTCCGCCGCGCAGGAGGGCGTCGGGAGTACCCCCGAGAATTCGAGTTCGATCATCGAGTCGAGGTAGAGGAGGTAGCCGTGTGCGGGGCACTGCGGAACGTCCCGCAGGATCCGCCGCACCCTGCTCAGCCAGCCCGAACCCACCATCAGATCCCCCCGCAGCACCCAGAGGAGCGCGAGTTGAAGCGCCTTCATGGCCGCCTTCGCGTTGGACCCGCCGGCGCAGAGCTGGCGGAAGACCTCCTCGGACAGTTCGAAATTCTCCTTCACCAGGCCCAGCCACCAGGCGGAGCTCGCAAGGGCTTCAAGGTCCTCGATGTCCAGCATCGAGACCGGGGCTGCGCCGCGCAGCGCTTCGTAGGCGGAACGCCACTCACCCCGGGCGTAGGCAGCCCGCCCGGAGCTGAGCATCAGTGCGCTGATTTCCGTGTCCATCGATGCATTAACGGTAGCCCGGATGGCGCCTCCGGGACCCACAGTGGTCCCCTTATCCGGCAGCGCCCGCAAGCTCGTCCAGGCGCGCCGGCGGCCGGGCAGGGCCGGGTTCGGCCGGCCGCCGGAAGCGCAGGTACCAGGTCAGCATGAGGGCCGTCGCCACGACATAGAAGCTGTGGAGCAGCCAGATCGGCCCGACCGGCAGACTGAACACGTACACGGAGTGGACGGCGTTGGCGAGGTTGCTCGTTGCGATGTTGCCCAGGCTGTAGGACTCCATGTCCCTGGTGCGCACCGCCGTTACGAGCATCGGCAGGGTGGCCAGTGCAAAAAGGATCGTCGAGATGCTTCCTGCTATCAGAGGTAGGTTCATGACAACGACGCTATCGACCCGGCCGCCCCGTCCACGTCCGGTAAATCATGCAACTTCCCCGGGGATTGCTGGGGAAAAAGGTGCACGGGGTCAGCGGGCGTCAGTGGGTGTCGATGGCATGGATTTCGGTTTTGTCTTCGCCCCAGAGGGTGTGGAAGGTGCCGTCGGTGTCGATGCGCTGGTAGGTGTGGGCTCCGAAGAGGTCGCGCAGGCCCTGGGTGAGGGCGGCGGGCAGGCGTGGCCGGCGCAGCCCGTCGTAGTAGGCCAGGGACGCGGAGAACACCGGTACCGGGATGCCGAGCCGGACGGCGGTCGCCACGACCCGGCGCCAGGCCGGGACGGCGCCGGCGATCGACTCGGCGAACGCGGGCGCGAGCAGCAGGTTCGCCGGACGGGTGTCGGCTTCGGCGTAGGCCTTCATGATGTCATCGAGCAGTTCGGCGCGAATGATGCACCCGGCACGCCACAGGGACGCGATCTCATCGAGTTTCAGCTCCCACCCGTATTCCTTCGCCGCGTTCGTGAGCATGTCGATGCCCTGGGCGTAGCTGACCAGCTTCGAGGCATACAGGGCCAGGCGCACGTCCTCCACGAAGGACTCCGGGACCTGAACGGTCTCCTCGTGGCCGGCCAGGATGCCCTGGGCCAGGACACGCTGCTCCTTCTGGGAGGACAGGCCGCGGGCGAACACGGACTCCGCGATGCCCGAGGTCGGGCTGCCCAGTTCCAGGGCCGAGACGACCGTCCAGCGGCCGGTGCCCTTCTGCCCGGCGGCATCCACCACGACGTCCACGAACGGTTTCCCGGTCCGCGCATCGGTGTGGGCCAGGACCTCGGCGGTGATCTCGATCAGGAACGAGGACAGGGTCCCGGTGTTCCAGTCAGCGAAGATTCCCGCCTGCTCGGCCGGTTCGATACCGGCCCCGGAGCGCAGCAGGTCATAGGCCTCCCCGATGACCTGCATGTCCGCGTACTCGATGCCGTTATGGACCATCTTCACGAAATGCCCGGCACCATCGGTCCCGATCCAGGTGCAGCACGCCACGCCGTCGTACTTCGCGGAGATCTTCTCCAGCATCGGGCCCAGCGAGTCATAGGACTCCCGGGATCCGCCCGGCATGATCGAAGGCCCCAGCAGGGCGCCCTCCTCACCACCGGAGACCCCCACCCCCACGAAGTGCAGGTCCTTCATCGCCAGGGCCGCCTCCCGGCGCCGGGTGTCCTCATAGTGGGAGTTCCCCGCATCGATGACGATGTCACCTGCCTCCAGCAGCGGCGTGAGCTGATCGATCACCGAATCCACCGGGGGACCGGCCTTGACCATGATCAGCACCCGGCGGGGCTTCTCCAGGGAATCCACCAACTCGCGCAACGTTTCGGTCCGGATGAAATCCCCCTCGTCCCCGTGCTTTCCCAGCAGGGCGTCGGTCTTCTCCACCGACCGGTTATGCAGGGCCACCGTGTACCCGTTCCGGGCAAGATTCCGCGCCAGGTTCGCTCCCATGACCGCAAGGCCCGTCACACCGATCTGTGCACTCAAGAAAATCTCCACTCCTCATTCACGGCAACCCACAGGGCGCCTTCGCTGGACCGGAACGCTCTGCGCGCCGTCCGGTTCCTCCGCTTCACACTATTACCGCGGGGCAGCAGGTGGCCATCCGGACGCCGATCACGGGGAAATATGTCGGCCCCGGTTCTCAATGTCGGGGGCACGGCATAGCCTGCGGTGCATGGGTACGGGTTGGCACGGCATTCCCCCAAGCGCGGACCGCTTCGTTGCGCCCGTCGGGCTTCCGAAGCCCGCCCCCGGCGAGGTGACCGAGCCGCTGAAGGCACTTCCCGTGTGGGCGGAGGTGACGTATGCCGACGGCGTAGGGGCGACGGTGAAGGGTTTCGCGATGGCCTGGACCTCTGCGGCGGTGCTGCTGCAGTGGGTGGAGTATTCACGAGCCAGGGAAACCTGGGTTCCGGCGACAGTGTGTCGCCGGAGGGTTCTGGAGAGCAGAAACACACGGGCTGCGTAGGCTCCAGGCGGTTATTCGTCGTCGGATGGCGCCGGACGTGAAAGAATGGTAGCGATGTCTGACGTTATTCTCTCCCCCATGCCCGGATCCAGCCGACCACAGGTGCGCCCTGAAGTTGAAGGAGCGAAGCCGGTTGTCACCAGCGACGGCCGACCCCTGCTCCAGTTCAAGTCGCCGCGGGTCAAGCAGCCGCCGGTGCACCTCGCCGACCTCACCCTGACCGAGCGGCAGGAGAAGCTGAAGGAGCTGGGGTACCCCGCGTTCCGCGCAAAGCAGCTGTCCACCCACTATTTCAGCCACTACACCACTGACCCCGACGCGATGAGCGACCTCCCGAAGGCCGGCCGCGACGAGCTGGTTGCCGCGATGTTCCCCCCGCTGCTCACCGAGATCAAGCGGTTGAAGACCGACAACGGCGACACCATCAAGTTCCTCTGGCGGCTTTTCGACGGTGCACTCGTTGAGTCGGTCCTCATGCGCTACCCTGGCCGCGTCACACTGTGTGTCTCCTCCCAGTGCGGCTGCGGCATGAACTGCCCCTTCTGCGCCACGGGCCAGGCCGGCCTGACCCGCAACATGTCCACTGCGGAGATCGTGGATCAGGTGGTCGCAGCGAACCGGGCACTTGCGGAGGGCGCACTCGGCAACCTGAGAACTGACGGCGGGCACGACGCCGACCGCGTCACCAACATCGTCTTCATGGGCATGGGCGAGCCGCTCGCCAACTACAAGCGCGTCATGGCGGCCTTGCGCCGGTTCGTCGACGATTCCCCGGAGGGACTCGGCATGTCCGCCCGCCACATCACGGTCTCGACCGTGGGGCTCGTCCCTGCCATCAACAAGCTGGCCGCCGAGGACGTCCCCGTCACCTTCGCGCTGTCGCTCCACGCGCCCGACGACGAACTCCGGGACGAGCTGATTCCCGTGAACACGCAGTGGAAAGTGGACGAGGCCCTGGACGCCGCCTACAACTACTACCGCACCACCGGCCGACGCGTCAGCATCGAGTACGCCCTCATCAAGGACATGAACGACCACGCGTGGCGCGCCGATCTCCTCGCGAAGAAGCTCAACAAGCGCGGGCGCGGCTGGGTGCACGTCAATCCGATTCCACTGAATCCGACGCCCGGGTCCATCTGGACGGCGTCGGAGAAGCACGTGGCAGCGGAGTTCATCGAGCATCTAAGGGCCGCCGGCATCCCCACGACCCTGCGCGATACCCGCGGCAAGGAGATCGACGGAGCCTGCGGACAGCTGGCCGCGGAGGAGTAGTCCGGCAGGGTCTGTCGATCTCCCGTCGTGGAGCTGGACCCGAAGCGCGCATGTGCCCGTGCCCGGACGCGGGCTCAGCAACGCAGGAGGTAGGCGGTGAAGGTGGTCACCGAGGATGCATCCTCGATCCTGCAGCCGCTGCCGGTCAGCTGCGTCACGTACGGATCATCGGCCGCAACCGCCAGGGGGTCTGCCGCGTCGGGGTAGCCGCCCGGGTACTGCGTGAGATTGAAGACGAACACCGACTTCCCCGTCACCTTCTCCAGGGGCAGATCTCCCGGTGCGAGATCGCTCCCCCAGAAGGTCCCCATGTCGACCGGACCGGTGAGCCGCGCAACGTCGTCGATGCCCTCGAACGCTTCCGGGTAGGACACGCTCACGCCCCGGGCCCTGATCGTCGAGTAGATGACTGCCGAGTCCGGTTCCTTCCGCTCAGCCACCCATTCAGCGAGGGCCGCATAGTTGTCGGGCTTCGCCCCTTCGGTTTTCTGGTGCACCAGGATCGGCGCTGCCAGGAACGCGAAAGCACACAGGGCGGCTATGCCCACCCTGGGTTTCAGGGCAGCAAAGGAGGCGCCCAGCCAGATACAGAGCGCCGGTGCCGTGAAGGTCAGATACCGCTCGAGGTACAGGGGCTTACCGAGCAGGGTCAGGCCCACGAGGATCAGCGCAGGAGCCACTACCCAGATTCCAAGCACAGCAGTGTTGTCCACCATTCCGCTTCGGTGCCCGCGGACGATGCCGGCGGCGATCGTGCCCCACGCCATGGCCGCCAAGGCCAAGGCGCACAACCCCAGGATGCCGGCTTCGGCATCGTACGGGCGCTGGCCGAAGAAGAACTGGCCCACTGCGACGTCATAGGCGAGACCCGCGGCACTGTTCTCGATCCAGCCGACCTGTCCCGCCTGGGCCTGGGTGACGATGACGATCGGCGCTGACGCCAGCGCAGCCGCAGCGGACGCGCCTGCGTACGCACGGAAGCGCCCCCGCTGCAGGGCGAGCACCGCGCACGGAAGGGCAACCATCGCGGCGAAAACGAAGATCCAGGTGGAAAGCGCCAGCAGGATTGCGTAGGCGGACCAGAGGCGCCAACCGGATGCCCGGGAGGCGGCTTCGACGGCGAGGACTGTGCCGACGGCGAGAAGCGCCGTGAGTGAGAATGACCGGACTTCCATACCGGTCCATGCGAGCCCCGGGAGGAGGATCGCAATGGCACCGGCATACAAGCCGACCCGGCGGCCGCCCAACCGGGTTCCCAGGACCACGATGCCGGAGACGGTGAGCGCCAGCGCCGCGGCGGAAGTGAGGCGGGTCAGCGACGGTGAGGTGCCGACCACCGACATGTATGAACCCTGCAGGAGGTAGTACGCCGTATGGACGGCATCAATATGTGCTACCAGGCGGGGCAGGTCCTGGATCGGCCGGGCAGTCGCGGCGATAGTGGCCGCCTCGTCACCCCAGTACGACGGTCTTCCGATCCAGATCAGGGTCATCACGAACTGCACGAGTCCGAGGATCGCTGCAGGGAAGATGCCACGCCGGATTCCCGCCGACAGGAGACCGGTGTCCTTGATGCTGACGGCGGTTGCACCGGTCATGAATTCCACCTCTGAGCAGGGTCGGATCAGCAAAAACCCCATCAGTCCAGGCTGAAAAACCTGGAATGACGGGGTTCTCTGGTGTGGGTCCTACCGGGATCGAACCGATGACATCCACGGTGTAAACGTGGCGCTCTACCAGCTGAGCTAAAGACCCGAAGTGACGGCTGGTCCTGCCGGGCCACAGGCCGGCGG
>NZ_KI914848.1:0-19216 GCF_000520555.1 Arthrobacter sp. Br18 | reverse complement strand
GGGCCACAGGCCGGCGGGCCATCACGAGGACCGACTATACCCGACCCCTCCCGACATTCGCCAATCGACGGGACCGACCGCACGAGCGATCGGCGGGACCGCTCGGCAGGTCCGAATCGCGACAGGGACGACGATGCGCGGTCAACGGGGCTGCCGGCTGCTGAAGGCCGTGAGCCATGACAGGCACAGCAGCATTCCCGTGAATATTGCGCCCGGAAGAACGCCTAACGGCGTGCGCCTCGGTTAGTGTTACAAATGTGACTTATGTTATATTAGAGTCCCAGGCGACTGGAGGGGCTGATGTTGCCCCGCGCCTATCCCCGGTGGCGTTGATCGCCAGCCTTCTGGGATTCCTCCAACTGGTGATCGGATGCGCCTGGTCCGCGCGGTCGACCTTCTGGGGCGACGAGGCCGCAACCCTGACTGCGACGAACCGGACACTTCCGGAGCTGGCCGAGCTCATCTGGCAGGTTGATGCAGTACATAGCGCGTACTACGTCCTTCAGGGCGCCTACATGTCCTTCGTTGGGACCTCCCCTTTTCCCGCCCGGCTGACATCAGCGGTCGTTGTCGCCCTCACCGTTGCAGGGATCGTTGTCCTTGGTTCTCGGCTCGTGAGTACGAGGGCGGGAGCCTTCGCAGGGCTGGTCGCCATCGTCCTGCCCGGACTCGCCTGGACCAGCACTGAGCTGAGGTCCTTTTCCTTCACCGCATTCCTCGCAGTGGCAACCGTCCTGCTCCTGGACTCCGCCACCCGGAACGGCGGTGCCGCTCGCTGGTTTGCCTACTCCGTCACGCTCGCCGCGTCCATCTGGATGTTCGTGTTCGCCGCCCTGATCATCCTTCCGTGCTGCGTGCTGATCTGGTCGAGAAGATCCCTGCACGCCGGCCTATGGTCGACAGCCGCGGCAGTTGCAGCATCGGCGCCGATCATCGCGCTCGCGGCGACCCAGACCGGCCAGGTCGCGTGGATCGACCAGAGCCCGGCCGAGTTGGCCGGCGGAGTCCTCGTCGGACAGTACTTCTTCGGACAACGCTCGCACTCGGTGGATGCGGGCGGGCTTGCGATTTTCGCCTGGGCCCTGGGTCTGCTCACCGTGCTCCTTCTCGCGGGGTTCACGCGCCGGTGCCGACGGCGGGGATGGAGCCCCGAGATCCTGCTGGCCGTGGCCTGGGTGCTCCTCCCGACGGCGGTGATTGTTGCGGTGACGGTCCTGGGTAAGCCCCTCTATCAGGAGCGGTACCTCACCTTCACGATCCCCGGCTTCTGCATCCTTCTCGGTGCGGCACTCGCGGCCATGCCCTTGCGCGCAGGCCTGACGGCCGCTGCAGCATTCTGTCTCCTGGCAATGCCCATTCTTCTTGTCCAGAAATCCGAGGACTTCAAGCCCGACAACTACCTCGCGGTGGCCCGCTTCGTCGACGCACAGAAAGGACCAGCCGCCACCGCCGTCTACTCGGATATCCGAACCCGCGGGATCGCGCTCTCGTACCCGGAGCGCTTCGCAGGCGTGGAGGATGTGCTCCTCGACAGGACGGCCCAGGAAAGCGCCACCTTCTGGGGGACGAATGTTCCCGCCGAGGACCTTGCGGTCGCCGGGCTGTCCGGACGGACGGCCTTCGTCCTCACCCTCACTGAGTACCCGGAGGCTGCCCAATGGCGCGACGACCCCTATGCCACCCGACTGCTGGGGGCAGGCTGCAGACCCGGACTGAAACTTGTCCTCGAGAGCGTCAATGCCTATAGCTTCGAGTGCTGAACGTCTACCCCCGGAAGGATGCCAACATCGCCTGGACCTGGAGATACTCGTCGGAGTCGGTATATCCGATCGCCTCCTGCATCGTCGCAACGTCCCTGTGGGCAGTGAAGATGACCGTGCGGACGGTGCGGGCGTTCGACGCGGCCACACCGGACTCGACGCTGCCAAAGCTGTACATGAGGCGCGGCAGCATTTCCGGCGTACCGCCCACGTGGACGGAAGATCGAACTCGAACGCGGTGTGGACGGCGGTCCCCGCGTAGGTCGTGAGATTCGCGGCCGGCTCCTCGGTGGCGGAAACAACCGACGGCACCGGGACAGGCGGTGGCGGTGCGGGGTCCGACGTCGGTAATGCCGCCGGACCCACCGGCGTCCCCGCCGGCGCCCCCACCGGCGTCCCCGCCGGCGCCCCCACCGGCGCAGAAGACGTTGCGGCCGTTCGGGTCGGCTCCGGGAATTGCGGTGTGTGGGTCGCTCCGACCGATGCCCCCGCCGTCATCCGCTCGTCCGACGCCTGCTGCGCCGGATCCTGCCCGCAGGCCGACAATCCCACCACGACAAGCAGCGCAAGCAACGCGCGTTTTTCTCCCACAGTTTCCCCGGTCGTCCGACCTGCCCGGCACCTCCCGTCGAAGTGCTGACCGTCACGCTACGGCCATGCAGGGCCGTTCGACCGCGCTGTGACCGATCTGCAATGCGCCCCACGTGGCAGCGGCTCTCCCCCGGGGTTCCGCGTCGACGTCGCGGCAGACCTCAGAGGTCCGGCAGCCGCTCCGCGAGATACGTCAATGCTTCCGACACGCCGGCGTCGATCAGCAAGGTCGCGAACTCGTCGCCCCGGGTGCTACCCCGGTTGATGATGACCACGGGCTTCTGCCCCTTGTAGGCGTGCCGGACAAACCGGAGCCCGCTCATGACAGTGAGCGACGAACCCGCCACGAGGAGCGCGCCGGCGTCATCGACCATACGGTAGGCCTCGGCCACCCGATCCCGCGGCACGTTCTCCCCGAAGTAGACGAAATCCGGCTTGAGCATCCCACCGCAGGCGGGGCACGGCGCCATCACGAAACCGGCGGTGTCGTCGACGTCGGCATCGGCATCCGGAGCGAGGTCGCCGGCATCCGACTCGCGCTCGAGATAGCCGGGGTTCAGGTCCTCGAGGATCGCCGCGATGGCTTCGCGCGGGAAGGTGCAGGCGCACTGGAGGCAGACCACGCGATCGAAAGTGCCGTGCAGGTCGATGATCTCCACGCTTCCCGCGGACGAATGGAGCCTGTCGACGTTCTGGGTGATCACACCCGAGAGCAGTCCGCGCCGTTCCAGACGCACGACGGCGGCATGCCCGGCGTTGGGGTCCGCCCGGCGCAGGTGCCGCCAGCCCACGTGGTTGCGCGCCCAGTACCGGCGTCGCAGGTTCTCATCCCCGACGAACTGCTGGTAGGTCATCGGATTGCGGGGCGTCGAGGTGGGGCCGCGGTAGTCGGGAATGCCCGAATCGGTGCTCAGGCCCGCGCCGGTCAGCACGGCGAGCTTCAGCCCGCCGAGGACGGCCACCGCAGCATCGAGAAGTTCGACCTCCCGGGCCTTCAGGGCCTCGAGCCCGCCGGACGGTTCGGCGCTCACGAATCCGGTGAGCCCGAGGCGCGGGTTGTCCTGCGGTGGGAGCGCTTCGGCGTTCCCTGTCATGCCGGCGCCATCGCCTCGAGCGACCTGGCGTAGTCGGCCATCCGTCGGCCTTCACCGGGCGGAGACTGGACCACCGAGGCGACTGTGCCGGCCGACGTGATGAAGAAGGTGGAGCGGCCTGCATGGCCGGTCTGCTCGTCGAAGACGTTGAATGTGCGGGCCGCGGCCCCGTGGGGCCAGAAGTCGGACAACAGCGTGAACCGCAGTCCCTGGGCGTCGGCCCAGGCGCGCAGGGCGTAGCGGTGATCCGTCGAGACTGCAAGAATCCGGACATCGTACGAGAGGAACAGCGCCGCCTGGGCCTGCAGCGCGGCCATCTCCATCGAACAGACCCGAGAAAAGGCGAAGGGGAAAAAGACCAGGGCGAATCCGTGCCCGGCCAACCCCTCGGACGTGACGGACTCACCGAACTGATTCGTCAGGCGGAATTGGGGCGCAGGCTCACCCGGAAGAGGGAGCCCTGCCACGCTACTGCTTCCGGCGGCTGACGAGTCGAGTGGCCAGCCACTCCCGGGAAACCCCGGCGGTCGACGTCGAGTGCAGCCCGGCGGTCGGGGCGGCCTCCTGCACGTCGGCCGGCGGAACATAGCCGTCGCGCCCGTGCTTCGGCGTCAGGAGCCAGACCACTCCGCCTTCACCGAGGGAGATGAGCGAGTCGACCAGCGCATCGACGAGGTCGCCGTCGGCGTTCCGCCACCACATGACGACGCCGTCGACAACCTCCTGGTCGTCCTCGGTGAGGAGGTCCGATCCAAGGTCTGCTTCGAGGTGGTCACGGAAATCGAAGTCGACATCCTCGTCATAGCCGAGTTCCTGGACAAGATCCCCCGCCTTGAATCCCAACTTGCCCGCCACATTCACTGCAGTGGCGGCTTCGGCCTCACTCACTTGGTTCCTCCTGAGAACACCGGGGACGTCGGTCGACGTGCTCCCTGGGTAGTCGTGCATTATTACCAGCCAACACCTTTATACGCCACGCATCAAGCCAGCACGACCACAGCAGCGCCACCCGGCCCCCCTTGCGCCCCGAATACGGGGCGGCACGCCCTCGGCGTAATCTCTCCCGGCGCCCGGTCCCGGCTACGCATGATCGCCGCGGCGGAGATAGAGTGAATCGGTAGATGGCCGCGGTGGCACCACCGCACGGCGTCGCACGCACCAATTTTCGGACGCACCGCTCCGAAGCAAAAAGTCATAGGCGTCGCAGACATAATCTGTGCAAGTGGAGAGGTTTCGCGTGGCTGCAGAAGAAGGTATGGCGGATATTCTGAGTGGTTTGACCGCGGGCAAGCCCGATGGTGACCCTGAGGAGACGGCCGAATGGATCGAATCCCTTGACCAGCTGATCCGCACACAGGGAACTGAGCGCGCGCAGTACATCATGCGTTCCCTGCTGCAGCGGGCCGGCGCACAGTCCGTCGGTGTGCCGATGGTGACCACCACGGATTATGTGAACACGATCCCCGCGGATCAGGAACCTGAGTTTCCCGGGGATGAGGAGATCGAGCGCAAGTACCGTGCGTGGATGCGATGGAATGCCGCAGTGATGGTGCACCGTGCGCAGCGCTCGGAGATCGGCGTCGGTGGCCATATCTCCACCTACGCCGGTGCCGCGACCCTGTACGAGGTCGGCTACAACCATTTCTTCCGCGGCAAGGACCACCCGGGCGGCGGCGACCACGTGTTCTTCCAGGGCCACGCCTCGCCCGGCATGTATGCCCGCGCGTTTCTCGAGGGCCGGCTGAGTGAGGATGACCTCAACGGCTTCCGGCAGGAGAAGTCCAAGGAGGGCAACGCGCTGTCGTCCTACCCGCACCCGCGGCTGATGCCGGAATTCTGGGAGTTCCCCACGGTGTCCATGGGTCTCGGGCCGATGAACGCGATCTACCAGGCGCAGTCGAACAGGTACCTCGCCAACCGCGGGATGAAGGATACCTCCGACCAGCAGGTCTGGGCTTTTCTCGGCGACGGTGAGATGGACGAGCCCGAATCGCGCGGCCTGCTCCAGCTCGCCGCCAACGAAAGCCTCGACAACCTGAACTTCGTGATCAACTGCAACCTGCAGCGCCTCGACGGACCGGTGCGCGGCAACGGCAAGATCATGCAGGAGCTCGAGGCGTTCTTCCGCGGCGCGGGCTGGAACGTCATCAAGGTGGTCTGGGGCCGGGAGTGGGATGCCCTGCTCGAAAAGGATTCCGATGGCGCGTTGGTGGACATCATGAACCAGACCCCCGACGGCGATTACCAGACGTACAAGGCCGAATCCGGCGGGTTCGTGCGTGACCACTTCTTCGGCAAGTCTCCGGAGACCAAGGCCATGGTGGAGGACCTGTCCGACGCAGAGATCTGGAAGCTCAAGCGCGGCGGCCACGATTACCGCAAGGTTTTCGCGGCGTACAAGGCCGCCACCGAGTTCAAGGGCAAGCCGACGGTCATCCTCGCCAAGACCGTGAAGGGCTACGGTCTGGGACCGCACTTCGAGGGCCGCAACGCCACGCACCAGATGAAGAAGCTGACCCTGGAGGACCTGAAGGCTTTCCGTGACCACCTTCGGATACCGGTCACGGATGAGCAGATCGACAACGACCTGTACAACCCGCCGTACTACCACCCGGGCATGGATGCACCGGAGATCAAGTACCTCATGGCGCGACGCCGGGAACTGGGCGGTTTCGTCCCCGAACGGCGCACCAAGCACACCGACATCGTCCTGCCCGGCGACAAGGCCTACGAGGTTGCCAAGCGCGGCTCGGGCAAGCAGCAGGCTGCCACCACCATGGCGTTCGTGCGGGTGCTGAAGGAACTGATGCGCGACAAGGAGTTCGGCCAGCGGGTGGTGCCGATCATTCCCGACGAGGCGCGCACCTTCGGTATGGACTCCTTCTTCCCGACGGCGAAGATCTACAACCCCAAGGGGCAGAACTATCTGTCGGTGGACCGTGACCTGGTGCTCGCCTACAAGGAGTCGATCAGCGGGCAGATCCTGCACGCCGGCATCAACGAGGCCGGTTCCATGGCGGCGTTCACCGCCGCGGGCACCTCCTACGCCACGCACGGCGAACCGCTCATCCCGATCTACGTTTTCTACTCGATGTTCGGGTTCCAGCGCACCGGCGATTCCATCTGGGCCGCGGCGGACCAGATGACCCGCGGCTTCATCATCGGGGCCACTGCCGGGCGAACCACGCTGACCGGCGAGGGGCTCCAGCATGCCGACGGGCACTCGCCGATCCTGGCGTCCACGAACCCGGCGGTCATCACCTACGACCCCGCGTTCGGCTATGAAATCGGGCATATCATGCGCGACGGGCTGCGCCGGATGTACGGCGAGAACCCCGGGGCCTCCGAATCCTCCCGGAACGTCATGTACTACATCACCGTCTACAACGAGCCGTTCATCCAGCCCCCGGAACCTGAAGGACTCGATGTCGAGGGCCTGCTCAAGGGCATCCACCTCGTGGCTCCGGCCAAGGTCGACGGGCCCCGCACCCAGCTGCTCGCCTCCGGCGTCGCTGTTCCGTGGGCGATCGATGCCCAGCGGATCCTCGCGGAGGACTGGGGCGTTTCGGCCGATGTGTGGTCCGTGACGTCCTGGAACGAACTGCGCCGCGACGGTCTGGCCGCCGAGGAGGAAGCCTTCCTCAACCCCGAGGCCGAACCGCGCAAGCCCTTTCTCACCCAGCAGCTCGAGGGCGCCACCGGCCCCATCGTGGCGGTCAGCGACTTCATGAAGGCCGTCCCCGACCAGGTCCGTCAGTTCCTGCCGAACGAGTTCGCGACCCTGGGCGCCGACGGCTTCGGCTTCTCGGACACCCGCGCCGCGGCCCGCCGTTACTTCAAGATCGACAGCCACTCCATCGTGGTCCGTGCCCTGGAGATGCTCGCCCGGCGCGGCGAGGTCGACACGCAGGCACCCCGTGAAGCCATCGAGAAGTACTCGCTGCACGACGTCAACGCCGGTACCACCGGCAACACCGGAGGCGAGAGCTGACAAAGGTACCCTCCAGCGCATAGGGGGACGACGACGGCGGGTGGGGCCTTTGGGCCCTGCCCGCCGTCGTCGTTTTGTAGCCATCGGACAAATGGAGGTCTGTCGTCGAAAAACGTATGCTCGAATGATGCCGTCGCCAGAAGCACCCTCCAGCATCCCGCGGAACGGTAGCCGGAACAATGGGCAGGCTCCGCCGGATCCCGACACCGTGGACAAGCTGCGCTCGAAGATCGGAGCGCTGTCGACAGCCACGCTCAAACAGCTCGACGCCGATCTGCCCTGGTATCGCGGGCTCCGCCCGGATGAGCGCTCAGCGCTGGGCCTAGTGGCCCAGAAAGGGATCGCGTCGTTCGTCAGCTGGTACCAGCGACCCGTCTCCCCCGCCTGGGTCCTCAGTGACGTGTTCGGCACGGCACCCACGGAACTCACGCGGTCCATCAGCCTCCAGAAAGCGCTGCAACTGATCCGTGTGGTGGTTCAGGTGGTCGAGGACCAGGTGCCCTTCCTGGCTCCGGCCGCCGATCAGGGGCCGCTGCGCGAAGCGGTCCTCCGCTACTCGCGGGAAGTCGCCTTCGCGGCCGCCGACGTCTATGCGCGGGCAGCGGAGACCCGTGGCTCCTGGGACACCCGACTTGAAGCCCTCGTCGTCGATGCCATCCTGCGCGGCGAAAGCTCGGACGCCCTGCGGTCCCGGATCGCTGCGGTCGGCTGGAAGTCGAAGGCGCGCATCACCGTCATGGTGGGAAGCTCCCCCACGGAGCCGAACGCCGCTTTCCTCAATGAACTGCGCCGCATCACGGGCAGGCTCGCCGAGGACACGCTCGTCGGAATTCAGGGCGAGCGGCTCATCCTGGTGCTAGGCGGCGTCCGGGAGCCCGATTCCTCGTACCGCAGGATCAGCGAACTGTTCGGTCCCGGTCCGGTGGTGTACGGACCCGAGGCAGAGTCGCTGGTCGCAGCGAGCAGTTCGGCTCAGGCGGCGTTCGCAGGCCTGACCGCGGCCGCCGCCTGGCCCGGCGCACCGCGACCGGTCCCGGCCGAGGACCTGTGGCCCGAGCGCGTGTTCGCCGGAGATGACACGGCCCGGAAAGCTCTCGTCCATTCGATCTACCGCCCGCTGCAGAACGCCTCGAACGGGCTGGAGGAAACACTCTCTGCCTACCTCACGCTCGGGCATTCGCTCGAGGCGACCTCACGCGAACTCTTCGTGCATGCCAATACGGTCCGGTACCGGCTGCGGAGGGTCTGCGACATAACCGGATGGGATCCGTTGCTCCCCCGTGAGGCCTATGTGCTCCACACCGCGCTCGTCGTGGGACGGCTCTACCACCCGGTCAAGCCCCCTGCGGAGCGCCTTCCTCCACGGTCGGCCGACAGCCGTGCCTTGTAGACTTCCTACAACGCGCCAGGAACAGCTTCGTGTGGCCGACCACCCGGAAAAGCAACCCTCCTTTGGAAAGCTGGAAACGTGCTTGCAATCGCCTGCCCCGGCCAGGGGTCCCAGACGCCAGGATTCCTCCGCCCCTGGCTCGAACTGCCCGGAGTGGCCGGTCACCTCGCGGCCCTCAGCGAGCAGGCGGGCGTCGACCTCGTCCGGCACGGGACCGTCTCGGACGAGGAGACCATCAAGGACACCGCCGTGGCACAGCCGCTCATTGTTGCTGCAGGGCTCGTGGCGGGGCGCGTTCTCCTCGAGGAACGCCCCTTGACCGCCGGAACCGTGGTCGCAGGACATTCGGTGGGCGAGCTCACCGCCACAGCGATATCGGGGGCCCTCAGCGAGGCCGACGCCATCGCGTTCGTGCGGGTGCGTGCGACCGCCATGGGCGCTGCGGCCGCTGCCGTGCCTACCGGTATGAGCGCGGTGCTCGGCGGCGACCCGGACGACGTCGCCCGGATCCTCGCCGGGTTCGGGCTCACTGCCGCGAATGCCAACGGCGGCGGGCAGGTTGTGGCCGCAGGTACCCTTCCGCAATTGTCAGCCCTGTCCGCTGCACCTCCCGCCAAGGCACGGGTCATCCCGCTCAAGGTGGCGGGTGCGTTCCACACGGACCATATGTCACCCGCAGTGATGGCACTCGAGACTCTCCGACCGACGCTCACACCGTCGATACCGGCGGGCACGCTGCTTTCCAATTTCGACGGGCTTCCGGTCAGCACCGGCGAGGCGAACCTCGACAGCCTGATCGCCCAGGTCTCGCGCCCCGTTCGCTGGGACCTCTGCATGCAGTCGATGCAGTCGATGGGCGTATCCGGCCTGATCGAGCTCACGCCGGCCGGAACCCTGACCGGGCTGGCCAAACGCGGAATGCGGGGGACGGCCGCCTTGGCCGTAAAATCTCCAGAGGACCTCGAGGCTGCACGCGCGTTCATTTCCGAGCACTCGCGCACCCCGGACCTGGATCCAGACCTCACCCCAGAAGGACTTTCGTGAGCACTCCCGCCATCAAGCAGGCAACCCTCCGCGAACACACGCGGATCCACGGGCTCGGCATCTACCGCCCCAGCGTCGTCGTCACCAACGACGACGTGTGCCAATGGATCGACTCCTCCGATGAATGGATCCGCCAGCGGACCGGCATCGTCACCCGCCACCGTGCGCCCCGGGACGTGAGCGTGGTCGACATGGCCGAGGCCGCCGCACGCGAAGCGCTGGCGGACGCCGGCGTCGAGCCCTCGCAGCTCGGAGCGGTCCTCGTGTCCACCGTCACACACCCGCTTGCAACGCCGTCGGCGGCGGCCCAGGTCGCCGACCGCCTGGGCGCGACGCCCGCACCCGCCTATGACATCTCGGCGGCCTGCGCCGGATACTGCTACGGGATAGCGCAGGCTGACGCCCTGGTCCATGCGGGCAGCGCGGACTACGTCCTCGTGGTGGGGGTCGAGAAGCTTTCGGACTTCATCGACAACGGCGACCGCACCATTTCCTTCATCCTCGGCGACGGTGCCGGCGCAGTCGTCATCGGCCCCTCTGAATCCGCAGGCATCGGCCCCTCGGTGTGGGGTTCGGACGGCAGCAAGCACGAAGCGATCCGCATGAGCCACTCCCTCCTTGACATCCGCGACTACTCCCTCGCCGCCGCCGCCGGCGGGAACGCCCCGGCAGAAGCCGCCGAAGCACGGGCCGCGCTGTGGCCCACGATGCGCCAGGACGGCCAGACGGTCTTCCGCTGGGCCGTCTGGGAAATGGCGAAGGTTGCCCAGCAGGCGCTCGACGCCGCAGGAATCACCTCCGACGACCTCGTCGCTTTTGTGCCGCATCAGGCAAACATCCGTATCATCGATGAGATGGTGAAGCAGCTGAAACTGCCTGAACACGTGCAGGTGGCACGCGACATCGTGGACGCCGGCAACACGTCGGCGGCGTCCATTCCGCTCGCCATGCACCGTCTGCTCAAGGAACAGCCGTCCCTGAAGGGCGGACTTGCGCTGCAGATCGGTTTCGGTGCCGGACTGGTGTTCGGCGCGCAGGTCGTTGTTCTCCCCTAGATTTCCGAACCCAAACCGCGACAGCGCGGTTTGACCAACCACGCCGGGAAATGCCGGCATCAACAGAAAAGGAGCCACCATGGCTAGCAACGAAGAGATCCTGGCCGGACTGGCCGAAATCGTCAACGAGGAAACGGGCCTCGCACCCGAGTCGGTGGAAATGGACAAGTCCTTCACCGACGACCTCGATATCGACTCCATCTCCATGATGACCATCGTGGTCAACGCGGAGGAGAAGTTCGGCGTGCGTATCCCCGACGAGGAAGTCAAGAACCTCAAGACCGTGGGCGACGCCGTGAACTTCATCGCCGGCGCGCAGTCCTAGCTTCCTCGGTTCCGCTCCCTGTGGGAGTCCGGCGGCCGCCTCCGGCATCAGCTCGCCGGGCGGCCGCCTTTTCACCACGTGCCCCGGTTCTTCCGGGCCGCAGCCTAGCTTTGAAAGAGTGACAGAATGCCACGCAAAGTAGTCATCACCGGCCTTGGAGCGACCACGCCGATCGGTGGGGACGTACCCACCATGTGGGCGAATTCGCTCAAGGGAGTCTCGGGCGCACGGACCATCGAGGCGGACTGGGTGCAGAAGTACGAACTCCCTGTGACCTTCGCCGCGCAGGCGACGACGCCGGCCAGCGAGGTGCTGTCCCGCGTCGAGGCCAAGCGCATGGACCCTTCGACCCAGTTCGCAGTCATCGCGTCCCGCGAGGCGTGGCGCGACTCGGGCATCGAGGACATCGACCATGACCGACTTGCCGTCGCCTTCGCCACGGGTATCGGCGGCGTCTGGACGCTCCTCGACGCATGGGACACTCTTCAGGCGAAAGGCCCGCGCCGCGTCCTGCCGATGACCGTCCCGATGCTTATGCCGAATGGCCCGGCAGCGGCGGTAAGCCTCGACCTCGGCGCGCGTGCCGGCGCACACACACCGGTCTCCGCCTGCGCCTCGGGGACCGAGGCGCTGCACCTCGGCCTGGATCTCATCCGTTCCGGCAAGGCCGACGTCGTCATGTGCGGCGGCGCTGAAGCGGCCATCCATCCCATGCCGATCGCCGCCTTCGCCTCCATGCAGGCACTGTCGCGGCGCAACGACGAGCCCGAACTGGCGTCGCGTCCCTACGACATCGCACGGAACGGCTTTGTGATGGGTGAGGGAGCCGGGGCGCTCGTCATCGAAGCCGAGGAGCATGCCCTCGCCCGCGGTGCCCGCATCTACGGCGAGCTCGCCGGTACCTCCGTCACCGCTGACGCCTACCACATCACCGCACCCGATCCCGGGGGCCTCGGGGCGACGCGGGCGCTGAAGGCGGCGCTGTTCGATGCGCGGGTACAGGCCTCCGACGTGGTGCACGTCAACGCCCATGCCACCTCCACCCCGGTGGGCGACAAACCGGAGTACGTGGCATTGAAGGCCGCTCTCGGTTCCCACCTCGACAGTGTTGCGGTATCGGCCACCAAGTCGCAGACAGGTCACCTGCTGGGTGCATCGGGGGCGGTTGAAGCCGTCATGACGGTTCTCGCCGTCTACGAGCGCACGGTGCCCGTCACCATCAACCTCGACAACCAGGACCCGGAGATCCCCCTCGACGTGGTGACCTCCGAGCGCACACTGCCCTCAGGTGACATCGTGGCGATCAGCAATTCCTTCGGTTTCGGCGGCCACAACGCCGTCATCGCTGTGAAGAACGTCTAGGACCGGGCCGCGCGTCCCGGCCGGGTCAGGCGTTCCCGGTACCTGGAGCGCCTGCCGGCCGCCGCGCGCCGTGGATGGGCGCGCGGCGCTCCGCAGCTTCCCCACGCGGCAGCTTACTTCGATCGCGCGGACCTTGCGGGTTGGACCGGGTGGTTCAACCGACCTGGTGCAGCCAGCGCACCGGAGCTCCCTCGGCGGCATGCCGGAACGGTTCGAGTTCTTCGTCCCAAGATTCGCCCAGTGCAAGGGACAGTTCGTGGTAGACAGCGGCCGGGTTGCCTGCTCCCGCCTCGTAGGCGTAACGGATGCGGTCCTCCGAGACCATGATGTTGCCGTGGACGTCGGTGGTGGCATGGAATATCCCGAGTTCGGGCGTGTGCGACCAGCGTCCGCCGTCAGCTCCGGCGCTCTGCTCCTCGGTCACCTCGTACCGGAGGTGCGCCCACCCGCGCAGTGCGGACGCCAACTGGGCGCCCGACCCCTGGGCGCCTACCCAGGAGAGCTCGGCACGGAACATTCCGGGCGCGGCAGGTTGAGGGGTCCACTCCAGGTCTGTGCGCTCGTCGAGCACCGAGCCGATCGCCCACTCGACATGAGGGCACAGCGCAGAAGGGGCTGAGTGCACGTATAAGACACCGCGCGCCATCACAACAGACATTCCATCCTCCATAGCTGTAGGTACGTCTTCCCCAACGACCTTCAAGGTGATGAAAAACTGCGGATCTGCTGGTGCTTCCCGGCCACTGCCCACGAGTGCTGCTGCAGGTTGTGAACTAGGGAACATTCTGCCGCACTCGGCCTGATTGCGCCACCGGTACCACTTGCTTTTTTTCTGCGGAGCAAGTAGTCCTACTCAAAAGGGCGGAGGGTCAGGCTCGCGGGTGGGCCTGCTGGTAGCTGCGGCGGAGCCGGTCCACCGATACGTGAGTGTACAGCTGCGTGGTGGCGAGGCTGGAATGGCCGAGTATTTCCTGGACAGCCCGGAGATCGGCACCGCCGTCCAGCAAGTGCGTGGCAGCGCTGTGTCGAAGGGCGTGCGGCCCGGACGCCGCTGTGTCGCCAAGCGCCGCGAGGAGTTTCCGGACTCCCGCACGGACGGTCCGCTGGTCGATCCTGCCGCCGCGCCGGCCCAGGAATACGGCCGGTCCGCTCGCGGAGGTCACAAACGCGGGCCTGCCACGGCGAAGCCAGTCGTCGAGCGCATGGGCCGCGGGTACTCCGAAGGGAACCGTTCGTTCCTTGTCGCCCTTGCCGAGAACCCTGAGGGTGCGGCGCTCCGTGTCGAGGTCGTCGATGTCCAGCCCCACCAACTCCCCGACCCGTACACCGGTGCCGTACAGCATCTCCACCATGGCTTTCAACTGGAGGGCGGCTGCATCCCCTGCGACGGCTGCTTCCGTCAGGAAGGCGAAGACCGTCTCCAGTTGCCCGCTGCCTACCACGTGCGGCAGGGTCTTCTCCCGTTTCGGAGCGCGTAGCCGCAGGGAAGGATTCGCGCCGATCAGCTCTTCCCGGACGGCCCACTCCATGAAGGTCCGTGCGGTGGCCGCCCGCCGGGCGATGGTGGACCTGGCAAGCCCTGAGGCATCGAGCGCTCCGAGCCAGGCCCGAAAGTGGCGGAGCTCCAACGCGTCGAGCCGGTGGATGCCCTGTCCCTGGACAAAGGCGAAGAGGAGCTCCAGATCAGTCAGGTAAGCCCGCACGGTGTGGGAGGAGCGGTTCCGCTCCGCTGTCAGGTGAAGCCGGTATTGCTCCAGCGCCTCATCGAAGTCCGAGGTCCGGCCAGCGCGGCGACGGCCGTCAGTCGAATCCGGTACCTCGGCTTGTTCGGCCATGGTGATCCTTTCATACTGATCCGTCCTCCTACTGTGCACCCTCGCGTGGTTCAGGCAAAGGCGGCACACCGGTCAGGGCCCGCGTGGTCCGAATCTGCGTCGCTGGAAGCAGGGCAGCAGTGGTGGCCGGCACAGCCGACGATGCGGGTCCGGTTCCCTCCGGTGTTCCGGCCTGCTTCGAGATCCAGGAGGAACTGCTTCACTTCGATACCAGCGGCATACCCAGTCACGGCTCCGCCAGCGGCGACCACCCGGTGCCCCGGAATGACCATCGAGAGCGGATTGGCCCGGATTGCAGCACCGATGGCCCGGCCCATCGCGGGGTTTCCCAGTTCACTCGCAAGGTCCCTATAACTGCGTGTCTCGCCGTAGGGAATCTCCCTGACGATCTCCCATACCCTCAACTGGAAGGCGGTGCCGATGATTATCAGGGGGACGTCGAAAGTCTTCCTGTTCCCCCCGAAGTACTGGCCCAACTGGACGTGCGCCTGCTCGACGGCTGACCGGACGGGCAACTCCCCTCCCCCGGGACCGAAGCGTGTACCAAGCTTTGCCGGGGAAGGCTCGGGACTATGACAGGCGTGGTAGACACCTACCAGTGCGGCGTCCTCCTCGACGAGGATGAGGCCCCCGATGGGGCTGGGTACGGCGTAGGGGTACTTCACGGTTGTCGACCTCCCTGATGGGTTGGATAGAGTGCTTCAGTTCTTCTGACGGCGCCAGCCGTCGGTGGTGCGCGCGGCCAGGCCTGCAATTTCGAGACGGGAGAGCCCTGCCATAACCTCACGGGTGCTCAGCCCCGCGACGGACGCCAATTTCTCGATGGTCGAAACGGCCCGCACCGGGAGGGCGTCAAGGAGCAGGATGTCCGGAACGCTGAGCCCGTCATGATCCAGGGCGGCCACCACCGGCTCGGTGCCCTGCTCGGAGCCGATCGGCCCCGCAAGCTCTGCAATTTCAGCTGCGTCAGTGACACATACGGCGCTGCCGTCCCGTAGCAAGCGATGGCAACCGGCGGAATTGGCGGAGTGCACCGACCCGGGCACAGCTCCGACCGCCCGCCCCAGGCCGGCTGCATGATGCGCCGTGTTGAGCGCACCCGATCGCCAGCGCGCCTCCACCACCACCGTCACGGAGCTGAGGGCTGCGATCAGCCGGTTGCGCTGGAGGAACCGCCACCTGGTGGGTGATGAGCCGGGTGGAACTTCGGAGACCAGGAACCCCCGCCCGGCGATTGCACGCAACATCTCCTCGTTTCCCGCGGGATAGTAGCGGTCTACGCCGCACGCCATCACCGCCATCGTGGGTAGGGCTCCGACACCGCCGACCGCGAGCGCGGCACGGTGCGCCCGGGCATCGATGCCGTATGCACCGCCCGAGACGATGGTGAAACCGCGCCCCACCAGGCCGGCAGCAAGATCTCCGGTGACTGCGTTTCCATAGCTCGTGCTGTCCCTCGATCCGACGAGGGCCACCACCCGATGTCCACCGGGAATGTCTCCGGGTCCGCGGACCCAGAGGCAGAGGGGCGCAGCGAGCTGCAGGTCATCCAGGGCTGCAGGCCAGTCCGGGGACTCCGGCACGATGAGCCTGCCGCCCAACCGATTCAGAGTTGCGAGGTCGCGCTCCGGGGCGAGGTCCTTCCGCCTCGGCGCCCACCGCTCGAGGGCTTCAGCCAGGACACTGCGCGGACCGGATTCCATGCCCAGGCATTCCATCACCTCGTGCTGGAGCTGCACACCTGCTGGGAGCGACCCTGTAGCGATACGTAGCGCATCCACCGGACCTACGGTTACTGCGAGAGCCAGTCCTACAGCGTCCGACGGCTCGACCAGGCGGGACAACGCCGCCCGGGACAGGAGGATCTCCGCTGGAACGTCACTCATGCGGCACGCTCCTGCAGTCGGAGGCTGAGGGCCATGCCGACGTCGTCGGCGTCCGGCTGGGAATGCCCCTGCAGATCGGCAACGGTCCACGCAACGCGCAGGGTGCGGTCCCAGCCACGTGCGCTGACCAGATTCCGGTCAAGCGCCCGATCCAGGCTTCCGGTGACACTCCTGGGCAGGCGGAGTTCCTCGCGCAGGATTTTTCCCTGGACATCGGAGTTGGTCGAGTATCCCCAGGGAGCGAGGCGTACGGCCTGCGCCTGCCGCGCTCGTGCCACCCGAAGCGCTACGGCAGTTGTGCTTTCAGCTGCCGCCCCGCCGACATAGTCGTGCAACGCCACGCGCTGGACGGCGAGTTGAAGGTCCACACGGTCGAGGAGCGGTCCGGACAGCCGGCTGAAGTAGCGTCGCCGCTGCTGGGCAGTGCACGTGCAGTCAATTCCCTTGCCGTTGGCAAGGCCGCAGGGACACGGGTTGAGCGCGAGGATCAGTTGGAAGCGAGCCGGATATGAAGCGGTCCCGGCCGAGCGGTGCAGCACAAGCGTTCCGCTTTCGAGCGGTTCGCGCAGCGCCTCGAGGACCCGCCTCTCGTATTCCGGCGCCTCATCGAGGAACAGGACGCCGCGGTGTGCACGGGACGCCGCCCCGGGACGCGGGATGCCGCTGCCCCCGCCGATGATCGCCGCAGCCGTCGCCGTGTGGTGCGGGCTCTCGAAAGGAGGCCTCCTCCGCAGCTCGGAGCAGGAGCGCTCGCTGCCTAGGGAGTGGATCGCCGTCACCTCCATCGCGTGCTCATCGGTGAGGTCCGGAAGGATCCCCGGCAACCGCTCCGCCAGCATCGTCTTTCCTGCGCCCGGTGGCCCGACCATCATGAGGTGGTGAGCACCGGCCGCCGCCACTTCAACAGCGAACCGCGCCTCCGCCTGACCTGCGATGTCAGCCATGTCGCGAACAAATCTTGGGACCGGCCCGGGTTCAAGCGGCTCCGCGCACGCCGTGTCCCCGGGAGGCGGGAGCTGCACCTTCGATGCATCAGCGCCGAAAGCCAGGGCCACCTCAGCAAGGGAGGAAAAGCCCCGAATCTCGGCATTCGGCACCAGCGCCGCTTCCGCGCGGTTGCCTTCTGCCACCATCACTCGGGGGTGGCCTGCCCGGACTGCGGCCATGACCGCCGGCAGGACACCGCGGACGGGACGCAACTGCCCGTCGAGTCCCAGTTCGGCGAGGAAGACAGTCGCCGCACAGCCCCGCACATCCCCTGCGGCTGCCCATGCGGCCATGACGATCGCGAGGTCGAATCCGGAGCCGCGTTTCGGAAGGGACGCCGGGATCAGATTGACCGTGATCTTCCGCCGGCTGAGCGGCACTCCCGCGTTTCGTGCCGCAGCCCGAATGCGATCCTTGGCCTCATTCAGGGACGCGTCAGGCAGCCCCAAAAGTACGAAGGCGGGAAGTGTCTGGCCGATGTCGGCTTCGACCTCGACGATATGCCCGTTCAGTCCCACGAGGGACACTGAATAGGTGCGCCCGAGCGCCATCAGATCACGGCCCGCAGGTGGTCGATCTTCGGATGGCCGGTGCCGTCGTCGAGCACCGACACCGCGTCAACCCGGAACCCGGTGAACCGGGAATGATGGGCCCGCGCCCACTTCGACGCGAGCAGGTACAGCCGCTCCAGCTTGCCTGCCGTGATGGCCTCCAATGGATGGCCGAAATCCTCAGAACTCCGCGTCTTGACCTCCACGATCACCAGCGTCGTTCCGTCGACCGCCACCAGATCGATCTCGCCCGAACTGCACCGCCAGTTTCGATCCACGATCCGCAGCCCGGCCCGCTCCAGGAATTCCGCAGCGGTCGCTTCACCGCGCCGCCCCAACTGGTCCTTCGCCAACATGTGCACCACCTCCGTGCCCAGCTTGGGCGCAGGAGGACCGGCGGCGGCGCGAGGACCACGCTATGTGGGCAAGTCGGACGCGGAGCCGTTTGTGGAGGAGCAGTCCGGTTCGCCCGGATGCCCGGTACTGGTTGAGCATCCGGCCGGCGACGGCAACAATGAAGGAACACGACTGACCATGATCCGATTCGATGGGGGCTTTCCATGGCTTCGAATGACGATTTTCTTCCCGGCGGAAGTGACGCAGACCGCCTCGAGCAGCAGATCCCCGCGGCGGGGGACGACTTCCCCGCCGGGCCGGCACCCGCTGATGGCACGGGGGGATCCGAGGCCGACCGCCTGGAGCAGGCAACGGGCACGGCCGACGACAGCGAGGATGGATTTCCGCACGGGACAGCCGATGACGCAGACCGGGGAGTTCACGACGCCGACGACGGCTTCCTCGACGAGGATGGCGCGTCCCCGGCCGGCTGAGGCGCGTGCTCCGGCGCCGCGTCCTTCGACTGAAGGCACACAGCCGGCTGAGGCCCGTACTTCGGCGCCCAGTCCTTCGGCCGGCGGCGCACAGCCGGTTACCGAAGGCTAGGGCGTGTCTCCTAATTCCTTGAGCCAGATGGTGATGGCGCGGAGAACGACTCCGCCGCGGTAGGTCAGAGCGAGTTTGTCGTACCGGGTCGCTAGTCCGCGCCATTGCTTGAAGGTGTTGAAGGAGCGTTCGACGACGTTGCGGCGTTTATAGGCCTCCGTGTCGAGCCCGACGGGTCTGCCGCCTCTTTGTCCGCGGCGTTTGCGGTTCGCTTCCTGATCGGAGCGCTCCGGAATCACGGCCTGGATGCCGCGTCGGCGCAGCAGTTCACGGTTGGCCCGACTGAAGGCACACAGCCGGCTGAGGCCCGTACTTCGGCGCCCAGTCCTTCGGCCGGCGGCGCACAGCCGGTTACCGAAGGCTAGGGCGTGTCTCCTAATTCCTTGAGCCAGATGGTGATGGC
>NZ_AZSA01000307.1 GCF_000520555.1 Arthrobacter sp. Br18 | reverse complement strand
GCTTCCATGCCCACGGCTTCCACGACGGAGTTCGGGCCCCTGCCCTCGGTCATTTCACGTAGCTCGTCTCCGATGGTGTCACTGTAATCCAGGGTTTCCACGCCGTGCCGTTCGGCCATTGCACGCCGCTCGGGCACAGGCTCGATGCCGATGACCCGGTAACCCAGGTGCACGCCCGCGCGGGCGGCGAACTGCCCTACCGGGCCCAACCCGAAGACCGCCAGGGTGCCGCCGTCGGGCACGTCCGCGTACTGCACGCCCTGCCAAGCGGTGGGAACGATATCGGAGAGGTAAAGATAACGGACATCGGGCAGATCTTGACCAACTTTAAAGGGGCCGTAATCGGCGAAGGGAACCCGCAGGTATTCCGCCTGCCCGCCCGGTACAGAACCATAGAGCTCGGAGTACCCGAAGATGCGCGCACCGAGGCCTTTTTCCCGGACCTGGGTGGTTTCACACTGCGACTGCAGGTTCAGAGAACACATCAGGCAAGTCCCGCAGGCAATGTTGAAGGGGATCACCACCCGATCGCCGACTCTCAAATTCGTGACGGCACTGCCGACTTCCTGAACGATTCCCATCGGTTCATGACCCAGGATGTCGCCCTTGCTCATGTAAGGGCCCAGTACCTCATACAGGTGCAGGTCCGAGCCGCAGATCGCTGTGGACGTGATTTTGATGATCGCGTCGGTGGGTTCCTGGATGATGGGATCCGGTACCTCTTCAACGCTGACCGATCGCTTTCCCTGCCAGGTAAGTGCCCTCATGATCCCAAACTCCTCTTTGGTGGTAAGTATGCTTATCAGTCTCAGTATGTTCACGTTTACCGCCGGAAAGAAAGGAACCGCTTGTGTTGGGTCCATTCCCGCACCGCAGAGGTCGGCAATCATCGGTCGGCAGTTACTGTCCAGGAAAGAGGGGTTGATCGGGTTGAATAACCACCGCACCACCCGGGCAGGAGTCCCGGTGCCAGGACTGCACACGGCTGGCCTTGATATGGTTTTGGGTGCTGCCGCGGGTGCTGTCGGTGTCTGGGCCATGGACCAGGTGGGGTGGTTCATGCTGCGAAGCGAAAACATGCATACTCTCACCCGGGACCTGAGGGCCCGCGACGGGGACGCGGACGGGAACGCCGGGACCGCGGCCCAGATTCGCGGCGTGCAGGCGGGCACCCCGGGCAGGCCTGCCACTGCTGGTGCATTGAGAAAGGCCACGCAGGTCAGCGGGGTGAGCCCGACCGACCAACAGCCAGGACCGGGCGCGACCGTGTTTCACTATGCTCTGGGCATGCTGCCCGGGGCCCTTTACGGTGCAGTACGCCGGATACGACCGTCGGTGCGCACCGGATCCGGTGTCCTGTACGGTCTGGCGCTGTTTGTGGTCATGGACGAAACCGCCCAGGTCAGCGGGGTGAGCCCGACACACCAGCGCCCGGGACCGGGCGCGACCGTGTTTCACTATGCTCTGGGAATGCTGCCCGGGGCTCTTTACGGTGCAGTGCGCCGGATACGACCATGGGTGCGCACCGGGCACGGTGTCCTGTATGGTGTGGCGTTGTTTGTGGTCATGGATGAGACCGCCGCGCCGCTAACCGGGATCGCCTCCGGACCGGGCCGGTATCCCTGGCAGGCACACGCACGCGGCCTGGCCGCCCATATTGTGCTCGGTATGACCACCGAAGTCCTCTTGCGCGCAACGGACCGCTTCCGATGAACAACGATCGGCGCAGGGCTGCCAGCGGAAGGGCGGTGAAGTTCTCCTTTGGGAGGGCGGCTAACCCGCTATTACCGACGGAAGGTCCACGGAATATCAATCCATGATGACCACGCCCTGGCTTCTGCGGTGGTTGCGGATGTAGTTGGGCGAGACAATAATCGACAGCATGCTTACCAAACAGAAGCCTTCCATGATGGGATCGATCGTCCGGGGTATGGCGGCAGGCGTTGCCGGAACCGTGGCGATGACGGCTTTCCAAAAACTTGTTGAGATGCCTTTGACCGGGCGTGAAACCAGCTACGCGCCAGCGGATTTCGCCGAACGGATCCTGCCCATCCATCCCACGACCGAGCAGGGGCGCGAACAGCTGAACTGGATCACCCACTTCGCACTGGGAACCATGTGGGGTTCAGCGTACGGCGTCACAGCTCACTCCGGCCTCCACGGAGCCAAAGCAATCGCCGTCGTGTTTCCTGTCGTCTACACCGGAGACGTCCTGCTCAACACCGCCCTTGGACTGTATAAGCCCGGCACCTGGACCGCAGAGGACTGGACCGTGGACCTGGTCAACAAATTCGTCCAGGCCACAGCGAC
>NZ_AZSA01000306.1 GCF_000520555.1 Arthrobacter sp. Br18 | reverse complement strand
AGGTCTGGTAGCAGCCGCCGTCCCGGATGCCGCAGATCTCCCCGTTGGTGGGGAAGCCAAGGACGCTGTTCTCGGCTCCGGCTGCCCGGTAGGTGTTACGGATCTCCCCGCTCCGGCTGAGGTGAGCTCCGCTGGCGGCGGAGAAGAGCACTTCACCGCCCTGGAAGGCCTGGTAGCAGCCGTTGTCCTTGATGCCGCAGCCCTGGGCCCGCAGGGGATAACCCATGGGCCCGTTCTGCGCACCGGAATTGAGCCAGGCCGTGCGCAGGGTACCGTTCAGCGTGGCCGCCGCGCCGGAGCCTGCTGACCACAACACCGCACCATTGGCATAGCCCCGGTAACAGCCGTTGTCCTTCAAACCGCACACAACCTCCGACACCGGCGCGCCCAGGGTCGGCGTCGACGCGGCAGCACCATCAATGAACGGCTTCGCCACCGCCTCCCGCGACAGGGGAGCCGGAACCGAAGGTCCATTGCGTGCGAAGTCGCGCAGGCTGGTGAGATCGCCGCGCCACTGGTTCCAATCGCCCACCACGGGCCCGGAGTCGGTGTACTGCCACAGGTTGTAGTTGCTCCAACCGGACGGCATGGTGCCCGCCGACGAATTGCTGTAGCGGGCCAGGTGAAGCGGTTGGTCCCCGAAGGCACTTGAGTTGCCGGTGCACGTGTTCCACCAGTCAGCGGTCGTGTAGATCATGGGAACGCGGCCGGTCAGTTGAACCATCCGGTTGGAGAAGTCCCGGATCCAGGTGACCGTCTGGGACGGGGTCATGTTGTAGCAGCTGTTGCCCAGGGAGGCATAAGGGTTGTACTCGACGTCGAGGAGCGGGGGGAGGGTCTTGCCGTCCGGCGACCACCCGCCTCCGTTCCGGACGAAGTAGTCTGCCTGGGTTCTTCCGTCCGACAGGCTGGGCAGGGCGAAGTGGTACGCCCCGCGCAGCATGCCCGCTGCCTCGGCTCCCGCGTACTGCTGGGCGAAGAATGGGTTGAGGTAGTTGGTGTTCTCGGTGGCCTTGACGTAGGCGAAACGTGATCCGTAGTTCCAGGCCCCGGTCCAGTCGACCGTGCCCTGATGGCTGCTGACATCAACGCCAAGCACCCCTCCGGGGGTCCAGTAGTTCGTCGCCGCAGCGAACGAATCGGGAGTCGTGGAATCCGTCGCCGCACCATTTCGTGCAGCCGCCATCAGGCCCCGCTCCTCGCTGGTGGGTACCTGCGGGTTGCCATGCTCGGCGATCCGGGCGAGCCCCTGGCCGAGGCTCGCACCCTGGAGCCTCTGTGCCAGCTCGTCCTCCGCTGAAAGCACCGGGGGAGCGCCCGCGGGGGGCTCGGATGCAGCCGTCGTGGGCGGCTCCGACGTCCCGGACCCGGGCACCTCGGATTCGGCCGACGGCTCAGGGAGATTACCAGCGACGGGCCCCGGCCCCGCCGTTGAAACCGGTTCCGGCGTTCCTGAAGGAAGCGATTCGCTCGACGGCGGCGCATCGAAAGTGTCGGCTACCGCAGCAACCGGAGTCAGCAGGCCGACGAGCAGGGATGCGAGCAGCGCGGACCGGCACGCCAGACGCAGGGTGTTCGATGATTTCACGGCAGAATCTCCAGATCGTTGACGCTGTGCGACAGGCAGTGGATCAGCCCGGTAGTGCAGAGGTGTTTTTGCGGCTGTTATCGCTGTGTCATGCGGACTCCGGTGGTGGGGGTCCAGGTGAGGGTTCCGTTGCGGAAGGTTTGGGTGCATTGGTTGGTGGTGCAGGTTTGGGTGGTGGTGGGGTAGCCGAGGGTGCCGTTTTCGGCTCCCTGGGCGCGGTAGGTGGTGCGGATGGGTCCGGTGATGGTGGGGTGGCCGTTGGTGGCGGGGGACCAGAGGATCTCGCCGTTTTGGAAGGATTGGTAGCAGCCGCTGTCGCGGAGTCCGCAGATTTCGGTGTTGACGGGGTAGCCCAGGATTCCGTTTTCGGCTCCTGCTGCCCGGTAGGCGTCGCGGATGCCGCCCTGGCGGCTGAGGTGCGCTCCGGTGGCGGCGGACCAGAAGATCTCGCCGCGCTGGAAGGACTGGTAGCAGCCGCCGTCGCGGATGCCGCAGATTTCCCTGTTGACGGGGTAGCCGAGGGTGCCGGCTTCTGCGCCTGCGGCCCGGTAGGCGGTGCGGATGCCGCCGTGGTGGGTGAATTGGGCGCCGGTGGCGGCGGACCAGAGGATTTCGCCTCGTTGGTAGGCCTGGTAGCAGCCGCCGTCCCGAAGGCCGCAGGTTTCCGCGCCGGTGGGGTAGCCGAGGATTCCGCTTTCGGCTCCCTGGGCCCGGTAGGCGTTGCGGATGCCGCCCTGCCGGCTGAGGTGCGCTCCGCTGGCGGCAGACCAGAGCACTTCGCCGCCCTGGAAGGTCTGGTAGCAGCCGCCGTCCC
>NZ_AZSA01000305.1 GCF_000520555.1 Arthrobacter sp. Br18 | reverse complement strand
TCGTGCCCATCGTCCTGGTCATCGCGGTCGCCACGTTCATCCTGTGAATGATTTTCACCGGGAACACGTCCTCTGCGTTCACTGCCGCGGTGGCCGTCCTGGTCATCGCCTGCCCGTGCGCCCTGGGGTTGGCAACACCGGTGGGCCTGCTCACCGGAACCGGTCGGGGTGCCCAGCTCGGGATCCTCATCAAGGGCCCTCAGGTGATGGAGGACACCCGCACCGTGGACACGATCGTGCTGGATAAGACCGGAACCGTGACTACCGGCAAACTCTCCGTCACCGACGTCACCACCTTGGGACCACTGCCCGAAGAGGATGTCCTCGCGTTAGCCGGCGGGCTGGAAACCGCCAGCGAACACCCTATTGCCGAAGCAATCGCCGCCGCCGCTGCACGGCACGGCATGGTCCCGGCAGTCACTGATTTCACCAGCGCCGCCGGCGGTGGCGTCCGCGGCACCGTCAACGGCCGCACCGTCATCGCCGGCACCAACTCCTGGCTGCGAGAAAATCAGATCCCCATCACGGCCGACCAGCAGGCGGCCCTGGAAACCCTGCAGCAGGCAGGGGCAACAGTCATCTGGGTTGCTGTCGATGGCTCAGCCGCAGGACTGATCAGCCTCTTCGACACCGTAAAGGACGGCTCCGCGGCAGCGATCCGCCGGTTCAAAGACCTCGGGTTACGGCCGATCCTGCTCACCGGCGACAATCAAGCGGTCGCGGCGAAAGTCGCCGCGGAAGTCGGCATCACCCCCGACGATGTGATGGCCAAAGTCCTTCCCCACCAGAAAGTCGCCGCCGTCCAGAAACTCCAGGCTGCAGGGAGAACCGTGGCGGTGGCCGGTGACGGGGTCAACGACGCGGCCGCCCTCGCCCAGGCCGACTTGGGTATCGCCATGGGCTCGGGCACCGACGTCGCCATCGAAGCCGCGGACCTGACCGTCATGGGCAGCAGCCTCAAACAGGTCGCCCAAGCCATCGAACTGTCCCGTAAAACTCTCGGAACCATCAAAACGAACCTGTTCTGGGCGTTTTTCTACAACGCCGTCGGCATCCCCGTGGCCGCCCTTGGCCTGCTGAACCCGATGCTCGCCGGAGCCGCGATGGCCGCCAGTTCCGTCCTCGTCGTCGCCAACTCTCTACGACTCCGCCGGTTCGGCGCCACACCATAGGCAGCTACCGACAGCTCCGTCGGCACGCCCTGCCTGAGTGATGCGCTGGCCGGGAATCGTCAGTCCGTACGGTGCCTCACGACGCTCACCGGCCCTCTGACGTAAAGAGGTCAGCCGAGGGTTGCGGCGAGCTCCCGGCATGCGGTTTCACAGCGGCGGCATGCTTCGGCGCAGATCCGGCAGTGCTCGTGCATGCTTGCGTGCTGTTCGCATTCCTCGGCGCATGCCTTGCAGGCCACTTCGCAAGCCAGCAGCATCGCTCGGGTGATGTTCGCGTCGTAGCCGGTGTGGCGGGACAGGATCCGACCGGTGGTACTGCAGATGTCGGCACAATCCGCGTTGGTGCGGATGCACTTGGTGAGCTCGGAGACCATATCCTCGCTCAGGCAGGCATCCCCGCACGCCGTACAGGTTTGTGCGCATTCGAAGCAGGCCGCGATGCACTCGGCGAGCTTCGCGCGGTCGATGTCGCCGAGGTCCTTCGGGTACGTCTCGAGCATGGAAGTGATGTGAGTCATTGATCTGCTCCTTCTCCGTCGGTTCAGCTGCTGGTCGTGGGTCAGGGTCCGAGGCCAATAAGAATCCGGCCCGTCCCTGACCTCCACGCTAACCACTGGTGCCGGGTGGAAGCGAGGAAATAACCGACTCTGTGGATATCATCGACCCTCTTGACATATACCCCCTAGGGGTATATGTTCAGGGTATTGGCATACCCACTCACCTTCACAGGACTGTCAGCACGACCCGGTCCCCGACCGGCGCTTTTCCCCTCCTAGAAGACACTTCCTCACACTTTGGAGATCCTCATGTGTAGTACCTCAGTCACCACCCGGCCCCTGACCGAGACAGGGCCCTCCGGCTGCGCCTGCTGCGTACCACGGGACGAAGCCCCGGCAACAAACCAGGTCCGTGAAGGGGAGGTACCAGCGGATTTTTCCGTCACGGGACTGACCTGCGGCTCCTGCGCCTCACGCGTCACTGACACCCTGGGCGAACTGGACGGCGTCCGCGACGTACGGATCGCCCTTGTCCCGGGTGGTGTCTCAACGGTCAGCGTCATCAGTACACAGGCCATTCCCTCCACGGTCATCGCGACAGCAGTGGAACAGGCCGGTTACCAGCTCCTGATGAGCTGATCCGGCACAACCCCAGCACCACCAGGACACCCAGGACACCCAGCGATACGGACACCCAGGCGGTGCCCGATCACGTGCCCGGAGGAATGATCGTCATGACACACAATGCAGCTGGCCACCACACAACACCACCACCTCAGCACGAGGACCAGCGTGGGCCGGCGGATGAGCGGACCCACGGTCAGGCCCTGCCGGAGGATGCCCCCCACTCAGCACTGGGAGCCCAGCACCACGCGGTGGATGATGAGCACCAGGTCCACGGCCATGGGCAGCACGCCGGCCATTCCACCGCGATGTTCAAGGACCGGTTCTGGATCAGCCTGGCATTGGCGATCCCGGTGGTGGCGTTCAGCCCGATGTTCACCATGCT
>NZ_AZSA01000304.1 GCF_000520555.1 Arthrobacter sp. Br18 | reverse complement strand
GAGAGCTCGGCCGGGTGCTGTGCCTTGGGCCAGGGCCCGTGCACCCGGGGTTTCGGATTCCCCTGGCGGTGTTGGGTCGCCCGCGAGCGGCCCACCAGCTTGCAGGCCTTCACCACCCCAATCAGCGGGCTGAGCTCCGCTACGCTCTCTGCTTGCCAGCACTGGTAGCCGGTGCTGGTGATGAGGCGTCCTTCGATGAGAGAGCTTCCAAGAACGCGACTCCTTTTCCCAAGGTATCCAAGGCGGCATCCGAAGAAACCAGCTTGCCGCGGGTCTTCTCGTGCGCGGTGCGTTCCGCGTTTAGCTCCTTGGTCAGCTGATCAATCTGGGCCTGTTCGGATGTTTTCTTCGGCCGGCCACGGCGTGTACCTGCTGCCGGTTTGTCCAGGGTGCCAGCTTCGAACGCGGCCCGCCATTCCTGGATATGGGAGTCGTAAAGCCGTTCACGGCGCAATACCGCACCTTTGGAACCGTTCGATGCTGCGTCGTATTCCTGGACGATCGAGCGTTTGAACTCGGCGCTAAAGGTCCTGCGTGCCTGCCGATTGGTGCGCGGGCCCTGCTGCGATGCCTCCGGGTCCTGGCCGCGTGGTACTTCCAGTATGGGCTCGCTGGTTCCTGCTGATGTATTGATGGTCATGGCGTAGTTTCCCTCCTGCCTTCAGCCTTCATTCTCGTTAAAGAAGCGGTCTCTAACGAGTCTGGCCGATAGGGGGGCGTCATGGACATCAGCGCGACCATGGCGGAATGACTGATCGCGATGCACGCGACGGCGTACCTGGCCGCCGGGTTGTCCCGGAGGATCGCAAGGGCGCGCCTGCTGGAGGGCTTTCCGCCGGCACCGGGCTCCGGTTCCTGCGGGTTTCCGGGGCTGCTGGAACTTTCCGCGGGCAGGGTTGCCGCGATGGGTACAGCCGCGCCGGGCACAGCCACCGGGGCTGCTGCGGTCACAGCAGCCGCCGAGTGCGCCGTCGTGCTTCGCTCCAGTGCGGTGAGCAGCGGATCGGGCCGCAAGCCCACCGCGTAGCCCAGTGCCGCTGCTGCCTGGGCGGCAATGGAGAACACGAAGCCGCCGCTGAGGGCCGGCAGGCCCAGGACGACGGCGACCGCCTGGCCCGGCTCAAAGAGGTTGGGGCCGAGGACTGCGCCCACCGTGGTGGACCACACGATGATTGAGAGGTCCCGGCCACGGGTGCCGGAGGCGGCGAGGTCGGTAGCGCGCAAAACGTGCCTGGAGGCTTGTGGCTCCACCGGCGCCGAGCAGCGCCAGGGACACGAGCAGGAGCCAGAACAGGGACAGCGACGCCGCGGTGACAGCGAGGATCGCTCCTCCCCCCGTAACGGTGGCGCCGGTGGACAGGGAGACCCGACGTCCACGATTGCGGGCGAGGGTTGCAAGCGGGACCGCAGCGGTCGCTGCGCCCAGGGTACTCATGGTGGCTGCCATCCCGGACCAGGCACTTGAGCCGGAGGTCTCGGCTGCGAGCAGTGCACCAAGGGAGAGTGTTGCGCCCATTCCGATTCCGCCGAGGATCTGCGCGAACACCAGGACACGGAGAACTCGTTGCTGGACGGGATCCTTCGGCGTACCTGTCCTGCTTCCGCTCACCCTGGTGCCTGCCTCGACTCGACTGCTGGAACCTGCCGCTTGCGCGGGCAGGTTCCAGCAGTCTATAAACGCGGGCGCCGCCTGTCGTCGAGGCCTACCGTCCCGATCCGCTCAGGGTCCGGCAGTTTCCGGCGGAAGGCGCCGCTTGCCTCAGATGCCTACCGTCTCACTCTGTGTTTCCGGCTGCACCGCAGGTTTCCGGGCGAGGAAGGTGAAGTCCTCCTTGTCGGTGGACGTGTCGACCGCCGGGGTGAGCCGCACGATGATCTGCTTCGACACCGGGGTGTTGCTGCCCTCGGCGACATGCTCAAGGGGCACCAGGACATTGGCCTCGGGGTAGTAGGCAGCAGCGCAGCCGCGTGGGGTGGGATAGGACACCACGCGGATCTTGCTCCACACCCGGTCCACACCGTCCTCGTAAATGCCGTGCAGGTCAACATTCTGGCCGTCCTCGAGTCCCAGCTCCGCAATGTCCTCCGGGTTGACCATCACTACATGGCGGCCCTTCTTGATGCCCCGGTAGCGGTCATTGTGGCCGTAGATGGTGGTATTAAACTGGTCGTGCGAGCGCAGGGTCTGAAGGATCAGCGTTCCTTCCGGCCGTTCCACGGGCTCCAGGGCGTTGACGGTCAGCACCGCCTTGCCGGTGGGCGTGTTGAAGGTCCGTGAATCCCGCGGGCCGTTCGCCAGGACGAATCCGCCCTCCTGCCGGATCCGGGTGTTGTAGTCCTCGCAGGCTTCAACGACGTGGGAAATGTGGTCGCGGATGAGGTCGTAGTTCTTCTCGAAGCCGGCCCAGTCGGCGTCGATCTTGTCCCCGATCGTTGCCAGCGCAAGGCGGCTGACAATGGCCGGCTCCGACAGCAGCGTGGGAGCCACGGGCTCTACGCTGCCCCAGGAGGGGTGGACGGCGCAGACGGTGTCCTCGACGGAGACGAACTGTTCGCCGGTCTCCTGAATGTCGATCTCGGTGCGGCCCTTGCAGGGCAGGATCAGCGCTTCCCTGCCGGTGATGAGGTGGGAACGGTTGAGCTTGATGGAGATCTGGGCCGACATCTCCAGGTTCTGCATGGCAGCCGAAGCCATGACGGTGTCCGACACCGC
>NZ_AZSA01000303.1 GCF_000520555.1 Arthrobacter sp. Br18 | reverse complement strand
TGTCGATAGCGCTGCACGCAGCGGGCGGGCGGCACAGCCGGCGTCCCCTGGTGCCGGCCGCTGGTGCGAGCGGCCTGCTGATCGCTGCGCTCCTGCTGATGCACTCCGTGTACGCGCTGGTGCGCCTCGTGCTCGACAACCTGCTCGGCTACCTCGTCCGGCTGTTCGATCTTGCCCCGGTCGGCGCGGAGGCCGGCCTGCGTGTCCTGCTCGCACGGGACGAGCCGCTGGACCTCGGTGACAGCAGGCTGGACCTGTTTCCCTTCCTGGCCGGAATCGCCCTGACGGCGTTCGCCGCAGCGGCGGCCGCCGTCGTGCTTGTACGCCCGGGACTGGGCCTCACCGCCCTGTGGCGAACCCGGATGCAGAGATACCTGTGGTGGCACCGGGTCATCGGGGACGCGCCAGCCCTTCTTCCCGTGGCGGTTCCGCTCGGCGCGGTCCTGGCTGCTGCAGGAACGGCTCTGGCTATCAGCTTCGGTGAGGGAAACCTCGGCGGGGTGTGGCTCGCCCTTGCGGTGCTCCTCCTGCAGGTTGCAGGGGCAGCGGTAATCCTCACGCTTGTCCTGCGCCAGGTCCAGCCTGTCCAGGAGGTCCTCGGGAAGGTGGCCGACATCGCGGGTTTCTGGCCCGTGCGGGACCACCCTCTGGCGGGAGCGTCCTACCGGAACCGGGTAGTGGCAGGGCTCCGCTCCCAGGTGACTGAAGCCGGTCCACTCGAGGTCGCCCTCGTCGCCTACAGCCAGGGGAGCGTCCTCACCGCTTTCCTGCTGGCCGAAAGCGAAAGCGAAAGGGCACGGCCGGACGGCGTCGATAGTGGTGAGCGGCATCTCATCACCACCGGCTCACCGCTTGCCTCCCTCTACGCCGTGTTCTTTCCCGGCTATTTCCCACCCGACTGGTTTCCGGCTCTGGCGGGGCGATGCACCACCTGGTACAACTTCTGGCGGGCCACGGACCCTATCGGCTTCCCGGTGCCCGGTGCCGTCAATGTCGAACTGCCGCCCACCGACGCCCACGGTGAGGTGCTCGGCCACGGCCGGTACTGGGACGAACCGGAGATTGTGGATCATGTCCAGCGGCTCGAGGCCCGGGAAGCGATTTCGCCGCAGGCCGGGCACAACCGGTAGCATTGAGCCCACGTAGGGGAGTATCCCAAGCGCTACGAACGTCAACACGCGAGGCAGTGCAGCCCCGCCGGGCGTAGCGGTCGGCCGGCGAAACGCCGCGGCGGAGAGACTTACGCCATTCCGTCGCAGCCCTGGAAGGTCATCCATGCCCGCATTACCACTCGCGTTCGAGGTCGGCACGTTCGTCGTCCTCGGAATCATCCTGCTTTTCGATCTGCTGCTGGTCGTCAAGCGGCCCCACGAGCCTTCCATGAAGGAGGCCGGCCTGTGGGTCGCCTTCTATGTGAGCCTTGCCCTCATCTTCGCCGCGCTGATGTTCTTCTTCACCGGTGCCGAGTACGGCGGCCAATTCGTTGCTGGCTGGATCACCGAGTACAGCCTCAGCATCGACAACCTGTTCGTCTTCATCATCATCATGGCCCGCTTCTCGGTGCCCCGGAAGTACCAGCAGGAAGTGCTGATGGTGGGTATCATCATCGCGCTGGTCCTCCGCGGTATCTTCATTGCCCTGGGCGCCGCCGTGATCGAGAACTTCAGCTGGATCTTCTACATCTTCGGCGCGTTCCTGCTCTACACCGCCTACAAGCAGGCCACCGATTCCGGTGAGGACGAAGAGAACGCGGGCGAGAACAAGCTGATCAAGAAGCTCCGCACCGTGGTCCCGATGTCGGACACGTACGACGGCGGCAAGCTGCGGACGGTGGTCGACGGCAAGAAGGTCTTCACGCCGATGCTCATCGTCTTCGTCACCATCGGGCTGACCGACCTGCTCTTCGCGGTCGACTCCATCCCGGCGATCTTCGGCCTCACACAGAGTGCCTTCATCGTCTTCACTGCCAATATCTTCGCGCTCATGGGGCTCCGCCAGCTGTACTTCCTGCTGGGCGGGCTGATGACCCGGCTGATCTACCTCAAGCACGCGCTGTCCGTCATCCTCGCGTTCATCGGCGTGAAGCTCGTGCTGCACGCGATGCACGTCAACGAGCTGCCGTTCATCAACGGTGGCCAGCACATCGAATGGGCGCCGGAGATTCCCACCTTCGTGTCCCTCGCCGTCATCGTGCTCACCATCGTTGTCGCGGTGGTCGCGAGCCTGCTGAGCCCGAAGGCGCGCCAGGCCGCCATCGACGCCGACCTCGCGGCCGACGAGCAGAAAGCTACCCAGCAGGACCCCCACTGACGCCGGGCTAGATGATTGGAAGGGGAGCGGGCCGATGGCTCGCTCCCCTTCTGCATTCCAAGGCGTCTACGCTAACCGTCCCGGCGGCACCGTGGGCGCTGAAGATCGGTGAGCCCGGCCCCCTGTCTGTCAGCATTGGGTGAGACACCGCCACTTTTCCCACTGACTCCTTAAGGGCGAGATTTGGAAACCGATTCCCTGTGACCACCGCACCTGCTTCGCCCACCGCCAACACCGACGGTGGATCCATGGCTGATCCCGAAAAACCTAGTGCAGATCGCCCCCTCCGCCGCTCCTTCACCCCAGGGGAAAAACTCTCGATCCTGGAAACTTACGAGTCCCTCGACGGCCCCGGAGCCAAGGGCGCCTTCCTCCGCCGCGAAGGCCTGTTCTCCTCCCAAATCAC
>NZ_AZSA01000302.1 GCF_000520555.1 Arthrobacter sp. Br18 | reverse complement strand
TAGGTGGCGTCCAGGAACACGTACGGGTATTCCAGGGCCGAGAGGTCCCGGTCGCGGAACGCACCGACTTCATGATCGAGGTCCTCACAGATCCGGGACACCTCAGACTTCGAAATCCCGGTATCCGCACCAAGGGCTTTGACCAGGTCATCGACCTTACGGGTAGAAACCCCGTGGAGGTAGGCCTCCATCACGACCGCGTACAGGGCCTGATCAACCCGGCGGCGGCGCTCCAGCAAGGCCGGGAAAAACGAGCCGGCCCGCAGCTTGGGAATCTTCAAATTCAGATCCCCCGCGGTGGTCGTCAACGTCCGGGCCCGGGACCCGTTGCGCTGGGTCGTGCGCGCCTCGGAGCCTTCGAACGGGGCAGCACCGATGAACGCGGTAGCCTCCGCCTCGATGAGCTGCTGATACAGAGTTTCGGTAGCGGTACGAATCCGATCGGGCACGTCGGTGAGTTTCAATTGTCCAAGCAGGTCAAGCAGGGCAGACTGGTCTAGAGCCACCGTGTGTTTGTGTCTTTCTGTGAGTGACTTTGATCGGTACTCACTGACCATCGCACGATGGCTCACTACCTTGCCGGAGCAGCACGCTCACCGCGGGAAACTACACCACTCCACGGGACGTAACCCACAGGACGAAGCTTCTTTCGAGAGTACCGGGAGTTTCTTCCCTCCCTGGTAGTCCTGATTGTCGTGTCAGTTTTTTGGACGGTGGGCCTTCTGGGAGGTTTATCGGTACTGGACGAGGCGCAGTCTGGTGTTCGCATGCTGATGGGGCTTTACCTGATGCTTGCGCTGGTCGCGTTGTCGATTATTCTGACCGTTTTTGCCGGCAATGACATCGCCAACCGGGTGCACCTGCGTAGAATCACTACCTCCCGCGTCGCGCGACGCTGAGCTGGTGGCGCCCGCTCGAACCTGCGTAGAATCACTACCTCCCGCGTCGCGCGACGCTGAGCTGGTGGCGCCCGCTCGATCTAAGAAACTCGGCCTGGGACATTTCCTTGCCCGAAAAGTTCGCTTTGTACACGCCGCCGTCCGTCGTCGTCGCCGACTGATGGTATTTGAACCAGTGTCGAAGGTGACAGGAATGATCCGTCGCTTTGCGGCGTGGTAGTTACTCCCCGGGTTTTGGCCGTTTGCCTGCGTTTCTGTGGGAGGCCGGCGTGGGTGTTGTTGCTTGCACAGCCCGGTTCCGTCCTTGAGATTTCGCTTCGTACAGTGCGGCGTCGGCTGCTTCAATAATGGTGTCCAGGTCCAGGTCCAGGTCTAGGTCCTGGGTGCCCGTGCTGAGGGGAGCGATGCCGTAGCTGACCGTCGGTAACGGAAATGCCTGGTCGGCCTGCAAGTTTTTTAGGGTGCGGTTGATGTTCGTGGTGATGATTTCGGCCTGGTTCGGGTTGGCTCCTGGCAGCAGGAAGATGAATTCTTCGCCGCCGTAGCGCCCTACCAGGTCGGTGGTGCGCAGGCTGCTGGTACATGCCGTCGCGAAGGCCTGGAGTGCTGAGTCTCCGGCGGCGTGACCGTAGGTATCGTTGACGGTTTTGAAGTGATCCATATCGGCCAGGATCAGCGACCCGTGGTCATTGGTCCGCGTGATGCGCCGTACTTCATCGGCGGCCAGGTCAAGGAAACCCGCACGGTTCAACAAACCGGTCAATCCGTCCTGGGTTGCCTGGGTGTGCAGCTTCCTCGTGGCCTGTTCATTGCTGAGCGTCGTCATGGTGAAGGACGCTACGACAAGGAGCACCAGGGTGGTGAGCGTGGTGACCGAGGAATTGAAGAACACGGCGAAAACGTATCCGTCGGGTCCGCCGGCAAGGAAGGCGATCCACCGAAAGAAATAGTATCCGGCGAGGAAGACAGCAGCGATAGCTAACGGACGTTGTGCGCGGGTCCTCTCGGGGTCGGGCCGCCACAATTCAAAAGCCGCCAGCCCACTGATCAGGAATATCAGTGCCAACAGCACCGGGCCTCCCGCCCAATAGTTGGAGCCAGGACTATCCACCACCGATGCAATAGCGGTAAGGACAGGTCCTGCCACGAGTTGCCAGGCCCGAGGCCTTCCCGCCCTCAGCGAGCAGGCAGCAGCCCAGACACTGGCGGCCCCACCGACGACCAAGGTGTTTCCCAACGGATTCGCCCACACCTGGTGAGCATCGTGGAGGAGGTAGGCGAGGGAACCGGCGAAGAACAGGGCGATCGCCGCACACCACCACGCACTGTAGACCGAGCGCGTGCGGCGGTACGTGAGCGAGTAGGACAATACCAATAAGGTCAGGGCCACCACCCCGAAAGCGACCCCCAAACTCGCAATATCGAGCATCAAGGGCGCTCCACCTTCCCATCATTCATCATGGCGAAGGGTTTCAGGCCCGAACCCACCGTTCAACCCAGTACTCACAAACGTCCATCATCATCGTGCCCTACCTGCGGCCGACCCCGCAGTGACAGCTTCCACACCATCCAGGTCCTGGAACCTGTGAGGGTTTGATGGTGAAAAGCAACGATCCTTCACCCCAGTGTGCTCCGCTACGTCTTCTGCAGGATCATCCGTCAAGCTTTTCCAGTAGCTTCACCGCGTCGTTTACTTCGTTCCCGCGCCGGGACTACGGTGGTGATGCAATGAGCGGTCGGATCTGAACTGCCCAGCGCGGCAGGTTTTTCCGTCCCATCCCGGCGATGCAGGCGTCGCTTAGAGCACGCCTTGCAAGGAGTGATACGCATGTCACCTAATCTGAATCAGCCCGTGACCGATGACAGCATCAAAGTCCGTCAGCTCAGCCATTATCAGTTCAGCTGGGTTGCAGGCGAAGCCGGCCAGCCCGGTGCATGGACCCTCCAGCTCGTCCTTGATCAGGGAGCCTGGGAAGAAGTCCTCACCCTCAGCGCCGACGACGCAGATAACCTTCAGGACCTCCTCTCAACCTCCGAAACGGTGTACTACGACGTACAGCGACGGACCCTGATGTTCGG
>NZ_AZSA01000301.1 GCF_000520555.1 Arthrobacter sp. Br18 | reverse complement strand
CGGTGACCGGCACGCCGGTGACAGACCCTCCCGGACACCTCTCGGCACGTGAGCTGATCGACGTCGTCCTTGATTCCGGCTCGTTCACCTCCTGGGATTCGCCGGTGACCGAGCCGATCGAGGGCAGGGAAGGCTACGCCGAGGAGCTGGAGCGGGCGCGGGAGAAGAGCGGCGCCGATGAATCGGTGCTCACGGGAGAGGGGCTGATCCGCGGCCGGCGCGTCGCGGTTCTCGTCTCTGAATTCCGCTTCCTCGCCGGCTCGATCGGCTCCGCCGCTGCCCGCAGGATCGTGTCGGCCATCGAGCGGGCCACGCGTGAGAAGCTGCCGCTCCTGGCCGGTCCGGCGTCGGGCGGGACCCGGATGCAGGAGGGTACGCCGGCATTCCTCGCCATGGTGGACATCACCGGAGCTGTTCGCGCGCACCGGCAGGCAGGCCTGCCCTACCTTGTCTACCTGCGGCATCCCACGACCGGCGGCGTGATGGCGTCCTGGGGATCGCTGGGCCATGTGACGGTCGCCGAACCGGGTGCGCTGCTCGGATTCCTTGGTCCGCGGGTCTATGAGGCGCTGTACGGGCAGCCTTTTCCGGAGGGTGTCCAGACCGCCGAGAACCTGTTCGACAAGGGGCTGATCGACGCCGTCGTCAGCCCCACGCAGCTGTCAGGAATCGTGGACCAGGCCCTCAACGTCCTCGTGGCAACTCCCGGAATGCCCCCGGCTCCTCCAAAGACGCTGGGAGTGCGGCCCGCGGACAGTACAGCGTGGTCGTCGATCCTCATTTCGCGGAACCGGCGGCGTCCGGACCTGCGGCGGCTGCTCGCATTCGGGGCACAGGATGTCCTTCCCCTCAACGGCACCGGTCAGGGCGAAAAGGATCCAGGCCTGTTCCTGGCCCTGGCCCGCTTCGGCAGCCAGCCCTGCGTGGTGCTGGGACACCAGCGCCCCCGCCGGAACGACGACGCCGCGATGGGCCCCGCGTCCCTCCGGGAGGCGCGGCGCGGCATGAAGCTCGCCGAGGAGCTCGGCCTGCCGCTCCTGACCGTCATCGACACCGCCGGGGCGGCGCTCTCCCAGGAAGCGGAGGAGGGCGGACTGGCCGGCGAAATCGCGCGATCCCTGCACGATCTCATCGGGCTCTCCTCGCCGTCGGTCTCGGTGCTCCTCGGCCAGGGAGCAGGCGGAGGGGCGCTCGCGCTCCTGCCGGCGGACCGCACCATCGCGGCGCAGCACGCCTGGCTTTCACCCCTGCCGCCCGAGGGCGCGAGCGTGATCGTCCACCGGACCACGGAGTTCGCCGATCGCATGTCGGACGCCCAGGGCGTCAATGTCGCTGCCCTTGCTGCCCGCGGAACCGTGGACCACGTGGTGGATGAACGGCCGGACGCCGCTGAGGAGCCGCGTGCCTTCTGCTCCCGCATGGGAGCGGCCATCGAATACGAGCTCTGGTCCGTGGCGTCTCTGCCGTCGGAAATCCGGAGGCGCAGGCGGATCGAGAAGTACCGCGTATTCGCGGAGTGAGGTGAACCTACCGCCCGTTGCCGGTTGCCTCGCGCGACCGGAAAGCCTGCATCTGCCGGTACCTGCGCTGCAGGCTGTCGCGGCGTGGACTGGGTTCCGCGCCGGGCTCCTCGGCGGTCAGGTCGATGTGGCGTCCGCCGTAGTGCCACAGCAGCATGTCATCCAGCAGGCGGTCGGGTCCGGGGGAATAGCGGTGGTCAAGTGCCCGGCGCACCGTCGTGATGGTGTCGGCCTGCAGCAGCGCCGCGAGCTCGATGGTGGTCCGGAGTTCGTGCGCGGCCAGCAGCTCGGCCGCCCACCCCCAGTTGTCATCGGCTTTCCTGTCGACGTGCGGGAGCAGGGTCTGCCAGATATGCCGGATCCGGTTGGGAGTCAGCGGCGCGCTGCCCTCCCCGTCCTCATCCCAGAAACCAGTGACCGTCTCATACCGCTCATGCAGTTCGGCGAAGGCTGACTCGACGGTTTCGAGCATCGCGGCAGTCCCGGTGAACTGGCGGTCGAAATAGGGGCTCCAGGCCTTCGGGTTCGCGGCCTTGAACCGGATGTCATGCTCGATCTCGGACCAGGCGTGGGCGAGCACCGTGCGGATCTGCACCTCGAAAAGATAACTCCCGCCTGCCTTCGACGCCGGGTCCTGCACCTGTTGGAAGCGGCGCACCGCGTCGTGGTGGATGGTGCGCATGATGAGGTGGCGGCTCGAGTAGCCGTAGGTGCCGGATTCGATGGACCCGATGTCCTTCTCGCGGTCCCCCCGGCAATCGAAGTCCTGCCGCTGGCGTTTGATCAGGTTGGCGGCGAGGTCCACCTCATGGGGCAGCGTGGTGATGACGCGGACGCCCACGAGATCGGTGAGGTTGCGCATCGGCTCGGGGAACACGAGGGTGGGTGCGGCGTCGGCGTCCGGTGAGGCGAGCGTACGCGAGGCCTTGTCACGGAAGGACTCCACCGTCTTGGTGCGCGCGGTGACGAACAGCGGGTGCAGTTCGGAGGAGTCGAAGATGTCCTGCATGCTCCTGCGCATCTCCTCGGTGACCTCCACCAGGGCGGGCCGAACGCGTTCGAACTCATGCGTGCTTGCTTCGACTGCAGGGCGCAGGCGGTTCTCGAGATCGTCCCAGGCGCTCAACAGGGCCTCCAGTTCCAAGGGTATTCCTCATCCTAACTTCCCGTGGCAGCTAGGCTTCCCCTGTGAAGCATCCGGGACGGCGCGCGGTTCTGGCTTTCGTGGCAGCGGCCTCGGCGGCCGTGGCCGCTGCATGCGCGCGGCGACCGCCGGACGGCACCCGGGGGGAAGCTGCAGCAAGGGATCCGGCCATGTCACCGCAGCGATACACCTACGGCGAGGACGCGAGCCAGTTCGCCGACCTCTACCTGCCCGCGGGCCAGGCAGCAGGCATCGTGGTGATCATCCACGGCGGATACTGGCGCTCCACGTACGGCGCGGAACTGGGCGAACCCCTGGCACGGGACCTGGCGCAGCGCGGCTATGCATGCTGGAACCTCGAGTACCGCCGCACGGGAAACGGTGGCGGCTGGCCTGCCACGTT
>NZ_AZSA01000300.1 GCF_000520555.1 Arthrobacter sp. Br18 | reverse complement strand
TGAACGGTCAGCCTTCGGGCGTGGGAGCTTATCCTGCCGGCGATTTCGAAGATCCTCGCCCGGAGTCTTTTCGGTTCCCACTGTCTGGCTTTCGTGCCGTGGAGCGCGAGCATCTGAGCCCAGGCCATGAGTTCGGAGGCGAGCATCACCAGGTGGCACCAAAGCGTGTTCGCCGCAAATGAGTGCAAGGGCAGATTCGCCAGCCCGGTGTCCTTGGCGTTACGGATCCGGTCCTCGCAGCGGGCACGTAACCGGTGCCGGACTTCCAGGTCCGCCAGTTGCCCGTGCTCCTGGTTGGTGGCCAGCGCGGTATAGCGCATCCCATCGACGTCGGTGATCCTCAGCTGAGCTCCGACGTGAGGGACTTCTTTACGGACGATGACGCGCATCCCGGCAGGCCAGGATGACAACTCCAGCATCCCGGTGAGGTCGGCGACCCAGGCACCGTCGCGTTCGATCCCGTCACTGTTGTAGGCCCGGGTCCACGCGTTCTTCGGGACCAGGGGTAGGGCTGCTTCGACTGCGCCGTGGATGGGGAACCCGACCGAGTAGCCCAGGTTCCGGTGCTTGACGGTGAGCCAGTCCAGGAATCCGTGCGTCCCGCCGGCGGAATCGGTGCGGATCATCACCCTCCGACCCGACCGATAGCCTCTCGGTAACTGCTTGAGCGCGTCGCGTGTGACCTCGATGTGATCCGCAGCGGTGTTCGAGCCAGCATTCCCGGGCCGCAGCAGGACCGCCAGGGGTTCCCCTGTCCCGTCGGCACCGTGATCCACGAATGCCGCCAGTGGGTGAAACCCGTACCCTTTCTTCCACGTCGGACGGGCGTCTTCTTTCTCCGAGTGCGAGGTCAACAGGGTCGCATCCAAGTCCACGACCAACGGCGCATCTTTGCTGACTCCGTGCAGCGGCGAGTGCTCCCCGGCTGCCGCCCAAACATGGGCGCGAGCTGCGGCGCGGGCCATGTTGATCGCCGCCAACGCCTTCGCCGGGGCAGTGGTGGACAGGGCCGTGATCAACCGGCTGACCGTCGGATCCGAAGCGACACTCCCGTAAACCTGCGGCTGGGCACGAAGCCGGTCCACGTCCGCGAGGCAGTCGCCGCCGGTGGCCAGAGACAGCGCCAGATCGGTGAGGATCTTGGCCGGGTCGTGCACCGCGAACGGCTTACGCCACGGCGATAGCGCGTCGGTGAGTCCGGCGCCGAGACCGGAGGCCCGGACCGTGTCCGTGAGGATCAACCCGCCCGCCTGGGAAACCAACCCGGCACCTGCCGAATCGAAGCGGACGGACGGGTAGAAACCGGTAGTGTTGCTCACCTGGAAGGTGCTCCCTCGACGTGCTCGAAATTGCTGTGTGGTAACAACATTTTCCCACGTCAGGAGCACCTTTCAGCTATTAAACACGCACCGCCGGGCCGCCCTCATGAAAGCCCGAGGCTAATTCCGCTTTGAACAAGGAGTTCAGGGCCTCGGCCATGGCGTTGTCGTAGCTATCTCCCTTGGCGCCGACGGAAGCGACTGCTTCGGATTCAGCGAGCCTTTCGGTATAGCGGATGGCACGATACTGCACTCCTCTGTCGCTGTGATGCACGAGCTGGGAGACGTCCTTTCCAGCGTGCTGGCGGGTCCAGAGCCCCATCTCCAACGCATCCAATGCCAGGGTCGTGTGCAGTGTCGTGGACAGCTGCCAGCCGACCACCCGGCGGGAGAACACACTTCCCATCGCCCCCGATCTGGTGCGGGAAGTTCCCCCGGTCGTTTCGCTGCCCGTCGCCTCCGTCGTTCAACCGCTCACGGCGGCCGTTGACGGCGTCCTTGCCCAGGTACCCATCGTCAGCTCGATTGTCCTGCCAGGCCCGGCCTCGCGGGTGACGCAGCCTGTTGTCGATCTCGTCGACGCAACTGGCGGCGTCACGGCCCTGCCAGGTGGAGTGATCAGCGGCCCGGTCGCCGTCGTCGAACCCGTCGACAACCAGATTGCTCCTCTTTCCCCTCCTCTTGCACCTGCACCTGCACCTGCACCTGCACCTGCACCTGCACCTGCACTTGCACTTGCACTTGCACTTGCACTTGCCGAGCATGAAGTGGAGCTTGGAGCTCCGTCAGCAACGACGGCGACATCGGCCGCTGAACGGCCCAGCGCTGATGTGCAGCAGGGTGCCCCCGAGACGGAGGACACGGCGCTTGTCACTCTGGCGACCGACAGTGCAGCGACTGCGATTGTCACCCCGATGGAGATCGCATCATCGGCCCCGCACGCTTTCCCCCTTGCACAACTGACAGTGGAGCCCGTTGAGGCTCCTTTCCTCGCAACGCCGATGTCTGCGAGTGGCAGTACTCTTTCAACCACCGGAGCAGGAACAGCGGGCTCGCCGGCAGCACTCGGCGCCACCACGTGGTTCCTTCCACCCTTCCAGCGAGGCGCTTTGTCGGGCGCCGACCCCGCAGGTGTTCCCAATCCTCCAGCTTTCGATCCGGGTTCATCTCCTGATTAGTGGAAGCCCTCCCGCGCCTTCGCGCGGCCAGCGGCTCGAACCGGTGCAAGAGCACCGTAAACCACTTATCAATTACGGGAGAACATCATGCGTACATGTGTGCAGCGCGGGCTCTACGGAGTCCTCCTAGCCGGAGGCATCATCGTCCTTGGGGCAGATGGGGCGTCGGCCTCGGATAGGCCGGCGACACCGGGCCTGGAGCCAGGTTCACAGCTCGGAATCATCACGGCGTCTCCGCAGACCGCGGCCGGTTCGGTCGTGGGTGACGCAGCCCTCTCACTCGGCACTTCGATCGGGGCGAGCGGTACGGAGCCCGGTCTACTTGGCAATTCTTCTGACGGACTTCTCAATGGCGTTCAAATCTCGCCGGAGATTACGGTGCCGGTAAATATCTCCGATAATTCGGTGTCGGTGATCGGGAATTCGGCTTCACTTGGAGAATCGGAGCCAACCGATCTGGCCGGTCCGACAGCTAGCGGTACCGCTCCGTCAAATACGCCAAGCGGATCGCTCAGTGGAGGCATTCTCAACGGTAATGTGATCTCACCGGAGATTGCGGTGCCGGTGAACATTTCTGGCTCATCGTAATTG
>NZ_AZSA01000299.1 GCF_000520555.1 Arthrobacter sp. Br18 | reverse complement strand
TCCGCTGGTAGATGCCCCAGGTTGCCTCGACTTGAACGTGAGTGTCCGTGGTGAACAGGTCGGTGAGGCGTTGTTCTTGTTTGTCGGTGAGCAGGTCCGCCCCCGTATGCAGGGTCCGCCGTGAGCTGTAGAGTGGGTCGCCCTTGCGTCCGCGGTGACCGCAGGTAGCTTGCTGGATCCGGCGTCGGCACCCATCCAACGCGTCCCCGGCGAGACGGACGACGTGGAACGGGTCCATGACCGCTACCGCGCTGGGAAGCTCCTCGGCGGCCGCGGTTTTGAAGCCGGTGAATCCGTCCATGGCGACGACTTCCACCCCGTCCCGCCACGCCTGTGGGCGTTTGGCTAACCACTGCTTGAACACGGCTTTTGAGCGGCCCTCGACCATGTCCAACAACCTTGACGGCCCAGTCTTTTCGCGGATCGGCGTGAGATCGATGATGACGGTCACGTACTTGTCCCCGCGGCGGGTATGCCGCCACACGTGCTCATCGACGCCGATCACCTTCACCCCGTCGAACCGGAGCGGGTCATCGATCAAGACCCGCTTTCCCTCGGCCAGGACCGCGGTGTTCGCGGTATTCCACGACACCCCAAGGCCCTCGGCGACCCGGGCGACGGTGAGGTGTTGACAGACGATGCCCTCCAACGCCCAGCGCAGGCCCCGTCGGGAGAGTTTCGCCCGCGGCTCGGCGGCCTTAGCGGTGTTCTGCCGCCACACGTGAGCGCATCCGGTGCACCGGTAGCGGCGGACCCGGATCAGCAGCGTCGTTGGCCGCCAGCCGAACGGTTCGTGCGCCAGGCGCCGGGTCACCATGTCACGGGCAGTGCCTTGGGATCCGCAGCGCCGGCACCACGAGTCCGGTTCCACTACCTCGCAGACCAGCACCGCACCATCGGGCTTCACCTCCTGACCGATGACTTCCAGACCGAGTTCATCAAGTCGGCAGAACGTGGTCAGATCGGGTGCAGCGAAGGTAGCGTTGAGCACGTTGAGGTCTTCCGGATGGCGAGCGTGAGAACTTCCATCATCGGAAGGCCTCGACCCCTATCCCCGGACCGACGCGCCCATCCCGCTCACACCCCGACTACACCCTCAATTGCGATGAGCCACTTTAGGCGTCTGGTTGCCTCGTGCTTCCCATGACCGGGCAGCCGTGCTGCACTGTACCGTCCCCGGGCCTGGTGAGGCGCTAGCCGTCGTCAGACCCTCTGTTATCTAGAACACAGTCAGCGTTTCCGCCCCATCGAAATAACACGAGAAGCTTCCTTGCGTGATCCCTACCACTCCCCTTACCCTTGGTACATCTTGTCCGTACTACTTGTATGTACACCTCGTCCCGCCGCACCGACGTCGTCGGTGTCTTTCCCAACTCGCTTCCGAAGTCCCGCATTCCCCTGTTCGACGGCATGAACCGCATTCCCGGCGGCCTCATGCTGATCCCCCTGATCCTCGGCTCGATCGTAGGAACGTTCGCCCCCGGCTTCCTCGAACTCGGCAGCTTCACCACCGCCCTCTTCGCCGAGTCAGCCCTCCCCCTCATCGCCGTCCTGATCTTCGCCACCGGTATGCAGATCACCGCCAAGGCGTCGGGCCCCGTGCTCGCCACCACCGGCGTCGTCCTGCTGTTCAAGACGATCATCCCCGCAGCCCTCGTCGCGGGCCTCGGACTGCTCGTCGGCGTCGAGGGCATCCTCGGGATCTCGATCCTCGCCCTCCTCGCCTCCTTCGACAACAGCAACGGCGGCCTCTGGCTCGCGTTTACCGGACGCTACGGCGACTACCGCGACCGCGGCGCCTACATGGCCTCCGCCATCAACGACGGCCCCTTCTTCACCCTCCTCTTCCTCGGCATCTCGGGCCTCGGCAACATCCCGTTCCTCACCCTCCTCGCCGCCGTCATCCCCCTGATCCTCGGCTTCATCGTCGGCAACCTCGACGCCAAATGGACCGAGGTCATGCGGCCCGTGCCGAACATCGTCATCCCGTTCTTCGCCTTCGCCCTCGGCACCGGCATCGACCTCGGCAATGTCATCACCGGTGGCATCGGCGGCATCTTCGTCGGCATCGCCGCCACCCTGATCACCGGCACCCTGGTCTACTTCGGCTACCGGTTCATCCTCCGCCGCGGCGGAAAGTCCGGCATCGGTATCGCCTCGGCCACCACGGCCGGCAACTCGATCGCCACCCCGGCCATCGTCGCCGCCGCCGACCCCACCTTCGCCCCCTTCGTCGAGGTCGCGACGGCGCAGGTCGCCTCCGCTGTCCTGGTCACCGCGATCTTCGCTCCCCTCCTCGCCACCTGGGTGCTGAAGCGCCAGGGCGGCCTGGACACCGACGACGCCGTCGGGGTTGTCCCCACCTCCGCCTCCGAGCTCCCGCCCGCGGGTGATCCTTCGGCTCCGCCGAGCACCCCCCGGCGGACGCAGGAGGACTGACGGTGACGGCCTCCCCTCGTGCACCCATCATCGGCATCGCGGCCGACGACGTCACCGGCGCCACCGATTCCGTGGTCCAGTTCTTCCGCTCCGGCTGGTCCTCGCGGCTGCTTCTGGGCGAGCTGCTGCCGGAGTCGGTGGAACCGGGTAGCGCCCTGGCGGTGAACACCGACGCGCGGGCTATGGACCCGGTCTCGGCACGGGAAGCGACGGCCCGCGCCGTCGCCGGCCTGATCACCGCCGGCGCCGACCACCTGTACCTGAAGGTCGACTCGACGATGCGGGGCAGCGTCGAAGCCCAGGTCGCCGGGGCCCTCGACGCCTGGCAGGAACGGCACCCCGGCTGCATCGCCGTCGTGTGCCCGGCCTACCCCGCCATGGGACGCACCATCGAGAACGGCCTGCTGCGAGTCAACGGCAGCCCGATCGAGGACACCCCCGCAGGCCGGGATCCGGTCACCCCGGTTCCCACGAGCGAGTTCTCCGCGCTCCTGCCCGGCACCACGAGCATTTCCCTCAGTGGCTCACCGAAGAAGGACGCGCAGGCGCTTCGGGACGCGGCGAACGGCCGCGTGGTGGTCGTGAACGCAGCGTCCGACGACGACCTCCGCACCCTCGCGGCGGCCCTAGTCGCGGCAGGCCCCACGGCGGTACCCGCNGTACCCGCCGGATCAGCTGGCCTCGCCGCGGCGATGGCGGAAGCGTGGGCGCAGGCCGCACCAACCCTGACTCCGCCGGAAGCCGCGCCAGCCGCTCTGGGGCAGCGCATCGTCGTCGTCGTCAGTTCACTGCACGACGTCGCGCGCGCCCAGACCGACTACCTGCGGGAGCAGCTCGACCCGGAGAACCTTCGCATCCTGCAGCCCGACGACTCACTGCTCGACCAGCCGAACCGGCTCCACCAGTGGGCCGCCGGAGAGCTCGAGTACCCGCAGACCCTGCCGCGCGTCGTCATCGTCCTCTCCCCCGAGGCGGTCGGTGGCTCCGAGACCCTTAGCGGTGCCGCCGTCGCGCGCAGCCTCGCGTCGGTCGTCCAGCAGATGCTGGACAGCACGGAAGTCGGTGCGCTGGTGCTGGTGGGCGGCGACGGCGCCCGCGCGGTCCTCGACTCGTGCTCCGCCGAGGCGCTGCGCATCACCGGCGCCATCCAGGAAGGCATTCCCGTCGGCGTCGTCGAAGGCGGCTCTGCTGCCGGGAAAATCGTCGTGACCAAGGCCGGCGGGTTCGGCCCGGTTTCCGCCCTGCTCGACACCGTCAACGAACTCACCACGACCCTCGCCCAATCTACGGAGGCATCCTCATGAGCATCCCCACCCTCGCCGTGACCATCGGCGACGTTGCCGGCATCGGGCCGGAAATCACCGCCAAGTCGCTCCTCGGGCATGACGACATCCGGCAGGAATGCGTGCCTATCGTCATCGGCGACGAAGCCGCCATGCGCCTTGGCGTGTCGAACGTCGGCGGCGACCCGGACAAGGTCCGCGTGCTGTCCTCGATCGAGGACGCGACGAACGAGCCCGGCATCATCGAACTCCTGCAGACCGGCCCATCGCTGGCCGACGTCAAGCTCGGCGAACTCAGCCCTGCCGCCGGCGATGGTTCCTACCGCTTCGTCGTCGAGGCCTGCCGACTGGCCCGCGAGGGCAAGGTCCAGGGCATCGTCACGGCCCCGCTCAACAAGGCGGCCATGCACGCGGGCGGACACAAGTGGCCCGGCCACACCGAGCTGCTAGCCCACGAATTCGGCGTCGAGAACTTCAGCCTGGTGCTGTCCGCTGGCGACCTCTACTTCTTCCACCTCACCACCCACGTCTCGCTGCGGCAGGCCATCGAGGACCTGACCCCGAAGCGGACGTCCAACGTCATCGAACTCGTCAGTGCCTTCACCAAGGCGCTCGGCAACCCGGACGAGCCCATCGGCCTCGCCGGGCTGAACCC
>NZ_AZSA01000298.1 GCF_000520555.1 Arthrobacter sp. Br18 | reverse complement strand
AATCTCCACCGAACGCGCAGCCAAGGCAGGGGTGCTCATCAAGGACCGGATCGCCCTGGAACGCATGCGCACCATCGACGTCGTCCTGTTCGACAAGACCGGCACCCTCACCGAAGGCAAGCACGCCGTCACCGCCGTCACCACCGTCGATGGAACCAGTGAGGCGGAGCTGTTGGCCCTGGCCGGTGCCGCCGAATCCGACAGCGAACACCCCGTCGCCCGCGCCATCGTCACCGCCGCACGGGAGAACCCCGAGGCGGCAGCCCTCTCCTACACCGGCACCGGCTTTTCCTCACTGACCGGACGCGGGGTGCGCGCAACCGTTCAGGGGACGGACATCGCCGTGGGCGGGCCGAATCTGCTCAAGGAACTCGGCCTCAGCACCCCTGCCGCCATCTCCGGGACAGCCCAGGAGTGGGTGGGACGTGGAGCGTCGGTCCTTCACATCATCCGCGACGGGCACGTCATCGGTGCGCTCCGGCTTGAGGACAAGGTCCGCGAGGAATCCCGGGCAGCAGTGAAAGCCCTGCAGGAGCGCGGGGTGAAAGTCGCGATGATCACCGGTGACGCACGCCAGGTCGCAGACGTCGTCGGCCGTGAACTCGGCATCGACGAAGTGTTCGCCGACGTCCTGCCCCAGGACAAGGACACGAAAGTCTCCGAACTGCAGTCCCGCGGACTGAAAGTCGCCATGGTCGGCGACGGCGTCAACGACGCGCCAGCCCTGGCCCGGGCCGAAGTGGGCATCGCCATCGGCGCAGGCACCGACGTCGCCGTCGAATCGGCCGGCGTGGTCCTGGCCGGAAACGATCCGCGGTCCGTGCTGGCGATGATCGACCTGTCCCGGGCGAGCTACCGAAAAATGATCCAGAACCTGATCTGGGCCACCGGGTACAACATCCTGGCGGTCCCGCTGGCCGCAGGCATCCTCGCGTCCGCCGGAATCCTGCTCTCCCCGGCCGCCGGAGCAGTCCTGATGAGTATGTCCACAATCGTGGTCGCCCTGAACGCGCAACTACTCCGCCGGATCGACCTCAACCCCGAGCGAATCAGCACTCCTTGACAGAGGCGGGGAGGAGCAGGGTGACTATCCACTTTGAGCACATCGATCAAAACATCCGATTTGGCGCGGACTGCCTGAGATACCGGCTCGGCAATCCGCGCCGCTGCTCCCCCGTCCGGGGGTTGATCCACGAATGACAGTTGGTCCTTGCCTTGTCGTTACGGCATGTCAGCGGGGCGAAGATCGTTGGAATCAGTGACTCCGGTGCCTGCGGCATTCTCGCGTGGAGTTCGTGGGAGGTGATCACTTTGTATGCAAGGAAAGTCGCAGAGCGCAAGCACACACCGACTGTTGTACCCCCAACGGGTATAATTCTTGGAGATCTGGACACATCAATGACCCAGCCGGAAGACAACTGCCGGGTGTTGATCGTCGAATGAGTCGTGAGTAAGACAAGGAGGGATTGATGGACCGCCTGATATCCCCTCGCCCTGTTGCCTTACAACGATCACCCTCCGGAGCGCCCGTATCGTGGGGATGGTGCCTTCGTCTTCTGACCCTTCTGGTCGGGGTAATGTCCATGCACTTATGGATCGGCCCGGGTTCCGAGGGCATGGCAGGCTCCATTCATGGTTCCTCACCCGTATCGGTGTCCGCTGCCGTTGTGTCCCCTGAAGGGGCTCCCGCCGTTGATGGACCGCCTGATATCCCCTCGCCCTGTTGCCTTACAACGATCACCCTCCGGAGCGCCCGTATCGTGGGGATGGTGCCTTCGTCTTCTGACCCTTCTGGTCGGGGTAATGTCCATGCACTTATGGATCGGCCCGGGTTCCGAGGGCATGGCAGGCTCCATTCATGGTTCCTCACCCGTATCGGTGTCCGCTGCCGTTGTGTCCCCTGAAGGGGCTCCCGCCGGGACTCTTGAATCGCCTCCCGGCTCACCGTCCCACCGGGCCGGTGCTACCGGCCTGGTGGGACCGGCGCTTGCGGCAGTCTCCGAAGTCACCGCCGCGGACCACGGTTCATCGGATACGTCGCTCTGTGCTGACACATGCCCTAACGGTCACTCGATGATGACCGCGATGTGTTTGATCGCGCTCCTGGTGATCGGGGCCCTCACTTTCCTCTGGCTCCGCTCAGCCCTGCTCACCACGGGCACCAGACGACGCGGCCCACCAGAGCCGACCATCATCCGCAAGTCCAGACCACAAACAGTGTCCTTGGTTCAACTCTCGATCAGTCGCACATAAAAGACGGGAGATCCCCGGGATCTCCACGCATCCTGCACCAGCCAACACCACGTCATCGTGGGTGCAGGACGACGACCGATTCAGCGTTTTTGAACCCCACGTACCCACGTTCTAAGGACTGTTTTCCCATGAAGCACCGTTATGCCACACTGACCGCCCTCTCCGCCGCCGCCGTGATCACCCTCTCCGCCTGCGGATCCTCCTCCGGTGACACGGAGGAAATGGACATGGGCACCGAAAGCTCCGCCGCAGCCGCCCCCACTTCCGTCGCACCTACGGAAGCCATGCCCAGTGCCTCCGCGTCCGCCGAGGCCATGGCCGAACACAACGAGGCCGATGTGATGTTCGCGCAGATGATGCTGCCGCACCACCGGCAGGCCGTCGAAATGAGTGAGATGCTCCTGGAAAAAGAAGGCATTGACCCGGCAGTGACGGACCTCGCCACGCAGATCAAGGAAGCCCAGGAACCGGAAATCGAGCAGCTCACCGGCTGGCTGGAAAGCTGGGGAGAACCCATGGAAATGACCGAAGAAGGCATGGAAAGCATGGACGCCGGTATGGGTTCCGGTATGGAAAGCATGGACCCGGGCATGGGTCCGATGGACGGCATGATGAGCGAGGAAGGTATGGCGGCGCTGGGAACCGCAGAAGGCACGGAAGCCGAAACCATGTTCCTCGAATCCATGACGGCCCACCACAACGGCGCCGTGCAAATGGCCCAACAGGAAATCCAGGACGGCATGTTCCCTGACGCGATCGCACTGGCCGAGACCATTGTGGAAACACAGCAGGCAGAAATCGACGAGATGACTGCCCTCCTCGAACAGCGCTAAACCACCGGCTGACCGGGCGTGTGGAACCCGCT
>NZ_KI914847.1:76018-83207 GCF_000520555.1 Arthrobacter sp. Br18 | reverse complement strand
GCCACCTACCTTGCGACGGTGCAGATCGGACGGTACAGCCTGGTGCCGCTCAATGACCCGGCGCAGCCCGTCGATCTGCCCATCCGGTCGGGTCCCCGCCGCCCCGGAACCCCGGTGCCCCAGTATGCAGCGGTTCCTCCTGCGCTCGTCCCCGCCGCGAGGACAGCCCTTGCGCGTCAGCGGGACATGATGACGGCCTTCGAGGAACACTTCGGCCCCTACCCCTTCCCGCAGTACCTGGTGGTGGTCGCGGATGATGAGCTGGAAATCCCCCTCGAGGCGCAGACGCTGTCGATTCTCGGCCGGAACCACCTTGACGAGGGGTGGGACGCCCAGCGGCTGATCGCCCACGAACTGGCCCATCAGTGGTTCGGGAACTCGCTCACCATCAGCCGCTGGCAGGACATCTGGCTGCAGGAGGGCTTCGCCTGCTACGCCGAGTGGCTGTGGTCGGAGGCGAGCGGCGGGGTGTCGGCGGATGATCACGCGTCCTCGGTCCACCAGAGGCTCACCCGCCTGCCCCAGGATCTCGTCATCGGTGATCCGGGCGCAGCTGACATGTTCGACGACCGCGTGTACAAGCGCGGTGCCCTTGCACTCCACGCACTCCGGGCCGCTGCCGGAGATGAGGCCTTCTTCGCTCTGCTGAGGGACTGGGTGGCGGAGTTCCGGCTGGCGTCGGTCACGACCGGTGATTTTCTTGCGTGCGCGGGCCGCAATCTGCCGGATGTCGATGCCGGGGCGGTGCTGGCGCCCTGGCTGTTTACCGGGAGTCTTCCCGCAGCACCGCGACGGCGGCAACAAATCCCGCCGGGAGCGGCAGTCCGCCGTCGGCTCCGGTGAGGTTCCGGATCCCGGGGTGCTGCAGGACATCGACTGCGGAGGGGCCGAGGCCCGCGAATCCGGTTCCTCGTGCCTTCACCAGGGCTTCCTTGCGCGTCCAGAGCTGAGCCCTCCTGCGGGGTACCCCGCGTGCGGACAACACTGAGAACGCACGCACCGCAGCGCGTTCAGCGGCAGTCAGGGCGACGTCGTCGAAGCCGTCGAATCCCGTCGCCGCAATCCGTTCGAGGTCAACCCCGAGACGGAGCATCGGATCGCCGGCCACGGCAGCGACGAGGACGAAGCCGCCGGAGCGGGAGAGGCTCACGGCTAGGGGAACCCGCCGGCCCTGCACCGTGTAGCCGGGCACCCCGTGATCGGACGGAGCCGCTCCGGGGCAGACCGGGCAGCGGTAGGAGGAGACCAGGGTGCGGGGTGCAACGCCCAGCAGTCCTGCAGCGACGGTCCTCTGGACATGCCGGCCGATGAGAAAGGAACGTCGCGCCGCATCGGAGTGGAACCGGTCCGCCCTCGTCCGTTCCTGGACGTCGATACCGTCGAGGAGCTCTGCCTCCGGCATCCCGGCGAGCGGACCGGTTCCGGCGTCGACGAGTCGCAGCGTGGGCTGCTGCCCGTGCGGGCCGTCACGCGGGGGGTGGGCGGACATCATGAGCCCATCCTGCCCCAGAGCCCGTGCCCTCGGCCGGACAATCCGGCTCAGTCGTCGTAGGCCCGGTACTGCTCCACCGACACGATCCGCCCGTGATTGGTGCTGCTCACCTGGCAGATCACGGCCTCGCCCGGTGAGAGATAGGGGTCATCGGTGGGAAGAAGTGCTGCCAGCTGCGCTGTCATGTGGGTGCGGAGCACCCCGAACACCAGGGGCAGCACCGGACGGTGGGTGCAGACGGCCACCGACTTCCGTTTGTCGAAGGCCTTCTCCACCGCTGAACGCGCCCGGCCCGGCCGGCGCGCGGCATCGCTCTCGGTCAGGGCATCGACCAGTTTGAGCTTGGCATTGTGCTTCGTGACGTAGGGGGAAACCGTCTGGACGCACCGTACCCAGGGGCTGCTGAGAATCCGCTCGGGTGCCCAGGCCTGGAGCAGCCTGCTCACCGCCACGGCCTGGCGACGGCCGGTAGCGGCCAGCGGGCGTTCACCCTCGGCCCGGCTCCAGGAGGACCGCGGCTGGGCCTTGGCATGCCGGACCACGAGGAGGGGCCAGGTGAGGAGGTCGTTCCGGGTGTGCGCGTCCACCAGCGCCTCGAGCGGCTCGATGTCCGACGGATTGCTCAGCATCCCGCGGGCCGTTTCCGGGCTGCACCACCGGATCCCGTCCGCCTCCTTGCCGTCCGGCACCGCTGTGGAACGCCCCGCGTGGGCAGCCCAGTAGTGCACCACTTTCGACCCGGCGGCCACGGCGTAGCGGATCGAGGGCAGGGGGAGCCCCAGCTGGACCCGCAGACCGATCTCCTCCGACGTCTCGCGGACCGCGCACTCCGGCGTCGTTTCGCCGGGGTCAAGCTTCCCCTTCGGCCAGGACCAGTCCTGGTACCGGGGTCGGTGGATCAGGAGAACCTCGAGTTTGCCCTTGTCGATGCGCCAGCACAGCGTTCCGGCAGCGACGATGTCGGGAGTTCCCCCGGGTATCGCAGCCGCCGTCCGGGCCTGCTCGGGTGTGGCCATCAACGCCGGGTGATCGAACGCTGGCGCGCGCGGGAGGCCAGCAACCAGGACTGCACGTCATTCAGGGGAGAGCCGTCCTCATGCTCGTGATGGCGGAACCAGCACCCGGTCTCGTCGAGGTGCCAGCTCGCCGTCGCCGGGTCCATGTACCGGTCCATCAGTGCCATGAGGTAGGCGATGTCCTCGGGGGCGCTGAGCTGGACGAGGGCCTCGACGCGCCGGTCGAGGTTACGGTGCATCATGTCCGCCGACCCGATGAACACTGCGGGGTCGCCGCCGTTGGCGAAGGCGAAAATGCGGGAGTGTTCGAGGAAGCGGCCAAGGACTGACCGAATGGTGATGTTCTCGCTGAGCCCGGGCACCCCGGGGCGCACCGAGCAGATCCCGCGGACGATGACGTCGACCTGGACCCCGGCCTGCGATGCACGGTACAGCGCGTCGATGATGGCCTCATCCACGATGGAGTTCACCTTGATGACCACGCGCGCGGCAAGGCCGGCCATGCGGTTCGCGATCTCCTTCTCGATCCGGTCGATCAGCCCCGAGCGGACCGACCGGGGTGCCACGAGGAGGCGCTTGAACGTGGACTTCGGGGCGTACCCGGACAGCTGGTTGAACAGGCGGGAGAGGTCCTCACCCACCTGGTCGCTGGCGGTCAGCAGCCCGAGGTCCTCGTAGTACCGGGCGGTACGGGGGTGATAGTTTCCGGTTCCGATGTGGCAGTAACGGCGCAGCCCGTCGATTTCCTGGCGCACCACGAGTGAGAGCTTGCAGTGCGTCTTCAGGCCCACGATCCCGTACACCACGTGGACGCCGGCCTGCTCGAGCTTCCGTGCCCAGGAGATGTTGGCCTGCTCGTCGAAGCGTGCCTTGATCTCCACGAGGGCGAGCACCTGCTTGCCGGCCTCGGCGGCGTCGATCAGCGCATCGACGATGGGGGAGTCGCCCGAGGTGCGGTACAGGGTCTGCTTGATGGCCTGCACCTTCGGATCGTTGGCGGCCTGCTCGAGGAACGCCTGTACCGATGTGGAGAAGGAATCGTACGGGTGGTGCAGCAGGATGTCCCGGCGCCGCATGGCGGCGAAGACGTTGGCCGCCTTGGACGTCTCGCTCTCATTGAGGTGGCGGCTCGTGTGGGGGACGTGCTTGGGATAGTGCAGCTCGCCGCGGTCGATCTTCCCGATCACACTGAGCCCGCGGAGATCCAGGGGTGCCGGCAGGTTGAAGACCTCGTCCTCCTCCACTCCCAGCTCCCGGGACAGCAGGGCGCGGATGCTCGGGTTGATGTCGGTGGTGACTTCGAGGCGCACGGGAGGCCCGAACCGGCGCCTCAGCAACTCCTTCTCGAGGGCCTGCAGGAGATTCTCGGCGTCGTCCTCCTCCACCTCGAGGTCCTCGTTCCGCGTGACGCGGAAGGTGTGGTGCTCCAGGACCTCCATGCCGGGGAACAGCTGGTCGAGGTGGACGGCAATGACTTCCTCGAGCGGGATGAAGCGCGCGATCCGTCCCGCGACGTTCCCGGCACGCGGTCCATCCACCGAGACCAGGCGGGGCAGCTGGTCGGGGACCTTCACACGGGCGAAGAATTCCTTCTCGCTGATGGGGTTGCGGACCACGACGGCGAGGTTGAGGGAGAGCCCGGAGATGTAGGGGAAGGGGTGGGCGGGGTCGACGGCGAGCGGCGTGAGGATGGGGAAGACCTTCTCCGCGAACAGTGTGCGCAGCTCTTCGCGGGCAGGGGAGTCCAGTTCCTCCCAGGTGGTGAGGTGGATCTTCTCCTCGGCCAGCGCCGGCCGGATCTGCTCGGCGAAGACCGCCGCGTGGCGCTGCTGGAGCCGGTAGCCGTCTGCCATGATCTTCTCGAGCTGCTCGATCGGGCTGAGGCCGCCCGCCGAAGGTACCGCGAGCCCTGTCGCGATGCGCCGCTTCAGGCCCGCGACGCGGACCATGAAGAACTCGTCGAGGTTCGAGGCGAAGATCGAGAGGAAACCGACGCGTTCCAGCAGGAACAGGTCCGGGTCTTCGGCCAGCTCAAGGACCCGCGCGTTGAAGTCGAGCCAGCTGATCTCGCGGTCGAGGAAGCGGTCCGGCCCGATATTGCCGGAGGGCACCAGGCTCGGGGCGAAGTCCGGGATGTCGATGCGGTCCTGGGTGGCCCGCGCCGGTGACGTTTCGGAGGAACCGTAGCGTGAGGGGACTCGGGCGGTGATCTCGGATTTCATGCTGTCTCCTGCGGTTCTCAACGGGCGTGGTGCGGTGTGAGGGCGCGCGCTGGAGCGGGTACGCCCAGCTCGAACCAACCTTACAAGCTGGGTGTGTCTTCGAGGCGTGAGTACATGACGTCGACGTCCCAGCGGGTGAATCCGAGCCTGCGGTACAGCGCGACGGCGGCGGTGTTGTCCGCGTCGACGTACAGCATGATGGCCTGGAGTCCGCGCCGGTGGAGGGAGTTGATGCCGGCGACCGTCAGGGCCTTTCCCAGGCCGCTGCCCTGCGCCCGCGGCGCGACTCCCACCACGTAGACCTCACCCATGGGGGGATGCGCACCCACCGCAGGATGCACCTTGGTCCAGTGGAATCCGAGCAGGCCGGGCTCGCCGGTGCGCTCGGCAAGCAGGAAGCCCTCCCGATCGAACCAGTCCTCGGCCATCCGTGCGCGAAGGTCCGCCAGTGTGGTGGCTCCCTGCTCGGGATGATGGGCAAACGCTGCGCGGTTCGTCTCCAGCCACGCCTCCTCGTCCTGGCCCGGAACGAAAGCGCGGAGCCGCACGCCCTCCGGCAGAACGACGTCCGGTGCCGCCTCCTCGAGGGCAGCCCGGGTCAACCGCATGCGCCACAGCTCCCTCACCGGTTTCAGGCCGAACCGGGCCCCCAGGTCCGCGGCGGCCGGGTGGTTCCCGTGTGACCATGCCTTCAGTCCTGGGATGTTCTCGGCGCGCACCGCCTCCGCCAGGGCCGTGCCCACTCCCTCGCCGCGGCAGTCGGGGGCCACGACCAGCTCCAGAACCCCGGATTCAGGGCCGGTGTCGGCAGTGGCCGCCGCGAGGCTGAGGACCGCCACCCCGGCGAGTTCGCCGTCGTCGCCCGCTTCGGCGCCGGGCCGTGCGGTGAGAACCAGCACGCGGGGCGCGCCGCTGTCGCGGGAGCGGAGGTTCACCAGGGTCTGTTCCGAGAGCGGCGGGTTGCCGTCCGCCTCCGCCGACGCCGAGGCGAGCGCGAGAATCTCCTCGAGTATCCGCGATTCCGGATGACCTTCGTTTCGGGTGACGGTCCAGGTGGGGTTCGAAGCAGTGGCGGTCATGCGCCCAGCCTAGTGCCCGGGAAGGCGGGAGAGCAGGCCGGTTTGGAAAGGGCGGACGCCGTGGGGTAACGTGGCTTCTCGTTCGAGGGGGATGCACCAGTGGGGTGCCCGCGATACGTTCGACCCGTATGTCCTCCACCAAAGCCGCACGGCAAAGCAACTGCGAAAAAGGAACCCCTCCGCTGGAGGGGTTCCTTTTTGTCCGAAACGGCAGTGTCAGGCGCTCACTCCGGAGGTGCGGCTCTCCGGGGTGCGGGTCAGTGTGAAGCGGTACCCGACGTTGCGCACCGTGCCGATGAGCTGTTCGTGGTCCGTACCGAGCTTGGCGCGCAGGCGCCGGACATGGACGTCGACGGTCCTCGTGCCTCCGTAATAGTCATATCCCCACACTTCGTGGAGCAGCTGGTCCCTCGTGAAGACCCGACCCGGATGCTGCGCAAGATACTTCAGGAGCTCGAACTCCTTGTAGGTGAGGTTGAGCGGCTCACCGTTGACCCTCGCCGTGTAGCTGGCCTCGTCGATCACCACACCCGAGGCGCGGATCTCGGTGCCCGTTGCCTCACCCGCAGCGGCGGACCGCGCAATGATCAGTCGCAGGCGCGCCTCCACCTCGGCGGGCCCGGCCGAGTCGAGGACGCCTCCGCCGACGCCGAGGCGAGCGCGAGAATCTCCTCGAGTATCCGCGATTCCGGATGACCTTCGTTTCGGGTGACGGTCCAGGTGGGGTTCGAAGCAGTGGCGGTCATGCGCCCAGCCTAGTGCCCGGGAAGGCGGGAGAGCAGGCCGGTTTGGAAAGGGCGGACGCCGTGGGGTAACGTGGCTTCTCGTTCGAGGGGGATGCACCAGTGGGGTGCCCGCGATACGTTCGACCCGTATGTCCTCCACCAAAGCCGCACGGCAAAGCAACTGCGAAAAAGGAACCCCTCCGCTGGAGGGGTTCCTTTTTGTCCGAAACGGCAGTGTCAGGCGCTCACTCCGGAGGTGCGGCTCTCCGGGGTGCGGGTCAGTGTGAAGCGGTACCCGACGTTGCGCACCGTGCCGATGAGCTGTTCGTGGTCCGTACCGAGCTTGGCGCGCAGGCGCCGGACATGGACGTCGACGGTCCTCGTGCCTCCGTAATAGTCATATCCCCACACTTCGTGGAGCAGCTGGTCCCTCGTGAAGACCCGACCCGGATGCTGCGCAAGATACTTCAGGAGCTCGAACTCCTTGTAGGTGAGGTTGAGCGGCTCACCGTTGACCCTCGCCGTGTAGCTGGCCTCGTCGATCACCACACCCGAGGCGCGGATCTCGGTGCCCGTTGCCTCACCCGCAGCGGCGGACCGCGCAATGATCAGTCGCAGGCGCGCCTCCACCTCGGCGGGCCCGGCCGAGTCGAGG
>NZ_KI914847.1:74858-75918 GCF_000520555.1 Arthrobacter sp. Br18 | reverse complement strand
GTCGAGGACGACGTCGTCGGCGAGCCAGTTGGCCGCGACGGCTGCCATGCCGCCCTCGGTGAGGACGAGCAGGAGCGGGGCGCTGAGGCCCGTCGCCTTGAGGAGCTGGGTCAGCGAGCGTGCTCCCACGAGGTCGCGGCGGGCGTCCACCATCGCGACGTCGCAGGGTGCGGCGTCGAGGAGTGCGGTCGGCTCCGCCGCGAGGACGTGGACCTTGTGGTTGAGGAGCTCAAGGGCCGGCAGGATCTCCACCGAGGAGCCTGTGGTATTGGTCAACATCAGGATGTGCGGCATGGTTCCTCCACTGGTTGGAAACGCGCATCATCGGGCGATGAGTCCCGTCCGGCACACCGGTGTCCCCGAGAGCCAGCAAGAATTTGCCCAAGTATACCTGCAGGCTCCCGGCGGTCCGGGTTCCATCGGCACTCCGGATCAGCCGGACGCGGCCCGCAGGTTTCCCAGAGGTTCCGGCAGTAGGGCAGTATTGCAGGGTGGAGATTCGAAGTGTGGCCATGGCGGCTGGTGCGGCCGGGGCCGCCGTCGCAGGGCTGGTCGGGGCGTCCTATGTCTCGGCAGTCTCGGTGGCAGTGCTCGCGGGAGTCCTTTGCGTGGTCGCCGCGATCGGCTGGGAGGAGCTGGGTCAGCGAGCGTGCTCCCACGAGGTCGCGGCGGGCGTCCACCATCGCGACGTCGCAGGGTGCGGCGTCGAGGAGTGCGGTCGGCTCCGCCGCGAGGACGTGGACCTTGTGGTTGAGGAGCTCAAGGGCCGGCAGGATCTCCACCGAGGAGCCTGTGGTATTGGTCAACATCAGGATGTGCGGCATGGTTCCTCCACTGGTTGGAAACGCGCATCATCGGGCGATGAGTCCCGTCCGGCACACCGGTGTCCCCGAGAGCCAGCAAGAATTTGCCCAAGTATACCTGCAGGCTCCCGGCGGTCCGGGTTCCATCGGCACTCCGGATCAGCCGGACGCGGCCCGCAGGTTTCCCAGAGGTTCCGGCAGTAGGGCAGTATTGCAGGGTGGAGATTCGAAGTGTGGCCCTGGCGGCTGGTGCGGCG
>NZ_KI914847.1:66953-74758 GCF_000520555.1 Arthrobacter sp. Br18 | reverse complement strand
CAGGGCTGGTCGGGGCGTCCTATGTCTCGGCAGTCTCGGTGGCAGTGCTCGCGGGAGTCCTTTGCGTGGTCGCCGCGATCGGCTGGCCCCACGTGCTGGGGGTCCCCGCCAAGAAGAGCCAGTCCGCCGTCATCGGCATCAGCGCCGTCCTGGCCGTCGCCGCCGCCGCATCCTCCGCAGGGCCGGACTACATGGTCCGGTTCCCGGCTGCTGTCGCCCTCGGAGTAGGCGCGATCCTGATGATCCAGCTCATCCGAGGAACCGGCCAGAGCCTCCGCCTTGAATCCACCTTCGGTGCCAGCTCCGGCGTCTTCGCCATCGCCCTCGGCTCGGGGTGGGCCGCGGCCGACCGCCTGACGGTCAATTCCACCAACTCCGGGATGATGCTCGTCACCGGGATCAGTATCCTGGCGGCACTCGCTGCGTCCCTGCTGCCCTGGCCCGACCGCCTCACGGCACCCCTGGGCCTGGTGCTCGCCGGCCTCGCCGGGCCACTGGGCGCACTGCTCCTCACTGATGTCCCAGCGCTGCCGGCCGCAGTGCTCGGGATCGTCTGCGGCGCCATGATCGTCTGTGTCCGCCGCCTGCTGATGGTGCGGGATGCGCCGCTGAATACCTTGGCCGCACTCTCGGTGGGGCTCACCCCGGTCCTCTCCGTGGGCGGCATCGTCTACTTCCTCGACAAAGTCCTCTTTGCCTGAAACGAACCGGCTGCGTGTCTTACCGGCCCCGAGCGCGGGATAGGATAAGGGCATGTCGCTTCTTGCACTCGAAATCTTCTTCATCGCCCTGCTGGTCGTTGCGGGCCTCGGTATGGCCGGGTTCGCTGCCCTGGTGGTCACGCGTCTGTACAAAGGCCAGAAGTAGCCGGTCGGACCAGCCAGACCCATGTCGATCGAGCTACCCACCGACCTGACTCCTGAACTCGTTCCCCTCTCGTGGCTCCTGGGCACGTGGGAAGGGACCGGCATGCTCGGTGAAGGCACCGCTGACTCCGAGCGTTTCGTCCAGCACGTCTCCTTCTCCCAGCACGGCCTGCCCTATCTCCAGTACACGGCCGAAAGCTGGCTCGCCGACGAGCACGGAGCCAGGCTGCGGCCCCTGTCGGTCGAAACCGGATTCTGGGCGCTCGACCGCAGGCTCAACGACGCCGACGTCGGGCCGGGCCTGTCACCCGCCGACATCGTTCCCGCGCTCAAGAGCGCCGATGAGGTGGAGCAGTTCCGGAACGCTGCGGGCGGGTTCGACATCACGGCGACGATCGTCCACCCCGGAGGGATCGCCGAACTGTACTACGGGAGTATCAAGGGCCCGCAGATCCAGCTGTCCACGGACCTCGTGATGCGCGGACAGAACTCCAAGGAATACACCGCTGCCACCCGGCTCTTCGGGCTCGTGGAGGGCAACCTCTACTGGCGCTGGGACGTCGCCGCCAACGGCAAGGCGCTCGAAGCCCATGCCTCCGCCATCCTCAAGAAACTGCCACACCCATGACCTACCGCAGCCCCCTGCTCGCCCTGCCCGGCGCCGTCGAGGGCGGAGGCCCCGATGCCGGCGTCGCCTCCCACTACGGCGACCCCTTCCGCGAGCAGCGCGAACTCTCCGGGGGCAGGGCGGTGGTGGACCTGTCCCACCGCGGCGTCGTCACCGTCACCGGCCCGGACCGGCTCAGCTGGCTCAACTCCCTCACCTCCCAGCTCCTGCTGAACCTCGAGCCCGGCCACGGGACCGAGACGCTGCTGCTCACCGTGCAGGGACGCATCGAGTACGGAGCGCGGCTGCTCGACGACGGTGCCACGACCTGGCTGATCGTCGAGGGATTCGAAGCGCAGGGGCTGGCCGCATGGCTGCAGCGGATGAAGTTCATGCTCCGAGTCGAGATCGCCGATGTCTCAACCGACTGGGCCGTCGTCGGAGCCGTGGGACCCGTCGCCGGCCTCGCCGAATCCGCGGTCTGGGTGGACCCCTGGCCCGCTGTCACCGGCGGTGGATTCCCGTATTCGACGGTGTCCGAGGAGGAGCACCCGGGACGGACCCGCCCCTGGTCCGAATACCTCGTCCCGCGCGCCTCCCTGTTCACGGCGGTCTCGTCCCTCGAGGATCACCGGCCCGCCGGCACGATGGCGTCGGAGGCACTCCGGGTAGCGGCCTGGCGCCCCCGGATGGGATTCGAGACCGACGACAAGGCGATCCCGCACGAACTGGATCTCCTTCGGACCGCCGTCCATCTCACCAAGGGCTGCTACAAGGGCCAGGAGACCGTGGCCCGGGTCCACAACCTGGGCCATCCCCCCCGGCGGCTCGTGTTCCTGCACCTCGACGGCAGCCAGCACACCCTGCCGAAGGAGGGCAGCGCCGTCGTGCTCGACGGCCGCACCGTCGGCCGGGCCACGTCGGTGGCGCACCACTGGGAAATGGGACCCATCGCCCTGGCCGTCATCAAGAGGTCGGTCGATCCCGCCGCAACGCTCGTGGTGGAGGACGACGGCGAGAAGTATGCGGCCGCGCAGGAGATCATCGTCGCACCAGATGCCGGCCAGGTGGTGGGCCGGGCCACCGGCTTCCTTCGGGCCCCCCGGTGACATCGGAGGAACCGGGCGCCGAGGCGGCATTCGCTCTCGCCCATGTCCTGTTCGACGCAGCGCGGCAGGGCGACGCCGGCACGCTGAAACGCTACCTCGACGCCGGGGTGCCGCCCGAACTGGTCAACTCCGCCGGCGACACCCTGCTCATGCTCGCCTCCTACAATGGACACCCGGCCCTGGTGAGGGACCTCATTGACCGCGGGGCCGACGTGAACCGGGGAAATGACCGCGGTCAGACACCGCTTGCCGGCGCGGTCTTCAAGGGGCACACCGCTGTTGCCCGCATCCTGCACGCCGCGGGCGCCGACCCCGACGCCGGAACGCCGACGGCCCGCGCCGCGGCGGGAATGTTCGGGAGGACCGAGCTGGAGCAGCTGTTCGGCTGAGCCCGCAGCCGCGGCGGTCACGCGCCGAGGATGACCGAGGTCTGCGTCCCGGCGAAGGCGAAGCCCGCACGCCGCGCGGTGCGCTGCGACGCCGTGTTGTCGGTCCTCACCCTCCACTGGGGAATGAGCCCGGCCGCCATGGCCTCCTCGACCGCCACCGCGACGATGCGCTGGGCGAAACCGCGCCGGCGATGCTGCGGGGGAGTCAGGACACCGAGGTGGGCCAGGATGCCGCTCCACACGTCGTAGCCGGCCCCGGACAGGGGACGGGGGGCGCCGTCGCCGGAGTCGTCCAACAGGACGAAGGGGTACTCCGCGGAGGAGAGCCCGGCCTCGGCCGAGTCATCCGGGGGGCACAAGCGTTCGAGCTGCGTGACGAACGCGGGTTCGCTGGACACCGCAGCCGACGGATCGGGGTCCAGGTCGGGCAGCGCATCGCTGAAGAACAGCTGGGCCTCCCCCAGACCCCGGCCGCCGTACTCACGGCTCAGGGTGAGGAGCGTCGAATGCTGCCGGAGGACCGGACCCGGTAGCTGCTGCGCCGCCGCCACCGCCCAGTCGGGGCCGACGAGCGCTTCCTTGCCGAACATGGTGACGAACGTGATCACCGGCGCGTTGCTGTCCGTGCGGTACAGGCGGCCGGTCGAGGAGTCGGCGAACGCCGTGTCCTCGAAGCCGAGCACCCTCGACCACGCGAGCTGGATGATCGCGACCGTTCCCGGGTCCAGTTCCAGCGGTTCCATCAGCCGAAGAGGATCGCGGCTTCGTCATAGCGGTGCTGCGGAACGGTCTTCAGGTTCCCCAGGGCGGCCTCGAAGCCCACGTGGACGATCTCGGTGCCGTTGAGGGACACCATGGTGCCCCACAGTTCGTCCTTGACGGAATCCACGGCGGCCATGCCCAGGCGGGTGGCAAGAACGCGGTCGAACGACGTCGGAACCCCGCCGCGCTGGATGTGCCCCAGGATGGTGGCCCGGGTCTCGATGCCGGTGCGGGCTTCGAGTTCCGGCGCGAGCTGGTCCGAGATGCCGCCCAGCCGCGGCCTGCCGAACGTATCGAGTCCGCGCTCCGAGTGGGCCTGCTCCAGATGCAGCGGAACGAACCCTTCCGCCACGACCACCAGCGGTGCACGGCCACGCTCATGGGCGTCCGACACCCACGCGGCGATCTGCTCGATGCTGGTCTGCTGTTCGGGAATGAGGATCGCGTGGGCGCCCGACGCCATCCCGGCATGGAGGGCGATCCAGCCCACGTGGCGGCCCATGACCTCGGCGATCATGCAGCGGCTGTGGGATTCACCCGTCGTGCGTAGCCGGTCGATCGCTTCGGTGGCGATCTGCACCGCAGTGTCGAATCCGAAGGTGTAGTCGGTGGCGTCGAGGTCGTTGTCCACCGTCTTCGGAACGCCGACGATCTTCAGGCCCGCATCGGTGAGGCGCTTGGCTGCAGCGAGGGTTCCCTCGCCGCCGATGGCGATCATTGCGTCGATGCCCAGCCTGGCCAGGGTCTCCCGGATGGCGTCGGGTCCGCCGTTGCCGTCGAAGGGGTTGGTGCGTGAGGTGCCGAGGATCGTTCCGCCCTGCTTGGAGATACCCCGGACGGCGTGACGCGGGAGATCGATGATGTCCCCTTCCACCACCCCGCGCCAGCCGTCGCGGAAGCCCACGAATTCCTGATCGTGGGTCTTGATGCCCTTGAGCACCGCACCGCGGATCACCGCGTTCAGGCCGGGGCAGTCGCCTCCGCTGGTGAGAATTCCGATCTTCATGGGGGGATACGTTCCTTCAGCGTTGGTGGACATATGATCGCTGAGCGCGTCGTCGGGCCCAACTATGATTCTAGACACATCACCTTCGCCGGCCGGTTCGGCGCCGCTTGTCCGGCGCTCCACGTAGTGTTGCGGTACCAGTGTCCGCAACGACCCCGCCGAATTCACCATTCCAGGAGGAACACCGCCGTGCCCCAGGCAGGACCAGCGCCCGCAGTCCGCCGGATGGTCCATATCTCCCGGCCGGTCCTGTGGATCAATACCCTCGGAACCGGCGTGGTGGGGATGTGGCTGACCGGCACTCTCTGGGAGGCGGAAGCGGCAGCCCTGCTGATCTGGCTGACACTGCCGTTCAACCTGCTCATCTACGGCGTCAACGACATCTTCGACCAGGACACCGATGCGCTGAACCCCCGCAAGGGCTCCCTCGAAGGGGCGCGCATCCGCTCCATCGAGGTGCGGTCCATCTGGTTCTGGGTCCTCGCCACCAACCTGCCGTTCCTCGCCTACTTCCTGGCCACGCTCCCCGCGGCGGCGCTGCTGTGGATCGCCCTCTACGTGCTCGTCTTCGTCTTCTACTCGGCGCCGCCGCTGCGCTTCAAGGCCCGCGCCTACCTCGATTCCGTCAGCAACGCCGCCTACGCCTTTCCCCTGGTCTTCCTGCCCTACGCGCTGGGCTCCGAGCCGGTCTGGCCCGCAGCCCTCGGCCTCATGGCCTGGAGCGCGGCGAAGCACACCTTCGACGCGGTGCAGGACATCGAGGAGGATCGGGAGGCGGGAATTACGACGACGGCGGTGCGCGTGGGTGCCCGCGGCGTCGTCGCCTGGAGCGGGGGGTGGTGGCTCCTCTCCACCGTCTGCTTCGCGCTGGTGAACCTGCCCGTCGCCGTCGTGAACGCGGGGATCTCCGGCTGGCTGCTCGTGTCACTGCGGCGCTCGCCGTCGCCCGCGACCGGCCACCGGCTGTACCGGTACTCGATTGCGTTCCCCTATGTGGCGGGAACCGTTGCCGGCATGCAACTGGTGGTTGCGCTGACCCTGGGACTGTACCCATGAGCCGGGTGGTGGTGGTCGGCGCGGGCATCGGCGGCCTGGCGGCCGCAGCGCTGCTCGGCTCTGCGGGGCATTCCGTCACGGTTCTCGAGGCGCAGGACCATCCTGGCGGCAAGAGCCGGCGCATCGAGCGAGACGGCCAGCGCATGGACACCGGGCCTTCGCTGTTCACTTTCCCTGCGGTCTGGGATGAGCTCCTGCGCCGTATCGATGCCCGGGGAACGGACGCGGGCTTCGATGCGCGGCGTACCGCCGGTCTGGAACTCGAACGGCTCGAGGAAGTCGGCACCTACTACTACCGGGGGCAGGAATGCTCGCTTCCCGTCCCGCCCGGCCATCCCTGGCATGCGGCCTGGGAACGCTTTGCCGCCCAGCACGGCGGGCTGGGTTCCGACGTCGCCCGGTTGCTGACCACCGGTCCGCTCGACAGCGCGTCCCGGCCGGCGCTGGTCAAGCTCGCCGGTCTCTACGGGCCCAGGCTGACCACGCGGAGCTATCTGGACAGCCTGAGGTGGCTGCCGGAGGGCCTGCGGGAAGTGATCGCCATCCACACACTGAACGCGGGCGTGAGTCCCACCCGGACTCCGGCGCTCTACGCGAGCATGCCCGCGGTCATGGCGGAGGACGGCGTGTGGGTGCCGAAGGGCGGCATCTACGAGCTCGTGGAGGCGCTGCAGCGGCTCGCCATCGCCGGCGGCGTGGAGATCCGGACGGGAGAACCCGTCACCCGGATCCGCGCGCACAGCGTCACGACGGCCCAGGGCACGTACCCGGCCGACGCCGTCGTCAGCGGCCTGGATGCGCACCGCCTCGGTGCGCTGCTCAGCGGACGGGTGCCTCGCTTGCCGCGGAAGCTCACGTGCTCGGCGATCGGTGTGTATGCGGTACTGAACCGGGAGCTTCCGGCCGGCACGCCGCGGCACGGCGTCCTGCTGCCCGATGATCCGCAGGGCCTGTACTCGAGCCTCGAGGCGAACCGCGAGCCGCAGCAGACCATGATTTTCGCCAACTACTATCCGGCCGGCCAGGTGTACCCCAATGATTCCGGGACACTGGCGCTGCTCCTGACCGCGCCGCCGAACGGGCGGACGTATGTGCTGGAGGACCCCTTCGTAATGCGCGAGTTCGACCGCGTGACGCGGGTGCTGGGACTCCCGGAGCCGCTCGCAGCGTACTTCTCGAGCTTCGAGATCCTTGATCCGGGTTACTTCAGCGAGGCGGGGTCGGCGGGCGGTGCCCTGTACGGGGCGGTCCACCCGTCCTGGATGAGCGGGCCGTTCCACGCTCCCGCCCACACCAGCCCGCTGCGGCCGTGGCTGTGGCGTGTGGGCGCATCGGTGCATCCGGGCGGCGGCCTTCCGGCAGTGCTCGGCGGGGCGATGATGTCCACGGAGAAGTTGCTGCACCACCTGGCCGGCGTCCGGGGTTAGGCATGAGCCGGAAGCACACCGTGCCCTGGCAGCGAAACCGGTTTCAAAGCCTCGCGCCCCGAGCGGCGAGCCAGCAGACTGTCCCCATGGGGTGGACGCGCGCAAAGGACTGGCTGATCGGTGCTGCCGGGATGGTCCTCGTCCTCGGGGTCGCGGCTTCAATTCTCTGGTGGGTGGTGAGCGACCCCGTCCACGCGGGCGAGGCAGCGCCTGTGCCGTCGCCGACGGCCGGCGACGAGCGGCCGCCGGGCGCCGAGCCTCCCGCCGACCTGGGCGAGGACGAGGTGTGGCTCGCCGACCTCGAGCTGGACGCCGGGACAGTGGTGACCGCGGGCTCGACGCTCCGCGACGTACGGGCGGTCGGGCAGGACGTGGTCACGGGGCCGGACGGGCTCGTCGCTGCACGGCTCGCCGTGGAGGCGACCGTTCCGTTCGAGGTCGTCGCTGACGAGCTCGGTACCGGGACCGCAGTCCGCGCCGCCGACGGCGGCCAGGCCATGGTGGTTCGCACCGTCGAGGCCCTGGGCCGCGAACTGCGCGTCGTTGCCACCGGCACGGTCGAGGTCGAGGCCGGCCGGCTCGT
>NZ_KI914847.1:37540-66853 GCF_000520555.1 Arthrobacter sp. Br18 | reverse complement strand
GTCGTCGAGCCACGCTCGATCGACTTCGGTGGGCCGGACTTCCTCTCCGACTCCACCGCCGCCGTCGTACGCTGGCTCGTGACCATCGAACACACTATCGAGGGCCTGCCCGAGGGCCTCGTGCTCCAGGACGTCGCCGTCCAGGAGGACGGCTTCCGCGCCGACCTCCGGGGCGAGGACGTCAAGCTCGTCCCCTGACCCGCCCTGTCCGGCTCGTGCAACCGGCAGGCGATCGAGGCAGGGCTCAAGGGGAACGTACGACGCGCGTTCTCATTCAGCTGGCGAGTTGCCCTGCGCAATGTCGGGCTGGCCGGTGGCCCGGATCGTTCCCCGTACAGTGTTTCACCATGATGTTCGAAACGAGCAGGCTCCAGGCGCGTCACTTCGAAGAAGACGATCTCGAAGAATTCGCAGCACTCTGCGCAGATCCCGCGGTCATGCGGTTCGTGGGTGATGGCTCGACGATCACGCGGCCAGAAGTTGCCCGCTGGATCGGAGTGTGCCAGGACAAGTATGCCAATCGCGGGTACGGCACATCGGCGATCTTCGAAAGAGCCACCGGCGACTTCATCGGCTACTGCGGCGTGGTCCGGCCCCCTGCCCAGGACTTCGATGAACTGATCTACGTGTTCCACCGGAAGTTCTGGGGGAGAGGCTACGCAACCGAAATCGGGCGGGCAATGCTCGCTTACGTTTTCAGCATCTCCGCACTCAGCGCAATCTCGGCAACGATAGATCCGGACAACGAGAAGTCCACACAGGTAGCAGCCAAACTCGGAATGATCGAGATGCCGTCCGCTGATCACACGGTGAGTTACTGGTCCATCCAACGCCACGGGGGCGCGTCTGGGTAGGCGCTGAGCTGTCCCGTAGGACGAGCCCTTACGGCACCTGCGAAGAGTGATGAGGTCCGGGGCGTGTCGGAAATGCGCTGGCTGCGAGGGTGGCGATTTCCCGGCCTTGACCAATGGGGTCCTCGGGGCTGCCGCGAAGGAAGCTTGCGAGGGTCCCGTTGTAGATGAGCAGAATAGCTGCAGCCAACTGGTCCGCTCCGGCACCGGCAATCGGTTCGGAGAGGCTGCAGAGGCGCCGGGTGAGCAAGGCAGTGTCGGCTGCAATGAGGTCCACTGCCGGATGGTCCGTCTCGTAGATTTCCACGGCTGTCGAGAGGAACGCGCACCAGCGGGCGCTGTGTTGGCCCTCACGGTACAGCTTCAGGGCGTCGAAGACCGCCAGCAGGCGCTCCTGGTCCGAATCCGCCGCGCGGATTGCTTCATCCCAATAGGCCTGCCACGTATCGAGTCGCCGTAGAAGGCTCGCCTGGAGAAGCCCGTCCTTACTGCTGAACTGGGCGTAAAGAGTGGCAACGGAGACCCCTGCCCGTGCCAGCACATCGTCGACCCCGGTATTGGCGATGCCGTTCCGGTAGAACAATTCGTCCGCAGCGTCCAGTAGCCGCTGCCGCGCAGAGGGATGTCCGGATTGTGTTCCCATACCCACCACTATAACGTTGGTTCTACCAAAACGATCGTTCTACCAAGGAGGACGGGTGCGCACCCAGCTGCCGTTCATCGCCGGCGCCACCGCGCTCATCGCTGCTACCTACGGCCTGGCCCGCTTCGGTTATGGGTTGTTCGTCCCGGCCTTCAGCCGGTCATTCGACCTGACTCCTGCAGTGACCGGCACCATTTCCAGCGGCAGCTTCGTTGCCTACTGCGTTGCGGCAGCCGCGGCCTACCGTATGGCGCGCGCGCCTCGACGAACGGTGTTCCTTGCCGGAGCAGTCGCATCCGCGGGCAGCATCGGGGTGGCACTCTCAGGTTCCGCGATGATCTTGGCTACCAGCATGCTCATCGCCGGCGCCGGCGCCGGATTCGCCTCGCCGGGCCTGGTCACGTTGGTCGAGGAGAGAATCAGCTCACCTGATGCTGCCCGGGCACAAGCGGTGGTCAACTCGGGCACAGGATTCGGCCTGGTTATCGCGGGGCCACTCGCCCTGATCCTTACCGATCAATGGCGAACAGCCTGGTGGATCATCGCCGCCATCAACGTCGCCGCAACCGTCGCTGTGCTGACTACGGGCAAACTCTCCACTGCAAGAACACGCACTGGGGGATGTGCGAGCTTCCGGCTCGCCGATCTGAAGCCATTGCGGCCAGCGGCGATGGCCGCCTTGCTGGCCGGAGCCTCCAGTGCCGCCGTCTGGACCTTCAGCCGGGCGCTGGTCACCACGGAAGGTCGGTTGAGTGAATCCGAAGCGACCCTTTTCTGGGTGTGCCTCGGCGCGGCCGGCATCGCAGGTGCCTTTTCCGGTGACCTCGTCACCCGATGGGGTCTACGGACGGGGTGGATCACCACCACGACACTGATGGGCTCAGCGACCCTTGCCCTTGGCGCCTGGCCCGCCAGCAACCTTGCCGTTTACGGTGGCGGCGCCGTGTTCGGTGCAGGCTATGTCGCGCTCAGCGGCGTCCTCATCGTCTGGGCCGCCCGTATCCTGCCCGACCATAGCGCAGCCGGTACCGCAGCCCTCTTCATCTCCCTCGCCCTCGGCCAGGCTCTCGGATCACTGCTCATCGGTGCGCTGCTGGAGCTGACCGATCCGTTACTGGCTTATGCCATCGCTGCCGTGATCGCCAGCACGAGCATCGCTCCAGCATTGCGCGGCACCTCAGGTGTCGCCGCCGTCAGCGCAGCTCGAGCCGCATGAGGATTCGGGGGAACCTGTTCACGACCGAGGTGGTGTCTGCCACCTTGGTGAAGCCGACCCGCTCGAAGAGCTTGCGGGTGCCGACATAGGCCATGGTGAGGTCGACTCTGTTGCCATTGTTGTCCACCGGGTATCCCTCGATCGCGGGAGCGCCGTGCTCACGCGCGAAGTCGACGGCGCCTGCGAGCAGATGATGCGAGATGCCATTGCCGCGGTGCCCCGGCCGCACGCGGATGCACCACACGGACCAGACGTCGACGTCGTCCACCTGCGGAATGGTGCGGCTGTGCGCGAAGCTCGTGTCGGCGCGCGGGTGCACGGCGGCCCAACCGACCACCTCGTCGCCGTCATAGGCGAGCACGCCGGGCGGTGGATCCTGTCGGCAAAGACGCTGGACGAGTTCCCCGCGATCCCGCCCGAGCAATGCGACATTCTCCTTCGACGGAAGGCGATAGCTAAGGCACCAGCAGACGTTCGCGTCGGCGCGCTTGGGCCCCATCATCGTCTTCATGTCGCTGAACACCGTTGCTGCGCGCACCTGGATCGCCATGGATTCACCCTGCCATCAACACGAGGCACCGACAATGGTTTGATGACGTGGGTCGAGCACACCCGCGGGCTGCACTCAGGCCGGGGTCCTTGCTACATTGCGTCCTGCAGGGCACGGGCCAACTGGGCCCGCCGGGCGATCAGGAGCGCGATCAGGGCTGCGGCAAGAACCGCAGGGAACACGAGACCCGAAAAAATCGTGACGCCCAACCAGAGGCTCAGGGACGCGATGAGGCTGTCGAGGAGGCCCGGGCGGATTCCGGCACGGCCGAAGCTGCGGCCTCCTGCTGCGGTGAGGATCGCCGATGCGAGCAGCCCCGAGATCAGCCAGCCGCCGTAGTTGGACAGGGGAACGCCGTAGTAGGGCCCGCCGCCCGGCCAGACCCAGAACCCGAGCGAAACGGCCCCTGGGTCGAGCACACCGTCCACCACCACCAGAAGGAGGGCGGAGGCGATAATTCTGCGCAGGGTGCGTCCGGCTCCGGCGAAGACCGCGACCGTCCCGATCACCAGGGGAACGTAGGAGAGCGGCAGGAGGAAGGGAACGAGATCGAAAGCCCTGGGGCCGAGTGGCTCTCCGTAGTAGAACTCACCGTAGGGATAGCCGGTCGCCACACCGAACCCTTCGATGAGGTATCCGAACAGTGAGACGGCCACGAGTGCCGCGGCCGCCCGGACCGCTCCCAACTGCCGCCACAACGCCACGAACGCCGGCAGGGCAATCAGGACGTTGAAGACGTAGGAACCGACGCTTGCGCCGGGTACGTCGGGAAACTTCACCACGAAGTAGCCCGAGAGGAAGAGGAAGACACAGGCGCCGATGAGGAGCCGGGGGACGGGGCGGGGAGTTGCGGTTCGTGGCACGCTTCCCATCCTTGCAGGTGGCCCCACCGCCTCAAACCGCAGCGGCGGACCGCGGAGCGTGCAGTCCCGCAGTTCCGACGCGCGCCGCACCGGAGCCGCGTTGACACGAGAGCACGCTCCTAGCGGATGGTGAGCAGCTTTTCCAGCGCGATGGTGCCGTCGGTCTTCGGCAGCAGGAGCCAGAGAACGCCGTACAGGGGGATGCTGATCACGGGGAGGAGGAAGCTCAGCAGCATGCCGATGCGCACGTACACCACCGGCCAGTTCAAGGAGAGGGCAATCCCGGAGGCGATGCCGCCCGCGAGGCCTCCGGGTGCGCGTTTGATGGGGGAGGAGCGCAGGATTCGGTACAGGGTGTTCATTCGCTCGAGTCCTTCCGCACCATGGACAGCGCGCCCCCGACCACGAGCGCGGCCCCGGCTCCCACCAGGAGGCCCATGAGGACGATTCCGGCATCGAAACGAAGGTCGGTCAGCTGGTTCAGGAGGACGAGTGATCCGATCACGAGGATCACGGCGCCCCAGACGATGGTTCCTGCCCGGGGGCGTCGGGGAGAGGAGGTGCTCTGCGTACTCATGGGGTGTTTCCCGTCTCTTGGGCCGTCACGCTGACGTCGCTGACGGCGCCGCTGACTTCGATGATGATGGTTGGTCCGGAGGATTGCTCGCCGAGTTCAAGGGTTTCCGGCTGCCACACGCCCTCCGATGCGAAGCTGTCAGTGCCGTCGGTCAGTTGGACGGCTCCAAGGATCAGCCGCGACCGTACCTCCACCGGAACACCGGCGGGGACGGCGATGTCCACGTCAGCGGCGACGGAATGAATCGGAACCACGACGTCGTTCCGCAGCGTTCCGAGCTCCGTCAGGTCGATGGTGCTTTCCGCCGCCACCGCCGTATAGCCGCGCTCCGCCGTCGTGATCTCGGTTGCCGCGGTGCTCCCGGAAGCGGCGACGATCCACCGTCCCTGCGGGAGCTCCAGGGGAAGCACGACGGCGGCGAGTGCCGTCAGGAAGCCGACGAGACCCATGAGCCCCGAGGTTCGGCCGAGGATTCCCAGGATCACGACTCCCAGCCCCAGGGTCATGGCGCCTGCTGCGAGCGCTACTGCTCCCACAGTGTCGCCGAGGTCGAGGACATTGGTGTAGTCGAGGGCAAGGATGATGCCGACGACGGTGAGTGCAGCACCGAAGGAAAGAGCCGTCTGGCTGCCGGAGGGCCGCGGGACGGGAGTCCTGGGTGGCGTCGCCTGATAGGGGCGGGTGTCGGTCGGCAGGGGACCCATCGGCATGGTGCGTGTGGGCGCCGTCCGTGTGGGCATGGTGCCTGTCGGCACCCCTCCGCTGTGCATAGCACCCGCCTGGGGTGATCCCGCCTGGGGTAATCCCGCCTGGGGTGATCCCGCCGGGATTGTGGCGGAATAGGCGCCGCCCGCCTGCTGAAAGCCTGCCTGCCGGAATCCCCCGCCCGGATAGCCCGCCGGGTAGCTTGCGGCCGGGTAACTTGCCGAGTAGCCCCCTGCGAGGGCTTCGCGGTTGCGTGACCGGTTGACCGCCCAGTAGATGATGAACACCACGCCGCCCACCCACGCGATGGTCCAGAGGAAGGGTGCGGCTCCGCTGTCGCCGAAGAAGGGAAGGTTGGGGCGCCACAACCCCATGACGGAGAGGATCGCGGCCCCCGTCATGCCGCCGGTCCAGATGCCGCGGCCGGCCTGCTCGGCGTGGATGCGCCCGTCAGGCTCGGGCAGGAGTGCCCAGGCGAGTCCGTACAGCAGCACGCCGATGCCACCGAAAACCGCGAGGATCACCAGCAGACCCCGCACCAGGACGACGTCGAGCCCGGTCCGCTCGGCCAGGCCACCGGCCACGCCGCCGATCCAGCGGTCAGGGGCGCGGACGATGCCGAGGCTCCGCAACCAGCTGAAGAATGAATTCGACGTCGAAAGGGAGGTGGAAGCGGCGGTCGGGGGCTGGTCCTGCCCACCGTCCGGGCCGCCGGCGGCGTGCGCTCCTGCGTAGGGTGGGCGTTCGTCTGGTGCTGGTTCGGAAGTCATATCCTGATCCTGCCAGCGGGGCTCCGGTTGCGGAATCGGGGCGAGCCCTGAGTTCTCCCTGAGCGTCCCCCGGGATTCGCGCGGTGAGCCCTGAGAGCGGCCGAAGGCCGTCCGGGTGACCGGGGGACGTGCTTCTATTGAGCCATGAGACCTCCACTGCTGCGCTCGCCGGACGGCGTGATAGCAGGGGTGTGCGCGGGTCTCGCAGTGCATCTCGGCCTCTCTGTCCGGTCTGTGCGGATTGCGATGGTGCTCCTGACCTTCGCCTCGGGGGCCGGCGCTATCCTGTACGCCTGGTTGTGGATCTTCGTGCCGTCCGCCATGGACCGTGCCGCCGGAGTGCGGGTCAGGAGCGGGCCGGCACGATTCATCAATGAGCACCCTGCCCGCCGGGCGGGCCGCAAGGAATTCCTTGTCGGCGCGGGGATGCTGCTGCTCGCGGCGGCGTTCGCGGCCCAGCAGCTGGGCCTTCCGGTGCAGTGGGGCACGCTCCTTCCCCTGGGGGTGGTGGCGGCCGGGGCGGCCCTGGCCTGGGCGCAGCTCGACGACGTCCGCCGGGCCGGTCTGATGGACCGGGCAGGTGCGCACCGGGCCAGCGGGCTGGCGCGGCTCCTGGTAGGTCTTGTCCTCGTGATCATCGGTGTCCTCGTGATGGTGTCGGGGTCCATCCCGTGGTCGCTGACCTGGGCCACACTCGCCGCAACTGCCGCCGTCCTGGGTGGAGTGGGCCTCGTTCTGGCGCCGTGGGGCCTGAAATTCTGGCGCGACCTCGAGGTGGAACGCGCGGGCCGCGTCCGTGAGGCCGCCCGCGCCGAATTCGCGGCGCACCTCCATGACTCGGTGCTGCAGACCCTGGCGCTGATCCAGAACCGGGCGACGTCGGAGTCGGACGTCATTCGGCTGGCCCGGGCGCAGGAGCGCGAGCTGCGCCAGTGGCTCTATTCGGACCAGGCGGACCAGGCGGGCACCCTCGCGGAGCGGATCCGCGCCTTCGCCGCCGAGGTGGAGGACGCCTACGGCTCGTCGGTGACTGTCGTGGCGGTGGGGGACGCCCCGCTCACTCCGGGCAATGAGGCACTCGCGCAGGCGGCACGGGAAGCAATGCTGAACGCGGCCAAGCACGCGCGCGTCCCGGTGTCGGTGTACCTTGAACTCGGCCCGCGCGGCTCCGAGGTGTTCGTCCGGGATCGCGGTTCGGGCTTCGATGAGGCCGCGGTGCCGCCGGACCGCCTCGGAATCCGGGAGTCCATCCACGGGCGGCTCTCCCGGCACGGGGGTTCCGCCTCGATCCGCAGCGGACCTGACGGCACGGAAGTCACTCTCAGCATGCCTGAACATCCATCAAGAGATCGCGGGGAGAGCAATGGACACGGTTCATGAGGCCACGGCCGGCACGGATGTGAGCGTCGTCGTCGTCGATGATCACGCGATCTTCCGCTCGGGACTCAAATCGGACCTCGGGCCGAGCATCACCGTGCTCGGCGAAGCCGCGACCGTGGAGGAGGCGATCGCGGTGATCCAGCAGCACCGGCCGCAGGTCGTGCTCCTCGACGTCCACCTTCCGGGAGGGAGGGGCGGGGGAGGTGCCGAGGTGATCCATGGCTGCTCGCGCCTGGGCAGCGACACGCGGTTCCTTGCGCTCAGCGTGTCGGATTCGGCGGAGGATGTCGTGGCAGTAATCCGTGCGGGGGCGCGCGGGTACGTCACCAAGACCATCTCGGGGGCGGAAATCACCAACGCCGTGCACCGGATCGCCTCGGGGGACGCCGTCTTCTCCCCGCGGCTGGCCGGTTTCGTCCTCGACGCCTTCGGCACTGCCGCGGTCGCCTCCGTCGATTCCGAGCTCGACCGTCTCTCCGCACGCGAGGTCGAAGTGATGCGCCTGATCGCGCGGGGGTACAGCTACAAGGAGGTCGCGAAGGCGCTGTTCATCTCGGTGAAGACCGTCGAAACCCACGTCTCCGCCGTGCTGAGGAAACTCCAGCTCTCCTCGCGCCACGAACTCACCCGCTGGGCGGCTGAGCGGCGCCTGCTCTGACGGGCGTTGCCTGAATTCCCCTCAGCGGGCCGACGACAGGAATTCCTGCAGCCGACCGACCCCGACCGCGAGGTCCTCGTCCCCGAGGGCGTAGGACAATCGGAGGAAGCCGCTCGGCCCGAAGGCCTCGCCCGGCACCACGGCTACCTCCACCTTCTCGAGAATCAGGGCAGCGAGCTCCGCCGACGTCGCGGGAGCCGCGCCGCCCAGGGTGCGCCCCAGCAGGGCACGGACATCGGCATAGGCGTAGAACGCACCGTGCGGCGTGGGGCACTCGACGCCGTCGATCGAATTGAGACCGGAGACCATCGCGCGCCTCCGCCGGTCGAAGGCGACCTTCATCTCCTCCACGGCCGTCAGAGGGCCGGAAACGGCAGCCAGCGCAGCCATCTGGGAAACGTTCGCGACGTTCGACGTCGCATGGGACTGGAGGTTGGTGGCCGCCCGGATGAGGTCCTTCGGCCCGATCATCCAGCCGACGCGCCACCCCGTCATGGCGTAGGTCTTCGCGACGCCGTTCACGATCACGAGTCTGTCCCCCAGCGCGGGGGCGGCCGTGGCGATCGAGGTGAAGGGGACGCCGTCGTACGTCAGGTGCTCGTAGATCTCATCGGTGACGACCCACAGACCGCGCGCGGCCGCCCACTCGCCGATGTGCCGTACCTCATCCGGCCCGTAGACGGCCCCGGTGGGGTTGGACGGCGAGACGAACAGGAGCACCTTGGTCCGGGCCGTGAGCGCGGCCTCCAACTGGTCGGTCGTGACGAGGTAGCCCTGCTCGGGGCCGGCGAACACCTCCACCGGGACACCGCCGGCGAGCCGGATCACTTCGGGATACGTGGTCCAGTAGGGCGAAGGGACCAGCACCTCATCCCCTGGATCGAGCAGGCCGGCGAACGCCTCGTAGACGGCCTGCTTGCCGCCGTTCGTCACCAGGACCTGCGCCGGATCCACGCGATAGCCGGAGTCGCGCAGGGTTTTCTCCGCGATGGCCTGCCGGAGTTCGGGGAGCCCTGCGGCGGGGGAGTAGCGGTGGAACCGGGGCTGCCGCGCGGCGTCGATAGCGGCCTCCACGATGTAGCCAGGCGTCGGGAAATCGGGTTCGCCGGCCCCGAACCCGATCACCGGCCTGCCTGCTGCCTTGAGGGCCTTCGCCTTGGCATCGACGGCCAGCGTCGCGGACTCCGCGATGGACGCGATCCTGCGGGAGATGCGCGGAAGGTTCTGGCGCGTCGAGTCGTCGGTGGTCGCGTTCATCGGGTCCCGTTTCGTCAAGAGGGTATTGCCGTCCCCAGTTTAGGCGGTCGTCCTGCGCTGGGATGGAAGGAACGCCGGGCGGTGCGAGCGGTTCCGGGTGCGGCTGTCCGGTTCGACGGAACGGCGGCGATTGCGTAGACTTGATCCTCGGTGTTCAAACACCGGAATGCACAGCGCCCGGGAAGCGGCTTGGAAGAGCTGGCGGATCGGGTTCAGTACGAAGGGTAGTGGCGCAATTGGTAGCGCAGCGGTCTCCAAAACCGCAGGTTGCAGGTTCGAGTCCTGTCTGCCCTGCGCATAGCCGCCGCAGTAGGAATGCGGCGGTGCGGCAGGAATAAGATCACGAAGCTCCGGTACAGGCAGCGGTTCTGTCCGGCAGTACACATGATCAGCTGGGAACGCTTTCGGTGGTCCGGCTGGGAAACCACACAGATTGATGAGGTTGAAGGTGACCGACACGGCTGCGAGCAGCTCCAAGGGAAGCCCTTCCGAACAGGAAGCCCCCAAGCGCGGGTTCTTCGGGCGCATCGTCCTTTTCGTCCGCCAGGTGATTGCCGAGCTCCGGAAGGTTGTGACCCCCACACGCCAGGAGCTGGTGAGGTTCACCATCACCGTGTTGACCTTCGTGGTGATCATGATCCTCATCGTGACCGCACTCGATTTCGTGTTCGGCACCGGCGCCGTCTGGGTATTCGGAGACAGCTGACGCTGATCCCGGCCCGCGGCGCTCAGGCGCGGTTCCATTTCGTGGCTCACTTCCGTGGCCCACGGGTACAAGCAATGCACGGCAGAAGATTTCCAGAAAGCAGGCGGCTAGGTGTCCGAGCAAGAACTCGAACGGCAGATCACAACCGAAAATGATGGTCTGGAGAACGAGGATCAGGTAGCGGAGGCGGCGGTCGAGATCGACGTCGCCGGAACAGAGCCGACGGCGGAAACTCCAGCGGACGTCGGCCCTGATGCCGAGGACGCCGACGCTGACGTTTCCGGTGATCCTGACGCCGCTCCCGACGCGGACGCTTCCGATGCCGACGCTTCCGACGCTGACGCAGATCCCGACGCGGAGAGCGACGCCGACGCCGAGCCCGAGGCTCCTGCGCAGGAAGATCCGGTTGCAGTGTTCAAGGCGAAGCTTCGGCGCCAGGACGGTGACTGGTACGTCATCCACTCCTACGCAGGCTACGAGAACCGGGTCAAGGCCAATCTCGAAACCCGTATCCAGACGCTCGACATGGAGGATTTCATCTACGAAATCCAGGTGCCCATGGAAGAGGTCGTCGAGATCAAGAACACGGCCCGGAAGATCGTCAACCGTGTCCGTATTCCCGGCTACGTCCTGGTGCGCATGGAACTCACCGACGAGTCGTGGGGCGCCGTGCGGCACACTCCCGGCGTCACCGGCTTCGTGGGTAACGCCCACAACCCCGTGCCGCTCAGCCTGTCGGAAGTGTTCTCGATGCTCGAGCACACGGTGGTCCATACCGATGCCGAGTCGGGCAAGCCGATCAAGCCGCAGTTCGCGCCGGTCACGGTCAACTTCGAGGTCGGGGAGTCGGTGACGGTCAACGAAGGACCGTTCGAGACCCTGCCCGCGACCATTTCCGAGATCAAGCCCGAATCGCAGCAGCTCGTCGTGCTGGTGTCGATCTTCGAGCGTGAGACTCCGGTAACGCTCTCGTTCAGCCAGGTCACCAAGATCCAGTAGGACCTGAGCCACAGCTTCGTTGTTCCCGGCCCGCTTTAGCCGGGAACAGCGGCTGGTCATCACGCCATGATGACCGAAAACCCACGGGACGCTCCTGTCCCGGGGGACGCAATGCAAGAAAAGGACCCTTTCATGGCCCCCAGAAAAAAGGTCACCGGCCTCATCAAGCTGCAGATCAAGGCAGGTGCCGCCAACCCGGCACCCCCCATTGGTCCTGCGCTTGGCCAGCACGGTGTCAACATCATGGAATTCTGCAAGGCGTACAACGCTGCGACAGAAGCCCAGCGCGGAAACGTCATCCCCGTGGAGATCACGGTGTACGAGGACCGCTCATTCACCTTCATCACGAAGACCCCACCGGCTGCCGAGCTCATCAAGAAGGCTGCCGGCGTGCCCAAGGGTTCCGGAACGCCGCACACGGTCAAGGTTGCCAACCTGACCAGTGCACAGGTCGAGGAGATCGCCACCATGAAGATGGAGGACCTCAACGCCAACGATGTGAAGGCTGCAGCCAAGATCATCGCCGGCACCGCCCGCTCCATGGGCATCACGGTCGAGGGCTAGCACTCTCTTCCACCCGGACAGGGCGGCACTGCCGCCCGATCCACCAATCTCATCCATAGAACGACGCCGATTGCCCCTCGGGTGGACGGCGCCGTGTGGCAGGGCCCAGCGCGGTCCGCAGACCACGACTGCATAAGGAGAAAAAGCAGATGGCACAGCGCAGCAAAGCATACCGGGGGGCTGCCGCGAAGATCGACGCGGACGCCCACTACGCCCCGTTCGACGCAGTAGTTCTTGCGAAGGAAACCAACCCGTCGAAGTTCGACGCCACCATCGAGGTAGCGTTCCGTCTCGGCGTCGACCCCCGCAAGGCCGACCAGATGGTCCGCGGCACGGTCAACCTGCCCCACGGTACGGGCAAGACCGCCCGCGTCCTCGTGTTCGCCACGGGTGACCGCGCCGAAGCAGCGATTGCCGCCGGAGCCGACTTCGTCGGTTCGGACGACATGATCGAGAAGGTTGCCGGCGGCTGGGTCGACTTCGACGCCGCCGTCGCCACTCCCGACCTCATGGGCAAGGTGGGACGCCTCGGCAAGATCCTCGGCCCGCGTAACCTGATGCCGAACCCGAAGACCGGTACAGTCACCGCAGACGTTGCGAAGGCAGTCACCGACATCAAGGGCGGAAAGATCGACTTCCGCGTGGACAAGCACTCCAACCTCCACTTCATCATCGGCAAGGTGTCCTTCGACGTCCAGAAGCTCGCGGAGAACTACGCCGCTGCTCTCGAAGAGGTGCTTCGCCTGAAGCCCTCCGCGTCGAAGGGCCGCTACATCCAGAAGGCCACGGTCTCGACCACCTTCGGCCCGGGCATCCCGGTCGATCCGAACGTCACCAAGGTCCTGGCAGTCGTCTAGGCCTGCCCTTGGTCGAGGAAAGCCCGCACCGCTCCCGGTGCGGGCTTTCTTTTTGCTCCCTGCGCGTTGCCGTCGTTGTCGGTGTCGCTCCACGCCCCGGCGGGCTGTCGGCAACGGGTGCCGTCGGAGTGCTCCAGATCTGCCGCCCTTGAAAACGGACGCTGCCGCTCACCGGCGCGCCGCGTCGCGACACGCCGTGTGCCCTTCCAATCACGGCACTTCCCAGGCGCTTCCCGCGGAAGAAGCTGACAACCGGCCCCTTCCGGTGACCAGTTGGCTGTTCCCAATCGGGATTGGCCTACGCTGGTGGCATGACAACGCCGGTGCCGCTGATCGAACCGCTGGTCATTCCCGGGAGCCTGCACGGCCCCGGGGGAGAACGCTTCATCGGGTTCAGCGACCTTTGTGATGCCGTCCAACGTGGCATCTGGGGCAACGACGATTTCTGCCTGGACCCGGAGCGCAGGCTTGAGGCCTATCGGCACGACGACTACGAGGAACGCCACGTGTTCCTGGCGCGCAGCGACGGTCGACTCGTCGGTTGCGCCGTGCTCGATGTTCCGCTGGCCGACAACCTGTCGACGTGCTACCTGGATATCCTGGTTCACCCCGGTCATCGCCGACAGGGCGTGGCGAAGGTACTCCACGCGACGGCGGAGAACCACGTACGGCGGCTCGGGCGCACGGTCATCATGGGCTGGAGCGAGATGCGCCTTCCCGCCATTCCGGACCCGGAGGTGCTTGTTCCTGGCAGTGGGGCAGGCGGCTATCCGAAGCACAGCGCCGCAGCGTCCTTCGCCCTGTCCGAGGAGTACGATCTCGCGCAGGTGGACCGGATCAGCCTGCTCCCACCCTCCACGGCAGGTCTGCCTGCCCACGATACCGACGGTGCCGATGGCTACGGAATGGTCTTCTGGGAGAACCGGGTGCCGGATGGCCTGATCGACAGGTACGCCGTCCTGCGGCGGTTCATGAGCACCGACGCGCCCCTGGGAGATTTCGTCCTCGAGGAGGAAGTGTGGGACGCGGAGCGGATCCGCGCCGATGAGGAGCGACACGTCGCCGGAGGCGGCCTCAGCCTCGTCTGCGCCGCGGTCGAGAAGGGAAGCGGCGCTCTCGTCGGGCACACCGTGCTTCATTCGAGCAGGAAGGCGCCGTTCGTCGCGTACCAGGAGGACACCCTCGTGCTCCGCGGGCACCGGGGGCACCGGCTCGGGTACCGGATGAAGGCCCCGAACCTGCGGCGTCTCCGGGACGAATGGCCCGCCGTCGAGCGCCTGTACACCTGGAACGCGGCAGAGAACAGCTTCATGCTGGCTGTCAACGTCGAGCTCGGATTCCGGCCCGTGGGTGCTACCGCCGGTTGGCAGAAGAAGCTGCGCTGACACAGGGGCACATCGGATGCCGGACGGGTCGATTTGGGAAGTCCGCGGCCCATCGCGTAGCCTAGAGGAACCAAAGACCGTCGGTCGATGTCCTCCACCTTTTCCTTCGCGGCAATGCCGTGTGAAAAGTAAGGAGACGCATCCGAAAGCTCCCGTAAGGGACGGCCAGCGCAGGTGAACGAAGCTTTTCTCCGGGAGACGTCAGCGTTTTCTCGTCGAGCAGCCCCGTGCATCTGCGCGGGGCGTTTTTTATTGGGCTGACAAACCGGCCTATATTCCCCGGAAGGAGGGTTATGGCAACGCCAACAAAGGTAACTGCGGTGGAGGAACTGACGAATGATTTCAAGGAATCCACAGCTGCTGTCCTGACCGAATACCGTGGGCTCACAGTTGCACAACTGAAGGATCTTCGCCGCTCACTCGGTGGAGATACCAAGTTCGCTGTCGTCAAGAACACCCTGACAGGCATTGCGGCCAAGGAAGCTGGCATCGACGCGTTCGAAGGCCAGCTCGCCGGACCCACCGCGATCGCCTTCATCAAGGGCGACGCCATCGCTGCTGCGAAGAGCCTGACGGATTTCGCGAAAGCCAACCCCAAGCTCATCATCAAGACCGGAATCTTCGAGGGCAAGCCCCTCGATGCTTCAGAGGTTGCTGCCCTGGCAGCCCTCGAGTCGCGTGAACTCCAGCTCGCCAGGGTTGCCGGTGTGCTGAAAGCACCCATGGCCGCCCTTGCCCGCACCGTCGATGCCCTGCGCCTCAAGCTCGACGAGGGCAGTGCCGCACCAGCTGAAGACGCCGGTGCACCTGTTGAGGATGCCGCTGCACCTGCAGAGGCTCCCGCCGAGGAAGCTGCAGCACCTGAAGAGAAGTAGTTCTCTTCACCCATCACACTCCGGTGCAGTGCACCACCACAGAAAGGATGCTTAGCCATGGCCAAGCTCACCAACGAAGAGCTCATCGAAGCCTTCAAGGAACTGTCCATCATTGAGCTCTCGGACTTCGTCAAGCTGTTCGAGGAGACCTTCGATGTCACCGCTGCTGTTGCAGTTGCCGGCCCCGCCGGTGGCGGCGCAGGTGCCGAGGTCGAAGAGGAGAAGGATTCCTTCGACGTAGTCCTCGAGGCTGCCGGCGACAAGAAGATCGCAGTGATCAAGGAAGTCCGCGCCCTGACCTCGCTGGGCCTGAAGGAGGCCAAGGACGTTGTCGACAGCGCCCCCAAGGCCGTCCTCGAAGGTGCGACCAAGGAAGCTGCGGAGAAGGCAAAGGAAGCCCTCGAAGCTGCCGGCGCCACCGTCACGCTCAAGTAATACCGCTCGGGCAGCCTGGCTGCCCGGACACCGAAACGGCCCTGACTCCTTGGAGTCAGGGCCGTTTTTGCATTGCGGGTTCGCCCGGACGCGTCGGAGCTATGCCTCGCGCCAGAGCAGCAGTGCCTCACCCTGGCCGCCACCGCCGCAGAGGGAGACCGCTGCCTTGCCGCTGCCGCGCCTGCTGAGTTCGAATGCGGCGTGCAGTGCGAGCCGCGCCCCCGAAGCTCCGATCGGATGGCCGAGGGCAATCGCCCCGCCGTGGATGTTGCACTTCTCGAACGGGTAGTCGAGGTCCTTGAGGGACTGGCATGCCACCGAGCCGAACGCCTCGTTGATCTCGATGAAGTCGAGGTCAGACGCCGACCACTCTGCCCGCTGCAGCGCCTGCGTGATCGCGTTCGAAGGCTGGGAATGCAGGGAGTTGTCCGGGCCAGCAACCTGGCCCGGTGCGCCGACCACGGCCAGCACGGAGAGCCCGGCTTCGTCGGCCTTTTCCCTCGTGGTGACGATCAGTGCTGCCGCGCCGTCGGAGAGCGGCGACGAATTGCCCGCGGTGATCGTGCCCTCCCGGTCGAACGCCGGACGCAGCCCGGCGAGGGTCGCCGTCGTCGTGGTGGGCCGGATGCCCTCGTCCGTGGTGAGGACAAGGTCCTCGCCCTTCCGCTGCGGCACCGCCACAGGAACGATCTCCTCGGCGAACACCCCGGCCTCGGTCGCGGCGGCCGCGCGCTGGTGGGATGCGGCGGCGACCTCGTCCTGGGCGGTGCGGTCGATTCCCAGGGCCGTGTTGCCACGCTCGGTCGAGGCGCCCATCGACTCGTTGTCGAAGGAGTCGGTCAGTCCGTCATTCGCCACGGCGTCGAGCGCCTGGATGTTCCCGTAGTTCCAGCCCTGGCGCGAGCCGGGAAGTAGGTGCGGTCCGCGGGTCATCGACTCCTGACCACCGGCCACCACCACGGTCGCCTCGCCGCTGCGGATCAGCCGCGCGGCGTCGATGACGGCGGTGAGCCCGGAGAGGCACACCTTGTTGATGGTGACGGAGGGTACGTCCCAGCCGATTCCGGCCCGGATGGAGGTCTGGCGCGCAGGGTTCTGGCCACAGCCGGCCTGCACCACGTGCCCCATGATGACGGCGTCGACGTCGGCCGCGGCCACGCCGGCGTTCGCCAGGGCGCCCGTGATGGCAAAGGCGCCGAGCTCGACGGCGGTGAAGGGAGCAAGCTGGCCGTTGAGCCGGCCCTGCGGTGTGCGGGCACCGCCCACGATGACGACGTCCTGCGGGGTGGGTGTTGGAGTTGCCATGGGCTGCAGTGCTCACTTTCATCGTTGAAGTCCGGCTGTTTCAAGGCTAGCGCGTCACCGGTCGTTCAGCTAATGTCTGCTAACTGAAATTCGGGGCGGGTGCCGTTCCGGAAGGGTAGAGGAGCGGCAGCTGCAGCGTCAGCCACGGGCTGAATGCCCAGGGAGCCGCGGTGACTGCGGGAACGAGCCGGGCCGGATCCGCCCACTGCCAGTCCATGACCTCGTCGGGCGACGGGTCGAGGCCACCGTCGATCACGGCAGTGAAGACCGGGCAGATCTCGTTCTCGACGACGCCGGACGCGTCGGTGGCGCGGTACCGGAAGTCGGGGAGTGCGGGCGTGACTCCGGTGACCCTCATGCCCAGCTCCTGCGATGCGCGCCGGACGATCGCGTCCTCAGCACTCTCGCCCGGTCCCGGGTGGCCGCAGAAGGAATTGGTCCAGACGCCGGGCCAGGCCCGCTTCGACAGCGCGCGGCGCGTCACCAGGATCTGCCCGTTCGCGTTGTACACGTGGGTGGAGAAGGCGAGATGGAGCGGCGTCGAGGCGGAATGGACCGTCGCCTTCTCATGGGTGCCTACCGGGCTGCCGTCCTCGGCAAGCAACACCACCAATTCCGGCTCTACCCCGGTACTGCCTGCAAGCCGTGTCATGCTGCCTCCACCTTTTTCTGCTGCATCCGACCTCCGGATGGCATGTCACCGCAGACTCCCTCGGCGGGGCAATTCCCTGCCCGTTTCGTCAGCGGCGTCCTGTCCGTGTTTACTTTACCTATGGACATGGACAGCCTGCTGGTTGAGCCCGGAGGGCTCGAGCAGGTTGAGGGTGTGCTCCAACGCTTTTTCGACGAGTCGAAGCTGCGGGCCGCGAGGATCGGGCCCGGATACCTCGGGCTCTGGGAAACGCTGGAGAAATGCACGGCCGGCGGCAAGCGGTTCCGGCCCCGCATGGTGATGTCCGCCTACCGGATGCTCGGGGGAAACGACGACGCTAACGCGGCCGTGGTGGGCGCGGCCTTCGAACTGCTCCACACAGCACTGATCGTGCACGACGACGTCATCGACCGCGACTTCGTCCGCCGTGGCATCCCGAACGTCTCCGGCCGGTACCGCACCATCGCCAGCGCGGCCGGGGCGCCCACCGCGACGGCGGAGCATATCGGCTTCTCCGCGGGCGTCATCGCCGGAGACCTTGCCCTGTCCAACGCCTACCGGCTGCTCGACCGGGTCGAAACCGACGGCACCACCCGGCGGCGGCTCAACGAGATCCTCGACGAGGCCGTCTTCGCCTCCGCTGCCGGTGAGTTCCTCGACATCGAGACCGCACTCAACCCGCACATGCCGCCCCTCGAGGACATCGTGCGGATGGCCCGGCTCAAAACCTCCGTCTACTCCTTCGAGGGACCGCTGCAGGCCGGCGCCGTGCTCGCCGGCGCAGGGGAGGACGTGATCGCGAGACTGGGGGACTTCGGCCGCGATGCCGGGATCGCCTACCAGATCGCCGACGACCTCCTGGGGGTCTTCGGCAACGAAACCCGCACCGGCAAGACCAACTGGGGTGACCTCCGCGAGGGCAAGCGCACCGCCCTGCTCTCCTTCGTCGCAGCCCGCCCGGAGTGGGACAGCATCTCCTCGCTCGTCGGGTCTCCGCACATGTCGGCCTCCGATGCCGAGTACGTCCGGCGGGTGCTGGTCGACAGCGGGGCGAAGGACTATTCGGCGGAGCTGGCAGCGGACTATGCCATGCGCGCACGCCGTCACCTCGAAACGGGCGGCGTTCCGCCCGCCCTGCGCGCGGCGCTCGAGCCAGTGGTCACCGCCGTCGTCGACCGGGTGCGCTGAGATGGGTGTCGATACTGCACTCGCGCGCTACGACGCCGCAGCGCTTCGGACCTCCGGAGAGGTCATCCGGTGCTACTCCACGTCCTTCGGGCTCGCCTCGAGGCTGCTGGAGCGCAGGACGCGCGGCCACATCGAAGCCGTCTACGCGCTGGTCCGGGTGGCCGATGAGATCGTGGACGGCGCGGCCGCCGGCGCCGGCCTCGATCCGGCGGCAGTGGAGGCGCTCCTCGACGCCCTGGAGCTGGAGACGGAAACGGCGCTGCAGACCGGCTACAGCGTCAACCTCGTGGTCCATGCCTTCGCCGTCGCCTCCCGGAAGACCGGGATCGACGCCACCCTCACGCGGCCCTTCTTCGCATCGATGCGCGCGGACATCACGCAGACCGAGCACACCCAGGAGTCGTTCGACCGGTACGTCTACGGATCGGCCGAGGTGGTGGGGCTGATGTGCCTGAAAACCTTCCTCGTCGGCCGGACGGTCCCGGCGGCCGAGGAGCGCGTGCTGGTGGACGGGGCGAGACACCTGGGAGCCGCGTTCCAGAAGATCAACTTCCTGCGGGACCTCGCCGAGGATTTCTCCACGCTCGGGCGCAGCTACTTCCCGGGCATCCGGCCGGGCCGATTCACCGAGGAGGACAAGCACCGGCTGCTCGACGACATCGACGAGGACCTCCGGCTCTCCGCGGCGGCTCTTCCCGGGCTGCCTGCCTCCCCACGCCGCGCCGTCGCCCTCGCGCAGAGCCTGTTCACCGAGCTTGCTGAACGGCTGCGCAGGACTCCGGCCGAAGAGCTGCTGCGTGCGCGCGTCCGGGTGCCCAATCCGGTCAAACTGCGCATCCTGGCACGCGCACTCACCGGAAGTGCGGTCCCGGTTCCGGCCGCACAGGAAAGGACACCATGACCGTGCAGCAGGGCAACCCCAAGACGCGTGTGGCAGGCAGCCGCGTCGTCGTCATCGGCGGCGGAATCGGCGGGCTCGCCTCCGCCGCCCTGCTGGCGGACGAGGGCCACGCCGTCACCCTGCTGGAGAAGCGGGATCAGGTGGGCGGGCGCGCCGGATCCTGGGAAAAGGACGGCTTCCGCTTCGACACGGGCCCGTCCTGGTACCTGATGCCCGAGGTCATCGACCACTTCTTCAGGCTTCTGGGCACCAGCGCCGAGGAGCAGCTCACCCTCGTCCGGCTTGATCCCGGCTACCGGGTCATCTTCGAGCAGGGCCTCGACACGATCGACGTGCCGGCCGGCCGGGAGGCCGTCACCAAGCTCTTCGAATCGATGGAAGCCGGCGCGGGGAAGGCGCTGTCGGACTACCTCGATTCCGCAGAGGACGCCTACGACATGGCGAAGAAGCGCTTCCTGTACTCCACCTTCCAGTCCTTCCTGCCGTTCCTCCGCCCCGACGTCCTGGTGCGGTTGCCCCGCATCGCCGGGCTGCTGCTCCAGCCGCTGCACGGATTCGCGGCGAAGCGGTTCAAGGACCCCCGCCTCCAGCAGATCCTCGGCTACCCGGCGGTGTTCCTCGGCAGCTCGCCGTTCGAAGCGCCCAGCATGTACCACCTGATGAGTCACCTCGACCTCGACGACGGTGTGCTCTACCCCATGGGCGGGTTCACCACGCTGATCGACGCGATGCGGCGGGTCGCGGAGCAGGCCGGCGTCGAGATCCGCACCAGTGCGGACGTGGTCTCGATCGATACCGCCCCGGTGCAGCGTTCCGGAAGGCACAGGTTGTCCCGCCGTTCGGCAGAGGTCCGGAGCGTGACCTACCGGACGGCAGGGGCGGTCCACACCGTCGACGCCGACGTCGTCGTGTCGGCGGCCGACCTCCACCACACCGAGACCACGCTGCTTCCGGCCGCGCAGCAGACCTACCCGGAAAAATACTGGCAGAAGCGGGTTCCGGGCCCCAGTGCGCTGCTGCTCTACCTGGGAGTGAAGGGCGGGCTGCCGCAGCTCGAACACCACACGCTCCTATTCACCAGCGACTGGCGCGACAACTTCGGCCGCATCTTCGGCTCGGAGAAGTCCATACCGTCACCGGCGTCGCTCTACGTCTGCCGGCCGAGCGCCACGGACGGCACGGTGGCTCCCGAAGGACACGAGAATGTGTTCGTCCTCGTCCCCATTCCCGCGGACGTGTCGATCGGTCGGGGCGGCCTGGAGCGCGGGGGAGATGCGCGGGTCGAGGAGCTCGCCGACGAGGTCATCGCCCAGATCGCGGATTGGGCGGGAATCCCGGACCTCGCGGAACGCATCGTGGTGCGCCGGAGCTACGGACCGCAGGATTTCCAGGAGGACCTCAACGCATGGCGCGGAACCTCCCTGGGACCCGCGCACATCCTGAAGCAGAGCGCGTTCTTCCGCGGATCCAACCGGAGCGCGAGGGTCGGTGGGCTCTACTACGCGGGAAGCTCGACGGTCCCGGGCATCGGTATCCCCATGTGCCTCATCAGTGCCGAGTTGATCATCAAGCGGCTTCGGTCCGACACCAGCACGGGTCCGCTGAAGGAGCGCGTGCGCTGAGAGGCCGCTCCGGGCAGGGGAGCGGGGTTCGGGACGCCTTTCCGGAGGGGTTGACGCGGCATTGGACATTGCGGTAGACGTACCGTAGTGTAGTGATTTGCGTCTTCCCTCGAAACCTCAGCCTTCATATAGCGGTGGGCTTTGTTCTGCTCTCGTCGTTTAACGGGCCATTCGGTTCTCTATCGATGCGGCTGGACACAGGTTAGCACTAAGATCCCCGCACGTACCTGCGGTGGCGGTGCTGAGTGCGGAGCGCTGACAAGCCTGACGGTCTGTGGAAGGATCCCTCTTGGTCGCCCCGAGCACCTCTAATAATGCAACCGCTACCAGCCAGGTCGACGCCGACGGCGCCGCACCCCGGCTCTCATTCGCAAAGATTCACGAACCGCTTGATGTCCCCAATCTTCTCGCCCTCCAGACGGACAGCTTCGACTGGCTCGTCGGCAACGAGCGCTGGAAGGCCCGCGTTGAGGAAGCGCTGGAGAAGGGACTGCAGGGTGTAGCCACCAGCTCCGGTCTGGCTGACATCTTCGAAGAAATCTCCCCCATCGAGGACTTCCAGGGCACCATGTCCCTGAGCTTCTCCGAGCCGGAGTTCGCCGACCCGAAGTACACCATGGCAGAGTGCAAGGATCGCGACGCGACCTACTCGGCTCCGCTGTACGTCAAGGCCGAGTTCATGAACAACAACACGGGTGAGATCAAGCAGCAGACCGTGTTCATGGGCGACTTCCCGCTGATGACCGAAAAGGGGACGTTCGTCATCAACGGCACCGAGCGCGTCGTCGTCTCCCAGCTGGTCCGCTCACCCGGCGCCTACTTCGAGCGCACCGCCGACAAGACCAGCGACAAGGACATCTTCAGCGCGAAGATCATCCCCTCGCGCGGCGCCTGGTTCGAACTCGAGATCGACAAGCGCGACCAGGTCGGCGTTCGTCTCGACCGCAAGCGCAAGCAGTCGGTCACCGTCCTCCTGAAGGCCCTCGGCTGGACCGAAGGACAGATCCTCGAGGAGTTCGGCCAGTACGACTCGATCCGCGCCACGATGGAGAAGGACGCCACGGAAACCCGTGAGGACGCCCTGCTCGACATCTACCGCAAGCTCCGTCCAGGAGAGCCCCCCACCGTCGAGGCAGCCCAGACCCTCCTCGACAATCTCTACTTCAACTCGAAGCGCTACGACCTCGCCAAGGTCGGCCGCTACAAGATCAACCGCAAGCTGGGCATCGACAAGAACCTCACGGATTCCGATGCGTCGGTCCTGAACATCGACGACATCGTGTCGATGATCAAGTTCCTCGTCGCACTGCACGCCGGGGAGAAGACTCTCGGCGGCAAGCGCGACGGCGGCGACGTCGAACTGCGCGTCGAGGTCGACGACATCGACCACTTCGGCAACCGCCGTATCCGCGCGGTCGGTGAGCTCATCGAGAACCAGGTCCGCACAGGCCTGTCCCGCATGGAGCGTGTCGTGCGTGAGCGCATGACCACGCAGGACGTCGAGGCGATCACTCCGCAGACGCTGATCAACATCCGCCCCGTCGTGGCCGCGATCAAGGAATTCTTCGGAACCTCCCAGCTGTCGCAGTTCATGGACCAGAACAACCCGCTCGCCGGACTGACGCACAAGCGCCGCCTGTCCGCGCTGGGCCCGGGTGGCCTGTCCCGTGACCGCGCAGGCATGGAAGTCCGCGACGTCCACCCCTCGCACTACGGCCGTATGTGCCCCATCGAGACCCCGGAAGGCCCGAACATCGGCCTCATCGGTTCGCTGGCGTCCTACGGACGCATCAACGCGTTCGGCTTCATCGAGACCCCGTACCGCAAGGTGGTCGACGGCCTCGTCACCGAGCAGATCGACTACCTGACCGCCGACGACGAGGTGGAGCGCCTGATCGCCCAGGCCAACGCCCCGCTGGCAGCGGACAACACGTTCGTCGAGGACATGGTCCTGGTGCGTACCCGTGGAGGTTCCGGCGAGCCCGTGCTCGTGACGCCGACCGAGGTCGAGTACATGGACGTCTCCCCGCGCCAGATGGTGTCGGTCGCGACGGCCCTGATTCCGTTCCTCGAGCACGACGACGCCAACCGCGCCCTGATGGGTGCGAACATGCAGCGTCAGGCTGTTCCCCTGCTGCGCTCCGAGCGTCCGCTCGTGGGTACCGGCATGGAGAAGAACGCAGCGGTCGACGCCGGAGACGCTGTCACGGCGACGAAGGCCGGAGTGGTCAAGGAGGTGTCCGCCGATCTGGTGGCCATCCTCAACGACGACGGCACCGAGACGAACTACCCCATCATGAAGTTCGCCCGTTCGAACCAGGGCAACGCCTACAACCAGCGCGTGCTGGTCGGCGAGGGTGACCGGGTCGAGTACAACACGATCATCGCCGACGGTCCGTCCACCGATCAGGGTGAACTGGCACTGGGCAAGAATATGCTGGTGGCGTTCATGTCCTGGGAGGGTCACAACTTCGAGGACGCGATCATCCTGTCACAGCGCATCGTCTCCGACGACGTGCTGACCTCCATCCACATCGAGGAGCACGAGGTCGACGCCCGCGACACCAAGCTCGGTGCCGAGGAAATCACCCGTGATATCCCGAACGTCTCCGAAGAGGTGCTGGGAGCGCTCGACGAGCGCGGCATCATCCACATCGGTGCCGAGGTCGAGGCCGGAGACATCCTCGTGGGACGTGTCACCCCCAAGGGTGAGACGGAACTCACCCCGGAGGAGCGCCTGCTGCGCGCCATCTTCGGCGAGAAGAGCCGCGAGGTCCGCGACACCTCGCTGAAGGTTCCCCACGGCGAGTCGGGCACGGTCATCGGTGTCCGCATCTTCGACCGCGACAACGACGACGAACTCCCCCCCGGCGTCAACCAGCTGGTCCGTGTGTATGTCGCGCAGAAGCGCAAGATCACCGACGGCGACAAGCTGGCCGGCCGCCACGGCAACAAGGGCGTCATCTCCAAGATCCTGCCGATCGAGGACATGCCGTTCATGGAAGACGGAACCCCCGTCGACATCGTGCTGAACCCGCTGGGTGTGCCGGGCCGGATGAACGTGGGCCAGGTTCTGGAGATCCACCTGGGCTGGGCCGCCAAGCAGGGCTGGAAGATCGAGGGCGAGCCCGAGTGGCTCAAGAACCTTCCGAACCTGCCCCGCGAGGTCGCCACGACCACCGTCTCGACCCCCGTGTTCGACGGCGCGACCGAGGACGAGATCGTCGGTCTGCTCAACTCGACCAACGTGACGCGCGACGGCGACCGGCTGATCGGCGATTCCGGAAAGGCACGTCTGTTCGACGGCCGCTCCGGCGAGCCGTTCCCCGATCCCATTTCGGTCGGCTACATGTACATCCTGAAACTCCACCACCTGGTGGACGACAAGATCCATGCCCGCTCCACCGGACCGTACTCCATGATCACGCAGCAGCCGCTGGGTGGTAAGGCACAGTTCGGCGGGCAGCGCTTCGGTGAGATGGAAGTGTGGGCGCTCGAAGCCTATGGCGCGGCCTACACGCTCCAGGAGCTCCTCACCATCAAGTCGGATGACATCCACGGACGCGTCAAGGTGTACGAGGCGATCGTCAAGGGCGAGAACATCCCCGAGCCGGGCGTTCCCGAATCCTTCAAGGTGCTGATCAAGGAAATGCAGTCGCTCTGCCTGAACGTGGAAGTGCTTTCCACCGACGGCACGACGATCGAAATGCGTGACTCGGATGAAGAAGTCTTCCGGGCCGCGGAAGAACTGGGCATCGACCTCTCACGGGCCGAGCCGAGTTCTGTAGAGGAAGTTTAGGTTTCACCACACCGAACCGGTGTTCGAACGCGGCCAACGAAATTTCTGGCGGCCGCGGACGGCCTTGAAATATTAAAGGCCGCTTCCTCGAACACCGGTCCGATGCGGGCCTGACTGCCCACCGCACCCCATAAGACTTCAAGAATTTAGAGAACAAAGAGAGAACAGGGACCATATGTCCAGCGAATCCTCCTTCGGCCTCATGCGAATCGGCCTTGCCACCGCGGATGAAATCCGCGGCTGGTCTTACGGCGAGGTCAAGAAGCCGGAAACCATCAACTACCGCACGCTCAAGCCCGAGAAGGACGGACTCTTCTGCGAGAAGATCTTCGGCCCGTCACGGGACTGGGAGTGCTACTGCGGCAAGTACAAGCGCGTGCGCTTCAAGGGCATCATCTGCGAGCGCTGCGGCGTCGAGGTAACCCGTGCCAAGGTGCGCCGTGAGCGCATGGGGCACATCGAGCTGGCCGCTCCCGTCACGCACATCTGGTACTTCAAGGGTGTTCCCTCACGCCTCGGCTACCTGCTCGATCTGGCGCCGAAGGACCTCGAAAAGGTCATCTACTTCGCCGCCTACATGATCACCTCGGTCGATGAAGAGAACCGCCACGCCGAACTGCCGAACCTCCAGGCCGAGCACGACCTCGAGAAGAAGCAGATGATCGACCAGCGCGACTCCGATATCGCGACCATCGCCAAGGACCTCGAGGACGAGCTTGCCCGCCTCGAGGGCGAAGGCGCGAAGGCTGCCGAGAAGAAGAAGGCCCGCGACTCCGCCGACCGCCAGATGGCGAACGTGCGCAAGCGCGCCGACGCTGACATCGAGCGCCTGGTGCAGGTTTGGGAGCGCTTCAAAACGCTCAAGGTCGCTGACCTCGAGGGCGACGAAGGCCTCTACCGCGAGCTGCGCGACCGCTACGGCCTGTACTTCGAGGGCTCCATGGGTGCCGAAGCCATCAAGAAGCGTCTTGAGAACTTCGACATGCCCGGCGAGGCCGAGATGCTCCGCGACATCATCCAGAACGGCAAGGGCCAGCGCAAGACGCGTGCCCTGAAGCGCCTCAAGGTGGTCAACGCGTTCCTCACGACCACCAACAGCCCCCTGGGCATGGTGCTCGACGCCGTCCCGGTCATCCCGCCGGAACTGCGTCCGATGGTGCAGCTCGACGGTGGCCGCTTTGCGACGTCGGACCTCAACGATCTGTACCGCCGCGTCATCAACCGCAACAACCGCCTGAAGCGCCTGCTGGATCTCGGTGCGCCCGAGATCATCGTGAACAACGAGAAGCGCATGCTGCAGGAAGCTGTCGACTCCCTGTTCGACAACGGCCGCCGTGGGCGTCCCGTCACCGGGCCGGGTAACCGTCCGCTGAAGTCGCTCTCGGACATGCTGAAGGGCAAGCAGGGTCGTTTCCGCCAGAACCTCCTCGGCAAGCGCGTCGACTACTCGGGCCGTTCGGTCATCGTCGTCGGCCCGCAGCTGAAGCTGCACCAGTGCGGCCTTCCGAAGCAGATGGCACTGGAGCTCTTCAAGCCGTTCGTGATGAAGCGCCTGGTCGACCTCAACCATGCGCAGAACATCAAGAGCGCCAAGCGCATGGTCGAGCGCTACCGCCCCCAGGTGTGGGATGTCCTCGAGGAGATCATCACCGAGCACCCCGTGCTGCTGAACCGTGCACCCACCCTGCACCGTCTCGGCATCCAGGCGTTCGAACCGCAGCTGGTGGAAGGCAAGGCCCTTCAGCTCCACCCGCTGGTCTGTGGTGCGTTCAACGCCGACTTCGACGGCGACCAGATGGCAGTGCACCTGCCGCTGAGCCCCGAGGCCCAGGCCGAGGCGCGCATCCTGATGCTGTCCTCGAACAACATCCTGAAGCCCTCCGATGGCCGTCCCGTGACCCTTCCGTCCCAGGACATGATCATCGGCCTGCACCACCTCACCACCAAGCGTGAGGGAAGTGCCGGCGAGGGTCGCGTCTTCACCAGTGTCGCCGAGGCGATCATGGCGTTCGACATGGGCGCGCTCCACCTCAACTCGGTGGTTCGCATCCGCGTCGACAACTTCGTGCCCAGTGCCGACGTCGCCGCTCCCGAGGACTGGGAGCCGGGTACGCCTGCGCTCATCGAGACTTCGCTGGGACAGGTGCTCTTCAACGAGACCCTGCCCAACGACTACCCCTGGGTCGAGAAGGTCGCCGACAAGGGCCAGCTCTCCACGATCGTCAACGATCTCGCGGAGCGTTACCCCAAGGTCATCACCGCCGCGACCCTGGACAACCTGAAGGACTCGGGCTTCTACTGGGCCACGCGTTCCGGCGTCACCGTCGCCATCTCCGACATCTCGGCCCCGATCAACAAGGCCGGCATCATGGAGGGCTACGAGACGCAGGCCGCCAAGGTGCAGTCGCAGTTCGACAAGGGCCTGATCGCCGACGACGAGCGCCGCCAGGAGCTCATCGACATCTGGAACAAGGCGACCAACGAGGTAGCCGCCTCCATGCGCGCCGCCATGCCGAAGGACAACACCATCAACCGGATGGTGTCTTCCGGAGCACGTGGTAACTGGTTGCAGGTCCGGCAGATCGCCGGTATCCGTGGCCTGGTGGCCAACCCCAAGGGTGAGATCATTCCTCGCCCGATCAAGTCCTCCTACCGTGAAGGCCTGTCGGTCCTGGAGTACTTCATCGCCACCCACGGTGCCCGTAAGGGTCTGGCAGATACGGCCCTGCGGACGGCGAACTCGGGTTACCTGACCCGCCGCCTCGTGGACGTGTCCCAGGACGTCATCGTCCGCGAGGACGACTGCGGCACCGAGCGCGGGCTGAAGGTCACCATCGCCGTACCGGACGCCAACGGCGAGCTGGTCCTGCACGAGGAGGTCGAGAACTCCGCGTACGCACGTACGCTGGCCACCGACGTCGTCGATTCCAAGGGTGGGGTGCTGGCTCCTGCCGGCTCCGACGTCGGGGACGTGCTGATCGGCGAGCTGTTCGCCGGCGGTGTCACCGAGATCAAGGTCCGCTCCGTGCTCACGTGTGAGTCGAGCGTCGGTACCTGCGCGCTCTGCTACGGCCGCTCGCTGGCCACGGGCAAGACCGTGGACATCGGCGAGGCCGTGGGCATCATCGCCGCGCAGTCGATCGGCGAGCCGGGCACCCAGCTGACCATGCGTACCTTCCACACCGGAGGTGTTGCCTCTGCCGAGGACATCACCCAGGGTCTGCCCCGTATCCAGGAGCTCTTCGAAGCACGTACCCCCAAGGGTGTGGCTCCGATCTCCGAGGTTGCCGGGCGCGTGACCATCGAGGACGCCGAGAAGCAGCTTCGCCTGGTCGTCACTCCGGACGACGGCTCGGAGGAGATCGCCTACCCGGTCCTCCGCCGTGCACGTCTGCTGGTAACCGACGGCGAGCACGTCGAGGTCGGGCAGCAGCTCGTCTTCGGTGCCGTCGATCCCAAGCAGATCCTGCGGATCCTCGGGCCCCGCAAGGCCCAGGAGTTTCTGGTCGACGAGGTACAGCGCGTGTACCGCAGCCAGGGTGTCGGTATCCACGACAAGCACGTCGAGGTCATCGTCCGCCAGATGCTGCGCCGCGTCACCGTGATCGAGTCGGGCGAGTCGACGCTTCTGCCAGGAGAGCTGGCGGAACGCCGGCGCTTCGAGGACGAGAACCGCCGCGTGGTATCCGAGGGCAAGAAGCCGGCCTCAGGCCGACCCGAGCTCATGGGCATCACCAAGGCGTCGCTCGCCACCGAGTCCTGGCTGTCCGCAGCTTCCTTCCAGGAGACCACGCGTGTCCTCACGCAGGCCGCCATGGAAGGCAAGAGCGATCCGCTGCTGGGCCTCAAGGAGAACGTGATCATCGGTAAGCTGATCCCGGCCGGAACCGGCCTGGACCGTTACACAAAGGTCACTGTCGAGCCCACCGAGGAAGCCAAGGCCAACCTGTTCACCGGTCCGAGCGCGTTCAGCGACTTCGACTACGCAGGTGCCGAAGGCGGCATGAGCCCCGAGTTCCATGCCATCCCGCTGGATGACTACGACATGGGCGGCGACTTCCGCTAGGAATCCCTAGCGCGGTCCACCTGAACGGGAGAGCCCCGGGCCTTATCGGTCCGGGGCTCTTCTGCGTCCGGAGTGCTCTCATGTTCGGGGTCCTCAGGCACCGGGGACCCTAAGCAGCGGGGTCCTCAGGCACCGGGGACCCTAAGCTTCGGGGTTGGTGGGTTCCGTCGAACGCGGCGGAGCTTCCCTTCGTGGGGGGCTCGGCCCTCCTGGCGCACGGGAAGTGCCGCCTTCGACGGAGTAACGCTCCGATAAGCGGCGTGTCGCGAGACGACACACCAATTGGGCGGCCAATGGCGTGAAAAGCGACGCACTCCTTGGCCCCGGCCCTTTCGGCGGCTCCTCGAGAACCGGGGTCTGCAAGAACCAGCTCCTCGAGAACCGGGATCATCAAGAACCGGGGGTCTTCGTTCCGTCGGACGTGGCGGAGTTTCCCTTCGTGGGGGCTCGGCCCTCCTGGCGCACGGGAAGTGCCGCCTTCGACGGAGT
>NZ_KI914847.1:0-37440 GCF_000520555.1 Arthrobacter sp. Br18 | reverse complement strand
GCGTGAAAAGCGACGCACTCCTTGACGCCAGCGCCCGGCCCGCCCGGCGGCAGGGGGACAGCCGTGGGCGGCGGCCCCGCAGGTTGCCGCGGGGGAGTGCTCCGACCGGGCGGGGAGTCAATCTCTGCTAGACTTGATCTCAATTGTTTGTGTGGCAGTGGATTGGCGTTGCGAAACGTATCTCCGTGTTGTAGGGATCTTGTACAACGAATGCCACATTTTCGCACGCCTACGGTCGTTCTGCGGCAGCTTATTTCGGTAGGTCAAGCGCCAAGCGACTGAGAACCCCCGCTTACGGGTGGTCCGCCGCCTGCAAGGGCCGGCTGACCGCAGGGTCGGGCTGACAGAGAACTCATCTTCAGACATTACGGAGAACACGAAAGTGCCTACGATTAACCAGCTGGTCCGTAAGGGCCGGTCACCTAAGGTCTCCAAGACCAAGGCGCCCGCACTGCAGGGCAGCCCGATGAAGCGCGGCGTCTGCACCCGCGTGTACACGACCACACCCAAAAAGCCGAACTCGGCGCTCCGCAAGGTGGCCCGCGTTCGCCTCAACGGCGGCATCGAAGTCACCGCATACATTCCCGGTGTAGGTCACAACCTTCAGGAACACTCCATCGTGCTGGTGCGCGGCGGCCGTGTGAAGGACCTCCCCGGTGTCCGCTACAAGATCGTCCGCGGCGCACTCGATACCCAGGGCGTCAAGAACCGCAAGCAGGCCCGCAGCCGCTACGGAGCAAAGATGGAGAAGAAGTAATATGCCACGTAAGGGCCCGGCCCCGAAGCGGCCGCTCGTATTAGATCCCGTTTACGGTTCACCTCTGGTCACCCAGTTGATCAACAAGGTTCTCGTCGACGGCAAGAAGTCCACGGCAGAGCGCATCGTCTACGGTGCACTCGAAGGCGCCCGTGCCAAGTCCGGCGGCGACCCCGTGGCAGCACTGAAGAAGGCCATGGACAACGTGAAGCCGAGCCTCGAGGTTCGTTCACGCCGCGTCGGTGGCGCCACCTACCAGGTTCCCGTCGAGGTCAAGCCCGGGCGCTCAACCGCCCTCGCCCTCCGCTGGCTGGTCGGCTACTCGAAGGCCCGCCGCGAGAAGACCATGACGGAACGCCTGCAGAACGAAATCCTCGACGCCTCGAACGGCCTGGGCGCCGCTGTCAAGCGTCGCGAGGACACGCACAAGATGGCCGAGTCGAACAAGGCCTTCGCACACTACCGCTGGTAATAGCGCTTCAGGTCGGAGGGTTTCCCACAGGGAGCCTTCCGACCTGCGGTCCAGCAGAACTCCATCTTCGTCAAAAGGGAGACACCGTGGCACAGGACGTGCTTACAGACCTCAACAAGGTCCGCAATATCGGCATCATGGCGCACATCGATGCCGGCAAGACCACTACGACCGAGCGCATCCTGTTCTACACGGGTAAAAACCACAAGATCGGCGAGACGCACGACGGCGCCTCGACGACGGACTGGATGGAACAGGAAAAGGAACGCGGCATCACGATCACGTCGGCCGCCGTGACCTGCTTCTGGGAAAACAACCAGATCAACATCATCGACACCCCGGGCCACGTCGACTTCACCGTCGAGGTGGAACGCTCACTGCGCGTCCTCGACGGCGCCGTCGCCGTGTTCGACGGTAAAGAGGGCGTCGAGCCCCAGTCGGAGACCGTCTGGCGCCAGGCCGACAAGTACGAAGTGCCCCGTATCTGCTTCGTCAACAAAATGGACAAGCTCGGTGCCGACTTCTACTACACCGTCGACACCATCATCAGCCGTCTCGGCGCCAAGCCGCTGGTCCTCCAGCTGCCGATCGGTTCCGAGAACGACTTCGTCGGCGTCGTCGACCTCCTCTACATGCGCGCACTGGTGTGGCCCGGCGACTCCAAGGGTGACGTCACCATGGGAGCCAAGTACGAGATCCAGGAGATCCCCGCGGACCTGCAGGCCAAGGCTGAAGAGTACCGCGCGCGTCTCATCGAGACCGTCGCCGACGCTTCCGAGGAACTCATGGAGAAGTACCTCGAGGGCGAAGAAATCAGCATCGATGAGCTCAAGGCCGGCATCCGCAAGATGACGATCAACTCCGAGCTCTACCCGATCCTCTGCGGTTCCGCGTTCAAGAACCGCGGCGTGCAGCCCATGCTTGACGCCGTGATCGACTACCTGCCGTCGCCGCTGAACGTTCCCCCGATGATCGGTCACGATCCCCGGAACGAAGAGGTGGAACTGACCCGTGCACCGAGCACCGAGGAGCCGTTCTCGGCGCTGGCGTTCAAGGTGGCCACCCACCCGTTCTTCGGACAGTTGACCTTCATCCGCGTCTACTCCGGGCACGTGACGGCCGGGACGCAGTTGGTGAACTCGACCAAGAACAAGAAGGAGCGCATCGGGAAGCTCTTCCAGATGCACGCCAACAAGGAGATCCCTGTGGACGAGGCCTTCGCGGGCCACATCTACGCGGCGATCGGTCTGAAGGACACGACGACGGGGGACACCCTGTCGGATGCGGGCAACCAGATCGTCCTCGAGTCGATGAGCTTCCCCGATCCCGTGATCTCGGTCGCGATCGAGCCGAAGACCAAGGGTGACCAGGAGAAGCTATCCACCGCCATCCAGAAGCTCTCGGCTGAGGATCCCACCTTCCAGGTGTCCCTCAACGAGGACACCGGACAGACCATCATCGCCGGCATGGGCGAGCTCCACCTGGATATCCTCGTGGACCGCATGCGCCGGGAATTCCGGGTCGAGGCCAATGTGGGCAAGCCCCAGGTCGCCTACCGCGAGACCATCAAGAGCAAGGTGGCCAAGCACGACTACACCCACAAGAAGCAGACGGGTGGGTCGGGCCAGTTCGCGAAGATCCAGATCGCCATCGAGCCGATGGAGGTCGAGGAGGGCGTGCTGTACGCCTTCGAGAACAAGGTCACCGGTGGCCGCGTTCCCCGCGAGTACATCCCCAGCGTCGACGCGGGCATCCAGGATGCCCTCAACGACGGCGTCCTGGCGGGCTACCCGGTCGTGGGCATCAAGGCAACCCTGCTCGACGGCGCCTACCACGACGTCGACTCCTCCGAGATGGCGTTCAAGATCGCCGGCCGGATGGCGTTCAAGGAAGCTGCACGGATGGCCAAGCCGGTGTTGCTCGAGCCGCTGATGGAGGTCGAGGTGCGCACCCCCGAGGAATACATGGGTGAGGTGATCGGTGACCTGAACTCGCGCCGTGGGCAGATGCAGTCCATGGAGGATGCGATGGGCGTCAAGGTCATCAAGGCGCACGTGCCCCTCTCGGGCATGTTCGGCTACATCGGCGACCTGCGGTCCAAGACCCAGGGCCGCGCGGTGTATTCCATGAAGTTCGACAGCTACTCGGAGGTTCCGAAGGCAGTAGCCGACGAGATCATCCAGAAGACCCGCGGTGAGTAGGCGCGGGTAACTTCGGCTGGTCCCCGCGACGCGGGAGACCACCGGGCGGTGCCGGCCGGCTCGACAGCCGGCCGGCACCGCATCCCAGCCGACGGTCCATCGTGGACCGGACGCGCAGAGCAATTTCATCAAAACCAAAAGCCCCCAGTAGACTTGCATGAGTTTCAGCCGCGAACAGCGCGGGTGGAAAGCAAATCTTCTCAAACGTTCTAGGAGGAACCCGTGGCGAAGGCAAAGTTCGAGCGGACTAAGCCGCACGTTAACATCGGAACCATTGGTCACGTTGACCATGGAAAGACCACGTTGACGGCTGCCATTTCCAAGGTGCTGTACGACAAGTACCCCACTCTCAACGAGCAGCGCGATTTCGCGTCGATCGACTCGGCTCCCGAGGAGAAGCAGCGCGGCATCACCATCAACATCTCGCATGTTGAGTACCAGACCGAGAAGCGCCACTACGCACACGTAGACGCCCCCGGCCACGCTGACTACATCAAGAACATGATTACCGGTGCGGCACAGATGGATGGCGCCATCCTCGTTGTTGCAGCCACCGACGGCCCGATGGCCCAGACCCGCGAGCACGTTCTGCTCGCCCGCCAGGTCGGCGTTCCCTACCTGCTGGTCGCGCTGAACAAGTCCGACATGGTCGACGACGAAGAGCTTCTCGACCTCGTCGAGATGGAGGTCCGCGAGCTGCTCAGCGCGCAGGGCTTCGACGGCGACGACGCCCCTGTGGTGCGCGTTTCAGGCCTGAAGGCACTGGAAGGTGACCCCGAGTGGGTCAAGTCTGTCGAGGATCTGATGGCTGCCGTGGACGAGTCCGTACCGGACCCCATCCGCGACAAGGACAAGCCGTTCCTCATGCCCGTCGAGGACGTCTTCACCATCACCGGCCGCGGAACCGTCGTCACGGGCCGCGCCGAGCGAGGAACGCTGAAGATCAACTCGGAAATCGAGATCGTCGGAATCCGTCCGGTCCAGAAGACCACGGTCACCGGTATCGAGATGTTCCACAAGCAGCTCGACGAAGCATGGGCCGGCGAGAACTGTGGCCTCCTGCTCCGCGGCATCAAGCGCGAGGACGTGGAGCGCGGACAGGTCATCGTGAAGCCGGGCTCCATCACCCCGCACACCGACTTCGAGGCCAACGTCTACATCCTGGCCAAGGACGAGGGCGGGCGTCACAACCCGTTCTACTCGAACTACCGCCCGCAGTTCTACTTCCGCACCACTGACGTCACCGGCGTCATCACCCTTCCTGAGGGTACGGAAATGGTCATGCCTGGTGACAACACTGAAATGTCAGTGGCACTCATCCAGCCTATCGCCATGGAAGAGGGCCTCGGCTTCGCTATCCGCGAAGGCGGCCGCACGGTCGGTTCGGGACGCGTCACCAAGATCACCAAGTAGTCACTTCTACTGCCGACTGATCACCAGAAGGGCCTCGCTGCTTTGGCAGCGGGGCCCTTTTCTGTGGGTGGGCCCTCTCCTGTGACTGGGACCCGCGGCGGCAGGCGCCTGCTCAGGTCAGAACCTGATGAAGGCAGAGGATGTTCCCCTCCGTGTCGGTGAACCAGGCCGCTTTGAGCCCATCGTGCTCTGCAATGTGGTTGACGGTCTTCAAACCGGGGAGGTCGTAGTCCTCGAACCGGACTCCCTGCGATTCCAGGGCCCCCAGTTCCATCGCGATATCCTCCACCTCGAAGCTGAGTTCTGTATTGCCCGACGGGCCGCTTTCCGGTTTCAGCATGAGCTCGATCCCGTTGTGGCCGTCGTCGCTGAAGAGGAACGATCCCTCCTCCATGGGCCCAGCCGGCGTGAGGCCGAGGGACTTCTCATAAAAACCTCGTGCACGGTCCATGTCTTTCACAGGCAGGATCGTCGTCGCCTTGCTGGTGCTGAGCACGGCTAAACTCCTTTCGTACGGATGGACCCCTACAGTTTAATCCTCATCCGGCGGGTTTGACCCGTGGCTGCCGAGCCGCTTTCACAGCCCGGGGCAGTGGCTGCAGGCCCACCGATTGGCGTAATTGGGCTATCTCTGCCAGACTGGACAAGTTGTTCAAGTGCTTGCGCGTGCGGTTTGAGACTCCATCCCGGTCAGGATAATGCCTGGTGCAGGGTTCGGGTTCACCGATTGCGCGGCCCAAATATAATCCAGCCCGTTCGGCTCGGCCGGAATTTGCGGACGGTGTGTGTCACGAAAGTTGCGACACGCCCGAGCGCGGGGGTCGGAGCCCCAGCAGGGTGAGGAACCCGGATTCTTCCGGATTCAGTCTGTGCGGGGAGCGTCATACAACGGACGCGGCAATGTACGTACCGGAACTGCCCAGCAGTTTTCATGTAGAGAGAGAGTCGAGACGCCATGGCGGGACAAAAAATCCGCATCCGGCTGAAGTCATATGACCACGAGGTCATTGATGTTTCAGCCCGGAAGATCGTTGAGACGGTGACGCGCGCAGGCGCAACGGTTGTCGGCCCAGTGCCACTGCCTACGGAGAAGAACGTTTTCGTTGTTATCCGGTCGCCGCACAAGTACAAGGACAGCCGTGAGCACTTCGAAATGCGCACGCACAAGCGTCTGATCGACATCATTGATCCCACGCCCAAGGCCGTTGATTCGCTGATGCGTCTCGACTTGCCCGCGGACGTGAACATCGAAATCAAGCTGTAAGGGAGAGCGGATACACATGTCTACTTCACTTACGCGTCAGGTCAAAGGCCTGCTGGGCGTCAAGCTCGGCATGACCCAGGTCTGGGACGAGAACAACATCCTCATCCCCGTCACTGTCGTCCAGGCTGATTCGAACGTTATTACGCAGCTGCGGTCCGCGGAGAAGGACGGCTACTCGGCCGTGCAGATCGGCTTCGGCCAGATCGATCCCCGCAAGGTCACCAAGCCGCTGGCCGGCCACTTCGAGAGCGCCGGGGTCACCCCCCGTCGCCACGTGGTCGAGCTGCGTACCTCCGATGCTGATTCCTACTCGCTCGGTCAGGAGCTCTCCGTTGAGCTCTTCGAGGCCGGCCAGCAGGTCGACGTCATCGGCACCACCAAGGGCAAGGGCTTCGCCGGTGTGATGAAGCGTCACGGCTTCCACGGCGTCGGCGCCTCACACGGTGCACACAAGAACCACCGCAAGCCCGGTTCCATCGGTGGAGCTTCAACCCCCAGCCGCGTCTTCCGGGGAATGAAAATGGCAGGCCGTATGGGTGCCGTTCGTCAGACCACGCTGAACCTCCGGGTCCACGCGGTCGACGCCGAGAAGTCGCTGCTGCTGATCAAGGGTGCCGTTCCAGGCGCCCGCGGACAGGTCGTCCTCGTACGCACCGCCGTGAAGGGAGCATAGTCAGATGGCTGTCAACACAGTGAACGTCGATCTCCCCGCGGAGATCTTCGACGCACAGACCAACGTCCCGCTGCTTCACCAGGTAGTCGTGGCTCAGCTTGCGGCCGCCCGCCAGGGTACCCACAAGACCAAGACCCGCGCCGAGGTGAGCGGTGCAGGCCGCAAGCCGTTCAAGCAAAAGGGAACCGGTCGCGCCCGCCAGGGCTCGATCCGCGCACCGCACATGACCGGTGGCGGCGTGGTCCACGGACCGACCCCCCGCGACTACAGCCAGCGCACCCCCAAGAAGATGAAGGCCGCCGCTCTCCGTGGCGCCCTCTCCGATCGGGCACGCAACGGCCGGATCCATGTCCTCGAGTCCCTCGTTGCCGGCGGCAAGCCGTCCACGAAGGGTGCCATCGACACGCTGCGCGCCGTCTCCGAACGCCCGCGCCTGCTCGTCGTCATCGAGCGCGCAAACGATGTGGCCGCACTGTCGGTCCGCAACGTCCCACAGGTTCACGTCCTGTATGTAGACCAGCTCAACACGTACGACGTGCTGGTTTCGGACGACGTGATCTTCACCAAGGCCGCCTACGACGCCTTCGTGGGATCGGCTGACGCAATCTCCGAGGAGGATGCCACGTGAGCGGCACCATCGCAAAGGATCCGCGCGACGTCGTCATTGCACCCGTCGTGTCGGAGAAGAGCTACGGCCTGATCGACGAAGGCAAATACACCTTCCTGGTTGACCCACGCTCCAACAAGGAAGAGATCAAGCTGGCCGTGGAGAAAATCTTCTCCGTCAAGGTCGACTCGATCAACACCATCAACCGGGTTGGCAAGCGCAAGCGCACCAAGTTCGGCTGGGGTCAGCGCAAGGGCACCAAGCGTGCCATCGTGTCCCTCAAAGAGGGCTCGATCGACATCTTCGGCGGTCCGCTCTCCTAGGGAGCGGAGACCACTTTAACGAGGAATTGAGTTATGGGAATCCGTAAATACAAGCCGACAACCCCGGGCCGTCGTGGCTCGAGCGTTGCCGACTTCGCAGAAATCACACGATCCACACCGGAGAAGTCACTGGTGCGTCCGCTCCCCAAAAAGGGCGGCCGTAACAACACCGGTCGGATCACCACCCGTCACAAGGGCGGTGGACACAAGCGTCAGTACCGTCTGATCGACTTCCGCCGCCACGACAAGGACGGCGTCGACGCCCGCGTTGCCGAGATCGAATACGATCCCAACCGCACCGCGCGCATCGCCCTCCTGCACTACGTCGACGGCACCAAGCGCTACATCATCGCGCCGAACAAGCTCAAGCAGGGCGACTTCGTCGAGGCAGGTGCCGGGGCCGACATCAAGCCCGGCAACAACCTTCCGCTGCGCAACATCCCCGTCGGTACGGTGATCCACGCTGTGGAGCTCCGTCCTGGCGGCGGCGCGAAGATGGCCCGCTCTGCCGGGGCTTCGACCCAGCTCGTCGCCAAGGAAGGCCGCTTCGCCCAGCTGCGACTGCCGTCCGGGGAAATCCGCAACGTCGACGTCCGCTGCCGTGCAACGGTCGGCGAGGTCGGCAACGCCGAGCAGTCGAACATCAACTGGGGCAAGGCCGGCCGTAACCGCTGGAAGGGCATCCGCCCGACCGTCCGTGGTGTGGCCATGAACCCTGTCGACCACCCCCACGGTGGTGGCGAGGGCAAGACCTCCGGTGGACGCCACCCGGTCAACCCCAACGGCAAGGCAGAGGGACGTACGCGTCGCCAAAACAAAGAGAGCGATTCACTCATTGTGCGTCGCCGCCGTTCCGGCAAGAACAAGCGATAGGAGCCTGGGAACATGCCACGCAGCCTGAAGAAAGGCCCCTTCGTCGATCAGCACCTGTACGTAAAGGTTGCTCGCGAGAACGAATCGGGTACGAAGAACGTCATCAAGACGTGGTCCCGCCGCTCCATGATCGTCCCCGACATGCTCGGGCACACGATCGCGGTGCACGACGGGCGCAAGCACATTCCGGTGTTTGTCACCGAGTCGATGGTCGGGCACAAGCTCGGCGAATTCGCTCCTACGCGGACCTTCCGCGGCCATGTTAAGGACGACCGTAAAGGCAAGCGCCGCTAGGCGCTTGGCTCTACGGCTAAGACGAGAGAAGGAAAGCAATGGAAGCCAAGGCAATTGCGCGTCATATCCGCGTAACGCCTATGAAGGCCCGGCGCGTCGTCAACCTTGTTCGTGGTAAGCAGGCGAATGAGGCTCTGGCTATTCTGAAGTTTGCCCCACAGGTTGCTTCAGAGCCGGTTTTCAAGGTAGTTCAGTCGGCCATGGCCAACGCACGCGTCCTCGCGGACCGTGACGGCCTCGCCTTCAATGAGGACAACCTCATCATCAGCGAAGCATTCGTCGATGAAGGCCCCACGATGAAGCGGTTCCGTCCGCGTGCCCAGGGCCGCGCGTTCCGCATCAACAAGCGGACCAGCCACATCACGGTTGTCGTAACTACCCCTGAGAAAGTGGAGGTCCGCTAGTGGGACAGAAAGTAAACCCGCATGGGTTCCGACTCGGCATCACCACGGACCACAGGTCGCACTGGTTCGCCGACAGCAACAAGCCGGGCCAGCGCTACCGGGACTTCGTCCGTGAGGACATCAAGATCCGCCAGCTCATGTCCACGGGCATGGACCGCGCGGGCATCGCGAAGGTCGAGATCGAGCGCACCCGTGACCGCGTCCGTGTGGATATCCACACTGCGCGTCCAGGCATCGTCATCGGCCGCCGCGGCGCCGAAGCGGACCGCATCCGCGGCGAGCTGGAGAAGCTCACCGGCAAGCAGGTCCAGCTGAACATCCTCGAGGTCAAGAACCCCGAGATGGAAGCACAGCTTGTCGCCCAGGGCGTGGCCGAGCAGCTTTCCTCACGCGTGGCCTTCCGCCGCGCCATGAAGAAGGCCATGCAGTCGGCGCAGCGCGCGGGAGCCAAGGGCATCCGTGTCCAGTGCTCCGGCCGCCTGGGCGGCGCCGAAATGAGCCGCTCGGAGTTCTACCGCGAAGGACGTGTGCCCCTGCACACCCTCCGTGCGAACATCGACTACGGGTTCTTCGAAGCCAAGACCACCTTCGGCCGCATCGGCGTGAAGGTCTGGATCTACAAGGGCGACATCACCGCCAAGGAACTCGCGGCCCAGGCCGCAGCTGCTCCTTCGCGCGGCCGTGGCGGAGACCGCCCCAGCCGCGGGCCCGCAGCCGGCGCGGACCGCGGTGGCGAGCGTCGTCGTCGTGCACCCGAGCGCACCGAGGGCCAGGGAGCTCCGGCTACCCAGGGAGCTTCGGCTCCCCAGGGATCCTCGGCTCCCGCCGAAACCGCCGCAGCACCCGCTGCGACTGAAGGAGGACAGGCTTAAATGCTTATCCCACGTCGAGTCAAATTCCGTAAGCAGCACCACCCGGGTCGTTCCGGCGCTGCTACCGGTGGTACCGAAGTGAGCTTTGGCGAATGGGGTATCCAGGCGCTTAGCCCGGCATACGTCACCAACCGCCAGATCGAATCAGCGCGTATTGCCATGACCCGCCACATCAAGCGTGGCGGCAAGGTCTGGATCAATATCTATCCGGACCGCCCGTTGACCAAGAAGCCTGCCGAGACCCGCATGGGTTCCGGTAAGGGTTCGCCCGAGTGGTGGGTGGCCAACGTCAAGCCGGGACGGGTTCTCTTCGAACTCTCCGGTGTAACCGAAGAGGTGGCTCGCGAAGCGCTGCGCCTCGCAATTCACAAGCTGCCGTTGAAAGCACGCATTGTGCGACGTGAGGGTGGTGAATACACATGGCACTGGGTTCAAAGGAACTAGCATCGGACCAGCTGGACGGTTTTGACAAGGACCGTCTGGTGGAAGAGCTCCGCAAGGCCAAGGAGGAGCTGTTCAACCTCCGTTTCCAGTCGGCCACCGGCCAGCTGGAAAGCCACGGCCGTCTCCGCTCGGTGAAGCGCGACATCGCCCGCATCTACACGGTGCTGCGCGAGCGCGAGCTGGGCCTCCGTCCCGAGGTGGTTGCTCCCGTTGAGGAAGCAAAGCCCGAGAAGACGGAAAAGGTCAAGAAATCCAAGAAGGCCTCCACAAAGGACGCCGCGTCCGTGGACACCGAGGCTTCTGAGGAGGACGCCAAATGAGTGAGCAGAAGAGTGAAACAGCTGTAGGAACCGAGAAGGCAGTGCACGACGCCGACTCCCGCGGCTACCGCAAGGTACGCCGCGGCTACGTCACCTCCGACAAGATGGACAAAACCATCGTCGTCGTGGTCGAGGACCGCGTGAAGCACGCGCTGTACGGCAAGGTTCTGCGCCGCAGCTCGAAGGTCAAGGTCCACGATCAGGAGAACGCCGCCGGCATCGGCGATTCCGTTCTCATCAGCGAGACCCGCCCGCTGTCGGCCACCAAGCGGTGGCGCCTTGTCGAGATCATCGAGAAGGCCAAGTAGGCACAAGCTATACCGAGGATGCCCTGGATGCGATTTCGTGTCCGGGGCATTGTCGCGATAGGATGAAAACCTTGTCTGTCTGGTGGGTTGGCGCATGCCCTCACACCGACAAATAGGCAAAAGCCCGATAATCTTGTTCATCACACCATCCATTGAGGGTGCCGCGCGCCCTGGCGTGCGGTTCGTGGCGAGTACCAGTATTACGGGGCCACCCATATCCGTTCCGCAAGGCTCGTATCGAGAACCGGCGCGACGACAGGAGTACACAGTGATTCAGCAAGAATCGCGGCTAAAGATCGCCGACAACACGGGGGCCAAGGAAATCTTGACCATCCGCGTTCTCGGAGGGTCAGGGCGCCGCTACGCAGGCATCGGGGACGTCATCGTCGCCACCGTCAAGGATGCAATTCCCGGCGGAAACGTCAAGAAGGGCGACGTCGTCAAGGCGGTCATCGTCCGTACCAAGAAGGAACGCCGCCGTGCGGACGGTTCCTACATCAAGTTTGATGAAAACGCAGCAGTGATCCTGAAGAACGACGGCGACCCCCGCGGTACCCGTATCTTCGGCCCTGTCGGTCGCGAGCTGCGCGACAAGCGTTTCATGAAGATCATCTCGCTGGCGCCGGAGGTGCTTTAAGTCCATGGCACAAAAAACAGTGAAGCTCAAGATCAAAAAGGGCGATCTCGTCCAGATGATCACGGGAGCCAGGCAGGAGCGCGGCGGAGACCGCGGCAAGCAGGGCAAGGTTCTGAGGGTGTTCCCCGAATCGAACCGCGTGCTCGTTGAGGGCATCAACCGGGTGACCAAGCACACCAAGGCCGGCCAGTCGCAGGGTGGCACCAAGACCGGTGGCATCGAGGTAGTCGAGGCGCCCGTGCACATCAGCAACGTGGCCGTCGTCGATCCCGAGACAAAGAAGCCCACGCGAGTCGGCTACCGCACCGAGACCGTCGAGCGCGACGGCCGGGAGCGCGTAGTCCGCATCCGCTTCGCCAAGTCATCAGGGAAGGATCTGTAATGACTGTTGAAACCGCAGAGACCAAGGTCCTTCCCCGACTGAAGGCCCGCTATGCCGCTGAGATCAAGCCTGCACTGCAGGAAGAGTTCAGCTACTCGAACGTGAACCAGGTTCCCCGCCTGGTCAAGGTCGTCGTCAACATGGGTGTCGGAGATGCAGCCAAGGACTCCAAGCTCATCGACGGTGCCGTCAAGGACCTGACCCAGATCACGGGCCAGAAGCCCCAGGTCACGAAGGCCCGCAAGTCCATCGCGCAGTTCAAGCTTCGTGAGGGCATGCCGATCGGCGCCCACGCGACTCTTCGCGGCGACCGCATGTGGGAATTCACCGACCGTCTGGTATCACTCGCGCTGCCCCGTATCCGCGACTTCCGCGGACTCAACGGCAAGCAGTTCGACGGCAACGGCAACTACACCTTCGGCCTCACCGAGCAGTCGATGTTCCACGAGATCGACCAGGACAAGATTGACCGCGTGCGTGGTATGGACATCACTGTCGTCACCACCGCCAAGACCGACGCCGAGGGCCGCGCGCTCCTCAAGGCGCTCGGTTTCCCGTTCAAATCCGAAGATTAATCTAACTACGTTGCAGGTCCGCTCCGGTTGCACCCAGGTGCAGCGCCGGAGGCCGGAAACCGTTTCGAGGAAGGGCTGAAGCCCACATGACAATGACAGATCCTGTCGCAGACATGCTCACGCGTCTGCGCAATGCAAACTCGGCGTACCACGATTCCGTGTCCATGCCGTACAGCAAGTTGAAGGCACGCGTCGCCGACATCCTGAAGGCTGAAGGCTACATCGCCAGCTGGAAGGAAGAGGAGGCGGAGGTGGGCAAGAAGCTCACCCTCGACCTGAAGTTCGGTCCGGACCGCCAGCGTTCAATCGCCGGCATCCGCCGTATCTCCAAGCCGGGTCTTCGCGTGTACGCGAAGTCCACCAACCTGCCGCACGTTCTCGGCGGTCTCGGCATCGCCATCCTGTCCACGTCCTCCGGTCTACTGACAGACCGCCAGGCATCCAAGAAGGGTGTAGGTGGGGAAGTCCTCGCCTACGTCTGGTAGCGGGAAAGGGAAAGAAAAATGTCACGTATCGGACGTCTCCCCATCACCGTTCCTGCAGGTGTCGAGGTCAAGGTCAACGGCAACGAGGTTTCCGTCAAGGGATCGAAGGGCGAGCTGAGCCACACTGTGCCCAGCCCCATCGAAGTGACCCTCGACGGTTCCACGCTGACCGTTACCCGGCCCAACGACGAGCGCGAATCGCGTTCACTGCACGGCCTCACCCGCACACTGGTGTCCAACATGATTGTTGGAGTCACCGACGGGTACAAGAAGAACCTTGAGATCGTGGGCACGGGTTACCGTGTGCAGGCCAAGGGAACCGACCTGGAGTTCGCGCTGGGCTACAGCCACTCGGTTGCCGTGAAGGCTCCCGAAGGCATCGTCCTCACCGTCGATACCCCGACGAAGCTCTCGGTATCAGGCATCAACAAGCAGCAGGTCGGCGAGGTTGCTGCAAACATCCGCAAGCTGCGCAAACCCGACCCCTACAAGGGCAAGGGAATCCGCTATGCAGGCGAGATCATCCGCCGCAAGGTCGGAAAGGCTGGTAAGTAACCATGGCAATCAGCATCAATAAGAAGCGAAGCTCCAAGAGCAGGTCCGCCTCGCGTGGACGCCGCCACCTCCGCGTGCGCAAGCGCGTTTCAGGTACCGCGATCCGTCCGCGCCTGGTCGTCAACCGATCAGCCCGCCACGTATTCGTGCAGGTCGTCGATGACACCAAGGGCATGACGGTTGCATCCGCCTCCACCCTCGAAGCCGATCTCCGCGCTTTCGACGGCGACAAGACCGCCAAGGCCAAGCGCGTTGGCGAGCTCGTTGCACAGCGCGCGCTGGCTGTCGGCGTCGAAGCAGTTGTCTTCGACCGTGGCGGAAACAAGTATCACGGCCGCGTTGCAGCAATCGCAGACGGCGCCCGGACGGGTGGTCTGTCACTGTGACCGAGGAAAACAAGGCAAAGGAAGCCCCATTGAGTACGGGTACAGAGCAGCCAGCGACCGAAGCCCCGGCTGCGGGCGCAACTGACGCCGCAGCTGCCGACGCCAACCGGGGCGGCCGCGCAAGCGGACGCGGCGGGGAACAGCGCGGCGGCAAGAGCGATCGCGGCGGGCGCGGTGGCCGCGACGGTGGACGCGACGGCGGACGGGACGACAAGGACAAGTTCATTGAGCGCGTCGTCACCATCAACCGTGTCTCCAAGGTCGTCAAGGGTGGCCGCCGGTTCAGCTTCACCGCACTCGTGGTGGTCGGCGACGGCAACGGCATGGTCGGCGTCGGCTACGGCAAGGCGAAGGAAGTTCCCTCCGCCATCCAGAAGGCCGTAGAGGAAGCCAAGAAGACCATGTTCCGTGTACCCCGCATCGGTGGCACCGTTCCGCACCTGGTGCAGGGCGAAGCGGCAGCTGGAGTTGTCCTGCTCCGTCCGGCGTCCCCGGGTACCGGCGTCATCGCCGGTGGTCCGGTGCGTGCAGTCCTCGAATGCGTCGGTATCCACGACGTCCTCTCCAAGTCGCTCGGATCCTCGAACGCCATCAACATCGTTCACGCGACCGTCGATGCGCTCAAGCGCCTTGAGGAGCCCCAGGCAGTGGCAGCCCGTCGTGGACTGCCGCTGGACGAGGTCGCGTCACACCAGATGCTGCGCGCAATCGCAGCACAGAAGGTAGGTGCGAAATGACCGCTATCACCCCCAAGCGCGTCGTCGTGAGCTCAGCGCAGCTCCGAATCACGCAAATCAAGTCGATCATCGGCGAAAAGCAGAACCAGCGCGACACCGTGCGCTCCCTGGGGCTCAAGCGGATCGGTCACACCGTGGTCCGTGAAGCCGACGCCGTCACCGTGGGCATGGTCAATACGGTTCCGCACCTCTTGAAGGTTGAGGAGGCCAACTAATGGCAGAGAACAAGACGGTGGCACCAGCCACCGAAGAGAAGGCCCCGCGCGTTCACGCGCTCAAGGTCCACCACCTGCGTCCCGCACCCGGAGCCAAGACCGCCAAGACCCGCGTGGGCCGTGGCGAAGGCTCCAAGGGCAAGACCGCGGGCCGTGGTACCAAGGGCACCGCGGCGCGTTACCAGGTGAAGGCAGGATTCGCAGGCGGCCAGTTGCCGCTCCACATGCGTCTGCCAAAGCTGCGCGGGTTCAAGAATCCGTTCCGCGTCGAGTTCCAGGTGGTCAACCTGGACAAGATCTCGGAGCTGTACCCCGACGGCGGCGACGTCACGGTGGAGAACCTCGTAGCGAACGGCGCGGTCCGCAAGAACCAGCCCGTCAAGGTGCTGGGGACCGGAGACATCACGGTTGCCGTCAACGTCACGGCAAACCGCTTCTCCGCCAGCGCTGCTGAAAAGATCTCGGCAGCGGGCGGCTCGACCACCAAGGTCTGAGCCGTCCGGGATCCGGATCCGCGACTGCTGAGGCAGACGTGGGCGCCGGGCCTGCTGTGATCCACCGCTCCAAGGAACTAGACTCTTGGTGGGCCGGTACTCAACCGGCCCGCCAGGAGTTTTCCGGCTTAAGGGCCGTCATCTACCCCATGGTGCCAATGCACCGATCGTCAACCGTTAGACTCGGTTGTTGTGGACTGTCCGTTCCGGACGATCAAGACCTTCAGGAGGACGCTTGCTAAGCGCTATTGGCCGGGCTTTCCGGACGCCAGACCTGCGGCGCAAGCTGTTGTTCACGCTGGGAATCATCACCATCTTCCGTCTGGGTGCCTTCATCCCCGCACCCGGCGTCGATTACGGAAACGTTCAGCAGTGCCTCAACCTCGGCAACACCGAGGGTGGCCTGTACCAGTTCGTCAACCTCTTCAGCGGCGGTGCCCTCCTGCAGGTGTCCATCTTCGCCCTCGGGATCATGCCCTACATCACCGCGAGCATCATCACCCAGTTGCTGCGTGTAGTCATCCCGCGCTTCCAGGAACTCCACCAGGAAGGCGCGCAGGGCCAGTCGAAGCTCACGCAGTACACGCGCTACCTGACGATCGCGCTGGGACTGCTCAACGCCACGACACTGGTGTCGCTCGCGCGCTCGGGAGCCCTGCTGGGCGACTGTCCCGTGCCGATCATCCCGGACGACTCACTGATCACGATCATCCTCCTGATCCTCACCCTGACCGCAGGCACCGGCCTCATCATGTGGATGGGCGAGCTCATCACTGAGAAGGGCGTCGGCAACGGCATGTCGCTGCTCATCTTCACCGCCATCGCAGCCGGCTTCCCCTCATCCCTCGGCGAGATCCTCAACACGCAGGGCCCCACCGTCTTCGCCTTCGTCCTGCTCATGGGCGTTGTCGTCGTCGCACTGGTCATCTTCGTCGAACAGTCGCAGCGCCGGATTCCCGTGCAGTACGCCAAGCGCATGATCGGACGACGCACCCTCGGCGGCAGCAGCACCTACATTCCCATCAAGGTGAACATGGCCGGGGTCATCCCCGTCATCTTCGCCTCGTCGATGCTGTACCTGCCCTCGCTGGTGGCCCAGTTCAACACCCCGACCGACGGGCAGACCCCGCCGCCCGAGTGGGTCAACTGGATCACCACCTACCTCTCCACGGGCGACCACCCGCTGTACATGGCGTTCTACTTCGCCATGATCGTTTTCTTCACCTACTTCTACGTCTCCATCACGTTCAACCCGGACGAGGTGTCCGAGAACATGAAGAAGTACGGCGGCTTCATCCCGGGCATCCGCGCAGGGCGCCCGACGGCGGAGTACCTCCAGTACGTCCTGTCGCGGATCACCCTGCCGGGCGCCATCTACCTGGGCCTGGTTGCGCTCATCCCGCTGATTGCGCTCGTGGCGATCGGTGCGAACCAGAACTTCCCCTTCGGCGGAACCTCGATCCTGATCATGGTGGGCGTCGGACTGGAAACCGTGAAGCAGATCGATGCCCAGCTCCAGCAGCGTCACTATGAAGGGTTGTTGCGATGACACGAATGTTGATTATCGGCCCTCCCGGCTCAGGCAAGGGAACGCAGGCGGCCCGGATTTCCGAGCGCCTCGGGGTGGTGGCCATCTCCACCGGCGACATCTTCCGGGACAACGTGAAGCGAGAGACCCCGCTCGGCGTCGAGGCCAAGAAGTACATGGATGCCGGCGACTTCGTTCCGGACAGCGTCACCAATCTGATGGTGCGCGACCGCCTCGCGGCCAGCGACGTCCAGGAGGGCTTCCTGCTCGACGGGTATCCGCGCACGGCGCCCCAGGTGGCCGAGCTCGACGACATCCTGCGGGAGAACGAGCTCGCCCTCGACGTGGTGCTGCAGCTCACCGCGGAGGATGAGGAGCTGGTACGCCGTCTCCTCGGCAGGGCGAAGCTCGACGGCCGCTCGGATGACAACCAGGACGTGATCCGCCACCGCCTCGGCCTGTACCACTCGCAGACCGAGAGTGTGGTGTCCCAGTACAAGGAGCGCGGCATCGTGACGCAGGTCGATGGCATCGGACCGATCGACGACGTCACCGAGCGCGTCATGGCTGCCCTCAAGGTAGCGAGCTAGGACTTCCACATGTTCCGCCAGCCGAAGATCGAGTACAAGACCAATCACCAGATCCTCACCATGCGCGAGGCAGGCATCGTCCTCTCGAGAGCGCTGGACACAGCGGTGTCCGCGGCGACGGTGGGAGCGACGACGGATGACCTCAACACTGCCTTCGAAGCCGTGCTGAAGGAAGCCGGTGCCACCTCCAACTTCCTCGGGTACCACGGGTTCCCCAAGAGCATCTGTACCTCGGTGAACGCCGAGGTGGTCCATGGGATTCCCGGGAGCTACGTCCTGCGGGATGGCGACATCCTCTCCATCGACGGCGGCGCCGTGGTGGACGGGTGGCACTCCGACTCGGCCCGCACGGTCCTGGTGGGCCCACCCCGCCCGGAGGACGTACGGTTGTCCGAGGCCACGGAGGCCGCGATGTGGCACGGCATAGCGGCCCTGGCCTCCGCGAAGTTCGTCGGTGACATCGGGGCGGCGGTCGACGACTATGTCTCAGGACTGCCCGGCAAGCGGCTCGGCATCCTGCAGGACTACGTGGGCCACGGCATCGGCACCCAGATGCACCAGGCGCCCGATGTCCTGAACTACCGCAGCACCCACCGCGGGCCCAAGGTGCGTCCGGGCCTGTGCCTGGCGATCGAGCCGATGCTGGTGCTCGGCGGGCTCGACACCAAGGTGCTCGCCGACGACTGGACCGTCGTCACCAGCGACGGCAAGCGCGCCTCCCAGTGGGAGCACACGGTGGCAGTGCACGACGGCGGCATCTGGGTCCTCAGCGCCGCGGACGGCGGAGTGTCTGCCCTAGAGCCCCTCGGCGTCACCCCGGTTCCGCTCGAGGGCTGACTCTCTGCGCATGGCGTGGCTTCCTGCCCACCTTTTGTAGTCGATATCGCCGACAACCGGCGTGTTGCCGGACGACACGCTGTTCGCACCCTCGAACGTGGGCAGGACAGCCACGAATGGGCCCAGAGGTCGGCCTCCGGGTAAGCAAGGGGGCCTGCGCCGCACGGGATGTGCCGCCATTCAGCGCCGGAAACTGCTGATAACCGGCGTGTTGCCGGACGACACGCTGTCCAACCGCTCAATGCCGTGAAAAGTGGTGCGGCTCCGGAAGAAAATAGGCGGTCGTTGCAGCATTCAGAGCTTCTGAACGCTGCGACGACCGCCGAAACCCCCTCTGGCGGAAAGGGGTTAGGCTCGGCGCCGGATGCCAGGCGCCCGGTGCCGCCTCGAACTGGGCTCGGATCACATCAGGCCAGGTTCGGCTCCACATCCCGCTGATACATGGATTCGAGAGTTTCCTTCAGCTTGGTCATCTCCGTCTGGACATCGCCCGGCTGAGTCAGGACCGCTGCGGCCGTCTTGGCGATCTCGAGGTCAGCTCCGGGAACGAACACCCGGGCGTAATCCTGCGGCCGGGTGACGTCGAGCTGGTCGATGGCCGTCCCGATCAACGGGCTGACGGCGAGCACCGCCGTCATATCAGCGGAGGAACGCACCGGCATGTATCCGGTAGCCGCGGAGAATTCGGCGGTGTTCTCCGGCTCGCCCATGAATTTCAGGAACATTGCCGCCGCGAGCTGCTCCTCCTTCGTGACGCCGCTGGGAATTCCGAGACCCGCACCGCCCGTCGGGCAGACCGGGTCCGTTTCTTCCGGACCACCGGGCAGGAAACCCACCCCGACGTCGAACTGCGCCGCCTTCAGTACGCCCACGAGGGACCCGGTGGAGCTGACCGTCGCCGACACGGCTCCCGACGAGAGGTCGGCCGAGGCATCGTTCGAGGACACGCCGGCCCATTTGTGCTTGAAGACGGCGTCCTGGCACCACTGGATGGCGGCCACGGATTCGGGGGAGTCCGCCGTCATGGTCCACTCGTCCGACCACCCGCCGCCGTAGCCCCACAGGTGGTTCTGCAGGGACCATCCGGCGTACCCGGCAAGGGCCGGGAACTGGTAGGCGGTCTGCAGTCCCGGTATACCGGCGTTCATCAGTTTGGGTGCCCACTCGCCGAATTCCTCCCAGGTGGTCGGGGAGCGGTCCGGAAGGCCGGCGGCCTTGAAGTGGTCACGGTTGTAGTAGAAGAGGGGAGTGGACCGGGCGTACGGCAGCGCCCACTGCTTGTCCTCGTACTGGTAGTCGGCGATCAGCGACTCACGGTAGTCGCCCGTCTCCACTTCGAGCTGCTCGATGAGCCCGTCCAGGGGAATGATCGACCCGTTGATGTAGTACCGGAACCACCACACATCCGAGAGGAGCACGACGGCGGGCAGCTTGCCGCCCTGCTGCGCAGTCTGGAACTTCTGGGCGATCTCCTCGTAGTCGGCGCCTGCCGTCACGAGCGTGACCTGGACCTCCGACTGCGACGAATTGAACTTCTCGATCAGCGCCTTCTCGACTTCCTGCGACTGCCCCGGGTGGGTCGACCAGAACTCGATTGCAGCAGCCGGAGTGACGCCCTCGAAGTCGAGGTCCGTCTCTTCCTCTTCCGCGGGCGGCGCCGTCGAGGGTCCGCCACACGCGGCAAGGGCGACGGTGCCCGAGCCGAGGGCGGCGAAGGAGAGGAAATGGCGCCGGTTCAGCGGCGGCAGGGGGATGGATTTCATCAAGGAACCTTTCGTTGAAGGGTGGTGAGAGTGGAACGGGAGGCAGCTAGCCGGTGACCGACCCCTGGGTTAGTCCCGCGACTATGTAGCGCTGCAGGGCGGCGAAGATAATGAGGACCGGGACGATCACCATGACCGCACCGGCCATGAGGATGCCCCAGGCGGCGTCTCCCTCAGAATTGCGCAGCAGCGTGAGTCCGACAGGAAGGGTCATGTACCGGGGATCATCGACGATGATCAGCGGCCAGATGTATTCGTTCCACTCGCTCACGATGGTCACCAGGGCCACCGTGGCGATGCTGGGCACCGACACCGGAGCCACGATCCGCCAAAGGCGCCGCCAGTGCCCCGCGCCGTCGATCTCGGCTGCTTCGAGCAGCGAGGCCGGCAGGCTGAGGAAATGCTGGCGCAGGAGGAAGGTCCCGAAGGCAGTGCCCAACCCGGGAAGGATGATGCCCCACAAGGTGTTTCTGCCGCCCATGCCCGTGATCAGGATGTAGTTCGGGAGGATCGATACCTGGGGCGGGACCATCAGGGCCACAAGGATCAGCACGAAGATCAGCCGCTTGAAGGGAAACCTCACGAAGACCAGGGCGTAGGCGGTGAGCAGAGCGAGGACAACCTTGATGGCAGCGCCGGTGACAGTGACAATCGTGCTGTTGAGGAAGAACTGGCCGAACGGCACCTTGTCGGCGGCGGCGGAATAGTTCTCGAGGCTGAACTGGGCCGGGAGTACCGCGAGGTCGGTGGTGACGATCTCATTGGGCATCTTCATGCTGGAGAGGATCATCCAGAGCAGGGGAAGGAAGACGACGGCGGTGGTCAGGATCAGGGGCACGTAACCGCCGACGACGGTAGCAGCGAGGTTGCGGCGCGAAAGGGCCCGCTCGGGGCGCGTGACGGTGGTGCTCATGAGTAGTGGACCTTACGCTCGACGAACCGCAGCTGCAGCACGGTGGCAACCAGCAGGATGGTGAAGAGTATGACGGAGATGGCGGCCGAGTACCCGGCCCGGTTGAACGCACCGAAGGCCTGCAGGTATGCCTCGTAGACCAGCGTCGAAGTGCCCGAGCCGAGCGGGGTCATGATCCGGATGAGGTCGAAGGCCTGGAGCGAGCTCAACAGACAGGTGATGAGGAGGAAGAAAGTGGTGGGGGAGATCAGCGGGAGCTTGACGCTCCAGAAGGCACGCACCGCGCCGGCGCCGTCGAGCTGCGAGGCCTCCATGATGTCCTTGGGCAATGACTGCAGGCCGGCGAGGTAGACCACCGCGCAGTACCCGAGGTTCTTCCAGACGTACACGATGATGACCATGGTCAGCGCGAGGTCCGGATCATTGATCCACTGGGGGCTGGTGGCGCCGAAGCCCCGCAGGAACCAAGCGAGAACCCCGTACACCGGGTCGAAGATGAACAGCCATACCAGGCCCACGCCCACCCCGGACAGGACGTAGGGGGCGAAGACCGCGGACCGGGCGAAGGTGGTCCCGCGGATCCTCTGATTCAGTGCCAGCGCTATCAGCAGGCCCAGCACCATTGAACCGCCCACAGTGATGAGCGTGAACACCGCCGTCGTTCCGAGGACGCGGGGCGCATCGCCCGAGGTGAAGAAGGTGACATAGTTCCCCAGCCCGATCACCGTGGCGTTGCTGGAACCGAGTGTCCAGTTCAGCGTGGAGTAGTACAGGTTGTTCAGCAGCGGGAGGTAGGTGAACACCCCGATGAGCGCCAGGTTCGGCAGCACCAGGGCCAGGAAGACCAGCCCCTCACGCCTGGCGCGCGGCGAGAACCTGCGTTTCGAGCCCGCGGAATTCTTCAGGTTATCCCGCTTTGCCGTACCCCGGGACAGCGAACCGGATGGATCCGCGGGGGGAGGAAGAGGCTCAGTGTGGACCCGGCTCATGGAGGTGACCTCGAAGTGGTGGAGGAAATATCAACACTTCACCATAGAAACCGGTTCCACGGGGGAATTCAGTGGCGCTTTTCCTGCAAAGTTCGCAAATGGTTCACCGGGGGGTTCCCTGAACACCCTGCGCCGATTTAACTTCTGCGCGCGCGTAGCGTAACGTTGGCTGTTGGTTGTCTCTGCCATCGCGCCCATTTTGGGCCGGGCATCTCATCGCCGCGACTGCCGGGCGGGGTTCGACAATCAAAACCCAAACCCGCTCACCGTGCAAGTGGTGGGCACAGACGTTAGCGGAGGATATGGCCAAGAAAGACGGTGTCATTGAGATTGAAGGCACTGTGAACGAGGCGCTGCCCAACGCGATGTTCCGCGTTGAGCTCGCTAACGGACACATTGTTCTCGCCCACATCTCAGGGAAGATGCGCCAGCACTACATTCGAATCCTCCCCGAGGACCGGGTAGTAGTGGAACTGAGCCCGTACGACCTCACCCGGGGCCGTATTGTCTACCGCTACAAATAAGAACCGACGCAAAGGAAAACCATGAAGGTCCAGCCGAGCGTGAAGCGGATCTGCGAGAAGTGCCAGGTGGTTCGCCGCAAGGGCAACGTTCTCGTGATCTGCGAAAACCCACGTCACAAGCAGCGTCAGGGCTAACTACCTCTTCCCGAGGTTCTGCCCCGCACGTAGTAGTTCACATATAGGCAAAGCAGCGTTTCTCCATAAGGGAACGCACACCCCCGGCACGGAGGCCGGGGACCAGGAAACTTCTCCCGGCTTGTTTTGTCTCAGACCTCCGGTATTTCCAAAGGAGAACCGCCGATATGGCACGTCTCGCTGGCGTAGACATTCCCCGCGAAAAGCGGGTTGTCATTGCGCTTACCTATATCTACGGCGTGGGCAAGACCCGTGCAGAGAAGACGATCGTGGACACGGGCATCTCCCCGAATACGCGCGTCAAGGACCTCACCGACTCGGAGCTGCTTCAGCTCCGCGACTACATTGAAGGCAACTTCAAGGTTGAGGGTGACCTCCGCCGCGAGGTTGCAGCCGACATTCGCCGCAAGGTGGAAATCGGCAGCTACGAAGGCATTCGGCACCGCCGCGGCCTTCCCGTACGCGGACAGCGTACGAAGACCAACGCCCGTACCCGCAAGGGCCCGAAGCGTACCGTCGCCGGCAAGAAGAAGGTTCGCTAGATCCCCCACTGGCTCCCTAACGTGACTCGCTAGCGCTCGTCACGCCAGGGGACCCTCGGCAGCGGTGGCCCCTGCCAGTGCCCGGCAACAGACACTCGGTGGAACCAGCGAACACATGCTTAATCCAATACCTTCGTAGGAGAAGTAATGCCCCCCAAGACTCGTGGAGCGGTGCGCAAGCCGCGTCGCAAGGATAAGAAGAACATCCCGCTCGGACAGGCGCACATCAAGAGCACCTTCAACAACACCATCGTGTCCATCACGGACCCCAATGGAGCAGTCATCTCCTGGGCCTCCGCCGGTGAAGTTGGCTTCAAGGGCTCACGCAAGTCCACCCCGTTCGCTGCGCAGATGGCTGCCGAAGCCGCCGCGAAGCGCGCCCAGGAGCACGGCGTCAAGAAGGTCGACGTCTTTGTGAAGGGCCCGGGATCCGGACGCGAAACCGCAATTCGTTCACTGCAGGCCACCGGCCTCGAGGTTGGCTCCATCTCGGATGTCACCCCCAGCGCCCACAACGGCTGCCGTCCCCCGAAGCGCCGCCGCGTCTAATCGGCTTTTTCGGTCACCGAATCGCCCTGGGGAAGCATTTCGCTTCCGCAGGGCGGTTCGGTGCCGGTTTCAGAAGCTTTTGAGCCGGCTCACTAGCTGTCCCTTTCCACCATTTGTGTAGCGTCATATAGCGGATGCTCCCTGAAAGGAAATGTAAGTGCTTATTGCACAGCGCCCCACCCTGACTGAAGAAGTCGTCGCCGACAACCGCTCACGGTTCGTGATCGAACCCCTCGAGCCCGGCTTCGGTTACACCCTCGGAAACTCCCTTCGCCGTACACTCCTGTCCTCGATCCCGGGTGCTGCTGTCACAAGCATCCGCATCGACGGAGTGCTGCACGAATTCACCACCGTTCCGGGTGTGAAGGAAGATGTCACCGAGATCATCCTGAACATCAAGAACCTCGCCGTCTCGTCAGAGCACGATGAGCCCGTCGTGGCCTACCTGCGCAAGCAGGGACCCGGCGTCGTCACCGCTGCCGACATCGCGCCTCCGGCCGGTGTCGAGTTCCACAACCCCGACCTTCACATCGCCACCCTGAACTCGAAGGGCAAGTTCGAGCTCGAACTGACCATCGAGCGCGGGCGCGGCTACGTGTCGGCCTCGCAGAACAAGTCCGGCGACTCGGAGATCGGCCGCATCCCGGTCGACTCCATCTACTCGCCGGTGCTCAAGGTGACCTTCCGCGTGGAAGCCACCCGTGTTGAGCAGCGCACCGACTTCGACCGCCTGATCGTCGACGTCGAGACCAAGGACGCGATCGAACCCCGCGACGCCGTCGCCTCCGCAGGAACCACCCTGGTGGAACTGTTCGGCCTGGCGCGCGAGCTCAACACCGCTGCCGAGGGCATCGAGATCGGCCCGTCGCCCACCGATGCGGCCCTGGCCGCTGACATGGCACTGCCGATCGAGGACCTCGAATTGACGGTCCGCTCGTACAACTGCCTCAAGCGCGAGGGCATCCACACCGTGGGTGAACTCGTTGCGCGCTCCGAGGCCGACCTCATGGACATCCGTAACTTCGGTGCGAAGTCCATCGACGAGGTCAAGGCAAAGCTCGTCGAGTTGGGTCTGTCCCTGAAGGATTCCCCTCCAGGGTTCGACCTCGCCGCACGTGCAGCAGCCATCGAAGAGGACGACGCCGCATACAGCGACGAAGAGCTCTAACACCGCAGGATCCGCCTGTACGCCGTTCTAGAAGCGGCGTACAGGATCACTTAGAGGAGAAACAATCATGCCCACACCCACAAAGGGCCCACGTCTCGGAGGCGGTCCGGCGCACGAGCGCCTGATGCTCGCCAACCTGGCCGCCTCACTGTTCGAGCACAAGCGCATCACCACCACGGTCACCAAGGCCAAGAGGCTCCGCCCCTACGCCGAGCGCCTGATCACCTTCGCCAAGAAGGGCGACCTCGCCTCGCGCCGTCGTGTCCTCGGTGTCATCAGCAGCAAGAGCATCGTCCACGAGCTGTTCACGGACATCGCCCCCGCTGTTGCAAACCGCGAAGGCGGCTACACCCGTATCACGAAGATCGGCAACCGCAAGGGCGACAACGCCCCCATGGCCGTCATCGAACTGGTGCTGGATCCGATGTCGGCGAAGCAGTCGGTAGTCGCCGAGGCCGAGCAGGCCAAGACGACGCCGGCCGGCGCGTCGGCAGCCGCTCCGGTTGCCGCACCCGTCGCCGAATCCGCTGATTCACCCGAGTCCGCAGATTCCGTGGACTCAGCGGAGTCGGCAGATTCAGCACCTTCGGCAGAGTCGGCGCCGTCCGCGCCTTCGGCCGACGAGGTTGCCGAGGTTGCAGCAGAAGACACCACCATCGATGCCGAAGCCGGCACCGATGAGGTTGTTGTGGTCGAAGAGGGCACCACCGGGACCGGCGAGAAGAAGTAGTTCTTCTCCCGTACCCCTGGATCCGCTGAATGACGACGCACGAGCCCGCCCTCCCTTCGGGGACCGGCGGGCTTTTGCGTGTCCGGATCGACCTCGCGTACGACGGCGGTCCCTTCGCCGGGTGGGCGCTGCAGCCGGGACTCGCCACCGTTCAGGGTGTGGTGGAGGAAGCGCTGTTCACCCTGCTGCGCCGCCCTGCCCGGGTGACGGTCGCGGGCAGAACCGATACCGGGGTGCACGCGCGCGGCCAGGTGATGCACGTGGACCTGACGGCAGGGGAGTGGCAGGCCATGACCCGCGGCAAGGAACTCTCTCCCGAGGAGGCGATGCGCCGGAGGCTCACGGGAACGGTGAACCTCGTGCTCTCCCGTCAGCCGCCCGGCATCGGCAGGACGACGAGGAACGCCGTGCCCGCCGTCGTCGTGCGGGGAGTTCGCCGTGCTCCGACGGGGTTCGACGCGCGGTTCTCGGCACTCTGGAGACGGTACAGCTACCGCATCGCTGACGTGCAGGCGGGGCAGGATCCGCTGGCTCGGCACTCCACGCTCTGGTACCCGGGGGAGCTCGACGTCGGGCTCCTGAACGACGGCGCCGCGCACCTCCGGGGCATGCAGGACTTTCGGGCGTTCTGCAAGCCGCGCGCGGGCGCCACCACCATCCGCGAGCTCCAGCGCTACGAGTTCCAGCGGGAGCCCGACGGAGCGATCACCGCCACCATTCAGGCCGACGCCTTCTGCCACAACATGGTGCGGGCCCTCATCGGCTCCACCCTGATGGTGGGCAGCGGCGAGGTGCCGGCCGGATGGTTGAAGGAGCGGCTGGAGGCCGGGCTCAAGGATGCGCAGTCCATTCTGGCGCCGGCGCATGCCCTGGTGCTTGAGGAGGTGGCGTATCCGGGGGCTGATGAGCTCGGCCGCCGGGCGGCGTTGACGCGGGCCCGGCGTGGTCCCTCAGCACTGGACGCACCAGCCCCCGTGCCCTAGGTCGAGAAGATGAGAACGCTCCCGATGGCAGCGGCGATCATGCCGGGACCGAAGGGGAAGTGCGTGTTGCGGTCCGCCCGGCGTAGCAGCAGCAGGACCAGCCCGATTACTCCTCCGAGCAGGAACCCGCCCAGGAGGGCGCCCATCCAGGTCGCGGCGCCCAGGTAACCTCCGTAGATGCCCAGCACTCCGCCCAATTTGACGTCCCCCATGCCCATGCCTGCCGGGGAAATCAGGGCGAGCACCAGGTAGACGAGGAACATGGCGCCGCCGCCGAGGGCAGCTCCCGCAAGAGCGCCCCACCCGCTGCCGCCCAGAGCGCCGAGGAGAGCAGCGAGAGCCGTGGCGAGCAAAAACGGTTTCATGATCCTGTTGGGCAGGAGCTTGGTCCGCAGGTCGATCGCTCCGAGCAGCACGCCGAAGAGTGGCAGGACGAGGAGCAGGGCAAGGTCCCAGGATGGGCCGAAAATGAATGCCACCAGTGCGAAGAGCATCGCGGTGAGCACCGCGATGGGCACCCTCCAGCTTTCCGGGAGGATGGTGCGTTCGTCGCGGCCTGCGAGGGAATACAGGGCATACCCACACCCTGCGCCCAGTAGGAAGGCGGCGAGGGTCACCGCTCCGAGGAGGGCGCCGACGGGAACGCTAAGCATGGTCTGCGTAGTGCCGACCCGGAACCGGGGCAACGTTGCCGTTGACCGGCAGCACAACTGTGAAGGTGGTCCCTTCACCAGGCGAGCTTGAGCAGTGGATGCTGCCGCCGTGGCCTTCCACGATCGCCTTCGTGACGCAGAGGCCCAGTCCTACCCCCGGGATGGACGTCTTCCGCGCGGCCTCCGTGCGGTAGAAGCGGGAGAAGACCAGATCGGTTTCGTGCTGTGCCATACCCATGCCGGTATCCCGGACCCGCAGGTGAAGGGCGTCGGGAAGTTCCGCAACCGAGACGGCGACGGTGCCTCCGGAGGGCGAGTACTTGATGGCGTTGGAGAGCAGGTTGTCGAGGACCTGGGAGATGCGGAGGGGGTCGAGCAATGACCACGTGGGGGAGGGTACGTCCACCTCGAAGGACACTCCGGCGCTTGTGGCACTGGGTTGACTGGAACGGACACTCATCTCGATAAGCCCCGCAAGGTCTGTGGGACGCGGGTGGACGCGCACGCTGTCGCCCGCCGTCGTGAGGAGATCAGCGACAAGGTGGAGCACGCGATCGGCATTCCGTCCGGCGACGTCGATGTAGGAGGCGAGATGCGCGGGCAGCTGCTTGTCTTCGAGCACCAGCTCGAGGTAGCCAAGAATCGAGGTGAGGGGTGCATGGAAATCGTGGGAGACGTTCGAGATGAAGGCGTCCTTCGAGGCGACGGCCTCCACCAGTTCGGTGACGTCACTGCAGATGATGACCGATCCGGTGAGCTCGCCGGCGTCGTTGTGCATGGGCCGGCCGGCAGCGGAGATGACGCGCTGCTCGGGCCCGCTGCCGATCCAGACGAGGTGATTGGAGAAGGTCTCACCCGCAAGCGCTCGATGCACGGGCCGGCGGTTGGCCGGCAGGGGAGTAACGCCGTCCTTCTGGAAGAGCTTCTGCTCTTCCTCGGCGGGAAGCGAATCGCCGGATTTACCCGCCAGCCGGTGGAACAGTTCCTGCTGCCGGTTGGTCAGGGTGCTATGTCCGTTGCTGTCGACGGCGATGAGGCCCACATCGACGGTCTCGAGAATGGTGGTGAGTAGCCGTTCCCGCTCTTCGCTCGCCTGCAGGAGTTCCTGGACCTTCCGGTCTTTGGCGATGAGTTCCGTCTCGTGCGCCCTGGTCTGCCCCTTGGTGAAGCGAACCGCAAGGACCACTGCGACCATCACCACGGGCAGGAGCAGGGTGCTGAGCAACTCGGCCGCCGAGGTGGGCCCACCACCGAGAAATGGCCAGAGAACGAGCAGGAAGGAGCCAAGGAAGGAGATGAGGAGAGCCACCCACCAGCGGCTGCTGGAGGCAGCAACCCAGGCCACGGGGAAGATGGCGAGGACGCCAAAGTCCGGCTGGAGCCCTGTCGCGCCTTCCCGACATAACGCTATGGCAACGAAATCCAGCAGCGGTATGAGGAGTGAGGCATGGGTAGGCAGCCTGCTCCATGGGAGAAACGTGCTGAGCGCCGTGAGTACCGCAAGGAGACCCAGGCCGCACTGGAAGGTGCTGTTGCTCAACATTCCCGGGCCCAGGAGCGGGCCGGTGAGGGCGACGACGAAGACGATCAGGGCCAGCGGCAGCTGGCAGAGTACGACCGGAAGCAGGATGCCGAGCCGACCGAACACCGATTTGGCACGAACCAGCACCGAGCGGCTAGTCAAGGCCAGCCCGCGCGCGAAGATAGATTTGCATGTACCCCAACCACTCCCCAGCAGAATGCAGGACAGCCTTCAGTATGTGCCACGATGGCCGTTTTGGGGAGGGGCTTGTGTTGCAGATCAGCAGCAGAGTGCCTGATGTGGCTTATGGTCAATAGAGCAATGGGACGAACGGCTTCGGGGTGAAGGATATTGTGAGCGATCCGGGTGTGGCAGTGGTGATTGAGGACGACGCCGACGTGCGCAACCTTGTGGTCGCTGTCCTTCAGCAGTCAGGGTTTGACGTGCATGCGGCCGCCACCGGCAGGGACGGTGTTGAGGCAGCAAGAATTAATCAGGCGACGGTGGTCACCGTCGACGTGGGTCTTCCTGATATCGACGGCTTCGAGGTGCTTCGACGCATCCGGCAGTCCAGTGACTGCTATGTCATCATGCTGACCTCCCTCGGCGACGAACTGGATACGCTGACCGCGCTGCAGTCGGGGGCGGATGACTACCTGACGAAGCCCTTCCGGCCCCGGGAACTGCGCGCCCGGGTTGCCGCGATGCTCCGCCGTCCGCGAGGTACACCGGAGGTCGGGGCCGACGCTGCGCCGGTTGCAGCGTCCGTTGCGCAGGTGGTGACGGAAGTTGCTCCTGGTCGCGCAGCCCAGGGGACGAAGACCATCGAACACAACCGGCTCGTCCTCAGCCCCGACGCCCGCACCGCGTCGGTCCACGGCGTCGAGCTCTCCCTGACGCGCAGTGAGTTCGACCTGCTGGCCGACCTGGTGCAGAGCGGCGGGGTGGTGAGGACCAAGGCCGACCTCGTCCGGGTGGTTCGCGGGGACTACTACGCTGTCGATGCGTACATCAGTGACGCTGATGAACGTGCGATCGAGGTTCACATCGGAAACCTCCGGCGCAAGCTTTCCGAGGATCCGAAGGAGCCCCGCTGGCTGCAGACCATCCGGGGCGTGGGCTATCGCCTCGCGCCGAAGGAGTTTTGAGCCAAGTTGGCTGAGGTTCCTCACATGGCGCCGAACGTCTTCATGATGTTGATGACTGCGGGACCGAGGATCACGATGAACATCACCGGGAAGATGAACAGCAGCAAAGGAAACAGTACCTTGACGGGTAGTTTCATCGCCTTTTCCTCCGCGCGCTGGCGGCGCTTGACGCGGGACTGCTTCGCTTGGGCTCTCAGCACTTTCGCAATGCCGATTCCGTACTTGTCCGCCTGGACGATCGCGCTGACAAAGCTCTTGAGGTCCTGCACCGAGGAGCGCTGGGCCAGCGCCTGATATGCCTCGCGGCGTGGCCTGCCCACCTGCATGTCCTGAAGAGTCCGCATGAGTTCGACAGCTATCGGGCCCTTGCCATTGGCGGCCGCCCGGGCCATGGCGCCCTCGAACCCGAGCCCCGCCTCCACCGAGATGAGCATCTGGTCAAGGGTGTCCGGTAACTCCGTCTGGATCTGTTCCTGACGTTTGACCCCCGAGTTGTACACCAGCAGGTCCGGAATGAAGTAGAAGAGGACGGTGATGAAAAGGCCCAGAAAAACGATCCGCGGACTTGGAGCCTGGCTGAAGAGCAACAGGCCGAACGCCGCTCCGATGAGTGCAAGCGCAGGTTTCACCGCAAGGATCTTCTCGAGCGGCATGGCTGCAGGTCGGCCGGCCAGGCTGAGCCACTCGTCGATTTTCGCGATATAGGCCGCGGGCGTGAGTCTTCGCGCAAGCTCGGTCAGTGCCGAAGGGGTGTTAGCGGTCTGGCTGGTGCGTTGCCCCATCCCCCGGGCCAGATTGACGCGGATGGCGACCGCGGATCTCCGGTCCGATGTGGACAACGACCACCCCAAATAGGCGAGCGGAAATGTGATGCTCGCCGCTGCAATCCATACCAAGAGCGGCATGTCCGGCCTCCTAGAACTTGATCTTGATGGTGCGGCTCAACCAGAAGCCGCCGATGGCGTACATCAGTACAGCGGCAATGATCATGATGATGCCGAGCAGGTTCTCCACGAGGGTAAGGATGTACGGCGGATTCATGACAGAGAACAACAACGCAATGGCGATCGGAACTGCCATCAGAATGTAGGCGGACATTTTTCCCTCCGCGCTGAGGGCCCTCACCTGGGCCTTGATCTGGCTCCGCTCGCGGATCGTCTCGAGGACGTGTTCCATGACCTCGGCGAGGTCCCCGCCCACCTCCCGGTGAATCTGGATAGCTTGAGCAAGCCAGCGGAAATCCTCGCTATCCATACGGCGGGCGGCTTCCTCGATCGCGACCTGCGAATCCTTGCCAATGCGTGTCTCGTTGACGATGCGGGCGAGTTCCTCTGAGGTCGGTGCATCCGATTCCGCCGCAACCGCGTCGAGGGCCCGCATGACGCTGTGGCCGGCACGCAACCCACCGATGAGCGTCTGGATGGTGTCAGGGAGCTGGGCGTCGAAGCGGCCCCGGCGCTTGTCGCTCTTGATCGAAAGGACAGCCCGTGCACCAATAGGCACGATGACGGCAACAAGGAGCCCGAATAGAATGTGGGAAAGGAACCCGAACACGAGCCCCGCGACCAAAGAAATGGTCAGGATGAAGACCGTGAAGTCGGCGGACTTCATCTTCACGCCCGCGTTGTACAGCAGCTCCTTGCCGTACAGCCCGCCCGATTTACCAAGAACCTCGTCAACGGCACCGACGGTCGACGAACTGACCCTGCTGAACACCGAGAGTTCCGGGGCCACGTTGGGGCGCCGTCGATCGAGGGACACGGAACCTGCGCGGGGTTTAAAGACCACGACGAACAGTACCAACATCGAGAAGAAGCACAGCAAGGTACCAAGAACCAGGACCACCGGGGACAGCATCATCGCCGGGCCGCCGGGGCGTAGCCGGCGCCGAACACACTGGGGGAGACGTGGATACCCAGCTCCTCGAACCGGTCGAGGAAGCGGGGGCGGATGCCGGTGGCGACCGGACGGCCGAGGAACCGGCCCTGTGCGTCCATGCCCGCAGAGTAGTCGAACAGGAAAGCATCCTGGAGCGTCACGATTTCGCCCTCCATCCCCTGCACCTCGGTGACATGCGTGACACGCCTGCTCCCGTCGCGCATCCGGGTGAGCTGAATGATGAGGTCCACCGCAGAGGCAATCTGCTCACGGATAGCCCGGAGCGGTAAGTCCATTCCCGCCATGAGCACCAGCGTTTCGAGGCGGGCGATGGCGTCCCGGGGAGAGTTGGCGTGGACGGTGGACAGCGAGCCGTCGTGCCCGGTGTTCATCGCTTGCAGCATGTCGAGCGACTCACCGCCACGGCACTCGCCGACGATGATCCGGTCCGGCCGCATGCGCAGCGAGTTCTTCAGCAGGTCGCGGATACCCACGGCACCCTTGCCCTCGATGTTTGCCGGCCGGCTCTCGAGTCGGACAACGTGCGCCTGCTGCAACTGGAGTTCGACGGCGTCCTCGATAGTGACAATGCGGTCATCCTCGGGAATGAAGGACGACACGACGTTGAGCATGGTGGTCTTGCCCGTGCCGGTGCCGCCGGAGACGATGATGTTCAGCCGTGCCCTGACGCAGGCGTCGAGGAGTTCCGCCATCTCCGGGGTCAGCGATCCCCACCCAATGAGGTCATTGACCGTGATGGGAACCTGGGAGAACTTCCGGATGGTAAGGGAAGGCCCATTAACGGCCAGTGGAGGAATGATCGCGTTGACGCGCGAGCCGTCCTCCAGCCGCGCGTCGACGAGGGGCGACGATTCATCGATGCGACGGCCCACTTTGGAGACGATCCGCTCGATCACCTTCCGAAGGTGGTCGTCCGAGTTGAAGCGCAGGTCAGTGAGGATGAGGCGGCCCTTGCGCTCGATGTAGATCTGCTCGGAGCTGTTGACCATGATCTCCGTGATAGAGGGATCCTCGAGGAGCCGCTGGAGCGGACCGTATCCCATGACCTCGTCAGCGATCTCCCGGATGAGGCGGCGGCGTTCCTCGGGGGACAGGGGTACCTGCTCCTCATCGATGACGAGTGACAGTTCCTCCTTTGCCGTTTTCCGCAGTTCCTCCTCCGAGATCGAGGAGTCGCTGAAGCGGCTGCCCATGCGGTCGAAGAGTGCGAGGGAAGCACGGTGCTTAATGCCCGCGAGCGCATCAACCGCAGGGGCAGCCTGCACGGTGCTGTTCTTGATTGCCGCGCCAGGACCAGCGACGCGGGCGGACAGCGATGAGGCCGAGGGGCCAGTGATTCGCGGCGGGACGCGTGCCGCGACCGGCCGCGGAACGACTGCCACCGCCGGCGGTGAAACCTGCGGTGTGTTCTCAGGGGTGGCAACAGCTAGCCCTTCGGGCCGCGGGGCTTCCGCAGCGGTTGTATCGCCGGCGGCTGCGGGCAAGCGGTTCATCCGCTCCGAGAGTTTCATGCCACCACAGCACGTCGGTGGATCTGGCGCTGCGCCGCCGGAACCAGTGCTGGATTGAAACGGTCCACCAGTTTCTGGAGCCCGCGGTAGGCGGAATCCTTTGTAGTTCCCTGCAGTATCGGTATCCCCCGGTTGGTCGACAGCGGAAGGCTTCGAGACCGCGGAACCACCACGTCGATGGGAACGCCGAGGGTAGCCTCGACATCCCGGACGCTCAGGCCGCTCTTACGGTCGGCGAAGTTAAGGACAGTATGCCGGTTCCGGGGAAGGAGCTGGAGTTCGTTGAGCACCGAAAAGCACTTGTGGAGTCCCCGGACACTCGGCACGTCCATCCCGCAGATCCAGACGCCGTCCGTGGCGAGTTCCAGCGTCGCGAGGCAGTGTTCACCTAAGCCGGGGGCGGTGTCGACGACGACGTACCTGAATTCAGCTGCCAGCTGGTTGATCAGGCGGGTGACGTGCTCCGCGTTGATGTAGTCGGACTCGGCCGGGGAGCGTGGGGCGCAGAGGGCATAGATTCCGGCGGGGTGCACTGTCAGGAAGGCCTTGAGGACCATGGAGTCCTGCGCGGCTGCACCGTGGACCGCCTCGGTGATACAGTGCTCCGGCTCGAGCTGCAGCCCGGTGGCAACGTCCCCGAACTGCAGGTCGAGGTCGAGGAGGACCACGCTCATCGGGTCAATCCGGCCCAGCCCAATGGCGAGGTTGGTGGCGACCGTGGTCTTCCCGACACCGCCTTTGGGCGACATGACGGCGATGACCCGTCCCCGATTGTTCTCGCCCTCCGAGCCGGGGTGTTGGCCCCGCCGCCGGCTTTCCGCGGCGCTGCAGGCGCGCTCCAGGATGATTCGGAGTTCGTCCAGCTCTATCTCTGCGCTGATGACGTCGCGGATCCCTGCCCGCATAGCACCCAGCATCATGTCCTGGGTGGCTGGTGCCGTGAGGATCACGCTGATGTCGGGGTGCTGCAGGTCGAAGATGGCGGCGAGCGCAATCGCGTCATCAGGCCGTACTCCGGGTCCGAGGATCAGCACGTCCGGCTGGCCCCCGGTCACCTGCTGGAGGATCGCATTGGGTCCAAGGTGCAGGACTTCGGGGGGGAGGGTCTGCAAATCCCCCGCCAATGCTCCGGCGATGGCCTGCCGCACGCGGCTCTCGAATTCCCGCACTGCGGTGATGATCACAAACCTGCTCATTTGACTACCTCTGGGATGGTGATGACTGGTGGATCCGCCACTTCGGAGGTGTCGGTCTCCTTCGTCAGCCAGATCGTGCCGAATTCTGCTCCGAAGATGACTCGGCCCGCATCGGAGTCGTTCAGGGCGAAGGTGACGAAGGCGGAGCCGTTGGGCATCGCCACACCTTCAGCATTTGTGGAGTCCTCCGCTTCCGGTGCCGCCTGCTGAACAGCGATCACCAGGACGTTCTGGAAATTGAGGTTCGAATACTGCTTGAAACCGACCATCTCGTCGGGCAGCCGATCGAAGTTCGGGGCTTCTTCCTCAAGTTCGCCGGAAAGGTGGACGCCAACGGAATCACCGGCCTTGAGCCTTCCGGCCAGCATCCGCTCTGGTGCGAGCAGAACAGTTACTTCCTCCAGTCCGTCCGGTACGGGCACTGTCCCGGGCGCAAAATCCTCCGGGGCCACGAGTCGCTCGGCCAGCAGCTGTTCCCCGGGGAAGAGATCGACGGCCGTGATTTTTTGTTCCTGGCCGTCGAGGGTTGTGAGCGCCTGAGGTGTTATCGCCGATTGCACCAAAGACTCGCTCGCCACCTTGCTTCGAATGTCCTCGACAGAAGTTCCGGCGGGGATGCGCTCGCTCACCACGAGGACGTCAGTGGGTTCGAGGCCCTCCTGGGCGCGGCTGTCGGCTGCTCCCACGTAGAGAACGAGGAGAGCGGTTCCGATGACCGCCAGCAGGAGTGCTGCAAGTCCTCCAAATAGACGTGCTTTCACTGGTGGTAACTCCTCTGGTCATTCTGTGGGGGGTAGGGCGTCATGACGTGGTTTCTCTAGCCAGAGAGGCTGACGACTGATGCGCCGAAATTGGGGGCGGTGGGGGAGGTGGCCATGCCATCCTCGAGGGAGACGAAACGGGTGAAGAAGCCCTGGATGCCTCGGCAGTTCCCGTTGCAGTTGGGCGCGGCGGGGTCGAGGCTGGTCAGTGAGGGACCGCCGCCGAACTTGTAGCCCGTGATTTGGAAAGCGGCGAATCCCACCAGGGTGTAGGCACCGTTGCCCCCACTTCCGGTGGAACCGCTGAACAGCGGAATCAGCACCGGTTCGCCGGTGAGGGTGGCCAGTTCGGCCAGGCACACATTCGGAAAGTTGTTGCCGGGGTTGCTGCCCACCTCGCCCGCTCCGATGTCCACGAGTGCAGAGCAGCCGGCGCCATCAAGATCCAGCCAGCCGAAGCCTCCTGAGGTATACCCGTTCTGGGCGGCACAGCCGGGATACGTCGGAGTGTTCTCGTCGTAGCGCATGAGGATGTGCGTAGGGATAGGATCCCCGGCAAAAGTGCCGGTGGAGTCAAGCTGGGCACGTTGTGACGGACTGAGGAACTGCCGGAAGACACACTGACTGATGGTCCAGGGAAGGGTGCTGCCACCGGTAGGTGCACCCCATGCGGCGGTTGCGGAGGCCGTGATGTCGGCGTTCTCGATCCCGAGTGCCTGGGCGAAGGACAGGGAGAAGTGGTTCGCGCCGGTTCCGGCTTCCCGGGCGTTGGTTTTCACACGCACGCTGGTGGCGGTTGGAAAAGTGACGGAGGTGATGCCGCTCGTGGCGTCTCCGGCATTAGCATTGGCAAACGCCTGGCCCGTGGTGTTGAAGGCGCCGCAGTTCCCCCTCGAGCAGTCGTTCGCAATTGCGAGGGCGGAGCCGTCGGCACCGTTCTGCAGTTGGGCCTTCTCGGCGTACATAGCTCCGACGTCGACCGCCAGGGCGGCCATCCCTAGGAGGACCACCATCATCAGGGCGACCAGCACAGTCACCGCGCCGCGTTCGCTGTCCCCGGGCTGTGAAGTGACAGAGGCGCTACCCCGGCGCGTCATCCGCCGCATCGCATGACTCCTATGCCTTGGAGATTCATCGGAAACAGGCCTGCATCGAGGAAACCGGTCATCGACGGGAGGGCGATGCTCGTGGTGACCCTGACCGTTCCGCCGGGTGCGCAGGCTCCAGCATTATGGTTGACCGCGATGGGAAGGCTAGCCAGGGAGGGTGCGGCCGCACGCGCCGTTCCGGTGACATCCATGGTGCCGTCGTCGTAGTGGATGGCCGCGTGCCTCGCGCCTTCACGCGCGGCCTGGGTCAGGGAAACCTGGACGTTCATGACCCTGCCGAACTCGAGGATGCCGACGAGGATGAGCAGCAGGACGGGCAGAACCAGGGCCATCTCGAGGGCTACTGCCCCGCGTTCGCGGTTTGTTCTCTTCATGATTCTGTCCTTTCCTCGGTCGCTGGAGCATGAGACGACGATGGCTCCGACGGTGCTGCCGCCGGAGCCGTAACGTCTTACGGGTTGAGGTTTGCGGCGACACCTGTGAACAGACCCGCGATCCTGGGTCCGAGAACGAGCAGTCCGGCGATGACCACGACGGCGATCAGGGCGACCATCAGGCCGTACTCCACCATCGTGGCGCCCTTTTCGTTGGCCAGCCGAGCCTTGGCGGTGTGGAGAACGGTCGTGAGTGTTGCGTACAGTGCGATCATTGTTAGCTCCTTGAACAAATGGACGGGAAGTTCGGGTGGGGCTGACCTGA
>NZ_KI914846.1:141318-181587 GCF_000520555.1 Arthrobacter sp. Br18 | reverse complement strand
AAACGCGGGTACCGCGTAGAGGTGCGGGACACCGGGACCGACCGGCCGTCGGTGGGGGCCGAACGCGGGCTCTCGAAGGAACTGGGGAACCTCGTCTTCCACACATCACTCATCGGGGTACTGATCTCCGTGGCCGTGGGGAGCCTATTCGGCTACAACGGACAGAAAATCATCGTGGAGGGTGACAGCTTCGTCAATACCCTCGTTGGCTATGACTCGTTCACACCGGGCTCGAACTTCTCGGGAGACCAGCTCGAGCCGTATTCCATCCGGCTGGACAACTTCGACGTGCAGTTCGACCGGTCGCCCACCAACTACGGGTCGCCCACCGACTTCACTGCCGACGTCACCACACAGGACGGACCGGGCGCTGAGCCCGAGGAGCAGGTCCTGAAGGTCAACGATCCCATCACCATCGGCGGCACCAGCCTGTACCTGGTGGGAAACGGGTACGCGCCGGTCGTCACCGTCCGCGACGGCGACGGCAACATCGCTCTCGAAGGTCCCGTGGTTGCAGTGCCCTCGGACGGCCTGTACACCTCACTGATGGTCATCAAGGCTCCTGATGCACAGCCCGAGCAGCTCGGGTTCGTGGGGTTCTTCCTGCCGACAGCGTCGGTGGACGAGGCCGGCGTTTCGTTCTCCAGTGATCCCGACCCGTTCAACCCGCAGTTGAACCTCAACGCCTACTACGGCGACCTGGGGCTGGACGAGGGAGATCCCAAGAACGTCTATGTCCTTGACACCGAGAACCTCACCGAACTGAACAGCCGCACCAGCGACGACGGCGGGATCGTCCTCGGCGCCGAGGAAACCTACGAACTGCCCGAGGGCAAGGGGTCCATCACCTTCGACGGACTTCGGCGCTATGTTGCCCTCGATGTCCACCATGATCCCGGGCAGTTCGGCGCGCTGGTGTTCTCGACGCTCGCGCTGACAGGGCTGTCGGCCTCGCTGTTCATCGGCAGGCGAAGGATGTGGGTGCGCACGGGCGCGCATGACGACGGGCGGGTGATGGTGGAGTACGGGCTCCTGGCCAGGGGCTCCGACCATCGGCTTCCTGCTGAAGCGAAGGCGGTGGAGGGTCTGCTTGCCAGATCCTGGCTGGTGCAGCAACCGAGCACAGGCGAAAATGAATTGCAGACCGCCGGAGCGCGCGCCGCCGGTTCCGGCACGGGGGAATCCCACAACGATGCGAAGGACAAGTAATGCCAAGCGTTAACACTGAACTGGGCGGAATCAGCGAGCTATTCATGCTGCTGGCGTCCATCGCCTACATGGCGGCGTTCGTCTTCTTCGTGCTGGACCTGGTGAAGTCGAGCAAGGCCATCAACGACGTCGAAGCCAGGCTTGCGGGCGAGCAGGCGGTGGCGTCGGAGCGCGCCGCCGCACTGGCCGGTGTGGGGGGTCGTCCGGGCGCTTCCGCAGCGCTGCCGCCCGACGCGGCCACTGCCGACGACTCGATGGATTACGGCTCCGGCCGCCCACGGTCCTCGGCCCGCGTCGCCGTGGCACTGACAGTACTTGCAGCCGCCATCCACGGGGTGGCAGTCATCACTCGCGGCTTCGCGGCGAATCGGGTCCCCTGGGGAAACATGTACGAGTTCTGCACCACGGGAGCATTCTTCGTCGCGGTGATCTTCCTGATCGCCATCACCCGCAAGGACCTGCGGTTCGTCGGGTCCTTCGTGATCGGCCTCGTGGTGATGATGCTGTGCGCCGCAACCGTCGGATTCCCCACCCCCGTGGCGAGCCTCGTCCCAGCCCTCCAGAGCTACTGGCTCGTAGTGCACGTATCGGTGGCGGTGGCGTCGTCGGCCCTGTTCACCATCACCTTCGCCATGTCGGTCCTGCAGCTGGTGCAGGCCTCGCGTGAGGGGAAGGTCGCCGCAGGCCGGCCCGACAATGCGAAGTTCATGCGGGTGGTCCCCTCCGCTCTCAGCCTCGAAAACCTGTCCTACCGGCTCAACGCGATCGCCTTCGTCGGCTGGACGTTCACGCTGATGGCCGGCGCCATCTGGGCCGAACAGGCGTGGGGACGGTATTGGGGCTGGGACGTCAAGGAAGTGTGGACCTTCGTCATCTGGACGGTCTACGCCGGGTACCTGCACGCCCGGGCCACCCGTGGCTGGACGGGGACCCGCGCCGCGTGGCTATCCATCGTCGGCTACGCCTGCATCGTGTTCAACTTCACCATCGTGAACATCTACTTCTCGGGCCTGCACAGCTACGCCTGAATCCAGCAACGCGCAGACGGTTCACGTTCCCGTTCCGACGGAAGTTGCGCACGTGTGGTGGGTGTCGGCGGCGTGGACCCGCCGTTGCTGCGCAACTTTTCGGTTCGGGTCATGAGTGACCGCGGCTGCTGCGTAGGTGTGGTGGGTGTCGGCGTCGTGGACCCGCCGTTGCTGCGCACCTTTTTGGTTCGGGGGCGTCGGGCGTCCGCTGGGGAGATGTGCAGGGTCCCGTCCCGGGTGAGCTAGGGGCCCTGGGGTCGCCCGGCATCGGTATTGGGGGGTCCGGCGTCGTCGTCGTTGGTCTGCCCTTGGACCGGGCCGGCCGCATTGCCAGGAGCGGCTGGACCGCTGCCTTTGTCGCCGTCCTCTGCGCCCTTGTTCTTCTTCGCCTCGCGGGCCTTCAGCTCCTGTTCCTTCCGACGCCGTTCTGCTTCGCGTGCCTGCTGGCGGCGCTTCGTCTCAAGGTTCTGGAGGAATTGGGGATCATCGTCCGGCGCGGTCGGATGGCGGCGGGCGGGCCGTCCGGGCCCCGGAGGGGCGGAGCGGGGACGGCCGAAGAGGAACCACATCGCGGTGCCGATAAGGGGCAGGAGGATGATGATGATGAGCCAGGCCGGCTTCGAAATGCTTCGCACCTCGTGCCGCTTGCTCATGATGCAGTCAATCAGTGCGTAGATGATGACAGCGACTCCAAGAATCGCCAGAAAGAGCAAGAGGCGCGGCATACACCAAGTGTAGGCGAGTAAACTTGAGCAGTGGCCTTCCTCAAATTCACAGCCCTTCGACTCCTGCTCGTGATCGTTTTCTTCGTCATCTGCATGTTCCTGCAGCTGGGGGCGGTGCTGTCCGCAGTAGTCGCCGCCATCCTTGCCTGGTGCATCACCTACCTGTTTTTCCGGCCGATGCGCGACGCCGCCGCCGCCAGCCTCCAGCGGCGTTTCAGGGATGGCGCGCCGCCGGTACGTAACGCGATGGAGCTCGACGACGCCGAAGCCGAGGATCGCTTCGATGCGAACGCAGCGGTGAACGCGGATCGCCGGCCCCGACCGGATCAGGCGCGGAACAACTAGCCGTCAGCCCTGACCGGTGGACAGCACGATCCCCAGCCCGAACAGTAGGCTGAAGGCCAGATTGATCAGTCCCGTCAACTTGAGAACGGGAATAAGCTCTTCGCGCCGGGAGCCGGTGAGCATCACCCTGCTCGGCCGAAGGCACGCGGGGATCAGCAGAAGAACCAGCATCACCCACGGGTAGCCGAGAATCAGCACCACGGGCAGCAGGACAGCTGTGGCCAACATCCCCACGTAGCTGGCCCGTGCGGCCCGGTCACCCAGCCGCACGGCGAGCGTCAGTTTCCCGGCCTCGCGGTCCGTGGGGATATCGCGCACATTGTTGGCCATGAGCAGTGCCGTGGCGATCAGCCCGGTGCCGAGGGCGCCGACCCATGCAGGAGCGCTCAGCTGGCCGGCCTGGGTGAAGGTGGTGCCGAGCGTCGCCACGAGGCCGAAAAAGACGAAGACGAAGATGTCGCCGAGCCCACGGTAGCCGTAGGGGTTCCTGCCTCCGGTGTAGCCCCAGGCAGCGGCGACGCAGCCGATTCCGACCAGCAGCAGGAACCATGCCTGCGAGAGCAGAATCAGCACCAGTCCTGCAGCCGTGGCGGCGGCGAAGCAGCCGAAGGCCGCGGATTTCACCTGACGGGGTTCGGCGGCGCGTGAGCCGGTGAGGCGCAGCGGGCCCACGCGGTTGTCATCGGTGCCCCGGATGCCGTCGGAGTAATCGTTGGCATAGTTGACACCGACCTGCAGCAGCACTGCCACGGCCGCAGCGAGCACCGCGTTCAGTGGCCGAAACGCGCCCAGCCCGTAGGCTGCTGCACTACCGATGATCACCGGAGCCAGGGCCATGGGCAGCGTTCGGGGGCGGGCTCCCTCGAGCCATTGAGCGGCAGTCGCCACGGTATTCCTTTGCTGGGTATCCACGGGTCGTTTGGCAGGAGGCTTCGTCAGGAGCCGGTTCTTGCGAGCAGTGCCTGGATTGTCCTGCGGTCGGGCTTCCCGCCCGGCAGGAGGGGCAACGCGTCGAGGGTCAGGACCGATTTAGGTACCGCGTGCGCGCCCAGTGCGTCATGCACACGCTGGCGCACCAGCTGAGTGTCCGCGGTTCCGACGACGGCGGCGGCCACCGCCATGCCCCACTGGACACTGGGAATGCCGACGACGAGCGCCTGGCTCACGCCCGGAATGGATTCGATGACGTCCGCCACCACGGCAGCTGACACCTTCAGGCCACCGGTGACGATGACGTCGTCCATCCTCCCGCCGACGGAGACGGTTCCGTCCGGAGCAACCTCTCCGGCGTCGTCCGTGCGGTACCAGCGCCGGCCCGAGTTGTAGGGGAAACGCTCGTCAGTGAGTTGAGGGCTGTTGAGATAGCCGTCCGCCAGGACCGGGCCGCCGATCCACAGTCGTCCCTCCTCGGAGGTGACCTGGACGCCGTCGAGCGGCACTCCGTCGTACACGCATCCCCCGCACGTCTCACTCATCCCATACGTGGTCACCACGTTCAACCCGTGTTTCCGAACCTCGCTGCGGAGGGGGGAGTTTGCGGGAGCACCGCCGAGCAGGATCGCATCGAAGCGCCGGAGGACCTTCAGGGTCTCCGGGGAGGGATCGGCAAGGAGCCGCTGCAGTTGGGTGGGCACCAGGGACGTGAACCGGATGCGGTCGGTCAGTTCCCCGGCTGCGGCGGTGAAGGTGTCGGCGTCGAAGGGTTGCGCGGTACCCACAACCCAGGGCTGGGTACCGGCGTAGAGCGAGCGCACGAGCACCTGGAAGCCTGCCACATAGGACACGGGGAGGGCCAGCAGCCACTGGCCTTCGGCCTTCAACGCCAGAGCTGTTCCCATGGCCGAGGCGGCGAGCGCGTCGACGCTCAGCATGGTCTGTTTGGGGGTGCCGGTGGAACCGGAGGTGCTGATGACCGCCGCAATCTCGTCATTGGGCAACTCGCCGTCGAACTGCTGGTCGGCCTCCAGGTGCGGAGCGACAGCGGGGCCTTCACCAGCCAGTGCGTCGGCCAGGGGCTTGAGAAGCGTCAGCGGGTCGAAATCGGAAGGTGTGTGAATGGGTAGGAGTTCCATGCGGGTCCTAGAAGTAGTAGGGGAAGGCCGACCAGTCGGGGTCGCGCTTTTCCAGGAAGGCTTCCTTGCCCTCGGTTGCCTCATCGGTCATGTACGCCAGGCGCGTTGCCTCACCGGCGAAGACCTGCTGGCCCGCAAGGCCGTCGTCGGCCAGGTTGAAGGCGAATTTCAGCATCCGGATGGCCTGGGGGCTCTGGCGGGCGATGTCGGCGGCGTAGCGCAGCGCCGTCTCCTCCAGCAGTTCGTGGTCCACTGCCTCGTTCACGGCCCCGGCGGTCACCATGTCTTCAGCGGAATACTCGCGGGCCAGGAAGAAGATCTCGCGGGCTTTCTTCTGGCCGATCTGCCGGGCGAGCAGTGCTGAGCCGTACCCTGCGTCGAAGCTTCCCACGGTGGCGTCCGTCTGCTTGAAGCGCCCGTGCTGCCGGGAGGCGATCGTGAGGTCGGCCACCACGTGGAGGCTGTGTCCGCCGCCCGCTGCCCAGCCGTTGACCACGGCGATGACAACCTTCGGCATGGTGCGCATCAGTCGCTGCACCTCCAGGATATGGAGGCGACCGGCCCGTGCAGGGTCGATCGTCTCCGTCGTCGTTCCTTCCGCGTAGCGGTAGCCGTCGCGTCCGCGGATCCGCTGGTCGCCGCCCGAACAGAAGGAGTGCCCACCGTCCTTGGGAGACGGGCCGTTACCCGTCAGCAGGACGCTTGCGACGTCGGGGGTCATCCTGGCGTGGTCCATCGCGCGATACAGCTCATCCACGGTGCCGGGGCGGAATGCATTGCGAACTTCCGGTCGGTCGAAGGCGATCCGCACCGTGGGCAGGTCCCGCAGGATGCGCCCGCCGGCATCCCGTTCCACCTGGCGGTGGTAGGTCAGGTCGGCGAAGTCCTCGAAGCACGACACCACGCGCCACCTCAGCGGGTCGAAGGTGTCGGATACCTGGGGAGGAAGATCGAATGTCACTCACCGAGTCTAGCCGGGCGCCCTGCCTCGGACAGGCTGCCGTAGGGCTAGCCGAGGCAGAACTCGTTGCCCTCCGGGTCGGCCATGGTGTACCAGGTGTGCGGGCCCTGGGAGCCCGCGTGGATGAACCTCGCGCTCCGCGCCTCGAGGGACGCGCGCAGGGCATCCTTGTCCTCGCCGTCGAGATTGATGTCCACATGCACACGGTTCTTGGTGCTTTTGGCCTCAGGTACGGGTTGGAACAGGATGCGCTGCCGGCCCTTGCGTCCCACGTCCTCAGCACGGCAGATCGCGGCGCCGGCCTTCCAGACCCTGGTGCCCCCGTGCTGCAGCAGTTCGTCGGGCCGGGCATAGCCGGCCTCGAGCATCCTGTCGACGAAGGCCTGGTCCGTCGGCTCGACGATCCAGTCCAGGGTCTCGGCCCACCAGTCGGCTTGCGCGTGGGGATTCGTGCTGTCGATGGTGATCTGGATCGCGAAAGCCATTCAGAAAGGCTAGGAGGTCGACACCGCAGATGGAAGTGGATCGCGGACAATGACGGCCCCCTGAGCCCGGGCCGGAGGCTGATGCGGGGTGACCGCCGACCGATCCTGCTACAGTTTTTACAGAACGATCGGTCGGTAAATGCCGGCTTCGAGAACCCGACGACGACGATGGAGACGGCCATGGCGGAAGCTTTCCTGGTGGGCGGGGTCCGAACCCCCGTCGGTAGGTACGGCGGAGCGCTCTCGAGCGTTCGCCCGGACGACCTCGCAGCACTGGTGGTGCGGGAAGCCGTGAGCAGGGCGGGGATCGACCCCTCGACCATCGACGAGGTGATTCTCGGGAATGCGAACGGCGCCGGCGAGGAGAACCGCAACGTGGCCCGCATGGCGACCCTTCTCGCGGGGCTGCCGGACACCATCCCTGGCATCACCGTCAACCGCCTGTGCGCCTCGGGGCTCTCAGCGATCCTCATGGCCTCGCACATGATCAAGGCGGGCGCCGCCGACATCGTGGTCGCGGGCGGCGTCGAATCCATGAGCCGGGCGCCCTGGGTGATGGAAAAGCCGGCGAGGGCCTTCGCCAAACCGGGAGACGTCTTTGATACCTCCATCGGCTGGCGGTTCACCAATCCCCAGTTCGCGGCGACGGACAAGCTCACCTACTCGATGCCCGAGACGGCCGAGGAGCTCGCCACCGTGGACGGCATCTCACGCGACGACGCCGACCGGTTTGCCCTGCGCTCCCACCAGCGCGCCCTTGCCGCCATCGAGGCGGGCCGGTTCGACGACGAGATCGTCGCGGTCCAGGTCAACCAGGGGAAGCGCTCCTTCTCCGTCACCACCGATGAGGGCCCGCGCTCCGACACCAGCCTGGAAACGCTGGCGGGCCTCCGCCCGGTGGTGCGGCCGGACGGCGTGGTCACGGCAGGCAACTCGAGTTCACTGAACGACGGCGCCTCAGCCGTCATCGTCGCATCCGAAGCCGCGGTGAAGCGCTTTTCCCTCTCGGCGCGCGCCCGCATCGTCGACGGAGCCTCGGCGGGCGTGACCCCCGAGATCATGGGCATCGGCCCGGTCCCGGCCACGCAGAAGATTCTGCAGCGCACGGGGCTCGGGATTGGCGACCTCGGCGCCGTTGAACTGAACGAAGCGTTTGCCGCGCAGGCCATCGCCTGCATCCGCCGGCTGGGGTTGAACGAGGACATCGTGAACCGCGACGGCGGCGCGATCGCCTTGGGGCATCCGCTGGGTTCCTCCGGGTCACGCATTGCCATCACCCTCATGGGTCGGATGGAGCGGGAGCTGCGCAGCGGTGGCCCGGGTCTTGGACTCGCGACGATGTGCGTGGGAGTGGGACAGGGAACTGCGATGCTGCTTGAGGCCGTGTGATGGAGATCCCGGCCACTCTCCGCATCGACGATACCGACGGCAGGCTGCTGGTACAGCTCGACCGGCCCGAGGTGCGCAACGCCATCGACCAGCAGATGGTGGACGAGCTCCATGAGGTGTGCGGCCGGCTGGAGCGTGAGCCACGAATCCTGATCCTCGCCGGCTCGAACGGTGTTTTCGCTTCAGGGGCGGACATCGGTCAGCTCCGAGAACGACGCCGGGACGACGCCCTTGCGGGGATCAACTCGGCCCTCTTCACGAGGATCGCCCGGTTGCCGATGCCGGTGATCGCCGCACTGGACGGTTATGCGCTCGGCGGGGGAGCGGAGCTGGCCTACGCCGCTGATTTCCGGATCGGGACGCCCAGCCTGAGGATCGGCAATCCCGAAACAGGCCTGGGAATCCTTGCAGCAGCGGGTGCCACCTGGCGCCTGAAGGAACTGGTGGGGGAGCCGCTGGCCAAGGAGATCCTGCTGGCGGGCAGGGTGCTGCGGGCCGAGGAAGCGCTTGCAGCCCGCCTGATCACGGAGATCCATGAGCCGGAGGCACTGCTCGATGCTGCACACGCACTCGCGGACCGCATCGCCGCACAGGATCCACTTGCCGTACGGATCACGAAAAGTGTGTTCCATGCGCCTGCAGGGGCCCACCCGGTGATCGACCAGCTGGCGCAGGGCATCCTCTTTGAATCCGATGCGAAGTTCGACCGAATGCAGGAATTCCTCGACCGGAAGAAGGACCGCTGATGCCCATCCCGACGCGCGTTGGAGTACTGGGCGGCGGGCGGATGGGCGCGGGTATCGCGCACGCCTTCTGCCTTGCCGGCGCCGCCGTGGTCATCGTTGAGCGCGACGAACCCGCGGCGGCAGCGGGCAGGGACCGGGTCGAGTCCGCGCTCGCCAAGAGCGTGGAGCGGGCCACTACGGGGGAGACCCTGGGCAGCCTCGTTTCCCGGGTGTCGGTGGCCACGGACTACGCGGCCTTCGAGGGGTGCGGTCTCGTGGTCGAAGCGGTGCCCGAGGACTTCGCCCTCAAGGCATCGGCCTTGAAGCGCGTCGAAGCGGAACTGCAGGCCGGCGCATGGCTCGCCACCAATACGTCGTCGCTCTCCGTGGATGCATTGGCGGCGCACCTGGCGCGGCCCGCAGAGTTCTGCGGCCTCCATTTTTTCAACCCTGTTCCAGCATCAACCCTGATCGAAGTGGTCCTGGGGGCGACGACGTCGTCACGTACCGCTGACGCTGCGAGGGAATGGGTCACTGCCCTGGGCAAAACCCCGGTGGTCGTGAATGATGCGCCGGGCTTTGCAAGCTCACGGCTGGGGGTGGCCATCGCCCTCGAAGCGATGCGCATGGTCGAGGAGGGAGTGGCCTCCGCCGCCGACATCGACACCGCAATGGTGCTCGGGTACAAGCACCCGGTGGGACCGTTGCGGACCACGGACATCGTGGGGCTCGACGTTCGGCTGGGAATTGCCGAGTATCTCGAATCGGCCCTCGGTGCCCGGTTCGCACCGCCGGCCATCCTTCGGGAGAAGGTGGCCCGCGGTGAGCTGGGGCGGAAGGCCGGGAAGGGCTTCTTCGACTGGAGCTAGTTCCTGCCGACCTTTCCGGGTCTCGTCAGATCCACCTGCTCCTGAACCGCCGCAAGGTAGCCCAACTCGTAACCTTTGGCGTTCGGGTGCAGATCATCGAACTCGCTTTGACCGCTGAATTTGATCCAGGGCTCCGGCGAGCCGATTCCATGCCCAGTGAACTTCCCCACGGTGTCGACGTAGATGAACCCCTCGTCTTCCGCCGTCTCCTCGATTACGGCGTTGACGGCATCCGTCGCCGCATTGAATCGGACGGCGTTGGCGCTGAGCGGGCCCAGCCTACCGAGTTCCGGGGAGAACAGGTGGGGGTATCCCGTGACCACGACGGTCGCTTTGGGTGCTGCATCGTCGATCTGCTCGTAAAGGGACTCAAGTAAGTCGTCCAGATCCGGGAGCAGGGTTTCCTCGGTGTTCCTGATAGCCAGCGTGCAAAGCGACTCGGGTCCGAAGCATGCTGTGGCGACTGCTCCGAAGCCGACGTCGTTACCGCCTGCCGAAACGGTGACCAGATCAGTGCGCTTGTTCAGGACGTCGGCGGACTGGAGGGCTGCCACCTGCTCGGGAAGATCCACAGCACCGCCCGGCACGAATGAGGCGAGCGCTCCGGCGCAGGTGGCGTTTCCCACCAGCTCGACCTTTCTCCTTGCATCGAGGAGGCCAGGCAACCCGAGCGGCGATTGCCCGCAGTACCCGTAGGAGTCCACGCTGGAGCCGTCGGGGCGGGCGCCGAAACCGGAGGCATAGGAATCACCGAGGGCTACGTAGTCGATCGGACCGGGTGAATGGGCGGCAGCAGGGCTGACGCCGGCGCTGGTGAACGCGAGTGCGGAGAGAAGGGTAAGGGCGCCTGCGCGGCGTCGGGCGGGGCGGGGATGCTTTCTCATGGATACAAGGTACTCCCGCTGGTCTCCCGCGCGCGCATATTGTATAGATGAAATCATGACTTTCTCTGCCGGGACGCTGAGCGGCTCCCGTGTAATCCTTGAGCCGCTGTCCCGGAGTCACCGGATGGGGCTCGTTGACGCTGTCCAGGACGGCAGGCTATGGAACCTCTGGTACACCCGCATTCCTTCGCCGGAAGCAATGGGAGACGAGATCGACCACCGCCTCGCGCTCCAGGAAAGCGGCAGCATGGTGCCGTTCACCGTGCTCGACGCGCGGACCGGCGTCGTGATCGGCATGACGACCTACTGCAACATCGACCGCACAACCCCCCGCGTGGAGATCGGTTACACCTGGAGCCGGGCCTCCTTTCACCGCTCGGGCTCCAACGCAGACAGCAAGCTCCTCCTGCTGACCCACGCCTTCGAGGTGGAGGGCTGCGCTGCCGTCGAGTTCCGCACCCACTGGCACAACCTGCAGTCACGCGGCGCGATTGCCAGGTTGGGTGCCAAACAGGACGGTGTGCTGCGCGCGCACCTGCGGATGCCGGACGGCACCGTCCGTGACACAGTGGTCTTCTCGATCACCGCGCCGGAGTGGCCGATGGTGCGGGCAGGGCTCGAGTACAGGCTCAGCACAGGGGCGGCCGGCCGGTGAAGAGCGAACCCGCGGATGAATGAGGATGAGGTGGTTCGAGTGTCAGACGTACTCCTTGAGGCATACGGCAGGTTGCCCGCTCTGGTGGGTGCTGCAGTGGAAGGACTCGACGGCGATGCCCTCGTGACGCGGCCGGGCGGCATCGGCAATTCCATCGCCTGGCTCGTGTGGCATCTCACCCGGGTACAGGACAATCACTTCGCCGATGCTTTCGGCGAGGACGAGTTGTGGCTGAGGGACGGCTGGGCGGAGCGGTGGAGGCTTGCGCTGGATCCGCTCGACACTGGTTACGGTCACTCCAGCGCCCAGGTCGACGCGGTAAACGTGACGTCATCGCTGCAGCTCATCGAGTATTTCAACGCGGTGCACTCGCGTTCCCTGCTGCTGATTCGGGGCCTGACGGACGAGGACCTTGAGCGCGTGGTCGATGAGAAGTGGGATCCTCCGGTGACGCTGCTGGTCCGGCTGGTGTCTGTGCTGGATGACTGCGTGCAGCACGCGGGCCAGGCAGCGTACGTGCGGGGAATCGTTTCGAGCGCCTAGGCGGGGTTCGGCCGGTCCAGCAGCAGGTTGGTGATGCGCATGCTGCACAGGCGTGCGCCGTCGTCATTGGTGAGAACCACCTCATGGGTGGTGAGCGTGCGGCCCAGGTGGATCGGCGTTGCCGTGATGGTGACCATGCCTGAGCGCGCGGCCTTGTGGTGGGTGGCCGAGACGTCGACGCCGACGGCGGTCTTTCCCAGGGTGCTCGCGTGGATCACCGCGGCCCAGGAGCCGACGGCCTCGCCCACGGCCAGGGACGCCCCGCCGTGCAGTAGCCCGAAGGACTGCCGGTTCCCCTCCACGGGCATCGATGCCACAACCTTCTGCACCGACTGCTCCAGGATCCGCACCCCCATCTTCTCGTCGAGCTCGCCCAGCACGATACGCCAGGGTTCACTCGCTGCGGCGTCGGTCTCTTCGCTCATGAAGCACTCCTCGGGGCTGCCGGCGGAATTGCCGGTTAATGTACGCTGGATATATTACCGAACGTCCGTTCAGTTAGTCCCGACGGCACCTCCGCTGGACGCCCGGGCGCACGCTCCATGGAAGGCGAGTCGACGATGACTTCAACAATTCAAGCGGTAGACATAGTTCCCAGCTTCATCGAGGACGCCTGGTGGACGCCGTCCCAGGCGGCTGTCCGCGACGGCTCCGGCACCGTGGTGAGGGATGCCAGCACCGGCGAGGAGCTTGCCGTCGTCAGCACCGACGGGCTCGACACCGCCGCCGCGGTGGGATACGCCCGCGCGGCGGGTCAGGCCGCGCTCGGCGCCTTCACCTTCCACGAGCGGGCGCTCCAGCTCAAGGAGCTGGCCCAGTACCTCAACGCACACCGCGAGCCGCTGTATGAACTCTCGGCCCGCACGGGTGCAACCCGCGGCGACTCCATGGTGGATATCGATGGCGGCATCGGTGTCCTCTTCACCTTCGGGTCCAAGGGCAGGCGCGAACTGCCGAACGCTCAGGTGATCGTCGACGGGCCCGCCGAGACCCTGTCCAAGGACGGCTCGTTCCTCGGAACCCACATCCACACCCGGCTCCCCGGGGTGGCCGTCCAGATCAACGCGTTCAACTTCCCGGTATGGGGCATGCTCGAGAAGCTGGCGCCGGCCTTCCTCGCGGGAGTCCCCACGATCGTCAAGCCGGCCACTCCCACCGGATATCTGACCGCCGCCGTCGTGAAGCTGATCATCGAATCCGACATCCTGCCACGCGGAGCGCTGCAGCTGATCTCAGGACCGGCACGTGACATCCTCGACTACCTCGACTACCGCGACATGGTCTCCTTCACCGGCTCGGCGTCCACCGCGAACCACCTGAAGTCCCACCCCAGCGTGGCCACCGGGGGCGTGCGCTTCACCTCCGAGACCGATTCCCTGAACGCCGCCATCCTGGGCCCGGACGCCGCGCCCGGCACGCCCGAGTTCGAGGCGTTCATCAAGTCGCTCGTCACCGAGGTCACCGTCAAGGCCGGGCAGAAGTGCACCGGCATCCGCCGCACCATCGTGCCCAGGGACCTGGTCGACGACGTCGTCGCTGCCGCCGGCGAGCGGATCCAGCAGCGGGTGACCCTTGGTGATCCCCGGGCGGAGGGCGTCACGATGGGCGCGCTCGCGTCCCGGGAGCAGCTGGAGGGCGTCCAGGGTGCTGTCCGTGAGCTGTTGGCCTCGGGTGGCTCCCTCGCCTACGGCTCCCTCGACGCCCCGGACGTCACCCACGCAGACAGCTCGATCGCACCGGCTCCGGACGGTGCCTTCATGGCGCCCGTCCTGCTGACCTGGGAGGACGTCGAAGCCGGCGCGCTGCACTCGGTGGAGGCCTTCGGTCCGGTGGCCTCGGTGATCGGGTACGACGACGTTGCGCACGCCGTCCGGCTTGCCGCGCTGGGTGCGGGATCGCTCGTGGCAACCGTCTGCACCAACGATCCGGATATTGCCCGGGAGCTGGTCACGGGTATCGCCGCACACCACGGCCGGGTACTGATCCTGAATCGTGAGGATGCCCGCTCCTCCACCGGCCACGGCTCACCCGTGCCGCACCTGGTGCACGGAGGGCCGGGGCGCGCCGGTGGCGGCGAGGAGCTGGGCGGAATGCGCTCGGTACTCCACCACATGCAGCGCACCGCGCTCCAGGGATCACCCAACATGCTCACCGCGGTCACCGGCGTGTGGCACGTGGGTGCGGACCGCTCCTTCGGGGAGGTCCACCCGTTCCGCAAGAACCTTGCCGAGCTGCGGATCGGCGACGCCGTCACGTCGGACCTCCGGAAAGTGACATTGGAGGACATCACCGCCTTCGCCGACACCACGGGAGACACGTTCTACGCCCACACGAACCAGGAAGCGGCGGCGGCCAATCCGTTCTTCCCCGGAATCGTGGCACACGGGTACCTGCTGCTGTCCTGGGCCGCAGGGCTCTTCGTCGACCCGGAGCCCGGCCCCGTGCTCGCGAACTACGGTCTTGAGACGCTGCGCTTCCTCACTCCCGTGGCGGCCGGCGATTCGATCCGCGTAACCCTCACCGCGAAGCGGATCACGCCGCGCGAGACGGACGAGTACGGCGAGGTCGCCTGGGACGCAGTGCTGACGAACCAGCACGACGACGTCGTGGCCACCTACGATGTGCTGACGCTCGTCGAGAAGTAGCGCGCGGGCAAACGTGTGTCGGGCGTCAGCCAGGTTAGGTCCAGGTGTAGCCCTGCGATTGCCCAAGTAGCGAGTACCGGGGCAGCCTTCGATTCCGGCGCTCTTCAGTCGGAAGCCGATACGCCCTACCCACGAACTGCTGTCGCAGAGGCCCGGCTGCCCTTCGGGCGGCGTGAACGGAGCAGCTACGTTCTCCGAGATGCGCCCATGCAGGAATTGGCATCGGTTTAGCGCTGGCCCATGATGGCGGGCGGTGGCAATTCAGGCGGATCGGGCCAGAGCGCCTTGGCGTTCCTGCCGGAAGAGCGCCAAGAATCAGGCCAGGTAATTCCCCTTCAATTTACTATTCGGGATTGTGCAGAGATAGAAATTACCCGCCGCAGGCATCGACCGCATCGTGCATCACGGCTAACGCCTTCGATTCCGCGCAAAGTTTTACAAAGTCGAAAATGCCCTGATGAAATAGGCCAAACGCCAACGGGTACCCCTTGCTACCTAACGCGCATATGGGACAGGCCCCCGATGTACCTAACAGATCACTCTGCGTTGCCCCTCCACCCCTAGATCCGGCGGGCGCACGAAGCGCTCTAGGTAGGATTCGGCATGAAAGCGAGTACTCACTACTGGTGTTTACATGGCCGGGTCGGAATATGGTCGACGGATGATCAGAGTTACTCAATTGGGGGGGTGGAATCCTTTTAGGGGCACTGGCTGGATTACGCGCCCCGGATTAGTCCCAGTGGCCGAGGAATGGACCAAGGCCCGGTGAGCACTTCTGCGGTGTGCTCCTTCAGCAGCGCGTCCCACTGGCCAGAACTTTCCCCACACGACATGAAATTGGTGAGGCATTTGTCTATTTCCACCCAGCTCCCAACTTCGTTCTCCAGGCCGGCGGCAGCGCCGGAGAGAGCGTCAATAAGCGTCGTAATCCCAACTCTGAACGAGGCCAAAAACGTCCCTTGGGTCCTTCGGCGTATGCCTTTCTACGTGGACGAGGTCGTGATTGTTGACGGTCGTTCCACCGACAATACGGTTGAGGTGGCGCGGGCACTCCGCAATGACATCGTGGTGGTGAACGAGCAGCGCAAAGGCAAAGGTGTCGCGCTACGATCAGGATTCGCTGCAGCAACGGGCGACATCATCGTCATGCTGGACGCTGATGGAAGCATGGATCCCCAGGAAATTGGCTGGTTCGTTTCGCCCCTCCAGCATGACTATGACTTCGTCAAAGGTTCCCGGTACGTCACTGGAGGGGGCTCGGAGGACCTGACTTGGCTGCGGCGAACAGGAAACCGTGCGCTGACCGGGTTGGCCAACGCCGTTCTTCACAGCAACTACTCGGACCTTTGCTACGGCTACATCGCTTTCCGGAAAGAGTGCCTGGAAGTTCTGCAGCTGAAATCCGACGGATTTGAAATCGAGACGGAACTGATTGTCAAGGCTGCGAAGGCGGGCCTCCGAATTGCCGAAGTCCCCAGCCTGGAACTGGACCGCATCTCCGGGGCCTCAAATCTCCAGACTTTCCGGGACGGCTGGCGGGTGCTGGGGACAATGGCCCATGAGTGCCTCCTATGGGAGGCCCCCACTGCCGGCGCACGCCCCGAGGCACTGCGCCGCGTGAAGTACGCCTACGCCAACGTGAGCTTCCCGCGAACGCCCACCGATCCGCAAAGTGTTCTTCCCGTACTAAGCGTGGCCTGACGTGACATACGTTTTTCCCCCAAGTGTCACCGTGATCGTCTGCACCTACACGGCTGAGCGCTGGGGCTGGCTGCTGGACGTAATCGAGTCCCTCCGCGCGCAAACCTGCGCACCTAAAGAAGTCCTGGTGGTCATCGACCACAACGAGGAACTGTACGAACGGTTAACCGGGACTGTCGGTGACGTCACCGTCGTGAGAAACACCGGCCCGCGCGGACTCTCCGGGGCACGCAACACTGGCGTAGATCTAGCGGACTCAGACGTCGTCGCCTTTCTCGATGACGACGCCGAGGCCGCGCCGGACTGGCTCGAACGCCTAACGGCGCTCTATGACGATCCTGAGGTGCTCGCAGTGGGCGGTCGGGTGGAACCAGTCTGGGAGTCGGGGCGTCCCGGTTACTTCGGTGAAGAGCTGGACTGGATCGTTGGCTGCAGCCACCGGGGCTTGCCACAGGTTGCATCCGAAGTCAGGAACGTGATCGGCGCCAACATGTCGTTCCGGTTCGACGTCATACGAAAAGTGGGCGGTTTCAATCTTTCCCTGGGACGGCGGGGGCTCACTCCCTTGGGCTGTGAGGAAACCGAGATCTGCATTCGGTCGACGATGGGCGCCCCTGGGTGCCGCATCGTCTACGAGCCCGCCGCGCTGGTGCGCCATCATGTACCTGCAGTCAGAGGGACGATTCGCTACATGCTTTCAAGGTCCTGGTCGGAAGGGATTTCGAAGGCCCAAGTCAGCCACGTCGTGGGGCACAAGCGGGCCCTCGGTCCAGAGCGCCGATACGTTCGCAGCATCCTTCCAAGGGCCGTTTTTTCAGCGATGAATGACTGGAGTCGTGGCGATCCTGCCGGCCTTGGCCGCGCGGCCGCCTTGGTGGCGGTCGTAACCTGCACGTCGGCAGGCTACCTACGGGGACGCCAGCTTGCGCATTTTCCCGTACGCCGCCAGAACCAGCCAGTCCTGGCCGGAGTCAGTCCGTGGCGGGAAGTGCAGTGAACCGGGTTTCATCCATGGAGGCTGCGGACACCTGGGACAAAGCCCTCGAGGTGCTTCCCGGGCAAGGTGAGGCTTTTCACCACGAGGATAACAGGACTTGAAGGATGAGGATTCATGGAGCTACAACCTGGGAGGAGGAAGGGCGCGCGTGGCTGCCTCCCACGTTCCATTCGGTCGTGGGGTGCTCGTACATCGGGCAGCCGACGCACCGCTCGCGTGTGCGCAACCCGATCGGCGCCAACATGTCGACCCGCGCCCCTCGCGGCCGGCAGCTTCTCCGAACGGGCCGGTTGGGTAGGCCCCTCCCCGCTGGGATGCGAGGAGACCGAGCTGGCCATCCGGATCGTACGGGATGCACCCGGCTCGTACATCGCCCTCGCACCGAGCCCGGTCGTGCACCCTTTCGCCATGAGCGACCACGTGCCGCCGCGGTGGTGGCCGGGTGTGAAGTCGCGGCCAGCTACCTGCACGGTCGCGCGACCACCGATCCATCCGTCGCCGCGACGACACCGTCGATACGGCCGAGACCAGCAACACCAGCAACACCATTCGACCGACATCAGCCAGACAGGGGACTATCATGCGCACCTCGCAAACTAGGGCACTGAACTTCGACATCCACGGCCGCGTGACCATCCGCGTCGACGCGAAGGCACCGGCAGCGAGGCAGCTCCAGACCATGCTGGCGTGTTTCGCCACCGCCACCGACACCGAACGGCCGGCCGACATCGTCGTCGATGCCCGGCCGGAGCCGATGCCGGATGCGGGTCTGCTTGAGCACGAGCTCGCCTACACGGAGAACAGTGTGCGCTTCCAGGCCGATCGGGTCCAGGTCGTGAGGGACGCGGAGCAGTGGCGCATTCACGGGCCGGGCGAGCTGTTGACCTCGGTGGTCCCTATTCTCGATGCCGCCATGGTCGGTCGAGGAGCCGGCATGATCCACGCGGCAACGATGGCGTACCGGGGTCACGCGATCGCCCTTCCCGCCGCCGGAGGAACTGGTAAGACGAGCACCGCCGCCAAGCTGATGCGACGTGAGGGCTGGTCGTTCATGGGCGACGACTGGGCCTTCCTCGCCGAGGACGCCACGCTGCTCGGCTACGCGAAGCCGATGTTCATCAAGCCGCACCACCGGACCATCTACCCCCACCTGTTCGAAGGTGCCCGGAAGCCCCTCGTTCCGTCACAGCTCTCGCAGAGCGTCGGCCGTCTCACTACGGTGGTCCACCCGTACGTCATCCGTTACCCGCGCGTCGCGGACTTCTCCCGGCGGTGGTCGCCGGAGCACCGCATGGTCGAGCCCGGGGCCGCGTTCCCGGGGCGAGAAGTGACGACCTCGGCTCCGCTCGCGGCCGCCGTCTACATCGAGCGCTTTGAAGGCGCCCAGTCCCGGATCGTCGAGCGGACGAAGGAGTGGATGGTCGATCGCATGCTCGGCAACTTCCACATCGAGATGGCGGGCTTCTCGCAGCAGGTCGTCACCGGCCTCGCAGCCACGTCCGTCGTTCCGTGGCGCGAGCACTTCGAGGCGAAGGGGGACGTCCTGAGCAAGGCGCTCGACGGACGGCCCTGTCACCTGCTGCAGGTGCCCTCCGCATACACCGCGGATGAGGCGTCGGACGACATCGTCCGGTTTCTCGAGCAATTGCTGCCATCGGTCCTCGACGAGCAGCCCTGGGAGGTGGGTTACGGTGGGTCACAGTCTTGATGAGGTCACCGCGGTCGTTCCGGCCCGCAACGCGGAGCACCTGCTGCCGCGTTGTCTGGAGGCCCTGCGTAAGTCGGGCGTCGCCGAGATCATCGTCGTGGACGGATGCTCCACCGACGGCACCGTCGGCCTCGCCGAAGCGGCCGGCGCCCTGGTTCTGAGCGACGAGGGTCGCGGCCTGCCATGGGCTCGAACGCTCGGCGTGCAGAGCAGCAGCACCCGTTGGGTCCTGCTCGTCGACGCCGACGTCGTTTTCGGGCCCACGGGGGTGGCCGACCTGCTCTCGGAACTGGTCGAGGGCGGCTATGACGCTCTCCAGGCCGGCCTGGAGAGCGTCGCTGGACCGGGCTATTGGGGGCAGGCGCTGGCGTATCACCATCGGACCGGCCGTAGCCGCAACTGGTTCGGGCTCGTGGCGACACTCGTCGACCGAGACCTGCTGCTGGACGTGGGTTTCGACGACTCGTTCAAGTCGGGGGAGGACATCGAGCTGCGTTGGCGGATGCGGGAGTCGGGCCTGCGAACGGCTGTGTCCCGCCGGGTCGTCGTCGAACATCGTTTTGCCGCGGACGACTTCGCCTTCGCGCTGGACCAGTTCCTCATGGACGGAACGGGACTGGGAAAGATGATCCGTAAGCACGGCTGGCGCGGTGCGAGATTGGCGCTCCTGCCCGCCGCCGCGGCAGTCCGGGGCAGCGCCTTGAGCCTCACCGCGGGGCAGCCCCGGTGGCTGCGTTATTACGCCGCCTTCTGCTGGTACAACTACGCAGGCCTGGCGAGGGGCCTCACGTTGTGAGGGCCGACCGGGGGACCGCTGTCGTGGACGCCTCGACCGTCCGGCAGTCGACCCTGCGCAGCTGGCTCGGCCTCATCCTGGGCAAGGTTGCCCAGACGGGCGCGGGTTTCGCTTTCTGGGTCGTGGCCGCACGCGCGACGTCCGACCGTGAGATCGGGCTGACCGTGGCCGCGGTCTCGGCGGTGATGATCTGCACCCAGCTCGCGACGCTGGGTGCCGGGTCGGCCGTGATCGTCGCGGTCGGGCGGGGAGAGCCGCCCGCGCGGGTGCTGGACACGGCGTTCGCCATCGTGGGAGTGGCCGGCACCATGCTGGCCCTCGGCTACCTCGTGCTGCAGTCAACCGTGGCGCCGGACACGGCGTTGGTTTCGGTTCTCTTCTGGCTCACGTTCCTCCTGGCTGCCGTCACCGGCACACTGATCATCGTGCTGGACCAGGCGTTCGTGGCGTTGGGACGCGGTAGCAGCGCGACCCTGAGGTACTCGTTGGGCGGCGGGGTCGCACTCGGGGCTGTAGCCCTCGTGGCCTGGCGGGCGCACGGTGCCTCTGCCGACGTGCTGATGGCCTGCTGGACCCTCGGAGCGACCGTGTCGTGCATCGTCGGTGCGGTCCAGCTGCGAAGACTGGTCGGCTACCGGCCGCGACCGTCCCTGCGCTCGGCGGGCCGCGTCCGTCCACTGCTGGCGCTGGGCATTCCGCACCAGCTCCTCACCCTCACCGAGCGCGCGCCCGGGCTCGTGCTGCCGCTCCTGCTCGCGCACATGGTGGCACCGGAGGCCGCTGCCTACTGGTATCCCGCATGGATGATGGCCTGGACCGCCTACACCGCGCCGATGCTGATGGGCATCGTCCAGTTCTCCGAGGGTGTCCGTGACCCGGCCCGCCTGGTGTCGACCACCTGGGCGAGTCTCCGCTGGTCGCTCGCCGTGGGAGGTTCGGCGGCCGTCGTCCTCGCCCTATTCGCCCGCCCGCTACTGGGTCTGCTGGGGGAGCAGTACGCCGACGCGTCCGCCGGCGCCCTGCGGTGGCTGGCGGCCGGGCTGGTAGCGTACGCGGTGCTGCAGGCCTACAACGCCGTCTGCCGCGCCCGCGGTCTCTACGTGGAGGCGATCGTGGTCGGTGTGACAGTCGGAGTCGCCCTCTGCGCCTCAGCATTGTCGGTCGCTGACAGGGGTGCCAGCGCCATGGCCCTTGCATGGCTGGTGGTGCTCTCCATAGCGGCCGTGGCGGTCGGCGTCCGGCTGGTCGCCGTCCTCCGGCGCGTCACACAGGACGCGCCATGATCAGCACGCTCGATGTGACCAGCCGTACCGAGGGACGCTGGAAGCGCCGTGACCTCTGGTGTGCACTTGCGGGTGTCGTGTCGCTGGCGCTTGCCGCCGGGGCCGCCTCCACGGTTGATGTACCCGTGAACAGCGACCTCGGGCTCGTCGCCGTGCTGCCCTTCCCTTTCTGGGCGGGGGTCCTGCTTCTGAACGCCGCCTTCATCGTGGCACTGCGGGGCGATGCTGCGGGCCCGGCGCGCCGCCCGGTCATGATCTGGCTCATCGTGGTGCTCGTGCTCGTACTCTTCGGGACCGCATCCTTCGTGACGGACATACCGCGGGGTGAGGTCGCGTTCCGTCATCTCGGTATCGCCGACGCCCTCTCGCGTACCGAGGGGATCGACCCGACCATTGACGGGTACTTCAACTGGCCGGGTTTCTTCGCTCTCCTGGCGACGGTGCTCGGGGCGACCGGTCTCGACCCGGCGACCGTCGCCCTGTGGGCGCCGGTTTTCCAGGTAGGGCTGTGGCTCGCTGCCGTGAGCGTGCTGACGGGCTACCTGACGAGCGATCCGCGACGGCGCTGGCTCGTGCTGTGGCTCTTCTGCCTCGGCAACTGGCAGGACCAGGACTACCTGTCCCCGCAGGCCTTCGGCTTCTTCCTGTATCTGGTCGTGATCGCCCTGGTCGTCGGCCCGCTGGCCGCGCGGCCCCCCAGGATCCACGGCTTCCGACCCGCCGACCTGGTGGCGTGGTGGCGAGGGCGCTCGCCCGCCGAGCCCCGGCCGGGACACCGGGTGAGCGCCCTCGCGGTGGCCATCCTGCTCGTCACGGTCATCAGCGCGAGCCATCAGCTGACGCCGTTCATGGTGGTCATCGCCATCGCCGCTCTCACCCTCAGTGGACATGTCTGGACCAGCCGGCTGGTGCTGATCACCGCAGTCGTGCTGACGCTCTGGCTCGTCTACCCCGCGAGTGCCTATCTTGTCGGGCACCCACCCCTGGCGGACGCAGGGCTGAAGGTCGCGACCGAGGCGAACGTGATCGACCGCGTGAGCGGGACCGCCGGGCATGTCCTCGTGGTGCAGATCCGGATCGTTCTCACTGTCGTGCTGTGGGCGCTCGCCGCGGCGGGGGCCGTGCGCGACTGGCGCAGAGGGCGTCTCGATATCCGGGTGGTCCTCCTCGCCCTCACCCCTTTGCTGCTCTTCCCCGCGCAGGCGTACGGCGGTGAGATGCTCATCCGCATCTCGCTGTTCGCGCTGCCCTTCATCGCCCTGCAGGCGTGCTCGGTCCTGCTTCCCACGGACGGCAGCACACGCCCCTCCTCCCGCGCCGCGGCGGGCCTTGCGCTCACCTGCTTCCTGCTGGCCGTGCTGATTGTGACGGGTCGGTACGGGAACGCGAAGTACGACGTCTTCACCGACGGTGAGCTCGACGCCGTCGCCGCCGTGCAAGACCTCGCACCCCCCGGCTCGTCCATCGTCTCGGCTGCCAATCCGACGCCGTGGCGCAGCGAGGAATACCTCGAGCATCGGTACCGGACGATCACCGACCTGTGTCTGGCCGACTTGTCGCCGGCGACGTGCGGCCCACTCGTCTACGACTACGCCCGGACCAACCCTTCCGGTGCCGTCGTGCTGCTCACGCGCTCGTCGGAGGCAAGTCTTGTGCTCCAGGGCACGAGCAGCGCGGGCGAGTTCGCCGAGCTGGAGGAGTGGCTGAGCGTGCAGGACGGCGTGGAGCTCGCGTTCAGCAATGCCGACGCGCGCGCGTACGTGGTGGCGCGATGAGTGCCGGCGGTATCAGCCGGCTCACCGTGGCGCTCGGTCTCGCAGCCGTCGCGCTGGCGCTGGCAACGCTCGTCGGGCTGCCGACACCGCTGCAGGTGGTTGCCGCGATAGGCATTCTCGTCCTGCTCCCGGGGCAGGCACTGGTCCGACTCATACAGGTCAAGGACCTCGCGCTCGGTGTGCTGCTCGTTCTGGCGCTCGGCCTCGCCACGCTCACGGCGGTGTCCACGGCCATGTTCTACCTTGCTGTGTGGTCGTGGCAGGCGTGCGTCGTCACAATGGGCGTCATCACGGTTCTCGCGTGCCTGGCACGCGCACGGCAGGAGGCGGCGGCATGATCATCGACCTGGCGGGACTGCTCGCGACTGCCATCCTGCTCGTCACCCTTGTCGCGCTCGAGTTCCGACGCGTCGTCGGAGTGGACACGGGCCCGTCTTCAGCAGGTGACCGACCTCCCGCCCGTCACGCTGCTCCTCCTGGTGCTCTGCCTCGCTTTGCGGTCATGGCAGGCGTGCGTCGTCACGACGGGCGTCATCAACGTCCTCGCGTGCAGGGCACGCGCCCGGCAGGCGGCGTGCTGATCGACCTGGCGGGAACGGTGAGCCGCAGGGCCGTCGTCGTCATGTGGATCATGTACCTGGTCCTCGTCCTTCCACGCGTGGTGGGACTGCTCGTATGAGCAGTGCGGCGCGGTGGTGGCTCCTCAGCGACCTCCACCTGGGCCTGTCGGACGACGACCCCCGACACCCCGGCAGGGTGCTGCCCGAGTTCCTTCGCCGCGAGGTGCTCGCAACCTCCGATCGGCAGCTGCACGCCGCCTTCGTCGGTGACACGTTCGAGCTGGTCGGGCTCACCGAGGACGAGAGTCTGTCCCGGCTCGAGTCCATCGTCGCCCACCACGCCGACGCGTTCCGGGCACTGGAGGCGTGTGCGGCGCGCGGCGTGCAGCTGCACTTCGTGTGCGGAAACCACGACGTGGAGCTGGCCAGGCCCTCGGTCGCCGCGCGCCTGTCGGCGTTGCTGTCGCCCGGAGAACCCACGCGGGTTCGGGTGCACCCGTGGTTGCTGCACGTACCCCACGTGCTCGTGGCCGAGCACGGGCACCAGCACCACGCGCTGCACCGGATACCCGAGGTGCTCCGTGCGGCGATCAACGGCACCGACGAGCTGGGCCCCCCACCGCTCGGCGCCTGGAACGCCCATCCGTCGAGGTCGCGCCTGAGCCGCGCCCGGGCCGTCGCCCGGGCATGCCTGGCGTCCGAGCGGGCGGAGCGCCGCGTCCGGGGGCTCGCGTACGACGAGCTCTTGCAGGCGGAATCACTTCGGCTTGCGCTCGACGGGGTGGCCGTTCGGGACCTCGCGCGCCTGTCTCGGTTCCGGACGGTGTCGGCGCTCCCGGTCGCCGCGACGCGCATGGTGCTCGCGGCCATCGGGCGCAGAATCACCAGCGAGGAGGCTCCTGCTGCGGCGGGCCGGTTCGCACGTACCCTCGAGACGCACGGTTCCGGGGTGGCCTGGTACCTCTCAGGCCACACCCACAGGGCTCTCGAGTCGGCTCTCGAGGCGTGCCCCACCCGGTACGTCAACACCGGCACGTGGTGTTCGGACGTCCGCGGTCGCGGACCTGACCAGTCGGACCGTCGGGCATTCCCGTACGCCGTGGTGGACGTCGCCCGCGACGGCACCACCAGCGGAGGGCTGCGGTACTGGCGTCCGGACGGTGGCTGAGCGGAACCAGGGTCAGCGCGCCGGCCGCGCGGCCTTGCACGCGCGTGTGCAAGGAATGGGCCGGCGAGCCGCCGGGCCGGGACCGCCTACGCCTACCTGCATCATGCCCTGGATGACCGCTCAAGGCCGGCCTACCCGAAATCCTCACCATCACCACAGAACCGATACCGGCATCGGAGGTGAAACTCCCATCAGCCGCATTCATAACCGGTGGGGGGACCACACGTAGGGCTCAGCGCCGGTGCAGGCCGTCGAACAGCATGGTGACGACGTCGTCGGCCAGCTTTCCCGCGGTGAGCGGACCCTCGGGCTTGTACCACTCGACCACCGAGTTGATGGTGCCGAACATCAGGCGCGTGATGGTGCGCGGGTCGAGGTCGCTCCGGATCGATCCCTCGGTGCGGGCGGCGTCGACCAGTGCCGACACCTGGCGGTCGAAGGAGCGGCGGCGCTCCAGTGCCTCGCGCTCCACCTGGGTATTGCCGCGCAGCCGCAGTAGGAGCGTCACGAAGGGCAGGCGCTCCGTCAGGACGGCGATGGTTCCGCGCACCACATGCTCAAGGCGGGCGTCCGCCTTGCCCTCGGTGGCCCCGGACTCGGCGAGGACCGCCTCGAGCCCGCCAAGCGCATGGTCGAGCGCGAGGCGGAGCAGGTCGCCCTTCGAGGGGACGTGGTGGTAGATGGCCGACTTGCTGATGCCCAGCTGCTCGGCGAGCACTCCCATCGAGGTGGCCTCGTACCCGTGCCGGTTGAACACGTCCACGGCGATGGTCAGCACCGACTGCTGGTCATACCCCGGGCGGCCGCGGCGGGCGGCGGGTTCCTGTTCAACTGGTGTGCTGGCCATGGGCTCCATTTTCGCACGAACGTTCGGTCACCTGGGCTCGGCCCGTTCCGGGGGCGACTTGGGCCGGAGGTCGTAGACCCGTTTGAGCTTCCCGCTCGAGCGGACCAGGGAATTGAGCTCGACGATCGTCACGGAGCAGCTCGATCCGATGTGGATCTTGATCTGCTCGCGCAGCTGGAGTGCCGCGGCTGCGGCGTCCTCACGGCGTGCTCCCTCCCGCGGCTCCACCCGGACGTTGAGCTGGTCCATGCGCTGGCCCTCGGGTCGCGTGAGCTCCAGTTGGAAGTGGGGGCTGAGGGCCGGGATCCGCAGGACGAGTTCCTCGATCTGGGTGGGGAACAGGTTCACCCCGCGCAGGATGATCATGTCGTCGCTCCGGCCGGTGATCCTGCCCATCCGGCGCATCCCCGGGCGCGCAGTACCAGGGAGGAGCCGGGTGAGGTCATGGGTACGGTACCGGATGATGGGCAGGGCCTCCTTGGTTAGCGAGGTGAAGATCAGCTCACCGTGCTCGCCGTCGCCCAGCACGCGGTCGGTGAACGGGTCGACGATCTCGGGCCGGAAATGGTCCTCCCACAGGTGGGACCCGTCCTTCGACTCCACACATTCGCCGGCGACGCCGGGCCCCATCACCTCGGACAGTCCGTAGATGTCGCAGGCGTCGAAGCCCATGCGCGCCTCGAGCTCCTGCCTCATTTCCAGGGTCCAGGGCTCGGCCCCCAGCACGGCTGTCTTGAGGGAGGTGGACCGCGGGTCGATCCCCGCCGCCACCATCGCGTCGAGGATGGTCAGCAGGTAGGTGGGCGTTGCGAGGATGGCATCAGGTTCGAAGTCCGAGATGAGCTGCACCTGGCGCTCGGTCTGGCCCCCCGACACGGGAATCACCGTGCAGCCGAGCTTTTCGGCCCCGTAGTGGGCACCCAATCCGCCGGTGAAGAGCCCGTAGCCGTACGCATTGTGGACTTTCCACCCTGTCTTCACCCCTGACGCCCGCAGCGACCGCGCAACGAGGGTGGCCCAGTTGTCGATGTCGCCGGCGGTGTAGCCGACGACGGTGGGCCGGCCGGTGGTTCCCGAGGAGGCATGGATGCGGGCGATCCTCGACTGCGGCACGGCGAACATGCCGAACGGGTAGGTCCGGCGGAGGTCCTCCTTCGTGGTGAAGGGGAATTTCGCGAGGTCGGCAAGATCCACGAGGTCGGTGGGGTGGACACCGGCGTCGTCGAATTTGGTGCGGTAGAGCTCCACGTTCGCGTAGGCGTGGGTGAGGGTGGCCTGCAGCCGCTCAAGCTGCAGGGATTCGATCCGGTCCCGGCTGAAGTGTTCCTCGGGGTCGAGCGTGTCGGGTGCTGCCGGAGAGGCTTTCAGTGTCATGACTCATCTTTCGCGGGGGAGGGCCGGCCGGCGGCGGGTATGGTGCGCGAGCGGCCCCGGAATTCGGCGACAGGCCGGGGAGTTCCGTCGTCGTCGGCCGTGACGGTGATGTCGTACAGGCCGCTGCGCCCTGCCGATGCGCGGCGCGTGGCGACCGCGGTCAGCAGTTCACCCTCGTAGACGGGGGACAGGAAGGAAATGTCCGCGCCCGCGGCGACCGTGCGGTTCCCGCCGTCCGGTACCGACGCCGGATTGCAGGCGAGGGCGAACGCTGAATCGGCGAAGGCGAAGATCATTCCGCCGTGGATCATGCCGAAGCCGTTCAGCATCTCCCTGCGGACCCGCCTGGTGAGCCGGGCCGTTCCGTGTCCCGCGTCGACGAGCGTGATTCCCAACCAGGCGGAGGCGTGATCGTTCGTGAGGAGCTCATGGTGCGGCGTCCCGTCGGGCGCGTGGTCGGCCCGGGGAGGAGGGACGCCGCTGTCCGCCATGATTACCTTCCCGCATTAGTTACCGAATGTTCATTAGGTAATACTGCCGACGCGGGGCGTGTCAAGCGCCTGCGTTCTCCGGGGAAGCACGTCCGTGGCGCCGAGCGCGTCGGCGGCGAAGGCGTAGTCCCATGCCACATCCTTCCACCGCGCGTACCGTCCGCTCGCACCGCCGTGGCCGCCGTCCATCTCGGTCTTGAGGACGATCGGCTCCGGACCGGTGGTCCTGTCCCTCAGCTCGGCCACCCACTTCGCCGGTTCCACGTACAGCACGCGGGTGTCGTTGTAGCTCGTCACCGCCGCGATACGGGGATAGTCCACCGCGCGGACATTCTCGTACGGCGTGTACTCCTTCATGTAGCGGTACACCTCCGGGTCGGCAATCGGGTTACCCCATTCCTCCCACTCCAGAGCCGAGAGCGGCAGGTCCGGGTCGAGGATGGTGGTGAGCGCGTCCACGAAGGGAACCTGCGCCACGACGGCCCGGTACTTCTCGGGTGCAAGGTTGGCGACAGCACCCATGAGCAGGCCTCCGGCCGATCCGCCCATGGCCGCGACCCGTTGCGGATCGACCCAGCCGGAATCGGCGAGGTAGCTGGTGGCATCGACGAAGTCGGTGAAGGTGTTCTTCTTGTGCAGCTTCTTGCCCTGCTCGTACCAGGAGCGGCCCATCTCGCCTCCACCCCGGACGTGGGCGACGACGAAAATGATGCCGCGGTCCAGCAGGGACAACCGTGCGACGGAGAAGCCCGGATCCACGCTGATCTCGTAGCTGCCGTAGGCATAGATGAGGGCCGCATTGGTGCCGTCCTGCACGAGGTCCGAGCGGCGGATGACCGAGAGGGGAATGGCCGTCCCGTCCGCGGCCGGCGCCCACCACCGCTCCGCGGTGTAGGAGTCGGCGTCGTAATCTCCGCGTACTTCGGTCTCCTTCCGGAGCGCCAGCGTGCCGGTGCCGAGGACGTAGTCGTAGATGCGCGGCGGGGTCAGGAAGGACGTATAGGACAGGCGGATGATCGGGGACTCGAACTCGGCGTTGGCGAGGCTGCTGGTGAACAGCTCCTCGTCGAACGCGGGCTCCAGGGGTGCCGGCTGCCCTGAGGTTCCGAGGCCGGCGAGCGGGAGTACCTGGACGCGGTCGGTGGTGTCCTTCCGGACGGAAAGCACCAGGTGGGTGGCCGTGACGGCAATCCCGTTGACCCGGACGGCGTCGTCATGCCCGACGACGGTGGTCCACCGCTGCTCGGCGAGCGGCCTGGCCAACTCCGACGCGGCGACCAGACTGACCATCGAATTCCTCGCACCGCGGTTGTGGGTCAGCAGGTAGTGCGGCGCGCCGTCGATCGGAAGCGGCTCGGCCTCATAGAGCACCCGCTCATCGCGGGAGATGAGCAGGGTCAGGGTGGCCTGGGGGTCCGTGAGGTCGAGCGCGTGGTACTCGCTGTATTCCGAGCAGCCGCTGCTGATCAGGAGCTGGGTGCGGTCCGCGGACAGCTCGAAGCCGGTCCACATGGCGACGTCGTCGTCCTGGTACAGCACGGCGTCGTCCTCCATCGGCGTGCCGAGGGTGTGCGCGCGCACCTGGAACGGACGCCAGGAATCGTCCACGACGGTGTAGAAGATACGGCGGCCGTCGGGGGAGAAGGCCACGCCGTAGAACACGTTGGGGATCTCGTCAGGCAGCAGGGCGCCGGTGGCGAGGTCCTTGACGCGCAGGGTGAAGCGTTCGTCGCCGGCGTTGTCCTCGCAGTAGGCGAGGAGCGTGCCGTCCTCGCTGACGGCCAGCCCGCCGAGGGAGAAGAAGGGTTTGCCCTCGGCTTCGGCGTTGCCGTCCAGCAGGATCTGCTCGCCGGGCACTGATTCGCCGGGAACCACTTCGGGCGGAGTCCAGTCAGCGCCGAGGTTGCCGGTGTTCCCGGCGGCCACCCGGCACTGGATGCCGTACTGCTTCCCCTCCTCGGTCCGGGAGTAGTACCACCAGCCCTTCTTGCGGGCGGGGACCGAGAGATCGGTCTCCTGGGTGCGGTTCTTGATCTCGTCGAAGATGTCCTGGCGCAGCTGCTCCTGCCCGGCGGTGACGGCGTCGGTGTAGGCGTTCTCGGCGGTGAGGTGCTCCACGACTCCCGGGCTCTCCTTCTCCCGAAGCCATTCGTAGTTGTCGACGAATGCGTCCCCGTGGTGGGTCCGGTGAACGGGCACTTTCCGTGCGGTGGGAGGGTTCGGCGCTGTGTCCTGGTCAGTCTCGGCAGTCATGGCTCCATCTTGCCAGAGCGCTCCAGCTCACCTGATCCCGTGCGCCGTGCGCCGTGCTCCGTGCGCCGTGCGCCGGCAGGCGACCACGACGGTGCTGCCTTCCTCGGTGCTGACCAGCACCCTGACCAGCACCCTGACCAGCACCATGATCCTGATGCTGAGCACCGACTGCAGCCCGGATCAACTGCTCCAGCCAGCTCCCCGGCGCCCCGGGATCCGTGGAATGTCCTGAATCAGCCGGCCATATGATGAGACATGGACTTCGAGGATGCACTCTGGACGGTGTTGGGAACCGGCCTGATTCTGCTGATGCTCGGCGACGTTTTCCATACTCTCCTTTATCCCCATGGTTCCGGCCCGGTATGCAGGACGATAATCCGCGGATTCTGGCTTCTGTCGCGAAGCTTGAGGGGACGCGCCTCCACCATCTCGGCGCCGTTGGCCATGGCTGCTGTGATCGGTGCCTGGGCAGGGCTGGCGGTTCTGGGGTGGGCCCTGATCTACCTGCCCCATCTGCCGGAAGGGTTCGTGTACGGAGACGGGGTTCCACAGCGCGGGGACTTCGCCGAGGCAATATACACCTCGATGGTCACTCTTTCCACCGTCGGGTACGGCGAAATAGTGGCGGGACAGCCTCTGCTGCGTCTCGTTGTGGCCCTCGAGGCCGTCAGCGGTTTCGGCTTGCTGACGGCGACGGTCTCCTGGATTCTGCAGACCTACCCCGCCCTCAGCCGGCGCCGGGCCCTTGCCCACCACCTGAACCTGTTCAGGGAAGCGGCAGGTCCCGGGGGTGTATCTTCGCTGGATCCACGGCATGCCGCGGGGCTGCTCGAATCACTGGCCAGAAATGTGGCGACGGTCAGCATCGATTTGCTGTCGTTCCATGAAACGTATTACTTCCACGAAGACAAACCAAGGAGTTCCCTGCCGGCCACCGTTGCCTATGCCCAGCAGCTGGCGTCCGAGGCCCAGCGCGATGAGGACCCAGAACTCCGCTTCGCCGGACGGATGCTGCATGCAGCGCTGGACGATCTCGCGGAGGTCCTCCGCGGTAAGTTCGGCCATTCAGGAACGACGTCCTCGGCGGTGTTCGACAGCTACGCGCTGCACCACAGACACCGGCAGCACACGGAACCGAACTCGAAATAGCCTCCCATCAGGGCGCGGCCCGGAACCAGGGGCGGTGCAGGGCCGCGAAGGTAACGGGTCCCAGTCCCAGTACTTGGTACGAGCGAGCAAGTAGCCTGCGTAGGTTCGCGGGCCGAAGACCCGTAAGCCCTACTCGTGTAGTCCCGCCGGCCGGTCCATAAGCTCTCTGCCATAACAGATGAATGACGTGGGATTGATTTCGAGAAGCGGGTCTCAGAATGGGCAGTGGAGTTGCGAGCGGTCATGACTGCGGTCCGGAACGTCGGGCTTTCGAGCTGAGTTCCACCCGGCCGATTGCTCCGCGCTCCTCGGAAGGCCTGGCGCCATGACCTCCACCCAGCCTGAGCAGCCGGAGAGAAAACTCTCCCGGGGAAAACGGGCCGCAGGCGCTGTGGCCCTCACTGCTGTGCTCGGCCTTACCGGGTGGGCCGTGGCCGCTGGTTCACAGCTTCCCGCTCCCGAGCCGACGTCCCGGTCGGTGCAGGCCGAAAGCCCCCCCAGTGCGCCACCAGGCACCTCCGAATCCGCTTCGCCGGAATCCGCCTCACCCGGGTCCATGGGCACCTCCGAATCCGCTTCGCCGGAATCCGCCTCGCCCACTTTCACAGAGCCCGGACCCACAGGGCCCGAAACCATGCCGGCACCAACGCCCTCCGAACCGCGGGCTCCCGCCACTGAAGCACTGACGCCGGAAGATCCTGCCGTTCCCGGCCCGAATGCGTCAGCACCAGCTCCCCCCGACCGGGCCTCGGCTGCCGTCGCCCCGCCTGCCGCCTCCGGGAGGATCATCAACCAGCCACCTCCCGTCGCCGCGGCCAAGGGGTTCGAGAAAGCAGCGGACGTCGCGAAGGGTGTGGCGGCCAAGGTGACGGTGATGAAGGCCGTCGAGGGCGAGGCGCGGGGCATCGGAGAGGTGGGCGGATCCGCGGTCCAGTTCACCCTCGAGGTCACCAACAGCACCACGGAGCCCATTTCCCTGGCGGACGCAGTCGTGAACGTCGAAGCGGGAGTCGATCGGTTCCCGGCGGAACTTCTCAGTGGCCCGGGAGCCGCCCGCTTCCCCGCCGACGTTGCCCCGGGACAGACGGTCTCGGGTGTCTTTGTATTCCAGATCCCATTGGAACAACGTCAAGCCGTCCGCGTCCTGTTCCATTATCAGGCGGTTTCACCGGTCGCGGCCTTTGAGGGTTCCGCGCCATTGCAGGGAGAGGCACCATGAAACAGAACCGCAATCCGCCGTCGGCATCGGGGGAGGAATTCACCGGACGTCAGTGGTACCGGAGCACACTCCGGAAGACGCTGGCGATGGCAGCGGCCTGTGCATTCGCGGTCGTGGCGACAGTCAGCGCCGGTCCGATCGCCTCTGCGGACACAGCGGCCGACCCGGTCACCGCTGCGGACCCGCCCACAGTGTCGGCCGACCCGCTGCCGACCGTGCAGGTCGATGGGGTTGTCTGGCAGCAGGTGATCGTCGGAAACACCGTCTACGTCGCGGGCAACTTCACGACGGCTCGGCCGGCCGGGGCCGCGGCCGGGACGAGCACGGTGAAGCGCAGCAATATCCTCGCGTACGACATCACGACGGGCGCGCTCATCCAGTCCTTCGCGCCCAGCCTGAATGGGCAGGCCCGGTCGATCGCGGCGTCACCGGACGGTTCCCGGATCTACGTCGGAGGAGCGTTCACCTCGGTGAACGGAACAACTGCATCCCGGATCGCCGCGTTGAATCCGACAACCGGTGCGCTGATCACTTCCTTCAAACCGACGCCCAACTCGCGGGTCGATGCGATCGTGGCAACGGCCGACGCGGTCTACCTGGGTGGCTGGTTCTCCGCAGTGGGTTCGACCTCGCGGCCGAGGCTCGCCGCCGTCGATGCGGGCACCGGCTCCCTGCTCAGCTGGAGTCCGAAGGCTGCAGGAGGAGACGTGTGGGCGATGGTCCTGTCTCCCGACCGAACCAAGATCGTGGTGGGCGGCAGCTTCACGACGCTCAACGGATCGTCGAACCCCGGGTACGGGCTCGCCGCCGTCGACACCACAACAGGCGCGCTGAGACCATGGGCTGTCAACGGGCTGGTCCGAAACGGTGGAGCGGACGCCGCCATCACCGGCCTGTCCACCGATGGTACGAACGTCTATGGGACCGGCTATGTCTTCGGCGCAGGTGGCAATTTTGAGGGAACGTTCTCCGCGAACTGGGCGGACGGGGCCGTGAAGTGGATCGAGGACTGTCACGGCGATTCCTACAGCGTCGTTCCCATCGGAGAGGTGGTCTACAGCGTCGGACATGCCCACTACTGCGGGAATATCGGTGGATTCCCCGAGTCGGTCCCGCGGGACTGGCAGCGGGCCATTTCGTTCAGCAAGAGTGCAACCGGCACCGTGAAGCGCAACAGCGTGGGCAACTACTTCAACTTCGAAGGTAATCCTTCCCCGTCGCTCCTCACCTGGTTCCCCCGGATGACAGCAGGCACGTTCACCGGTCAGGGCCAGGCAGCCTGGTCGGTGACCGGCAACGCCGACTACGTGGTGCTGGGCGGAGAGTTCCCGAGGGTGAACGGCAAGGCGCAGCAGGGACTCGTGCGGTTCGCTGTCCGCAGCATCGCGCCGAACAAGGTCGGGCCCACCGTCACCGGCGTCGGGACCAATCCGACCCTCACTTCCCCGGAAGCCGGCCGGGTCACCGTGCAGTGGACGGCTAATTGGGACTACGACAACCAGAACCTCACCTACAAGGTGATCCGTGATGGCCAGATCGCCACCCCGGTCCACCAGGTCTCCCAGCTATCGCAGTTCTGGCAGCGGCCCACGCTGACGTTCGAGGACTCGGGCCTGGCTCCGTCCTCGACGCACACCTATCGGATCTTCGCCACCGATCCCTTCGGCAACGAGGTCCGCTCCGAAACTGTGAGCGTCACCGTCATGGCGGGCACTGCAGAGAACGCCGCGCCGGTGGCACGGTTCACGGAAGCGGTCAGCGCCCTGAGCGCGTCATTCGACGGATCGGCCTCGACCGATGCCGATGGCACCATCGCCTCCTATGTGTGGGACTTCGGCGATGGGACGACGGGCACCGGTGTCGAGGCATCGAGGACCTACGCCACCGCGGGAACGTACACGGTGAAGCTGACGGTGACGGACGATCGGGGTGCCGTCCACACGACGTCCAAAGTCATCACTGTCGTCGCCGGCAGTCCTGTGAACGCTCCTCCCGCAGCGGCGTTCACGCATATGGCCACCGGGTTGGCCGCATCCTTCGACGGGTCGACGTCGACCGATTCGGACGGCACCATCGTCTCCCACGCATGGGACTTCGGCGACGGGACCACAGGGACTGGGGTGGGGGCCTCAAGGACCTACGCCGCGGCGGGAACCTACACCGTGACGCTGACCGTCACCGACAACGCCGGGGAACCGAACTCCGTCTCGCGTGCCGTGACGGTGACCGCCGCGGGGCAGCCGGCTGAACTCGCCCGGGACGGCTTCGGCCGGACCGTCACCGGCGGCTGGGGCAGTGCCGACGTCGGCGGGGCCTGGGCGGTCACAGGATCCACCGGCAAGTACTCGGTCAACGGCAGCGAGGGCGTGATGGGACTGGCGGCTGCGGCCTCGAGTGCCACGACGCGGCTCGACGGCCCATCGTCACTGACCACGGATACCCGTTTCGGGACGAAGCTCGACAAGGCACCCAACGGGGGCGGCGCCTATCTGACGGTGGTCGGCCGGAATGTCGTGGGAGCCGGGGACTACAGGGCGAAGCTCGGGATCTCGAGCACCGGTGCGATGTCGCTGTTCACCGAAAAAGTCGTCAACGGCACGGTGACCTCACTTCGGAGTGCCTCACTGTCGCCGCTGACCTTCAGCGTGACCGATACCTACAACATGCGTGTCAGGGTCTCGGGTACAGCTCCGGCGACGGTGGAGGCGAAGGTGTGGAGGGTCGGGGCCGAGGAGCCTGCCGCCTGGCAAATCACGTCGACCGACTCCGACCCGGTCCTGCAGAAGGCAGGGTCGGTGGCCGTGACTGCCTATCTTTCCGGGTCTGCGACCATGGCACCGCTGCAGGTACGGTTCGACGACTTCCTCGTTCAGCAGTAAGAGGGTGAAGGCAAAGGGTGCGGTGGCCACGTAGAAAGGTGAAGGGGAGGGGGTGGGGACGGTGGGACGCCGTCCTGTTGACTGCCACGGCCCGCACTGGATATCCTGAACGAACGGTCGGTAATTATTTCCGGCGTCGTTCCAGCACAGTGAGGTGGCCATCGTGACGACAACCGCAGCGGTTGAGCAGATCGAAGCAGGCGAGCAGCTTTTCAATGATCTGATCGCTCGGGACTCGCGCATCGAGCCGCGTGACTGGATGCCGGAGGCGTACCGGAAGTCCCTCACACGCCAGATCTCCCAGCACGCCCACTCCGAGATCATCGGTATGCAGCCGGAAGCCAACTGGATCACGCGGGCCCCGTCCCTCAAGCGCAAGGCCATCCTCATGGCCAAGGTCCAGGATGAGGCCGGCCACGGACTCTACCTGTACTCGGCCGCGGAAACCCTTGGCACACCGCGGGACAAGATGTCCGAGGACCTCATCGCCGGCAAGGCACGCTACTCGAGCATCTTCAACTACCCGGTGCTGACCTGGGCCGACATCGGCGCGATCGGCTGGCTCGTCGACGGAGCGGCGATCTGCAACCAGGTGCCACTGTGCCGCGCGTCCTATGGACCCTACGGCCGCGCGATGGTCCGTGTCTGCAAGGAGGAGTCCTTCCACCAGCGCCAGGGCTTCGAGATCCTGCTCGAACTGGCCAACGGAACCCCCGCCCAGCGGGAAATGGCGCAGGACGCCGTCAACCGCTGGTACGCGCCGTCGCTCATGATGTTCGGTCCGCCCGACGACGATTCGCCCAATTCCAAGCAGTCCATGGCCTGGAACATCAAGCGTTTCTCCAACGATGAACTGCGCTCCCGCTTCGTGGGCATGATGGTCGAGCAGGTGGAAGCCCTCGGGCTGACGCTCCCGGATGCGGACATCCGCTTCGACGAGGAGACGCAGAAATGGGAGCACGGCCCGTTGGACTGGAACGAGTTCGCCGAAGTCCTCGCCGGCCGCGGGCCCTGTAATGCGCAGCGCATGGAGCGCCGCCGCGAGGCCCACGAGGACGGTGCCTGGGTGCGGGAAGCCGCCGTCGCGTATGCCGAGAAACAGGCCCTCAAAGCAGCACAGCAGAAGGCGGCCTAGCGTGACCGGAGGATCGACCACGGGTGATGACGGCGCAACCGCTCCGAGCACAGGGGTGTCGGAAAAGCGCCAGGGCTGGCCGCTCTGGGAAGTATTCGTGCGGTCCTCGCGGGGCCTTTCCCACGTGCATGCAGGCTCCCTCCACGCTCCCGACGCCGACATGGCGGTGCGGAACGCGCGCGACCTCTACACCCGGCGCAACGAGGGCGTCAGCCTGTGGGTGGTGCCGTCGTCGTCGATCATCACCAGCGATCCCGACGCGAAAGGGCAGTTCTTCGAGTCCCCCCAGGGCAAGGACTACCGCCATGCCACCTACTACACGAAGAGCGAGGGAGTGAAGCACCTGTGAGTGAGTCAAGCGCCAGTGCCACGCGGATCACTCCCGGCAACGCCCTGCGGCCCGAGGACATCGCGGCGTCGGAGGCAACTCCCACGCCCGACGTCGCGGAGTACGCCCTGTGGCTCGGCGATGATTCCCTCATCCTCGCGCAACGGCTGGGCTGGTGGATCTCCCGGGCACCTGAGCTCGAGGAGGACGTGGCGCTCGCGAACATCGGGCTCGACCTCATCGGCCACGCACGGTCCTTCCTCACCTACGCCGGGCACGCGTCGGGCAGGACCGAGGACGACCTGGCCTACTTCCGCCGTGAACCCGAGTTCCGCTCGGCGCACCTTTTCGAGCAGCCGAACGGCGACTTCGCGCGGACCATCGCGCGCCAGTTCGTGGTGTCGCACTACCAGTGGGAGCTGTACTCGCGGCTGATGCACTCCTCGGACGCAACCCTCGCGGGTATCGCTGCGAAGGCCGTCAAGGAGGTCGACTACCACCGCGACCACGGTGCCCAGTGGATCCTCCGTCTCGCCCTCGGTACCGACGAGTCGCGCCGCCGCATGGAGGCAGGACTGAAACTCACCTGGCCCTATGTCGGGGAACTGTTCACGGACTCCGCGCCCATCGACGCGGCGGGGGACGCCGCGGTCCGCCCGAGCGCATTGCGGACACCGTTCGATGAGGCGATCGGGGCAGTGCTCGCCGAGGCCGGGCTCGAGGTCCCGCAGGTCCCGCAGGCCGTGGGCGGCGGCCGCGCCGGCCGCCACAGCGAGCATCTGGGCTATCTCCTCGCCGAGATGCAGGTGCTCGCGCGCGAGCACCCCGGAGCTTCCTGGTGAGGCTGGACATGCAGACCGACGTCAACACGGCGCACCGGCCGGTGAACGACGACGACGCGCGGGTGTGGGACATCGCCGCCGCGATCTGCGACCCTGAGATCCCGGTCCTCACCATCGAGGACCTGGGCGTACTCCGTGCCGCGCGTGCCGGTCCGGGCGGGGAGGCGATGGTGGTCATCACACCGACCTACTCGGGCTGCCCGGCGATGGACGCAATCCGCGACGACATCACGTCTGCCCTGACGCTGCACGGTTACGACGGGATCCGGGTGAATATCGAACTGGCGCCGGCCTGGACCACTGACTGGATGACCGACGCGGGGAAGGCGAAGCTGAACGACTACGGCATCGCTCCACCCACGGGAAAGGCGGCCGCCGGTCCGGTTCGGATCGGACTGAGCGTCAAGTGCCCCCAGTGCGCTTCGCTCAATACCCGTGAACTCACCCGCTTCGGTTCCACGTCCTGCAAGGCGCTCTACGTCTGCCAGGACTGCCGGGAGCCCTTCGACTACTTCAAGGTTCTGTAGATGGCAGTAGTCCTTGCCCCCACCAACAAACGGCGGACGGCGTTCCACACCCTCACGGTGTCCGGCGTGCGCCGCCTCACTGACGACGCCGTCGAGGTGGCCTTCGCGGTGCCCGCGGAATACGCCGACAAGTTTGACTACCTTCCGGGCCAGTACGTTGCACTGCGCACCACGCTCGACGTCGACGGCGTACCGAAGGAGGTGCGCCGCAGCTACTCGATCTGTGCCGAGCCCAAACCGGGCGAGATCCGGGTGGCCATCAAACGGGATCTCGGCGGACTCTTCTCCGAGTGGGCCAACGAGTTCCTGAAGGCCGGTGACCGCCTCGACGTCATGAGCCCCATGGGCCAGTTCATCTCCAAGCACGAGCTCACGGAGGTCAACAACCCCTCGCAGGTCGACACCGTGACGCAGACCTCCTTCGCCGCGGTGGCGGCGGGATCCGGAATCACGCCCGTCATCGCCATCGCACGGACCGTCCTTGCCGCCAACGCGAACGTCCGCTTCGACCTGGTGTACGCGAACCGCGCCGCGATGGACGTGATGTTCCTCGAGGAACTCGCCGACCTGAAGGACCGGTATCCGGCACGGTTCGCCGTCCACCACGTGCTCTCGCGTGAACAGCGCATCTCGCCTCTGCTCACCGGCCGCATCGATGAGAACAAGCTCGAGACGATGCTGACCAGTGTGATCCGCACCGACGAGGTGGATGAGTGGTTTCTCTGCGGACCCTTCGACCTGGTCCAGCTGTGCCGCGACACCCTCGCGGAGCGTGGCGTTCCCGCCGAGAAGGTCCGCTTCGAATTGTTCTCCACGGGTGCACCCACCCGGCCCGAAGGCCAGACGGGGAAGCCGCCCCGGACGTCCGACGACGGCGAGAATTTCACGATCTCCTTCAACCTCGACGGATTGCAGGGCAAGGTCCGGAGTCCTACCCACGCCCGGGAGTCCATCCTCAACGCCGCCCTGCGCGTCCGGCCGGACGTGCCGTTCGCCTGCGCGGGCGGTGTTTGTGGAACGTGCCGGGCGAAAGTGGTGTCGGGAACGGTGGACATGGCGGAAAACTACGCACTGGAACCCGACGAGGTCGAGAAGGGCTACGTCCTGACCTGCCAGGCGCGCCCCACGAGCGACGCCGTGTCGGTGGACTACGACGCCTGACCGCACCCTCGAAAAAAAGTTCCTCCCGGTTGTGCATCCGCAGAACACCCTTCATCGGTAGTAACGGGTGCAAGGATCAACCGGAGGCCCCTGGCGGGCTTAATGTGAGGAGAAGCAATGCGAAGGAGCCTTTACGCAGTAGGAGCCGTCGCGGCACTGGGTGCTGCCACCGTCGCCGCCCCGGCAGCAGCGACGGGGATGACGGACACGGCGTCGTTGTCCGTCCTGCACGCCGTTCCGGACCTTACGGTCGACGTCTACGTCAACGGGGACCTGACCCTCGATGACTTCACTCCCGGAGAGCTTGCCGGCCCCCTGGCACTCCCCGCCGGCGACTACGAACTGGCAGTGACGCCCCCGACGCCAGCGCGCCCGTGATCGGTCCCGTGACCGTCACCCTGGCGGCCGGTGGGAACTACACAGCCACCGCAAACCTCGATGCCGAGGGCAGCCCGACGGCGAACTTCTACACCAATGACGTCTCGACGGTCGAGGCCGGAAAGTCACGGCTGACCGTCCGCCATACCGCTGCCGCTCCTGCGGTCGACGTCCTGGCCGGCGGCGCGCCGGTGGTTGAAAACCTCAGCAACCCCGGTGAGGCCACCCTGACGACCGACCCGGGAACCATCGCGGCGGCCGTTGCGGCCACGGGGACCACCGCACCCGTCATCGGGCCCGCGGACCTGACCCTTGCCGAGGGAACCGCAACGATCGTCTACGCCTGGGGAAGCCTCGAAGCAGGCAACCTCGCGCTCGCCACGCAGGTGATCGAAGGACTGCACTCCGATCCTTCGGCAGTTCCGGGCGCGCAAGCCGGCCCCGCAGCGCAGGACAACACCGGCACGATCCTGGGAGCAGGGGCCGTTGGCCTGGTGCTCCTGTCCGGCGCAGCGGTGGCTGCCCGGATGCGGACCGCCCGCGCCGGTAACTAACCGCAGCGGGCGGGGTGGGGAGTTCCCCCAGTTCCCTACCCCGCCCGGCTGCCCCGTCAACGAAAGATGCACCCCTTGAGTCCCCGACACCCTCGAGTCACCGTTCTGCTCCTGGCTGCCTCCCTCGGTCTGCTCGCCGGAGGATGCGGTCAGCCTGAAACGGCGCCGCAGCAGGCTGTACCCGTTCCGAGCGCGGCGCAGATAACAGCCGACGAGGCCCTGGGGGCCCCGGCCCCAATAACCCTCGGCGCCCCGGCCCCCGAAGCGCCGGCCCCAACGACTCCGGGCGCCCCGGCCCCCGGCGGCGCACCCGGCATAACTGTGCGGCCAGCCACCGCAGCCCAGGGCGAGGACGTGCCGCTGCCCGTCTCACTCGACATCGAAGGTACAGATATCGCAGTGGACGTGGTGGACGTAGGAATGGCGAGTGACGCGGAAATGGAAATCCCCGACAGCTTCTACGAAGCGGGGTGGTACCGGTACGGTTCGGCACCAGGAGCTTCCTCCGGCAACGCCGTGCTGGCCGCGCATATCGACGTCGGTACCGAGGTCATGCCATTCGCCCAGTTGAAGAACGTATCCCTCGGCACCATCGTCACTGGCGGGCGG
>NZ_KI914846.1:136199-141218 GCF_000520555.1 Arthrobacter sp. Br18 | reverse complement strand
GGATGCCGAGCCGGTGCGGTACCAGGTCACGGATGTCAGGCACGAACCGAAGGCGACCCTGAACACTGATGAGATCTTTCGTCGCGACGGCGGGCACCAGTTGATAATTATCACTTGCGGCGGTGAATGGCTGGCGGATCAGGACGACTATGAGGACGATGTGGTGCTGACGGCGTCGCCGCTCTGAACGGCCATGCAGGCAGCGGCTGGGCGGCGAAGCGGAGACCACCATTGGGGGCTTGGGTTCAGCGGCCGTGTCGTAGAGGAGAGCAGCTTGACACCTCCGAGTTCCGAGTGGACCCGGCGGCTGGATGTCGACTTCTCGGCCGGTGACGAGCAGGCACTCGCTCAGGCATACCGGAGTTTCTCACCGCTCGTCTTCAGCCTGGCGCTCCGTTCGCTCGGCGACCGGTCCGCAGCCTCCGATGCCACCCAGGAGGGCTTCATCAGGGCCTGGCGCTTTCGGGCGGGATACAATCCGGAGGCCGGCAGCCTGCCGGCCTGGTTGCTGGGCATCAGCAGGAACGTGGTCTCCGACGCGCAGTCCGCCCGCCAGAAAAGGAACCGGATTGTTCACCTGGCACACACGGCCGGCTACCCGCGTGCGGACGAGAACGGGGTGGACGAAATCGAGAGTGTGGCGAACCGGGTGGTCCTTGATGCGGAACTGGAACTGCTCGGCGAACCCCAACGGTCAATCCTCAGGCTGGCCTTCTGCGAAGACTTAACACATCAACAAATCTCGTCCCGGCTCGATCTGCCCCTTGGGACGGTCAAGAGCCACATTCGCCGAAGCCTCACCGCACTACGCAGCCGATTGGAGACCTGGAATGCAGCACCTTGATCCAGGGTCCATCAGTATGGCCGCCCTCAACGAGTCCCTGGATGCTCCCTCGGAGGAGCACCTCGCCGGGTGCGAGAGGTGTGCCGCTGAGGTTCGGGAACTCAACCTCGTGGTGGTGGCGGCACAGGGCGACACTTCGAGGACACATCTCGAATCGCCCGACCCCCAGGTATGGGAGGCGATCCACCGGGAACTCGGCCTGCAGCCGTCGCTGCTTCCGGACCCATTGACCGCAGACCGGTCGACCGCAGACCCGTGGTCCGGCGACGCCGCAGCCACTCCGGCGGGGCAGCTGGTGACCTTCACACCGCGCGGACCAGGGCCGCGGACGTTCACCACGAAGTCCCTGGTCGCTGCGGTGTCGATCGGTGTGCTGACGGGCGCGGGAGCGTTCTGGGCCGCCCAGATGCTTGGAACGAAAGCGTCCCCCGGGGTGGTTGCGCAGGCCGACCTGGCTCCGCTCGACGGCTATACAGCCCAGGGAAGTGCCGAAGTACTTTCAGCTGACGGCGCGCGGACTCTCCGGATCACCCTGACCGAGGAGCAGGCCGACGGGTACCAGGAAGTATGGCTGATCGCGCCCGATCTCCAACAGATGTACAGCCTGGGGGTCCTTGGCGAAGGCACCGGTTCCCTGGCGATTCCGGACAGCGTGGACCTCGCGGCGTTCCCTATCGTGGACGTTTCCGACGAGCCGCTGGACGGAGACCCCGCCCACTCCGGCGTCAGCGTGATCCGAGGAAGCCTGGCGGCCGCAACCGGCTAGATGCGCACCAGGCGGGTCGCCGGTCCGTCACCGCTAGGCTGATGGGACGCACCGGATCGGAAGGCACTTCCATGATTGAACTGACCCTTGAAAACAACGTCGCGGAAATCGTGCTCAATGCACCCCACAAGCTGAACTCCCTGGATGAGCAGGCGCTCACCGACCTGTCTTCGGCGTACGACGATGCCGCCCGCGCCGCAGCGACCGGGGCCGTCCGGACGCTGGTGCTGCGCGGTGAGGGCCGAGCGTTCTGCGCCGGCCGCGACATCTCGGGCGTCGATCCCGAGACCGACGACGCCGTCGCGTACCTGGACGGGCTCGTCACCCCGCTGTTGCGGAAGATGGCCGCTTTTCCCGCGCCGACATTCGCCGCCGCGCATGGGGCGTGCCTCGGCGTCGGGCTCGGGCTGCTGGTGGCCACGGACGTGGTCTACGTAGCGGAGAACGCGAAGCTCGGCTCGCCGTTCGCCAACCTCGGCGCCACCCTCGATTCGGGAGGGCACTGGCTGTTCACCGAGCGGCTGGGCGCGCACCGCACGCTCGACCTGATCTATACGGCAGAACTGATGACGGGAGCCGACGCCGTCGCCGCCGGCCTGTTCAGCCGGGTGATGCCCGCCGGGGACCTGCTGGAGCGCACGCGCGAAACCGCCGAGCGGGTTGCCGCCGGGGCCACCGGTGCGTTCCGGGCCTCCAAAGAGCTCGTCGCGGGCATCCGCGACAGGCGGCTCGGCCTCTGGGATGCGATCAGCGAGGAAAACGCTGCCCAGGGCGAGCTCTGCAGCACCACCGATTATGCCGAGGGATTCCGGGCCTTCCAGGAGAAGCGGAAGCCGGTGTTCGAGGGCTGAAACGCACCAGTGAATCCATCAGCGGGTGTCGAGGTCCTCGAAGACGAGGAAGGTCTGGGTGTCGAGCACGCCGGGCATGGATTGCAGCTGATCGAAAATCACGCGCCGGAGGCCGACGTTGTCCTCGGCCCGAACCAGGAGAATGACGTCGAAGTCCCCGCCGACCAACGCGATGTGGTGGACTTCCGGGACCTCCTGCAGCTTCTCCCGGAGTTCCCGCCAGGCGTGCTGCCGGACCTTGAGCGTCACGTACGCCGACGATTTCAGGCCTGCCTTCGCCGGATCGATGATCGCCGTGAACCGGGTGATGACGCCGTCGTCGGTCAGCTTCGCGATACGGGAGTAGGCGTGGGCACGCGAGATATGCACGTTTTCCGCCACTGACGTGACCGACTGCCGCGCGTCCCGGGTGAGTTCCGCAAGAATCCTTCGGTCCACCTCGTCCAGGTGTCTCTCCACGTGTCGACGCCTCCCTTCGTAATCCAGCTCACACTTACAATCTGTCTCCAAAAGTAGCCGATACTGACCGGTAAATCCACAATGTGCCGGATCCGTGGCGACGATCCGCTACCGGAGCGATACTTGAAGCGACGCAGTATCCAGAACCGGAAGTCGGCGGGCACTGCGTCGCTCTGGCATCGAACCGCCGACCGGCGGCCAATGGAGGCGACAATGACGATCCCCGCGAATCGGCAGTTCGACAGTCCACAGAAGGACGGCGAGCGCCGCAGCAGCCCGGAGGCAGCCCTCCTTCCGTCGTCGAGCCCGGTGCGGCTCATCGACCAGGACGGAGTCCACCAGCACAATGACCGCTATCCGCTGCCCGACGGCGTCGAACTGCGCCGCGGGTACGCCCAGCTGGTCAACGGACGCCGGATCAACGACCAGGCCAACGCCCTCGTCCGTCAGGGACGCATGGCGGTCTACCCGTCCTCCCACGGGCAGGAGGCGTGCCAGGTGGCGGCCGCCGCCGTGCTCGACGAGCGGGACTGGCTTTTTCCCACCTACCGCGACACCGTCGCCGTCATCACGCGCGGGGTGGACCCCCTCCAGGTACTGACCATGCTGCGTGGTGACTGGCATTCCGGGTATGACCCCTATGAGTACAAGGTAGCTACGCAGGCAACGCCGCTCGCCACCCAGCTGCTCCACGCCGTCGGCGTTGCCCACGCAGCAAAACTGCGCGGTGAGAACACCGTGGTGCTCGCTCTGTGCGGTGACGGGGCCACGAGCGAGGGCGACTTCCACGAGGCACTCAACTTCGCGGCAGTGTTCCATGTCCCCGTGGTGTTCTTCATCCAGAACAACGAGTACGCCATCTCGGTGCCGCTGAAGAACCAGTCGGTGGCGCCGTCGCTGGCCCATAAGGCGATCGGGTACGGCATGCCCGGCGAGCGCGTGGACGGCAACGACCTCGCGGCCCTGCTCTCAGTTCTCGGTGCGGCGGTGGACCGGGCGCGTGACGGCGGAGGCCCCTCCCTCGTGGAGGCCCACACCTACCGGATGCAGGCGCACACCAACGCCGACGACGCCACACGCTACCGCCCGGCCGCCGACGTCGAGACGTGGGTGCCGAAGGATCCGCTGAGCCGGCTGCGCATCTATCTGCGCGGGTTGAACCTGCTCGACGACGATGCCGAGGCCGGGCTCGCGGCGGAGGCGGAGGCGCTGGCCGCAACCATCCGCGACGGGCTCAACCAGGAGGCCGAAGTGGATCCGCAGGACCTCTTCGCCTTCGTCTATTCCCAGAAAACCTCCCAGCTGCGTGAACAGGCAGACCTGCTGCGCGAGGAACTGATCCGCGAGGACATCACGCCATGACGCAGACAGCCGAACGCACCACGGGCACCGCCCGCGCATCCACCGCAACTCCTGTCACCTTCGCCAAGGCACTCAACACGGGCCTTGCCGATGCCATGGAGGCCGACGAATCCGTCCTGATGTTCGGGGAGGACGTGGGACCGCTGGGTGGGGTCTTCCGCGTCACGGACGGCCTCACCGCGCGGTTCGGTGAGGAACGCTGCTTCGACACGCCGCTGGCGGAAGCGGGCATCATGGGTATGGCCATCGGCATGGCGATGAACGGCATGCGCCCGGTCGTCGAGATGCAGTTCGACGCCTTCGCCTACCCCGCCTTCGAACAGGTGGTTAGCCACGTGGCGAAGATGGGCAACCGGACCCGGGGCAAGGTTCTCCTCCCGATGGTCATCCGTATCCCCTATGCGGGAGGAATCGGGGGAGTGGAGCACCACTGTGACTCCTCCGAGTCCTACTACGCGCACACCCCCGGCCTGACGGTCCTCGCCCCGGCCACGGTCCGCGACGCCTACACTCTGCTGCGTGAGGCGATCGCCCTGCCCGATCCCGTGGTGTTCCTCGAACCGAAGAAACTGTACTGGTCCAAGGAGGAGCTGGACCTGGCCGAGCTCCGCCGGTCCTTCGACGAGCAGACCGGGCCGCGCTCCATCGGCCGCGCAGTCGTTGCCCGGCCGGGAACCGAGGCGACGCTGATCGCGTACGGACCCTCGGTGCCCACCGCCATGGCCGCGGCGGCTGCG
>NZ_KI914846.1:135272-136099 GCF_000520555.1 Arthrobacter sp. Br18 | reverse complement strand
GCCGCGGCCGCGGAGGGGCGCTCCCTCGAGGTGATCGACGTGCGTTCGATCGTCCCGTTCGACGACGAGACAGTGTGCGCGAGCGTCAGCAGGACAGGGCGCGCCGTCGTGATCGCCGAAGCACCGGGATTCGCCTCCGTCGCCTCGGAAATCGTGGCGCGCGTCCAGGAGCGGTGCTTCCATTCGCTAGCGGCGCCGGTGTTACGCGTGACCGGATTCGACGTTCCGTATCCTTCCCCCAAGTTGGAACATTATTTCCTGCCGAGCGTGGACCGGATCCTCGATGCCGTCGACGCCCTGCAGTGGGAGGACCGGCCATGAGCGCCGATGCGATGACACCTGCACTGCTCGTGTTCAATCTGCCCGATCTCGGGGAGGGCCTGACCGAAGCCGAGCTGGTGTCCTGGCTCGTCAAGGAGGGCGACGAGGTGGCCGTGGACCAGGCCATCGCCGAAGTGGAAACAGCCAAGTCCGTGGTCGAGGTGCCGTCCCGGTTCGCGGGCACGGTTGCCGTGCTGCACGGAGCTCCCGGCGAAACGCTCGACGTCGGAGCCCCGCTGATCTCGGTGCGCGCCGCCCGCGTCCCGGAAAGCCGCGATTCGGCCTCGCCCGGCACCGCAGGCGGGCCGACCCCTGCCGCTGAGGCATACCGCACGGAGGAGCGGGCGGGCATTTCCGTCGAAGCTGCCCTTGAGTCCGCGCCCGAACCGGAGAATGGTTCAGGCAATGTCCTGATCGGCTATGGGACGCCGGCCGGGTTGACCGGCGGCCGCACCCGGAAGCGGAGGGCTCCGGCACCGTCCTTCCCGCCGGACAGCGGATCGGCC
>NZ_KI914846.1:122912-135172 GCF_000520555.1 Arthrobacter sp. Br18 | reverse complement strand
CGGCCGGCCCAGCCGACGCCGGTCCACCCGCAGCGCCCGAATCCGCGGTGTCCGGCGAAAATGGCCGCGGCCGCGGAAGCACTGTTCCGCACGCGGTGCTGTGCGTGTCGCCACTAGTGCGGAAGTTCGCCCGGAATGCCGGGTTGGTGCTGCGCGACATCCCCGGCAGCGGTCCGGACGGACTGATCCTCCGCCGGGACGTCGAGGCCGCAGCCGAGGCCTCCGCCGGCGCGCAGTCGGCCCCTGTCACTCGATCTCCGGCATCCGACAAGGACGCCCCGGCCGCACCCAGTGCGTCCGTATCCGTCGCAGCGTCGGGGGACGCTGAGCTGGACTCCCGTTCCGGACTGACGGTACTTGAAAGGACCCCGCTGCGGGGCGTCAGGAAGACGATCGCGGACACGATGACCCGCAGCCGGCGCGAGATCCCCGAAGCAACGGTGTGGGTGGACGCGGATGTCACGGCCCTCGTGGACCTGCGCGCCCAGCTCAAGCAGCGGAACGCCGACTCGGCTCCGGGTCTGCTCGCCTTCATTGCCCGGTTCGTGGTGGCAGGGCTCGCCAGGTATCCCGAGCTCAACACGCGCATCAACACCCTCGATGACGGCTCCCAGGAGATCGTCCGGGTGGCGGGGGTGAACCTCGGTCTCGCGGCACAGACGGACAGGGGACTGCTGGTGCCGAGCGTCCGACATGCAGACCGGATGAGCGCGCGGGAACTCGACGCCGAAATCCGGCGGCTCGCGGACCTGGCACGGAAGGGCAGGGCGACGCCGGCTGACCTCACCTCCGGCACGTTCACCCTGAACAACTACGGGGTCTTCGGGGTGGACGGTAGCGCGGCCATCATCAACTTCCCGGAAGCTGCCATCCTCGGCGTCGGCAGGATCATCGACCGCCCGTGGGTAGTGGACGGCGCGCTGGCTGTCCGCAAGGTGACGGAACTGACCCTGTCGTTCGACCACCGCGTGTGCGACGGCGGCACTGCCGGCGGCTTCCTCCGCTACGTTGCCGATGCCATGGAAAATCCGGGAAGTGTGCTCGCCGACCTGTAGGTTTGGGTGTACCCGCCTCAAAGGCGCGGGGCAGGCGCGCCTTCCCGTGCGGCCCGGCTTGGCGGCTGCAGCCTGTTGTCGCACCCATTCAACGATTGAGTAGCACCATGCATCTTCCCGTACGCCGCTGGGCCCAGCTCCTCCTGGGTCTCTTCCTCTACGGCGTCTCCCTCGCCATGATGATCCGGGCCGGCCTGGGTGTCTCTCCCTGGGACGTCCTGAGCCAGGGATCCTCGCTGCAGACAGGCATCCCCTTCGGGTGGATGACCAACATCATCGGCGCCCTGGTCCTCCTGCTCTGGATTCCGCTGCGCCAGAAACCCGGGGTGGGGACCGTGCTCAACGTGCTCCTCGTCGGTCCAAGTGCTGAGGTCGGCCTGGCCCTGATGACGGAGCCGGATCAGCTCTGGGCGCGGGTGCTGCTCTTCACGGGCGGACTGGTCCTCCTCGCGGTCGCGAGCGGCCTCTATATCGGGGCACGCCTGGGGCCCGGCCCCCGTGATGGTCTGATGACCGGTGTGCACTCGCGGTACGGGTTGCCGATCTGGCTGGTGAGGACCACCATCGAGGCAACGGTTCTCGGTATCGGGTGGGTCCTCGGCGGAACCGTCGGTCTGGGGACGGTGGCTTTCGCCCTCCTCATCGGCCCCCTGATCAACTTCCTGCTGCCCCTGCTGCGGGTGCCCGAGCCTGTCGATCCACAACAGGCTGCCCCGACCGCCGCCGTGGAGCCTACGCAGCAGAGACCGTGACGCCCAGCCCGTGAAGCCTCGACCGAGAACACCTCCGACCGAAAGGTAACCCATGTCCATCGCGCCCCCCGAATCCGTGCGGAGCAACCCCTGGAGAAAACTCGGTGCCGGCGTGTGGGTACTCCCGACCCCGGGGTTCGGCATGAATACCGGCCTCGTGCTCGGCGCAGACAGAGGCCTCGTGATCGATACCGGAGCGGGGCCCCTGCAGGCACAGGACATCTACTGCAGCATCCGGACGCTGACGGACCTGCCGCTCGCCGTCGTGAATACCCACGCCCACGGTGATCACTATTTCGGGAACAGCTATTTCGCGGCCCAGGGCGTCGGGGAATTCTGGGCGACAGCGCGCTGCAGGGAAGTATGCATCGAGCAGGGCGAGGCGCAGCGCGGCCTGGTGGCAGGCATCGAACCGGGCATGGCCGCGGCCGACGGGGACAACACCGACATCATGCCCCCCACCAACCTGGTGGAAGGAACCCCCGTGGATCTGGACCTGGGCGGTGTGTCGGTGACGCTGTTCCACCTGGGCCGGGGACATACCGACCATGACCTCCTGGTGGGTGCCGGCAACGTGCTCTTCACGGGCGATCTGGTGGAGGAGGGAGCGGATCCGGCGTTCGAGGATTCATTTCCCGCCGACTGGCTTCGGACCCTCGGCAAGATCGTTGCCCTCGAGGACCTGTACGACGTCTTCGTCCCGGGGCACGGAAGCCCTTCAGGGGTGGAGCATGTCACTACGCAGCTGGAGAGGATGCGCTCCGCCATCCGCGTGACGAAAGTGGCCATGGATGAGGCGTCCACCGACGTGACCAAGGCCATCCCCCTGCTGCCGTACGGCCCGGAACAGTCGCGCGTGCTCCTTACCCGACTGCGGACCCTGGCGCACTGGCAGTGGCTCGACCGGAAGCACTGACGGGGTGACGCGCTCCTGTGAAGACCTTGCGTTCGAGGAAATCGTTGCGGAACTTCCGCTCGGGATCCAGGCGTTCCGCGAGTACCCGGAAGTCGGACCAGCGCGGGTAGAGCAGCTCAAGCGCATCTGCTTCCGCAGCGGATCCCGGCGCGTCGGTTCGGCTCTTCAGCCAGGCCTGGCTGATCACGTCGCTGCGCCAGTCCGTGAAGAAACTGACGCTGTAGGCGGAGGAGGTGGCGGCGTCGAAATCGGCGAGGACATCCCTCCAGGGGATATCCGTGAAAACGTCCTGGCGCACGTCGAACGCGGGTTCGATGCGCAGCGTGAGGCTGCTGACGATTCCCAGGGCGCCCAACCCCACCACCATGCCGTCGAAATCATCGGTGATGTCCCGCTGGACGGACAGTAGTTCGCCCGATGCCAGGATCAGGTCCATCCCGACTACGGCGGTGGCCAGGTTCCCATTCGCGTCGCCCGAGCCGTGGGTGGCGGTGGCCACCGCTCCAGCCACGGAGATGTGGGGAAGGGAGGCGAGATTGTGGAGTGCGTAGCCGCGCCGCTGCAGTTCGTGGGCCAGCACCCCGTACCGGGTGCCGCCGCCCACGCTGACCGTGCCCGCCGCCCCATCAACGACCATGCCGGAGGGGAGATTCTCCAGCGACACGAGGACGCCGGCCGAATCGGCGAGGTCGTTGAAGGAATGCCTCGATCCCAGGGCGCGGAGCTTCGGCGCCGAGGCAACCAGCTCCTGAAGCCCGGCAAGCGATCGGGGGAAGGCGAGGCGGGTGGCCCGATAGGTGTGGTTGCCCGCCCAGTTCAATTCACTTCTCACATCTGGTCCTTGATCGTCAGCCTGGTGCCACTCTACAGAGGACGCCCCCACAGGACGCCCATCGCCTCCCGGTCAGCCGCCGCAGATCGACTGGCGCCAGACAGGCCGCCAGGCAGGCAGGCTGCCGGGTAGCCGCGCAGGCCGGTCCGGATGTCGTGCGGCCGACGCCCCCCCCCACAAACGGGACCTTGCTTGCCCGTGGCCTCCTGCTCATACTGGCAGGAGGTGCAGTGAGCAGTGCGCGAGACGGCAAGGAGTGGCCATGCCGGATGATCCGGACCTACGCGGAGTGTACGAAAGGATCATTGATGGTGTCAGCGCTGACGACGCCGGCGTGCTGGAGGGTTTGGTCGCTGCCGATCTGATCGACCACAATCCGGTGCCGGGTCAGCCGTCGGGGCGTGAGGGCTTCATCTCCTGGATGCATGGCATGCATGCTGCCTTCCCGGACATGACCGGAGCCATCGAGGACACCGTGGTGGAAGGCGGCAGGATCGCCGGCCGGGTGCTGTGGACCGGGACGCACCAAGGAGAGTTCCTCGGTCTGCCCGGCACCGGGAGGCGGATATCCATCACCGCCATGCACCTTGTCCGGTTCGAGGGCGGGATGGCCGCGGAATGGTGGGGTGCCGCTGACCTTCTCGGCGCCGCGATGAGCTTGGACGCACGCCTTGAACCTCCCCGGTAGGCCGGACTGCGCGTTGGGCGCGGATCTTCCCTACAGCTGGCCACAAGCGCCGTCTGAAATCGCCGCGGGAGCGGGTCAAGGCGTCTACGGCAGCCGTGAGGGCCGCCGCAGGGTGGGCAGATGTGCCTGGTCGGGCTCGAGAGGGACAGGGCTGATCAACACGGCCGGCCCGCGGTGCAGGATCCCATCCGACAGCGGCCGGCAACGTACTCCTCCCCGCCCGCGCATCGCGGCGTGCGCCCCCGAAGCCAGGACCCGGTCCATCCATGCACAGGGATGGGCAGGCCGTCCACCCCGAATCCGCACGAGGTCACCCTGGGATTCCAGCGCGAACTCCTCGCCCAGGAGCGGAGCCAGCTGGGCGCCCCTCAGGATGACGTTGCGCCGGGTGAGCAGCGGGTCGAAGCGCGCAGCGCCCAGCTCCTCGGAGATGGCTTCCAGGGCCTCGACGGCCAGCAGGGTCACCGCGGCATCCATGTGCGCCGCCTTGCCGAAGAACCGGTCCCCGACGATCCCTTTGCCGGTCACCAGCTCCACCCGGTCGGCATCGATGGTGGGGACGTCCGCCGCACCGTCGCGTGCGCGGCCGAAGTACGCGTGCGCCGGTGAGACGAGCAGATGCAGGACCTCCACGTCATATCGATACGATGCCGTCATGCCACCAAGCTATCCCGTAATGCGTTGATCGGGTGCAGGTCGGGTCGGCGTCATCGGGAGGTTCACGGCGAGTCGTGTCTCCCCGACGGAAGCGCGTGAAAATCGTTTCCAGGAACCCTGCGTCGATGCCGGGTCCGTCGTCGGCCACCGTGATCCGGACCCGGCGGTCCGTTCCCTCAGGGCCTGTACCGAACACGGCGGTTGCAGGAGGGTGTGATCGGCGGCCGGGAGGAATCAGAACTTCGCGGGAGGAAACTTCGGCCCGCACCCGAAGTCTGTTCCTGTGATCGCTGCGAGGTCCGCCTGGACAACAGCCGGAGGACGTGACGCATCGAGCACCGTGAAGGTGGCGTATTCGGGAAGCGATGCGTACCCGGCCTGAAAGGCAATCAACCCCTGCAACGTCTCAGTGTCCGCGGCTCGTCGGGCAATTCGCTGCAGGGCGAGAGCGGGGTCGAGTTCGAAGTGGACCACCGCGTCAGGACGGGGCAGTACTGATAGCAGCCAGGGGATGACGTAGCCCCTGGGCAGACCCCTCATCCGGCGCAGGGCCAGCTGGCAGACAAGCCCACGGTCCAGGATGACAAGCCCGGAGCGGCGCCGGGCCCGGATCGAATTGACCAGTACGTTCCAGCTGCGTGCCGAGGACTCCAGACAATCCTCCACCCGAGGCGCCGGTCGGAAGCCCAACCGGGCCCACATCGAGGCCATCGCCATACGCCCCGCCGGATTGCGCAGGAGGCAGGCCTGCTCCCCGGAGGCGCGGGCAGCATCGACGACGGCGCGGGCAGCCGTGGTCTTCCCCGCGCCGTCAATTCCCGTGAGGAGGATGAGCAGAACGGCTCCTTCCCTGCAGCGACACGCTAGTCAGTTGCTGTTCCGCGCCACACGATCACATTGCCTTTCGAGTGGTGCAGCACGGCGTGGGCGGTCGACCCCAACCGGGCGGCAAGCCCGCTGACCCCCTTCGATCCGAGGACCAGACACTGGGTGCCGGCCACCTCGTGCAGCAGCATCTCAGGCACGGAGCGCCCCTCCGGCAGCCGCACCTCGAGCCCCTCCTCGAGCCCTGCGGCGCGCGCCACCGCGGCTGCTTCATCGACGATCCGCTGCCCTTCCTCGGCAGGAGCCGGAAGCTTCGGGCCGGATTTGGGCCGCGGCACCGCATGCACGATGCGCAGCGGCGACGCGAGGGCCAACGCCAGGCTGCAGGCGAAGGTCAAGGATTTCCTGCTGAAAGCCGACCCGTCCACCGCAACGACGACCGGTCCGGATACCGCAGCGGCATCGCGGATGATCGCGACAGGGCAATGGGCGGAGGCGACGAGGTGAAGGCTCGCGGAGCCGATCAGCAGGCCGAAGAAACCGCCGAGGCCCCTGCTCCCGGTCACCACTAGGGCGGCATGCGCCGACGCCCGGGTGAGGATCTCCGACGGGTAGCCGACCTCGAGACGCGTTTCGATGGGAAGGCCGGGCGCCTCCGTGAGGGCCGTTCTGCGGCCCTGGGCCAGGGTGGTCACCGCTGCATGCTTGAGACCGCTGTCTGCGACACCGTTGACGGGCCCCAGATCGTGTGTCATCAGCGGCCAGAGCCAGCAGTGCACGATGACCAGCTTGAGCTTGCTGCGTGCGGCATACCGGGCTGCCCACCGGACCGCAGCCTCGGATACCTCGGAGCCGTCGTATCCAACGACGACCGGGGCGCTGTTGTCGGGCTGCTGTGTCATGAATGTCTCCAGATCGGTGTGGCGTTCATTGCGGAAGGCGTGTGATCAGCGTGGGGCAGGGCGGGTTCAGCAGTACCTTATGGCTGACGGAGCCGAGCAGCATGCGGCGGACCGCGCCGCGGCCGAGGCTTCCCACCACGAGCAGCCGGGCCGCCGACGCGGCGCTGATCAGTGCTTCGGCGGCCGGCAATTGAGTCTCCAGGCGGCTGCTCACCGAAATCCCCGGGTAGGAAGCTGTCACTGCGGACACTGCTTTATCCAGGATGCCCTGGGATGCGGCGACGACGCGCTCGTACTCTTCGCCACCGGGCGTCTGCGCCCAAGCCTCGGTGGGGGAGATGGCGCAGGACGTGAGCACGAGCAGGTCGGTCCCGATCATCGATGCTTCCGCCGCCGCAGCGGCGACGGCCTGGCGTGCCTCAGCTGAACCGTCGGTTCCCACCACAACCCCCGCAGCGAGCGAGAGGTCCAGCGGGGGAATAACCGCCACAGGCGCGAAGCTCATGACGGCCACCTGCTGGCTGACCGCTCCCGTCAGCTCTCCTGAGCCCGCGTCCCTCTTATCGGTGCCAAGGACCACCAGGCGGGCGGACGCGGACAGCTCGCTCAGGGCGCCGACCACGTCGCCGCTGTGCACATGGGTGCTGACATGGAGGCCCGGCACAAGAGCCTCCGCCTGTCTTGCTCCTGATTGGAGGAGACCGCGGGCGGCCGCGATGACGGCGTCGTAATGGGTGGCCTGCGGCATCAGCCAGTACTCGTGCACGGCATGGACCAGCTGGAGCGGACACTGCAGGGCACCGGCCTGCCGGGCGGCCCAGTGGAGCGCGGCGGCGCTCGCGGGCGAGCCGTCATAGCCGAGAACGACGGGATCCGCGGGTGTCGTTCCTTCCGCAGCCGGCAGCAGCCCTTCCCCCAACATCATGTGCCCAGCATTGCACTAATGCACGGGATCGCACAGCGCGCCACCCGCCGGGAGGACCTACCCCCCGGTCCCGCGGCTTGCTCATTACACTTGCTCTGACCGGCAGGAAGTGAACAAACCTAGGGGATGCACATGAGCGAGGAGCGTCGCAGGGAACTGGGGGAGTCGGATGCACCTGTGGAGGAGGAGCTCAGTGAGTCCTTCGACGAAACCATCACCGAGGGTGCCGAGCGGCTGAACCGTACAGGACGCAACGTCCTCGTTACCGGGCTGTTCGGGGGCCTCGAGATCGGGTTGGGCATCATGGCGTACCTCGCGGTGCTCTATGAGACCGGAGACCATCTGCTGGCGGGGCTGGCCTTCAGCGTGGGCCTCGTGGCGTTGTTCCTCGCGCACAGCGAACTGTTCACCGAAAACTTCCTCATGCCGGTCGCTGCCGTCGTCGCCCGCGAGGGAAGCCTGCGGCAGCTCGGGAAGCTCTGGGGCGGAACCCTGCTGGGCAACCTCGTGGGCGGTTGGGTCTTCGTCTGGATCGTCATGCAGGCGTTCCCGCAGTGGAGCGACACCGTCAACGACGCCGCCCATCACTATGTGGACCCGCCGTTCTCCCTCCAGACCGTGGCGCTCGCCGTCCTGGGCGGCAGCACGATCACCCTCATGAGCCGTATGCAGCTGGGCACGAAGTCGGATCCGGCGAAGATCGTGGCGACCGTGATCGGCGGCTTCCTCCTCGCTGGACTCCAGCTGTTCCACTCGATCCTGGATTCGCTGCTCATCTTCGCGGCGATCCACTCGGGCTCGGACGTCACTTACGTGCAGTGGCTCGGATGGTTCGGGTACACGCTCCTCTTCAACGTGCTGGGCGGCATCGTCCTCGTGACGCTCCTCCGGCTTGTCCGTACCAAGGAACTGATCGAGGAGCGGCGCCGCGAATCACCGGCCGACCCGGAGGATGCGCACGGCGGGTGACGCTCAGGGGGCCGGCGTCTCGGCGGCAAGATCCCACTGGTGCGCGCCTTCCCCCGCGGCACCGAAGGCCTCCACGACGGAGCGGGTCCGTTCCCGGGCGGCATCCTCGACGTCCGCCGCCGCGCACGACCCGGCCGGCTGGTCGGGGGCGAGGGAGCACCACCGGTACGGGTCGCGGACGATCATCGACGGGACCCAGGCGAGGTCGCGTACGCTCCACGCCCCGGCGTCGTCCTGCGCGAACTGTGCGCGCACCGTGAGGCCCTCGTTGTTCACGTCATAGGTCGGCGACAGTTCGGTGACACCGTTTCCCAGCCCGTAGACAATCCAGGTGTCGGCGTACTTTTCGATGGGCAGCACCGAGTGGGTGTGGTGCCCGTAGATGAAGTCGATGGTGCCGCTGTCCGCCAGGGCGTGCGCGGTCTGCACCTGCTGATCGTTGGGCATCGAGGCGTACTCGTCCCCGGCATGGAGAGCCGCGATCACGACGTCGGCGCCCTGGGCGCGGGCGGCCTCGGCCTTCGCGACCATGGTCGGGATATCGAGCATGTCCACGCGCCACGGTTGATCCGGGACCAGGCCGTTCAGGCCATAGGTCGCCTCGATCACCGCCACCCGGGCGGCCGGAGTCTCAAGCATCAGGATGCGCTGGGCGTCGGCTTCGGTCGCGTAGGACCCTGTGTGGCCAAGGCCCGCGGCATCCAGGGTGTCCAGTGTGCGCAGCAGCCCCTCGATGCTCGCATCGATGCTGTGGTTGCTGGCCGTGGTGCACGCCTGGTATCCCACCTCCTTTGCCGCAGTGACGATCTGGGGAGGCACATTGAACTGGGGGTAGCCGCTGAAGGGACCCTCGGGTGGAGCTACCGGTGTCTCGAGGTGGCAGAGCCCGAGGTCGCTGTTCTCGAGGTAGGGCCGTTGCGCGGCGAGGAGTGGTTCGAAGTCCAGGGAACCCTTTCCCGTCTCGGCGGCGTCGTCGGCTGCCTGGTCCCACAACTGGGGATGCACGAGCAGGTCACCGCTGACCGTGACGCTGAAACACCGTTTGGTGGGGCACTCGGGTCCCTTGCCCGGCGTCGGCTCGGGCTGCGGAAGCGCAGCGGGAGGGGCAGGCGTAGGGGCCGCCGCGACGGTCGGCGATGCGGTTGGATCCGGGGTGTCCTCTGCAGGCTGGGCGGAGCAGGCGGAGCTGAGCAGGGCAACCGCTACTCCGAGCGATGTGACGCGTGTGAGGATTCTGGCCATGCCACATGTTCCCAGAGCCGGGGACCCGCGCCAACACGGCCGGGCGGTGGCTAGAGTAGAACGGTGCCCAAGGAAACCTTCAGCTTCAAGGCGATTGCTGTGGGAGCCTACGGTCCGTCACTTCTCCACGGAGTGGCGACGGGCGCGATCCTTCCGGTCATCGCTCTCACCGCCCGTGACCTCGGTGCCGACCTCGCGACGGCGGCCCTCGTCATCACGCTGACGGGCATCGGGTCCCTGGTCACCAACGTGCCCGCAACACTGATCGCCACGCGCTTCGGAGAGCGGACCGCCCTCGTCGGCGCGGCGCTGTGGGGAGCCGCCGCGATGTTACTCGCCCTCCTGGCGCCCAATCTCGCGGTGTTCGGAGCGGCGATCTTCATGGTCGGCATGTCCGACGCGGTGTTCGGGCTGGCCCGCCAGAGCTACCTGACGGAGGTGGTGCCCATCCATTTCCGGGCACGCGCCCTGTCGACGCTGGGCGGCGTGACGCGCATCGGCGTGTTTCTCGGCCCCTTCGCGGCAGCGCTCGCCATGAGCGTGCTGGGACTCGACGGCGCCTACTGGGTGGGCGGTGCTGCCGCGATCGCCTCGGCCCTCCTGGGCCTCGCAGTGCCGGTACCCGAGGCCCGGGAACGCCGTGCATCCCGCAGTTCGATGCCGGCAGCGCTCGATACACCGTCGGCACCAACGGTGCGGTCTACTCTCCGCAGCCATTCTCGGATTTTCCTGACAGTCGGAATCGGCGTCCTGCTCATCGCAGCGGTTCGTGCGACGCGGCAGGCGGTTCTCCCCCTGTGGGCCCAGAGCATCGGGCTCGACGCGCCGACCACCGCGTTGATCTACGGGATCTCAGGGGCCATCGACATGCTGGTTTTCTACCCAGCCGGAAAGGTCATGGACCTGAAGGGACGCCGCTGGGTCGCTGTGCCCTGCCTCGTGATCATGGGGACGGCCCTCGCGGTGCTGCCCTTCACCTCCTCGATCACCGGGCTGGTCCTTGCCGCACTGCTGATCGGGTTCGGAAACGGGATAGGATCCGGAATCGTCATGACCCTCGGTGCTGATTTCTCACCCTCGCCGGGCCGACCGCAGTTCCTGGGCGTGTGGCGCCTGCTCAGCGATATCGGCACCATGTCCGGGCCGGGCCTGCTTGCCGTCGTGACCGGCGCGGTGTCGCTGTCCGCGGGTATCTGGGCTACGGCATTCCTGGGCTTCCTCGGCGCATTCGTCCTGTGGTTCTGGATTCCGCGGACAGCTCCGCCGTCGGCTGATCCCGCCCGGGTCGGGTGAATAAGTGCTGCGTTCTCAGGCGCGCAGCCTCCGTGCGAGCGTCCTGAGAGCCACGAAAGCGGCGCCTGCCGCTGCGACCAGGGCCCACCGACGACGATCGGGTCCAGCCAGGAGTGATTTCCGTCAGCACGCCGCTTCCCGGCGCGGGAGGAGATGCCGTGCCGGCGTCCCTCGGACAGCACGCCCGTTTGGGTGATCGGGTTATCCGGCCGTAACGAGGCGAGCGATTTCAGATGGGACACCCAGGCGTCCACCCGATCGGCGAGGAGAAGGATCAGCCAGTGGGCGGCACGGCCTTCCCCGTAGCGGTAGGCATAGCGCCGGATGGCGCCGGACACCCCGTGCAACGGCGCGCTCGTCCCGAAGACCGGCGTCCGGGGATCCGGGCGCGCAACGCTTCGGGTGTCGGGATGTCCCTGGGCTTGTTCGCGACATAGGGCGTTGACGGCATGATGGCTCCTAACTGGGGTTCGCGATGACGAGCGTCTTGATGCAGTTGTCGAGCGGAACATGTGATACCCCTCGGCGATGTCCTCGAGGGGATCCGGTGGGTGACGATGTCGTTGGGCTTCAGGTAGCCGTTCGGATGTGATTGAACAGGCGCGGCCACTGCCGCTTCACCGGCGTCTGGTTCATCCGCAGGGTAAGGCCCTTGTTGAGCGCGTCACCGAACTTCACGGCGCTGAAAATAGGGCCGTAGGCCCCGACGACGGATACCGTACCGCCCTTGCGCACCGAGTCGATGGCCCAGTCGAGGGCGACGGGAGAGCCGCCCTGCAGCTTGAGTTTGGTGCCGTTCACCTGCTGGAGAAAGCTACCGTCCGCTTCCGCTCCCACGGCGTCGATTCCGACGTCGGCCCCCAGGAAATCCGTCGCCTTCTTCATCTCGACGATGATGTCGTCGTACCGTTGTAGGTCTCGGCGTGGGCGAAGATGCGGGCCTTTTCCAGCCGGCACTCCAGATGGTCGATGACAAGACCGCGCCCGGCTCCCATGAGCCACGCCGACTTCGCGGCGTACAGTCCCACGGGGCCGGCGCCGAACACCACCACGGTGTCACCCTCGACGATGCCGCCGAGCTGCGCACCGAAGTACCCGGTAGCCAGGGCGTCCGTCAGGAACACTGCGTCCTCGCTGTCCATCCAGTCGGGGATGATCGTCGGCCCGACATCGGCGGCGGGCACGCGCACGAACTCCGCCTGCC
>NZ_KI914846.1:106104-122812 GCF_000520555.1 Arthrobacter sp. Br18 | reverse complement strand
ACGAACTCCGCCTGCCCGCCGTCGTACCCGCCGCTCGTGTGCGAGTAGCCGTAGATGCCGCACACCGCCGTCGCATTCGGGTTGACGTTGTGGCAGTTCGAATACAGGCCACGGGCGCAGAAGTAACACGATCCGCAATAGACATTGAAGGGGACCATGACGCGGTCGCCGCGCGTGAGGTTCTGAACCGAGGATCCCACCTCCTCCACCACGCCGATGAACTCGTGGCCGAACGTGGTGCCAACACGAGTGTCGGGCATCAGCCCGTGGTAGAGGTGCAGGTCGGAGCCGCAGATCGCAGCGGTCGCGACCCGGATGATCGCATCGTTCGGGTGCTCGATCGTCGGCATCGGTTTTTCCTCGACCCGGATCTTGTAGGGTCCGCGGTACACCATCGCTCGCACGTGATCCTCTTTGACCGACCTCAACCGACGACATGCATGGTGGGATCAACTCTCACACCGTGTCGGAAAAAGGGTCAAGGCTTTTCCGGATGAAGCCGGGCCTGGACTCCGAACAACCAGCCGGCGGCAGCGGAGAGTGTGAAGCCCACCCCGCCGATCAGGGAAAGACCGGACCAGAAGAACAGGGGTAGCCTCGCACTTCCCGGGTTCGGTGCGGGGCCGATCGCCTGCACATAGGCGTAGAGCGCGGCGGCCAGGGCCAGGCCGGCCAGCCCGGCCAGCGCGCACAGCATCAGCCACCAGCGTGAGGACGCCCAGTGGCCGCCGAATCCTGACCAGCCGTTCCAGTCGTCCCCGGTCCGCAGGACGAGCAAGCCTCCCAGGAGGGTCCAGGTACCTACCACGAGGAGGGCGGCGACGACGTCGGCAGGACGGTGCCACAGGTTGAGATACGTCGCGGCCCCCGCCACGACCGAGTAGGCACCGCCGGCTGCGGCCGCGAACGGCCTCCAGCGGGGTGACGCCACCAGGAAGACGGCTGCCGCGGCAGAAGCGGCGAGAGTGGTATGCCCCGAGGGCAACGAGTTGAAGTCGAGGGTGGGCACTCCCCGGTCCGGGCGGTCGAGCACAAGATTCTTCAGGATCTGGGTGGTGAGGTTGGCGCCCACGATCGTGCCGCAAGCTATTGCGGCAGCCGCCCATCGGCGTCGGAGGAGGGAGACGAACCCGACGGTCCCGGCCGCGATCACCAGGGAGAGCAGCGGCAGGTGGTCCAGGAACTGGAGGAACGGCAGTGGGGAGTCGGGCGCGGCGACTCCGGCCTCCGCCCACGCGGACTCGTCGGCGAACTGGCCCGAGGTGGTCCGGACGAACGCCCAGTAGGTCCACCCGAGTGCTGACGAGCAGGCCAGTGCAGCCACCACGAACAGGAGCGGACTCCGTGCCGCGCGGACCGGCCGGGAGGTCCGGGGCGCATCGTGCTGGGAGTTCATCGCATCAACTGTTCCACAGGAAGCTGGGAGGATCCGGGCGGCGTGCCGGTGTGCTCGCTCCCGTAGCCTGATCGTGTGACTACACCCGGCCCGCGGCTCGATCCACCCGCCGACAGTTCCCTGCCTCCCCTGGCCGAACTACTGGACACGGCCCGCGTGGTGGCCATTCCGATGCGCGTCCGGTTCCGGGGTCTCCTGGTCCGGGAAGCGCTGCTTCTGGAAGGACCGGAGGGGTGGGGCGAGTTCGGGCCGTTCCAGGAATACGACGACGCCGAGGCGTCCAGCTGGCTGCGGGCCGGCATCGAAGCGGCGTGGCAGGGTTTTCCGGACCCGGTGCGTCTGCGCATTCCCGTCAACGCGACGGTCCCCGCGCTGGCCCCGCCCCGGGTCGGGGCGGTCCTCGCGCGTTTCGGCGCGGTGAGCGCGGTGAAGGTGAAAGTGGCGGAGCGTGAACAGACCCTCGCCGACGACGTCGCCCGCGTCGCAGAGGTACGCAGGCTCCTCCCACAGGCCGCGCTGCGTGTCGACGCCAACGGCGGGTGGAGCGAAGGGGAGGCCGTGACGGCGCTGACGGCACTTGCGGAATTTTCACTCGAGTACGCGGAGCAGCCCGTTCCTGATATCGCAGGGCTCCGCCGGGTGCGGAACGAGCTGCGGCGCAGGCAACTCCCGGTACTCATTGCCGCCGACGAAAGCGTAAGGCGGGAACAGGACCCCCTGCGGGTCGCGAGAGAGGACGCCGCGGACCTCCTGGTCATCAAGGCCGCACCCCTCGGCGGGGTCCGGCGTGCCGTGGAGATCGTCGCGCAGGCCGGGCTGCCCGCCGTCGTGAGTTCAGCCCTCGATACGTCGGTGGGCATCCGGGCCGGCGTCGCGCTGGCGGCAGCGCTGCCGGAGCTGCCCTACGCCTGCGGCCTGGCGACGGTCTCGCTCATGGACGGCGACGTGACGGAGCAGTCGCTGGTACCCGACGACGGCACGCTCACGGTACGGCCGGTCGCCGTGTCGGCCGAACTCCTCGACAGGTACGCAGTGCCCGACGGTCGACGCCGGTGGTGGCTCGATCGACTCGAACGGGTCTACGCGGTGCTGGCGGAGGATGTGCGTTAGACCGAGGTGGCGTCCTGCACTTCTCCGACGGGTTCTTCGAGAATGTCCTCGAGGAAGAGCATGCCGGTGGTGTTTCCCTCGGCGTCGAAGACCCGGGCGGTGATGCGCTCCGGTGCGGCGCGTCATTGCCAGGGCGTCCTCGAGTTCACTGCCGCGATACGCCGAGGCGAGGCGGCGGATCCGCTTCCCCGGAACGGGTTGCCTACAGTGCTGTTCTGGCGGTCTGGCTGCCAGACGTCGGCCCGAGGCTCGATCTGTGACCGACGCGCCGAGGTGCCTCGAGCGTGATGATGCCGACGGTTCCACCGTGCTCGTCGGACACGATCGCCACCTGGAGTCCCTGCTGGCGGAGCAAGCCCAGCAGCGTGTCGCCGCCCAAGGATCCGGGGACGCGCAGCGGATTCCCGAGCTCGACGATCTGCCTTGCTGTGTCACCCGCATGGACAGTCGACATCCGCACCCGGGGAGTCATGACATCCGCGGCGGAATGATCCGAAAAACGCAGGGTGCGGCGCAGGAGTTCAGCGTGATCCTGATCCGGTAATCCTTCAAGGGCTGATCGGCGGACCAAGGAGCTCAGTTCCTCGGCACTGCGGGAGACGGAGAGTCCTTCCTTCGGCTCGATGCCGAAGGAGCGGATGATCCGATTCGCGGTGTGTTGAACAGCAGGATCACGGGCTTCAAAACCGTGGTGAACAGGCTCTGGAAGGGGAGCGACGAATTTTGCCGTGGCCAGGGAGGGCGGGAATGAAGTTCCTGGGGACCAGCGCTCCGAGCACCATCGAGAAGACCGTGGTGAGAAAGTTGCCGATACCGGCACCGATACCGGGAACGACACCCTCGGGAATGCCGCCTGCGAGCATCGGCGCCCGGAGTAGTGAGCAAATTGCCGGTTCAAACCTTTCCGACGGTGAGGATCAGGCCGACACCGATCATGATCCACTCATACATCGTGTGGCCCCTCCCCACCAATCACCGGCGATCCGGCATCCGGCTTGACCATGGGCAAGGGCCGCTGAGGCGGCGGCCATCCGCCACCGCTGGTCGCGGCATGCTTGACACGCACCGCGCTATAGCCCCGGCCCTTTCCTTGATTTTGCCAGCCTGCGAAGGCCGCCCTTGGGAGGTACCGGAACCGGATCGGGCCAGCGGGGCTGCAGGTTGTCCCCGAGCGTCACGCCCCGGATCTTCCGGTAGACCAGGGGCACTATCCAATCATGGACCCAGTGCCGTTGTGTCCGCTCCCACTGCAGCAGGGTCTGCGACCGGGACGGCTCCCAGTCCAGCAGGTCCATGGAGTGCCCGACGCCCAGGATGTCCAGAACCTGTGACGCGAGGTATCTGTGGCCGGCCTTGGACATGTGGAGGCGGTCCGGCGCCCACATGCGGTCGTCGCGGTACGCCTCGAAGCGCCAGTAGTCGACCAGGACGGCATCGTACGTACGGGCGATGCGGCGCACGCCGTCGTTGTAGTGATGGTTGCGTCTCCGGAACACCCGCAGCGCGGGTGTCACATCGACGTCGTACCCGGTGAAGAGGAGCAGGGTGGCCCCGGTCGTCGACAGGGCCGCCACCAGCTCCTCATACTGCTGGAGCACCTCGGCGATGTTCGTTCCGGCATCGAGCACGTCGTTTCCGCCGGCGTAGAGCGTGATCAGGGTGGGCTTCATGGCCAGCGCCGGTTCCAGTTGTTCGGCGGCGATCTGCCGCAGGCGTTTGCTGCGGATCGCCAGGTTCGCGTATTCCCACCCGGGCTGGTCCTTGGCCAGCTTGTCCGCGACGCGGTCGGCCCAGCCACGGACGCCGTTCGGAAGATGCTTGTTCGGGTCCCCGACGCCTTCGGTGAACGAATCACCCAGCGCCACGTACCGGCCGGGTTGGAAAGTCATTCCCGCATCAGACCGCAGCGCCCGCACGAACGGGGGATGCCACCGTGCTGTTGCTGCTTCCGCGGCCGACTCCCCGGTAGTCCCATCCGGCGGCGCGCCAGCTGTCGGCCGGGAGGGCGTTGCGTCCGTCCAGAACGGCCTTCCGTGACACTACTGACGCGGCGTCGACGGGGCTGAGCGCACAGAACTCCGGCCATTCGGTGAGCAGGAGCGTGAGCTCGGACCCGCGCAGTGCCTGCAGGGTGTCTGCTTCGAAGCGCAGCTGCGGGTAGTTCAGCCACGCGCTCCGAACGGCCTGCGGGTCGGTGACGGTCACCTTTGCCCCCGATGCTGCCAGCCGAAGCGCAATATCGATCGACGGAGAATCGCGGACATCGTCGGTATGCGGCTTGAAGGCCGCGCCGAGGACGGTGATGCTTCGCCCCGCCAGGCCCCCACCGCACATGTTCATCGCCATGTCATGGATCCGCTGCCGCGCCTCGGTGTTCATGTCGTCCACGAGGCCCAGCAGCGCCGCCAGGGACTGCGCATCGGCATTCTGGGCCTGCGCGCGGAGTGACCGGAGGTCCTTGGGGAGACAGCCACCACCGAAGCCGGCCCCGGCGCTCAGGTACCTCCCGCCGATGCGGGAATCCAGGCCGAGCGCCTCGGCCAGTGCCGAGACGTCAGCGCCGACCCCGTCGCAGAGCTCGGAAATGCCGTTCATGTAGGAAACCTTCAGGGCGAGGAAGGCATTCGCCGCGGACTTGGCCAACTCCGCCGTCGAGAAGCTGGTGACCAGCCGGGGAATGCCCTTCGCGAGGAGCGGCGCATAGACCTCGTCCAGTACCGCGGACACCCGGAACCCGGCGTCCCTGTCCGCCACCCCGTAGACCAGCCTGTCCGGCTGCAGGGAATCGTCGACGGCGGTGCCCTGGCGGAGGAATTCGGGGTTCCAGGCCAGTTCGGTTCCGGTGCCGGCCAAAAGTCGCAGCAGCGTCGCGCTCGTACCCGCCGGTACTGTCGATTTGCCGACGACGACGGAGCCCTTCCGGAGGTGAACGGTCAATGCATCGACAGCAGAGAAAATGTGGGTCAGGTCCGCATGATGGGTGGTTTTCTGCTGCGGCGTCCCGACGCAGAGGAAATGGACATCGCAGTCGGCTACATCGGCAAAGTCGGAGGTGAACCTGAGGGTGCCGGCCTGCCGGCCGGCAGCGAGCAGTTGCTCAAGGCCGGGCTCGAAGAACGGCACACCGCCGCGGGAGAGCTGATGAACCTTTCCCTTGTCCGTGTCGAGAGCGGTGACAGCATGGCCGAGCGAGGACAGCGCGGCTGCATGCACTGTCCCGAGATAACCGCAGCCGATAACAGATACTTTCATGGGGTCCCTTCCGGGTCACAGGCGAAGCAGGGCATGGTCGGAGATGGTTTCGTCATAATGCTGGATGAGCAGTTCACAGAGCACAGGCCAGGTCCGTCCCTGCACGCTGGCGAAGGCCGCCGTGGAGAACGCGGCGCGCTTCGCATCATCGCCCGCCAGATCGACCACATAGCTGCGCAACTGCGCCAGGTTCCCGGGATCGTACAGCCACCCGGTCCTCGATGAGTCCACCAGGTCAAGGGGGCCACCCCGTCCTGTTGCCACGACGGGAACCCCCGACGCCATCGCCTCCTGGATGGTCTGGCAGAACGTCTCCAGCTCACCGGGATGGATGAACAGGTCCAGGCTGGCCACCGCCGCGGCCAGCTCCTCCCCGCCGAGGAAACCGGTGAAGTGGGCGCCGGGAAGGGCGGACTCCAGGGCCGGGCGGAGCGGACCGTCACCGATGATCACCAGGCGGGTGTTGTCGATGTCCGCAAGGACCCGCAGGTCCTCGACCTGCTTCTCGGCGGCAAGCCGCCCCACGTACCCAAGAAGCTTCATGCCGCGGGGCGCGGCGCCCTCCCGGAAGGAACGGCTCCGCTTGCCCGGGTGGAACCGCGAGGTGTCGACTCCACGACGCCACAACTCGACGTTGGGAATGCCGTGCGCCTGAAGCTGCCGCACTGCGGACGTCGAGGGCGCCAGGGTGCGGGACGCGCCACGGTGGATGTTCTGGACTCTTTGCCAGGCCCAGCTTTCCAGAAGTGGTACCCCGTACCGTGCTGCATACCCGGGAATGTCCGTCTGGTAGACCGCCACCACCGGGATGCGGAGGCCTGCGGCCGCCCGCAGTGCACGCCACCCCAGCTCGAAGGGTGAGGCGAGATGGACGATGTCCGGCGCGAAGTCGGCGAGGATCCGCCGGACCCTGCTGACTCCACCCACGGCCACCCGCACGCTGCTGTACCCGGCGAGGGGAACCGACGTCAGCCGCACCACGCGGATGGTGTCATCCAGCCCGGATTCGTCCGGGTCTGCGCTGGACGGTGCGATCACCAGCACCTCATCCCCGCGGTCGATGAAGTGTTCAAGCATTTTCCGGATGGAATGGGTGACCCCGTTGACGGTGGGCAGGAAGGTCTCGGCGACAATTGCGATCCTCACGGAACCACCGTTCCACCCGTGATTGATCGTCCGGCGGCAAACAGGTATCGGTGCACCGACAAGCTGGTGAACAGGAAACGCCGGCGACGTCGCACGAACGGCGGGATGCGCCATGTCCCGGTTCGGCGTCAGGAAGCGTACACTTTCTGTCGCCCGACCCTTTCGGGGGAGAGTTCGCCTGCCGGCCGCGCCCATCCGGTCCGGAAGCCCGCCTCAGCAACTGAAAGCCGACCATGACGACCACCCACCGCAGCTTCGAGGTCCACCCGTACCGCAGCCGCCGCAGCGCATCCCTCAGCATCGGCGTGACCGCACTTCTGGCCAGCGCGGTGCTGACAGGGTGCACCCCGGAGGGCGAAGTGATCGACGCCGACTACGCCCAGGTCTGCCAGGACCGCACCACCCAGGAGCGGGTCGAGGACAGCAAGTGCAGCGAGGAGGGCCGATCCTCCGGCACCTTCGGCTGGTACTTCTTCGCCATGGGCGCGCTCAACTCGGGCCAGGGCAGGTCCATCCCGGCTGTCGGAGCTAGACTCGCCAACGGCGTGACCTCCATTCCGGCCGGCGCCTCGGCGAAGAGCGGCGTGACGGCCCAGGGATCCCCGTCGGTCAGCCGTAACGGCTTCGGCAGCAGCGTGAAATCCGGCGGGGGCGTCGGGAGCTGATGAAGCGGATCAAATCCACCCCGCGTCCGGACTGGAAGGAGAAAATCGCCAGCCAGGGGCTCGTCTTCTCGACGACCGTGATGCCGGACGGTTCCGAGATCGAGTACTGGCACGAAGGCGCCTACTACGAGTTCGATCCCCGAGAAGTCGACATGCTCGAGGAGGTGACCGAGGAGCTGCACGGCATGTGCATCGAAGCCGCCCGCTACCTGGCCACGGGAGCCATGGGCAATATCGGCATCAGCCCCGGGGCCATGAAGCTCGCCGCCGGGTCCCTCGCCCGCAGTGAACCGGGCATCTACGGGCGCTTCGACTTCGCCTACGACGGCGTCAACCCGCCGAAGATGCTCGAGTACAACGCCGACACCCCGACCGGCCTCATCGAGGCGTCCATCGCCCAGTGGTACTGGCTGCAGGACGTCAAGCCCCACAAGGACCAGTGGAACGGCATCCACGAGGCACTCGTCCGGGCCTGGACGAAGCAGCGCGGCGGCCTCGACCGTGCTCGGCTGCACGTCGCCCACACCGAGGTCGAGGAGTCGGGGGAGGACTGGATGACCGCGGCGTACATGCTCGACGTTGCGAACCAGGCAGGCTGGGAAACCGTCGGTATGAACATCAGTGATATCGGCTGGAACTCCCGGACAAAGCGCTTCGTCGACCTGGACGAGAACGTGATCAGCACCATCTTCAAGCTGTACCCGTGGGAACTCATGATGAAGGAGGAGTTCGGCCGGAACATCCTCGACTGGCCGGTGATGACCCGCTGGCTCGAACCGGCCTGGAAGATGTTCCTCTCCAACAAGGCGCTCCTGGCCGCACTCTGGCACCTGTACCCGGAGCATCCGAACCTTCTGCCGTCCTTCCTGGATTCCCCGAACGGGATGGCGGAATGGGTGGCCAAGCCGCTGCATGGACGCGAAGGGGACAATATCCGGATCCACGCGGAGGGCGTCGAGTTGGAGCAGCCCGGAAACTACGGCTCCGAAGGATGGTGCTATCAGGCCTGGAGCCCGCTGCCGAACTTTGACGGCAACCACCCGGTCCTCGGAGCGTGGGTCGTCGACGGTGAATCGGTCGGCGTGGGCATCCGCGAATCCGACGGCTACATCACCGACTACTACTGCCGCTTCGTCCCCAACATCATCGATGCACCCGCGCCGGATCTGAGCAGGACATGAGCGCCGGCCTGCCACCCGCGTCCACCGTGCGCGGCAAAGGACTGGCGGCTGACGACCTCGGCCTTGCCGGGAGCATCTCCGTCGGCCTGTCCTCCACCGCGCCTGTGTACTCCCTGGCCGCTACCCTGGGCTTCATCATCCTTGCTGTCGGTGTGCAGGCGCCGGTCGCCCTGATCGTGGCCTTCTTCCCGATCCTTTTCATTGCCTACGCCTATCGGGAGCTCAACAACGAGACCCCGGACTGCGGGACGACCTTCACGTGGGCTTCGAGGGCCTTCGGGAAGTTCACCGGCTGGATGGGCGGCTGGGCGTTGGCGCTGTCCGGCATCGTCGTCCTCGCCAACCTCGCCCAGGTCGCCGGGCAGTACCTGTGGCGCCTGGTCGATCCCGAACTCGGGAACAACGTGCCCCTGGTGACGGCAACCGGAGTAGCTTTCATCGCCGCCATGACGTGGACCAACTACCGCGGCGTGGACCTTTCCGAGAAGATGCAGCGGACACTGATCATCGTCCAGTATGTTGCGCTGGCTCTGTTCACCGGCTTCGCCGTCTACCGGATCGCCTCCGGGCAGGCCTTCGACCCGACGCAGGTCTCCCTCGAATGGTTCAACCCGTTCGCCGTGGACAACCTGCAGTCGTTCACCTACGCGGTGCTGCTGTCCCTGTTCATCTACTGGGGCTGGGATACCTGTCTGGCGCTCAACGAGGAGACCCGGAACCCGCGGACGACTCCCGGCCGCGCCGCGCTGATCTCTTCGGTCATCCTGCTGGTCACCTACGTCGGCGTGAGCGTCGTCGTGATCGCCTTCGCCGGCACCGGAACCGCGGGGCTCGGCCTCGGCAACGAGGAGAACGCCGGGGACGTCTTCTACTCGATGAGCGAGGCCGTGCTGGGCGACTGGGCCTGGGTTGCTGTCGTTGCCGTGCTGGTCTCCGCGGCATCCGCCACCCAGACCACGATTCTTCCGACGGCGCGGGGTACCCTGTCCATGGCCGCCCACCAGGCCCTGCCGGAACGATTCGCGCGGGTCCACGCCAGGTACCTGACGCCCACGTTCTCGACAGTGCTGATGGGGGTCACGGCCTCCGTCTACTATGTGGTGCTGACCCTGGTCAGCGAGAACTTCCTGGCCGACTCCATCGCCTCGCTGGGCCTGTTCATCGCCTTCTACTACGGCCTGACCGGTTTCGCCTCCGTCTGGTTCTTCCGGCGCACGCTGCGTTCAAGTACCCGGAACCTCGTCTTTCGGGGCATCCTTCCGCTGCTGGGCGCCCTGATGATGTCGGCAGCTTTTCTGCTTTCTGCCGCCGATATGCTCGACCCCGCCTATGGAAGCACCGTCTTCCTCGGCGTCGGAGGAACGTTTCTGATCGGTGTCGGAGCACTGCTCCTGGGTGTGGGTCTGATGGCCCTGTGGTATGCCTCGGCCCGACGCCGGGAAGCGGCTGATGCGGCCATCGCCGCGTACACCGCTGCCCCGATGTAGGGCCGCCCCGCGTATTGGGCCCGCGTTCACCGTGCGTTAAGGGCGACGCACTCCGCCTGTTCATTTTCCTTGCCAGTCTGGGGCGGAACGCCCGTTCGTTACCCGGAAGGCATCCCATGAGTGAAACCACGCGCCGCCTGTTGCCCATGCTCGGCCACACCAAAGGAAAGCGCAGCGCAGTGACCTGCGCCCTGAAGTGCGACAACGCCTGCTCGGCGGCGGTGTGCAACACCACCGACAACAGCTACTTCCGCGACATCGTGTCCAGCGAGTTCTCGCGCCGCAACATGCTCGGAGCGGGAGCGGTGGGCGCTTTGACCCTGCTGATCGGCACGAACACGGGGGCGGGAGTTGCCCAGGCGGTGTCGAACCAGGGCGGCAGGGCACCCAGCGCCGCGCTGTCCTTCACAGCGATCGCTCCGGTCGACGCAATGGTGGACAATCTGACGGTTCCCGAAGGGTTCGGGTGGAAGCCCGTTATCCGCTGGGGTGACCCTCTCTTCCGCAATTCACCAACGTTCGACGCCAACGCGCAAACCGCGGCGGCCCAGTCCCTCCAGTTCGGCTACAACTGCGACTACACCGACATCCTCGAATTGCCCGGCACCAAGGGCCGGCGCGCGGTGCTTTTCGCCAACCACGAGTACACCAATGAGAACATCATGGTGCCTCCCACCACACCCGCTCCGGAAGTGCGGGGCATCGGGAAAGCGGCCCACGGACTGTCCGTCGTCGAACTCGAGCGCAGGAACACCGGCAAGCCATGGAGCTACATCCAGGGCGCGCCGCTGAACCGCAGGTACCTCACCACCACGCCGTACGAGCTGACCGGCCCGGCAGCCGGGTCCGAGTTCGTCAAGACGATCGATGATCCCTCGGGACGCACCATTCTCGGCACGCTCGGCAACTGTGCCGGTGGAACCACGCCCTGGGGAACCATCCTCTCGGGTGAGGAGAACTTCAACGGATACTTCGTCAGCGCGGGAACCAGCGACGGCGACCGCCGCTACGGCCTGACCAGCCAGCCGACCGCACGCAACTGGGAAGCAGACGAAGCCCGCTTCGACACCCGCACCCCCGGCTACGAGAACGAGAAGCACCGCTTCGGCTACATCGTCGAAGTGGACCCCTTCGACCCCGCGAGCACGCCCCGAAAGCACTCCGCGCTCGGCCGTTTCAAGCACGAGGGCGCCAACATCTCGGTGGCCCCCGACGGCCGCGTGGTGGCCTACTCGGGCGACGACGAGCGCTTCGACTACCTCTACAAGTTCGTGTCGAAGAACGTGATGCAGCCCGGGACCACGCCCGAGGCCCGCCGTGCCAACATGGCGCTGCTCTCCGAAGGCTCGCTGTATGTGGCGCGGTTCCAGGGAAACTCCACTGCTGAGATCGATGGCTCCGGAGCGGTCCCCTCGGACGGTGCGTTCGACGGCGTCGGGGAGTGGCTGCCGCTGCTCATCGACAACGAATCGGCCGTGGAGGGCATGAGCGCCGCCGAGGTCGCCGTGTTCACGCGGCTGGCGGCGGACAGGATGGGTCCCACCAAAATGGACCGGTGCGAGGACGTCGAGCCGAATCCCGCCACGGGCAGGGTCTACGTCGCCTGCACCAACAACACCAACCGGGGTACCGGAGCCAACGCGGCAGCTGACGAGGCGAATCCCCGCGCGGTCAACCGCGACGGACACGTGGTCGAGATGGTGGAGAACGGCGGGGATGCGACGGCCCTGCGCTTCACCTGGAACCTGCTGATGGTGTGCGGTGATCCTACCAAGAATCCCAGCACCTATTTCAGCGGCTACCCCGTCGAGTGGGTTTCGCCGATCTCCTGCCCTGACAACCTGGCCTTCGATTCGGTGGGCAACCTGTGGATCTCCACGGACGGGCAGCCGGGCACCATCGGCTACTGCGACGGTCTGTTCAAGGTGGGACTCGAAGGCGCCGAGCGCGGCAGGGTGGAGCAGTTCCTCGCCGTCCCCCGTGATGGCGAGACCTGCGGTCCGATCATCCATGACGCCGACGGCAGCGTCTTCGTCGCCGTCCAGCACCCCGGCGAGGACGGCGACTGGGAGAACCAGGTGTCCCTCTTCCCCGACTACGTCCCGGTGGGCCAGTTCCCCCGCAAGGGTGAAGGCGCCCTCCCGAGGCCTTCGGTGGTCCAGGTGTACCGCGGCCCCGAGGGACGTAGCGAGGACCACTCAGGCCGTGGCCGCGGACGCGGACACGGAAGGCCACGCAACGACGACGACCGCGGCGGGCGCGACGGCAATAGCTGACGGGAGACCTTGCGGAGCGCACCACCGGGAATCACCCGGTGGTGCGGTCTGCGTTGGGTGTTGGGTGTTGGGTGTTGGGTGTTCGGTGTGAGGATGGAGGAGTGAGCAATTCCCCCAGCACCAGTGGTTCCCTCAGTGCCATCGAGGCGGCACGGCACGTCGTCGCCGCCTTGATTTCCGGCGGCATCCACGATGTCGTCGTTGCCCCCGGTTCCCGCAGCGCGCCCCTTGCATACGCCCTGGCGGAGGCGGGCAATGCGCTCCAGCTCCACGTGCGCATCGACGAGCGGGCCGCGGGCTTCACTGCCCTGGGGCTCGCCCTGGGGGCCCAGCGGCCGGTAGCTGTGGTGACGACGTCGGGCACGGCAGTGGGGGAACTCCTGCCCGCCGTGATGGAGGCGAACCACGCAGCCGTCCCGCTTCTGGTGCTCTCGGCCGACCGGCCGGAGGAGCTGCGGGGCACCGGCGCGAACCAGACGACGGTGCAGCCCGGACTGTTCGGCGGCCATGTGCGGTTCTCGGTCGACGTTCCCGCGGGAACTGATCCGACGGCGTTCACCAGCCAGGCACTGGCCGAGGCCCAGGGGAGCGAAGGTCCCGCGGGACCCGTGCACCTCAATCTTGCGTTCCGTGATCCGCTGGTGCCGGACGTGGCCGATCTGCAGGGGTCGGCCGATACGTCGGTGCCGGACGTGGCCGATCTGCAGGGGTCGGGCGACCTGCCGGCGCAGCCTGGGTCGACCGGCGTAGACGGTTCGGGCCTAGGTCCAGCCCGTCCATGGCCGGGGGAGCACCCGGTGCCCGGGGGCGCGGCCACCCTGGTGATGGCCGGGCACGGCGCCGGTGAACTCGCTGCCGTCTTCGCCGCGCACCTCCGGCTTCCGCTGTTCGCCGAGCCGTCCTCCAACGCGCGCTTCGGCAGCAGCGCCATCGCGCCCTACCGGCTGCTGCTCGAGCACGGCGGCCGGTCCATCACGCGGGTGGTGGTCTTCGGGCGTCCCACCCTGTCGCGCCCCGTGGCGGCCCTGCTGGCCCGGAAAGACGTCGAGCAGGCCCTGTACCTGCCCGCGCCCGTCGCGTGGTTCGAGGAGGGCCGGAGGCAGGAACGCATCATCGACAATCTGCCGGAACTGGTCCAGTTCGCAGGCCGCGGCGCTGACGGCTGGCTAAAGTCCTGGCGGGAGAACGGGGCGGCAGCGGAGGCTGCAATCCAGAATGTGCTGGCGGCCGAAACGGCACTCAACGGATTCCATGTGGCAGACGCCGTGTGGGAGAACACGGACGGCAATCTGGTGATCGGGTCCTCGAATCCCATTCGGGACCTGGACCTGGTGGCCCCGACGGACTGGCATCCGCTGGAGGTCTTCGCGAACCGCGGCCTCGCAGGGATCGACGGCACCATCTCCACGGCTACGGGGGTGGCGCTGTCCCGTGGCATCCCCACCCGCCTGCTGGTGGGGGACCTGACCTTCCTCCACGACGTCGGTGGCCTGCTGATCGGGGCGGGTGAGCCGCAGCCTGATCTGCAGATCGTGGTGCTCAATGACAACGGCGGCGGCATCTTCGGCCTGCTGGAACATGGAGCGGAAACGACGACGGCGCGGTACGGGTCCGCCGTCGAGCGCCTGTTCGGCACCCCCCAGACGGTGGACCTCGCTGCGACCTCTGCTGCCTACGGGCTCCGCTATGAGCGCGTCACCTCAGTCGGTGAGCTCGACAACGCGATGGAGCGGCCCATCGAGGGCCGCTCCATCGTCGAAATCCGTTCCAGCCGCGCCAACCTTCGGGACCTGCACGCCCGGATCCGGGCTGCGGTGGCGGGCGCCGTGACGTTCTCCTAGAGCACCTTCGAGAGGAAGCCCCTGGTGCGTTCGTGCTGCGGGTTCCCGAGGACATCCTCGGGTTTGCCCTGCTCCACCACTACTCCGCCGTCCATGAACACCACGCGGTCGCCGACCTCGCGGGCGAAGCCCATCTCATGGGTGACCACCATCATGGTCATGCCCTCGCGGGCCAGCTGCTTCATGACCTCGAGGACGTCGCCCACGAGTTCGGGGTCGAGCGCACTGGTGGGCTCGTCGAACAGCATCATGTCGGGATCCATCGACAGAGCGCGGGCGATCGCGACGCGCTGCTGCTGCCCACCGGAGAGCTGGGCGGGGAAGGCGTCGGCCTTCTCCGCCAGGCCCACCTTCGCCAGGTTGCGGCGGGCCACGTCCTCTGCTTCCTTCTTGCCACGGCCTTTGGCGCGGCGCTGCGCGAGGGTGAGGTTCTGCAGCACGTTCAGGTGCGGGAAAAGGTTGAACTGCTGGAACACCATGCCGATCCGCGTGCGGACCTTGTCGAGGTCCGTCTCGCCGTCAGTGATGTCCACGCCCTCGACGAGAATGGTTCCGGTGGTGGGCTCCTCGAGCCGGTTCACGCAGCGCAGGAGCGTGGATTTGCCGGAGCCGGACGGGCCGATCACACACACCACCTCGCCCTGGTCCACGTGGAAGTCGATGCCCTTGAGAACCTCGTTGGTGCCGAAGGTCTTGCACAGCTGGCGGACTTCTATGGCGGGTACCGCCGTGGATGCTGCCGAGGCAGCAGCTGTTGATCGAGCCACCGCTATCACCGGCCTCTCTTGTTGTGTCGTTCGAGCTTGGCCACGAGCTGTGTGAGCGGCAGTGTGATCACGAGGTACATCAGCGCGGCGAGCACCAGCGGCGTCGCGTTCGCCTGGCTCGTCAGGGCATCCCTGGAGAACGTGGTCAGCTCGCGGTCGCCGAGGGCCATTCCCGCGATGAACAGCAGCGAGGTGTCCTTGATGAGGATCACGAGTTCGTTGGTCAGCGGCGGCGTGATGATCCGGAAGGCCTGGGGGAGGACGACCGTGAGCATCGTCCACGCCGGATTCATCCCGAGGGACCGTGCAGCCTCGACCTGGCCCTTGGGCACCGCCTCGATGCCTGCGCGGATGGTTTCCGCGATGTAGGCCGAGGAGACGATGATCAGCGCTATCAGGCCGGCGCCGGCGCTGCCGCCGGGAGGCCGCCACTGGAAGGCGATGGGCACGGCGAAGGCGAAGGCGAAGATGACCAGCAGTGCCGGAAGTCCCCGGAACAGCTCGATGTAGGCGGTGGCCAGCCAGCGGTAGGGGAGCACGGGGGAGAGCTTCATCAGCGCGAAGATCAGGCCGAGCAGGAGCCCTCCCGTGAAGGCGATCGCTGTGTAGAGGATGGTGTTCTTCGCGGCGATCGTGATGATCTCGGGGAATGCGGTGGCCGCCACCTCAAGATCGAAGAAGTTGGTGCGGATTGCCTGCCAGTCGGCGGCGAGAATGATCGCGAGGACGGCGACGGCAAAGACCGCGTAGAGCGCGCCCCGTGTCAGGCGTCTGCGAGTTGAGCGTTTCAAGCTGGGGTGTACCTTCCTTCAGGAAGTTGGAGCTCCTGCGGCTGCCGGGGGACGTTCGTCGCGCCGGCAGCCGCAGGGCTCGAGCTGTTGTCTACTTCGTGAAGTAGGTGTCGTAGATTTCCTGGTACTTGCCGCTGTCGCGGATGGCGGCCAGCTGCTCGTTGACAGCTGCGGCCAGTTCCTCGCTGCCCTCCTTGGCCATGGCGAAGCCGTACTGCTCGTCGGTCTGGTATTCCTCGGCGATGGTGAACGCGCCGTCCTCGGCGTGCGCCTGGTTGACCGGCAGGTCCTGGAGGATTGCGTCGATGTTGCCGGCCTGGATGGCCGCGTACGCCTCGGCGTCGCCCGGGAAGGCGACCACCTCGGTGTCCGACGGGACGTTCTCGCGCGTGTAGGTCTCGCCGGTGGTGCCCTGCTGGACGCCCACTGACTTGCCCGCGAGGTCGTCGATGCTTGCGACATCGGAGTCGGCGGGGACCAGCAACGACTGCAGCGAGTCGTAGTAGGGGTCCGAGAAGGTCAGGTTCTCCTGGCGCTCGGGGTTGATGGTCATGGCACTGGCGCCGATGTCGCACTGCCCGGCCGCGAGGGTCGCGCCACTCTGCAGGCCGGTGAATTCGACGTCCTGGACGGCCAGCTCGAGGTCCATACCGGTGGCGATCTCCCTCATGAGGTCCATGTCGAAGCCGGTGTACTCCCCGTCTACCTCGAACTCGAAAGGTTCGTAGGGAATGTCGGAGCAGACGGTGAGGCTGCCCTCCGAGACGAGGTTCAGGCCGCCCTCCGCGGCCGGCTC
>NZ_KI914846.1:95675-106004 GCF_000520555.1 Arthrobacter sp. Br18 | reverse complement strand
CGGAGCCGCCGCAGGCGGTCAGGGCCAGCGTGCCGGCGGCCAGCGCGGCCAGCAGTGCATTTCTTTGAAAGATCATGGGGTTCCTCGTTCGGACGGACGTTCGGAAATGGGGGCATCAAGGAGTCGGAATGATTCTACTGCGCTTTGAGATGTGCATCACAGGCTACAGGCATTGCCTATTGGTAACCAAGCCCGAGCTGATCAGCCGGCCAGACCGAGGGCCTGGATCATCGGACGGAACTTGCTCCACGTCTCGGCCAGCTCTGCTTGCGGCTGCGATCCCGCCACGATTCCGCAGCCCGCATAAAGGCGGATCCGGGTGGGGCTTTCCACGACAGCTCCGCGCAGGGCGATCCCCCACTCCCCGTTGCCATCGGCATCGATCCAGCCCACAGGGCCCGCATAGGGGCCGCGTTCGAGGTGCTCCAGCTTCCGGATCAGGGCTCCCGCCACCGTCGTGGGAGTGCCGCACACCGCAGCGGTCGGGTGGAGTGCCTCGACCAGAGCCAACGACGTCGGCACCCGCCCGCCGGAGTCGGGGGTCAGCTGCGCTGTCACGTCCGAGGCGAGGTGCCAGACGTTCGGCAGCTGGAGGACGAACGGCTCGCTGTGCGAGGTCATGGAGCTGGTGAAGGGCTCGAGCTGGCGGGTGAGTGAGTCGATGGCGATCGAGTGCTCGTGCAGCTGCTTGTCGGAACCCGCCAGGACGCGCTGCGCGTAGCCGGGGTCGCCGGCAGGTGCGATCGCCCGGTCCAGGGTGCCGGCCAGCACCCGGGCCCGGGCCGTGTTGTTCTCGACCTTGATGAGCATCTCGGGCGTGGAGCCGATGAGCCCGTCCACCGCGTAGGTCCAGCAGTCCTCGTACCGGACGGCCAGCTCACGAAGCACCTGGGCCGTCGCGATGGGAGCGCCGAGTTCGGCGACGACGTCACGGGCGAGGACCAGCTTGCTGAGCTCGCCGGCCTGGACATGCCGAACGCCGGCGGCCACGGCCGCCAGGTACTGGTCCTCGCTGAGGACCCCCGGACCGAGGCGGTCCCCCGCATGCGGCGCGCGCTCGGGCACGACGTCGTCGAGGTACTCCGCGAGCACGGCCTCCGCCGCTGCGGGGCTGACTTCCGCTCCGGGATCGCTGGTGATGTAGGTGAGCCAGCTGTAGCCGTCGGAGCACCCCACCACGATCTCCGGCACGATCAGGCGGGACCCGTACTCCGACGTCTTGGAGAACGCGAACGATCCGAAGGCGATCAGGCCTGAGCCGGGCTGCGCGACGGGATTCTCGACGTCTGCTGATGCCAGCTGGTCCCGCCACCAGTCCTGTGCGTCGGCAAAACGGCCCGGCCCCGCGCCGGTGAACCGCGCGGTTTCGCCGTAGGCGACAAGGCCGCCGCCCCGACGTATCCACGTGTAGGCGTCATTGCGCACCACGTAGTCGAGCAGGCCGGTATCGGGTTCCATCGGGCCACGGGGAATGGTGATGCTGCGAAGTCCGCCGGAGAACCCGCGGGCGGGCGCAGGTGCTGTCAGGGACGGATTGCTCATGGTGGATCCAAGCCTACTCCGCTGCGGGAGTGCGCATCGGACGGGCGGATGGCCCGCTCCAGGCGTCGTCCGGCCCAGCCCGCAGTCCGTGCCCGCGGTCCGGCGGCCGGTATTTGTTTGAGACAATGGGCGAGTGAAACGTGCATCCCTCGAGAAGCGCCCGGATGAAGTAGCAGCGATGTTCGACGGCGTCGCACCCAAGTACGACATCGTCAACGACGTCCTGTCCGTCGGCCAGGCGCACCGCTGGCGGCGGATCGTCGTCGACGCGGTAAATGCCCGCCCCGGTCAGCGCGTCCTCGACCTCGCCGCGGGCACCGGCACCTCGAGTGAACCGTATGCCGACGCCGGGATCGACGTCGTCGCGTGCGACTTCTCGCTCGGAATGCTCACCGTGGGCAAGCGCCGCCGGCCGGACATCAACTTCGTGGCGGGCGATGCGACCAACCTTCCCTTCGCCGACAATTCCTTCGATGCGAGTACGATCTCCTTCGGACTGCGCAACGTCAACGAGCCGGGTATGGCCCTGACGGAAATGCTGCGCGTCACCAAACCGGGCGGATCACTGGTGGTCGCCGAGTTCTCGCAGCCCACGGTGGCGCTGTGGCGGACCCTGTACACCGAATACCTGATGCGCGCCCTGCCGGCGATCGCCACGAAAGTCAGTTCCAACCCGGAAGCCTACGTCTACCTCGCGGAATCCATCCGGGCCTGGCCCGACCAGGATGAGCTCGCCGCGGAGATCACGGCGAGCGGCTGGGGCGAGGTGGCGTACCGCAACCTGAACGGCGGCATCGTGGCGGTGCACCGGGCCGTCAAACCGGGCGCACCGGGCGCCGCCAGACCGGGTCCGGCTGCTACGGGCGGTGCGGCGCGGCTGCGGCGGCGCAGCACGCGGGCGGCGAACTAGATGTCGGTCCTGATCATCGGGGCGGGTCCCGCCGGGTCCACCGCCGCCTTCTACCTGGCCAGCGCGGGCATCGAGGTGACGGTGCTGGAAAAGACGCACTTCCCGCGGGAGAAAGTATGCGGGGACGGGCTCACGCCGCGCGCGGTGCGCGAAATCCAGCTGCTCGGCCTACCGCACGACGAGGCCGAGGGGTGGCGCCGCACGAGGGGCCTCCGCCTCAAGGCAGGAGCCCGGACCGTCGAGGTGCCCTGGCCCGAGCTCAGCGACTTCCCCGATTATGGGCTCGTGCGCACCCGCCTCGGGTTCGATGAGGCTCTTGCCCGCCACGCGCAGCAGGCCGGTGCGGTTCTCCTCGAGGGCCACTCCGTCGCCTCCGCGGTGCGCAACGATGCAGGGCGCGTCACCGGCGTCGTCGTGAACCTGCTCGACGCCGCCGGACGCAAGACCGGCGAATCGCGCACCTTCAGCGCCGACGTCGTCCTGGCCGCCGACGGCAACTCCACCCGCACCGCGGTAAGCCTCGGGATGGCCAAGCGTGACGACCGCCCGCTCGGCGTCGCCGTCCGCACCTACTTCACGAGCCCCCGGCACGACGACGACTGGATGGAGGGCTGGCTCGAGCTGCCCGACGCCACCGGCCGTCCACTGCCGGGTTACGGCTGGGTGTTCGGCGTGGGGGACGGCACCTCCAACGTGGGCCTCGGCATCCTGAACTCCTCCGCTGAATTCGGCAAGCTCGACTACAAGCAGGTGCTGCGCGACTGGACGGCCGGGATGCCGCCTGAATGGGGCTTCACCCCCGAGAACCAGGTCGGAGAGATCCGCGGTGCCGCGCTGCCCATGGGTTTCAACCGGACACCGCACTACAGCCCGGGGCTCCTGCTGCTCGGCGACGCAGGCGGGATGGTGTCGCCCTTCAACGGAGAGGGCATCTCCTATGCCATGGAGTCGGCCCGGTACGCCGCCGAGTTCATCGAGCGCTCGCAGCGAGTGCTCTCCCCGCTCGGGCGCGACCAGGTGCTCTCCGGGTACGCGCCCTACATCCGGGCGCAGTGGGGAAGCCACTTCACCCTCGGCCGGGTCTTTGCCCGCCTGATCGGCAAACCGGCCATCCTGTCGCTGGCGCTGCGCACCGGCATGCCGGTCCCCATCCTCATGCGCTTCGTGGTGCGGATGCTGGCGAACCTGACCGACACCGGTGGACGAGGCTTCGAGGATCGCGTGATCCATCTGCTCGAGGCGCTCGTTCCGCCCACCAGCAACCAGCCGTCGGTCACGGCGGCCCTTCGTGCGCAATCTGCCGCGCCACGTGGTTAGTCTTATACGGTGACGAACTCCTTCAATTCCGGCTGGGCCAGCGTGGGTCCGGACAGTGCGCTGGACACCGCCGAGGAGCCCACCGATGCCTCGCTGGGCCTGCCGCCCGGTTTCGCGCTGATCGCGGAGGACCCAGAGCTCGGTCCGGCAGTGGCATCGTGCCTCGCCGAGGTCGAGAAGCAGTTGCGCGGCGCCATCTCGAATTCCGATCCGCTCGCCGATGCCACGAGCCGTCACCTCGTCGAAGCCGGCGGGAAGCGGATCCGTCCGCTCCTGACCATCCTCGCGTCCCATCTGGGGGATTCCACCCGCCCGGAGGTGGTGCAGGCCGCCGTCGTCGTCGAACTGACGCACCTTGCCACGCTCTACCACGACGACGTCATGGACTCCGCGCCCTACCGCCGCGGCGCACCAACGGCCCACGAGGTGTGGGGTAACTCGGTGGCGATCCTGACGGGTGACCTCATTTTCGCGCGGGCGTCGATCCTCGTGTCCGAGCTCGGCGGGGAAGCCCTGGGAATCCAGGCCCGCACGTTCGAGCGCCTGTGCCTGGGGCAGCTGCACGAGACCGTGGGGCCCCGCGAGGGCCAGGACGCGCTGGAGCACTACCTGTCGGTGATCGCCGACAAGACCGGTTCGCTGGTGGCGGCGTCGGGCCAGCTCGGCGCGCTGTTCGCCGACACCCCGCGGGAGATCATCGACGTCATGGTGTCCTACGGCGAGAAGGTGGGGGTTGCGTTCCAGCTCGCCGACGACGTCATCGACGTCACCGGGCTGAAGGTGAAGTCCGGCAAGGCTCCCGGGACGGATCTGCGGGAGGGCGTGCCGACTCTTCCCGTCATTCTCCTGCGGCGGGCTGCCGCTGAGGGGGACGCCTCCGCTGCCGACGTGATCGCGCTGGTCGACGGGGACCTTGCCTCCGACGATGCCTTGGCTGAGGCTGTTGCCGCCGTCCGGTCGCACCCCCAGACGCAGGAAGCCTGGGCTTTCGCGCAGCGTTGGGCCGACGACGCCGTCGTCGCCCTGGACCCGCTGCCCGACAGCGTGGTGAAGCAGGCACTGGCCAGCTTTGCCCAGGCCGTGGTGAGCCGGGAAGTCTAGGCCTCCCGGATTGTCCGGGTGCACGACAATTGCCGCCATTGCCACTTTGAGGTCGCTTTTGTCGGCGTGTCCCCTTCCGACACGCCCTTCGAGTGGGCAATGCCGTGAAATGCGGTGCGGGTATTTGCCGACATAGCCGTTGTGGTAGCCCCACGGTCTGCCGGTGTGGACTTGGCTACCCTTATGGAAGTGGAGCGCGTGCTGCGCGGCATGGGATCGGTTGCCCGAACGCAGGACCTGCGGCGGCGGGGCTTCGGGGCAAGGGCGTTGACGCGGGCTGTCGCGGACGGGCGCGTGCTCCGGCTGCGTCCCGGCGTCCTGGCCCTGCCGGATGCACCAGCGGATTTCAGTGCCGCAGTGAGTGCGGGTGGACTGCTCACCTGCGTTTCCGCTGCCGGCCACTATGGGTTGTGGACCACCAGGGAACCGTCGGCGGTGCACCTGAGCCGTGTCAATCTCGGTGCGGGTAACGCCGTCAACCACCGCCGTCGGCAGGTTCCCATTCACGCGGTGCTTCCGATGGTGGGTCTGATGGACGTGTTGGTGCACGCCCTGCAGTGCCGTCAGCAGTCGGAGTCCGTTCCGATGGTCGAGTGCGCGTTGAGGCGGGGAGACTCAGTCCCGCGGTTTGTGAGGGACCTACTGCCCGGCAACCGCAACGGTCCGGCACGCGCCGCACTCGGCCGGGCCGGGACGAGCGCCGATTCGGCAATCGAGGTGGTTGCCCGGCTCCTGCTCGAGGACGCCGGCTGGCAGGTTGAACCACAGGTGCATATTGCCGGGGTACGCCGGGTGGACTTCCTTCTTGAGGGATTTCTCGTGATCGAGATCGACGGCGCGGCCTTTCACTCCGACCGCGGGGCCCTCCGACGGGACCGGAAGCGCAACAATTGCACGATCATCGGCGGCTACCTGGTGCTGCGCTTCTGCTACGAGGATGTGATGTTCTTTCCGGAAGAGCTCCTTGCGCAGGTCGCTCAGGTACTGCGTCGGCGGCCGACGCGCTGAGGTCGCACGGGTTCTGCCGTCATTGCCGAGGAGGGCCGCGCATTCGCGGCGTGTCCGTCGACGACACGCGGTTCAGGGCAGCGATGACGGCAAATGCTGTGCACCGGCCGTGCGCTCGATCGGCGCTGGTGGGCGCCAGGCGGAAAGGTGGGCAGCAGCCGACGTCGGACCTACAGGAACGCCCGCAATTCCAGCGCCTTGCGCGCCCGGATCTCAGGATCCACCACGGGCCGCTTCGGTGTGAAGTAGAAGCCGTCGTCGTGCCAGCGCGGGAGGACGTGCTGGTGGTAGTGCCAGACGTGCTGGCTGCCCGCGGGCTCGTTGTGCTGCCGGGTCGACACTCCGTCGGGGTTCCACGCGCGCTTGATCGCCACCGCGACATCGCGGGTCAGCGTCATGATCCGGGCGGCGACGTCGTCGGGCAGTTCGTAGAGCAGCTCGACATGGCTCCGTGGGGTGACGAGGACATGGCCCGGGTTCGGCTCGAAGCCGTGGGAGGCGATGAAGGCGAGGACGAGGTCATCCGAGTACACGACGTCGCCCGGGCGGCAGAGGTTCCGCGGGTTGCCGAAATCACCGCGGGCCAGATCGCAGAAGGGGCACCGGTATCCCTCGGGAGCATGGTGCGTGAATCCGCTCACTCAGTTCCCCTCGGTGTCCTCGAACACCCACTCGAACAGGTCCAGGACGTACTCGCTGAACGTCCCTTCCTCGGACTTCCACTCCCCGCGCGCGTTGTTGCGCCGCCACACGATCGGGTCCGGGACGGAAAGCTGGTCGGCCTTCATACCCCAGGTGTAGAGCTCCTCCTCGTCCTCCAGGAACAGGAGGTAACCGTCCTCGATTTCCAGCTCGTCGGGATCCCAGAAGAAGTGGAAGGCTTCCATGATGTCTTCCGTCGCGCCGACAGCGAGGTAGAACTCGCGCAGCGCGAGAGGCAGTTCGAAGTCCTTGCCCCGCATCAGATCTTCGAGCTCCGCCGGCGACAGTCCGTCTTCTTCGACCCACTCGTCCTCGAAATAGGAGGGAACCAGGGCTCGGAATTTGTCGAGGAAAAGTTCAGTCACGGGTACTCCAGGTGGGGGTTTGGGGACGCCTCAATCGTAGCCGCCCGGGGTCAGGCGCCGTTACCCCTCCGCAGGCGCCGTGGAGTCCAGGCACGCGCGGCGAGCGGCGCGTGCCAGCCGTAGCGCCAGGCCAGGACGCGCAGCGAAAAGACCATCGACGCCGCGGCCGTTCCCGTCACGAGGTTGAACCAGCCGTGGGGCACCAGCAGGGTCGCGACGACGGCGCCGAGCATCGCGGGCAGTGCGTAGATGTCGCGCGGATCGAACAGTTGCGGAACCTCATTGGCGACGACGTCGCGCAGCAGGCCCCCGCCCACGGCGGTGGTGACTCCCAGCAGCATCGCAGCAACAGGGTTCAACCCGAACGCGAGGGCCTTCAGCGTTCCCGTGATGCAGAAGAGGGCAAGGCCGGCGGCGTCGAAGATGACCAGGACCCGCCGGACCTTTTCCACGCCCGAGAACACGAAGTACACCAGCACCGTGGCGAGCAGCGGCGGCACCAGGTAGGTGGGGTCGTTGAAGGCGGCGGGAGGGGTGTCGATGATGACGTCGCGCACCACGCCGCCACCCAGTCCGGCGAGTGAGGCAAGGAGCAGGGAACCCACGAGGTCGAAGCCCTTGCGGGCGGCCAGCAGCGAACCGGAGACGGCGAAGAAGAACACCCCGAGCAGGTCGAGAATCAGGGCTATCCGGTCTGCTGTATCCATGGAGTCCTTGCAGGGGAGGGCCGGCCCGCCGGCGAAGCAGGACGGGCGCGGAGCAGGCAGGGCGGCGTTTGTCCAACGTCAAGCATGACAGAGAGCCTCCCGGCAGATGTACTCCGGAGCCCGTCCCCCCGTTACTTTATTCGTAGGCCCTAACGGTGTGAACTGTTGGGGTGTTGGCCTATCGGGTCCGGCATGATTGTTGCCCCCAGTCGCTCATGATCCGGGGGGTGTTGTCACCGGACCTGATTGGCGTCGGGTGATCGCTAATAGGGGCTCGACTAGGAACGAAGTTCCGAGGTCGTTCGTAACGTGGATGCCGGGACTTGACGCCCGTGACCAGGCCACTTTTCTTCGAGTGGACGGAGTAGTCATGATCGAGAACTACGACAGCGTCGACGTGTTCGTAGGTGTCGACGTCGGCAAGGGCGAACATCACGCCGTTGCTCTGAACAAGGCAGGCAAGGTCGTGTTCGACAACGCATTGCCGAACAACGAATCGAAGATGCGGGCGGTGCTGCAGAAGCTAAAGCACCACAGTACGGTCCTGGTGGTCGTCGACCAACCAGCCACGATAGGTGCGTTGCCGATCGCCGTCGCCCAGGCTGAGGGCGTCCTTGTCGGGTATCTGCCGGGGTTGGCGATGCGGCGCATCGCTGACCTCCATGCTGGCGAAGCCAAGACCGACGCCCGAGACGCCGCGATCATCGCTCAGGCCGCACGAACGTTGCCGCATGCGTTGCGGTCAATCCAGCTGGCCGATGAATCCGTCGCGGAACTATCGATGCTTTGCGGTTTCGATGACGACATTCTGGGACAGATGACCGCGACCAGCAACAGGATCCGCGGCCTGCTGACCCAGATCCACCCCGCATTGGAACGGGTCGTGGGCCCGCATCTAGACCATCCCGCGATGCTGGACTTGCTGCAGCACTACCTGTCACCGGAAGCGATGAAGACCGCCGGAACAAAAAGGATGGCGACCCGACTAATGAAGCTGGCACCCCGGATGGGACGGCGTCCAGAGGACATCAGCCAGGCATTGAGTGAGCAGACCGTGGTTGTGGTGGGCACCAATGCCGCAGCGACCGTTCTGCCGCGCTTGGCCGAGCAACTCGCAGCTCTGCGGCGGCAACGGGCAGAGATCGCCGTAGTGGTGGAGAAACTGGTAGAGGCCCACCCTCTTTCCTCCGTCCTGACGAGCATGCCCGGAGTCGGCGTCAGGACCGCAGCAAGGCTCCTCACCGAAGTTGCCGGCAAACACTTCGAGTCTTCCGGACACCTTGCCGCCTACGCAGGTCTGGCTCCCGTGACCCGCAGATCCGGCTCATCGATCCGAGGTGAGCACCCGTCCCGCCGTGGCAACAAGATCCTTAAACGCGCCCTGTTCCTATCAGCATTCGCAGCCCTCCGGGATCCGATCTCGAGGACCTACTACGACCGGAAGATCGCCCAAGGCAAACGCCACAACCAAGCCCTCATCGCCCTGGCTCGCCGACGCTGCGACGTCCTGTTCGCCATGCTCCGCGACGGCACCCTTTATCAAGCAGACCATCCACTCGCCGCTTGACAAGAACATAGGGGCACCCCCCCGGGCGCCACGATCGGTGTGCGGCAGGGGTGCTACCGAGGCCGGACCGCCGGGTACGTGCCGGGACGGCCGGGAGCGGGGTGCCCAGGCGCTAGGCTGGCCGGATGATGGAGCGCATCCGACGAAGCCTGCAGCGGTACCCGCCGAACGATCCCCGCCTCGAGGGCTCCCTTCCCATGCGGCTGGCCTCACGGGTCATCGCGCTGACGCCGACGAAGGACCGCCACCGGACCACCGACTGGGTCGAGTCCACCTATCCCGGGCGCGAGTATCCGGAACCGGCGGCCATGCCGCGGTCCCTGGCAAAGGCGCACAGCATCCAGGATCGTCTGGTGGACGGCATCCGGACCATCACCGTCCGTCCGCGGAAGGGCGCAACCCGCCTGCACATCATCTACACGCACGGCGGTGTCTACATCAACGAACTGAGCCGCCCGCACTGGTGGATCGTCGCCGAACTGATGCGGCGCACCGGTGCCACCGTCACCGTCCCGCTGTACCGGCTCGCTCCCGAGAGTACCTATCGCGAGGTGTACCCCTACCTCACCGCGGTGTACCGCGGGGTACTGCAGACCAGCGACGCCGCCGACGTCGTCCTCGCAGGAGACTCCGCCGGGGGCGGACTGGCCGTCGCGCAGTGCTGGGCGTTCGCGGACGCCGGGTTACCCGCTCCGTCGAAGATTCTCGCCATCTCGCCCTGGCTCGACGTCACCGGCACCCATCCCGACGTGCCCCGATATGAGCGGATCGATGCCATGCTGTCCGTCCCCGGCGCAATACGCGCGGGGTCCTGGTGGGCCGGTGGCGACGATCCACGCACGCCGCTCGTGAGCCCTGCCTCTGCCCCGGCAGAGATGCTTGGCAGCCTTCCGCCTACGCGGATCTACCAGGGCACCCGCGACGTGTGCCTGCCGGACGCCGTGCTGTTCCGCGATCGCGCGCGGGAAGCCGGCGCGGACGTCGTCCTGAGGGAGTACCCTGGCGCGTTCCACGTTTTTCCGGGCCTGCCCTGGCTCCCCGAATCCCGTGCGGCGTACGCGGACCTGGCCGATTGGCTGGGTCGTCCCGCCCTGCCGTGACCGCCCTGCC
>NZ_KI914846.1:87046-95575 GCF_000520555.1 Arthrobacter sp. Br18 | reverse complement strand
GCCGTGACCGCCCTGCCGTGACCGGCCGGGCGGCCACGGGTACCGCCGCTACCTGCGCCGCGCTGCGAGGGCTGCCGCGACTGACTCTGCGGAAGCTGTGCTGCTGTTGATGCGCCAGTCCGTTTCCTTGTTGAAGTGGAACCAGACGACCGCGGAAACGTCGGACTGGGCCCGGAGGTATTCGACGAGGGACGTGTTCCACGCGGCCTTGGAGCCGCCCGCCTCCGCGGACGCCGTCTCGGCGATCAGGATTTCCTTGCCGGGGGCAAGGTTCCGCAGCTGGCCCAGTCCGTCGCCGAAAAGCCCGGCGGGATCGACCCACGCGCTCCACCCGGTCGAGGTGCCCCAGTTGTACCCGTCAAGCGCGACGGCGTCCACGTAGCCGGACCCGGGGTAGAGCTGCGCCAGGGGTGTGGAACCCCAGTAGGGCACGTTCGGATTCCAGACCCAACTGATGTTGCCGGCACCGGTGGAGGCGACGACGTCGTGCACGTGCCGCCAGGCGGCAACGTAGTCGCCCTCGGTGTTCCCGTTGATGCCCTCGGACCACGGGTACCAGTTTCCGTTCATCTCGTGACCGAAGCGCAGCATCACCGGGTGCCCCCACTGTGCCAAGGCATGGCCCCACTCCCTCAGGTAGGGGTCGAAGTCGCCTGCAGCGATGCGGTCGAGGGAATAGGCGGGCTGTTCGGTGCCGCCGCCCCACGCCCAGGGTTCCCACGTCAGCAGCGTGACGGCGCCGCGGGAGCGCACTGCCTCCAGCTCGGTGAGCGGAGCGGGCTGGTGGAAGTCCTTGTAACTGAGGATCACGGAGGGTGCCTCACCCGCGAGGACTGCCACCTCGTCCAGTTCCGCCGCAGCGAGCGGGCCGCCAGGCGTTCCGACACCGAACCGCAGTCCGGCAGGCACTCCGGCGGGGGCGGGGGGTGCCGGTCCCGGGTCCGGCGGAGGGAGGGAGGCCCCTATCGGTGACGGGGAGCCCGAGGTCAGCGTGAAGACCGCTGATGCGTACCCGCTGCCGGCTGCGGCGTCGACCGGCACGGTGCCCGAGCCGTCAGGGATGACGATGTCGGCCTGGAAGTAGCCCGAGGCACTTGCCCTGATCGGCACTGATGTGGTGCCGGCGCGCAGGATGCCGGCCTGCTTCTTGGGGAAACCGGTCCCGGTCACGGTGACGGTGATCCCCGCAGGTCCCGACGCGGAGCTGAGGCTGATCGATGCCGACGCAGCTGCCGCCGGTGGCACCACCGCCACCATCAGGACCATCAGGGTGGTGCTCATCAGCGCCGGAAGAAGCAGGATCCGGCGCAGGACCCCCTGTCGGAAGCGGACGACGCGGGCACCGCCGTCGGACGGAAGAAGCCACAGCAAGGGAAGCAAGCGACGCATGGGGAGACCTTCGCTGATCGGGAGCCCGGCTGACCTCGAGGGTCCCGTAGCTTTGCGTCCCCGGCTCGCGCCGGGTTTGCCGTTGTCGATGGACAGGTGTCCGCGGAGGGCCGCCCCGAACGCAGGAAGCGCCTCCACGTCCCATTTTTCCAGACCGGACAATGCTGCCGCGCGCTTTTGCCGAAGGCTTCCCGCAGGACTGTCGCAGGATCAGGCGTTCCGCAGGGGTCAGCGGAACGGCAGCCGGAATCGTCCTAGCGCGTCGAACCGGCCTGCGGGGATTCGCGGGACAGTATCCACACATTCGTGTTCCCCTGGCGCTCGACGGTGACGGTGCTCACCAGGGCATGGATGAGCGCAAGTCCCCGGCCGGACTCGAAGTCGTCGCCGGGAAGGTCGGCCGCCGGGAGTTCGGTGTGCACGGTGGCTCCGATCTCCGAGATCCGGGCCTGCAGCAGGGAGGACGTGACGGTGAGGTCGACGCCGAGCTTCAGCTCGCTGCCCTCCAGCGCCACCCCGTGCTGGACCACATTGGAGGATGCCTCGATCACCGCGGTGGTGAACGCCATCTGATCCAGATCGGGCACGAAATCAGCGTCCTGCCAGAGGATGTCCAGTTCCGTATGGAGATCGTCGATGGCCTCCACCGTGGCGGGGGCCAGGAATGCTCGCTGCGCAAGGATTTCAGTCATCAGAGAACGCACCTTCTGCCGTGGGGTGGGGAGTGAGCACGCGGTGCATACTCGTGAGTTCCAGGACCATCTGCACCTGGGGTTGAACGCAGGCGATGCGGAGATCCCCGCCGGCCTGGCGGGCCAGCTTGAGGCAGCCGATCAGGGCACCGAGGCCCGACGAATCGATGAAGCTCGTCCCGGCAAGGTTGATCACGATGCGCGTTTTGCCGGCCGCCACGACGGCGGAGACCACATCCCGCAGTTTCGGTGCGGCCACCATGTTGAGCCGGCCGTTCCCCAGAACCTCGGTATAGCCGGTCCTATGCTCCGTGCTGAACTGCATGTTCGCGAATCCTTTCATTGGGGACGAATCCCTCGTATTTCACTGCCTTGATCAAAACACTCAACACCACCAGGTCGAAGGCCACCCAGGCGACATTGACGAGGGTTCCGACCGGTTCATTCAGTCCCACTGCAAGCCGGACAAGTCCAACAATAAGGGCCACCACCAGCAACGCCATGACGACCAGCTGCGGCCGGATGAGGCTCCAGCCCGGCCCGCCGTCCTGGCGTGCCTTCGGGGTGACCGCGAAGCCCAGCGGACGGCCGAACCAGACATTGCGTGCCGCCGTGGTGCACGCCTTGATCCAGGTGGGGAAGAGCGCGAGGCTGTACTGCTGGCCCCGCCAGGTAGGAATTCCGCGGCCCGTCACAGCGAACAGCAGTTGATTGACCACCATGAACGGGATGAACCGGACGAAGAAGTCGGTGCTGATGCTGTTCACCGGAAGGATGCCCAGGGTCAGGTAGATGATCGGCGCGGCGAAATACACGACGGCGGCGAACCCGCTCAGATACGTCCACATGGTCGCGAAGTACATCAGGCGTTGCGACGCCTTCATCCCCTTCTGGAACAGCGGATTCTCGCGCAGCATCACCTGGACGGTGCCTTGCGCCCACCGGAGCCGCTGCGTCAGCATGGTCTTGAGGTCCTCAGGGGCAAGCCCGTTGGCCAGCACCTCGTGGTGATAGGCGCTCTGCCATCCCATGGCGTGCAGGCGCATCGAGGTGGCCATGTCCTCGGTGACCGAGATCGTGGCCAGCGGCATGATGGGCTGCGCTTCGGCGTGGCGCTCGATGGAGATGGCATCCAGCACGGCCTGGACCGACTCCAGCGCGCCCAGCGGCGACCAGTCGCGGTGGGACATCCGCTCGATCGCTTCGTCGAGCTCCTCCGCAGGCAGGTTGAAGCCGTCGCCGCCGTCGAGCTCCATCGCCGCGATCTCGGCAAGGTCCGCCTCCAGGGTGGAGAAGTCCGAGCCGACGAGGGCCTGGACTGCGTGGTCGACGGTCTGCCGGACGCGGTACGTGACCTCGCTGAGCGATCCGCCGGCCTTCAGCTCGACGCGGGCCCTGGCGGTTGCCCCCTCCACCTCATTGAGGAGCCCGGCCACCAGGGGGTCGGCTGCCTCCGGCGACTTCCGGGCCCTGCGGATGGCGGTACGGGACGCCTTGAGCGCTTTCCTGACACCGGTTTCCACTTCCTTCACATAACCCACGAGCCCGAGCTGCATGAGTGCCTCACGGCGGAGCAGAGCGTTCGAACCGCAGAAGAACGCCGCATTCCAGCCGTCCTTGCCCTGCTGGATCGGACCGTAGAACAGGGGGGCCTGACTGCCCAGTGGATCGTCGTCCGGCACGTTGATGAAGTACTGCGGAGTCTGCACCAGCGCGATTCGGCGCGAGGAGAAATAGCCGAGTGTGTTGCTGAGGATTTCGGGTTCGGGAACCTGGTCCGCGTCGAGGATCAGCAGGAACTCGCCCTGGGTCATCATCAGTGCGTTATTGAGGTTGCCTGCCTTGGCATGGCGCGGCCGGTCCGTCCAGTCGGCGCTCCGCGTCAGATAGCCGATACCGTGTTCCTCCGCCAGCGCCTGGATCTCCCCGCGGGCGCCGTCGTCCAGAATCCAGGTGCTGTGCGGATGGGTGATCGCCTTGGCTGCGAGGGCTGTGTCCAGCACCATCTGCGCGGGTTCGTTATACGTCGTGATGAACACATCCACGGTTGCGTCCGGAGGAGCAGGCAGAGGTTTGCGGTGCTTGATGCGCCACACCGTCATGCCGAACAGGGCGACGTCGATCAGGCTGTAGGTTTCGGAGGCGACCAGCGGTATCGAGATCCACCATGCGGCCCAGTTCAACGATTCCAACCAGCGCCACGCGATGTAGTTGACTCCCAGGATGACGGTGAGCACCACGAGGACGCGCACCCAGAACTGGTTCATGCTCAGTTTTCTGCGCGCCGGTTGAGAACGACGACAGTGACGTCGTCGGCCACCTCCGGCACGTCGGCCATCCCGAGGAGCATCCGGCAGGCATCGGCCGCCGTGGGGCTGGAGTGGACGACCCCGGCCACGGCCGCAGTGAAATCCTCCACGGTGTCATAGATGTCGAGGAGTCCGTCGCTGATGATGGCGAGGGAGTCCCCGGGATCGAGCTTCACCCGGTCGGAGGTCCACCGCTGGCCCGGCCACGCACCGACGGGCGGACCGCCGGGAGTGAGCCGGGTGCAGGTTCCGTCCCCCGCGACCTTCAGCGCAAGCCCGTGACCTGCATCGATATATTCCACCAGACCGTCGACAGTGGTGAGGCGCGCATGGAACAGGGTCACGAAGGAACCGGCCTGTTCCAGGTCCCCTTCCATGGCCCGGGCTGCGTCCTCGAAGGCGGCATCAAGGTCGGTCGAGTTTCCAGCGGAGCGCATGACGGCGCGCACCGTGGCCGCGATGAGCGCCGCGCCCATGCCCTTACCCATGGCATCCGCGACGGTGAGGTGCATCCCGTCCTCGGTGGGGTACCAGTCGTAGAAATCACCTCCGACGCTGCGTGAGGGACGGAAACGCCCGGCGAGATCGAACCCGTCCAGCTGGAGTGAGTCACGAGGGAGCAGGCTCTGCTGGACCTCGCCGGCACGCCGTCGTTCGTCGGCGTGGGCCTCGTCAGCGGCTGTATGGCTCCGTTGGCGCCGGAAGAGGGAGTTGACCCGCGCCACCAGTTCACGGGGGCTGAACGGCTTGCTGATGTAATCATCGGCCCCGGTCTCCAGCCCGGTGAGGCGTTCGATCTCGTCGGTGCGCGCGGTGATCATCAGGATGTAGGCATCCGAGAACGTTCGCACTTCCCTGCAGACGTCGACACCGTCGCCGTCGGGCAGGTTCAGGTCGAGGGTGATCAGGTCCGCGCCTGCCCGCGCCGCCTCGAGGCCGTCGCTGGCCGTTCCTGCCTCGGCCACCTCGAAGCCCTGCATGGAGAGAATGTGAACCAGCAGGCCCCTGATATCGGCGTCGTCCTCGATGACCAGGGCACGCCGCTTGGAAGGGGAGTCAGTCATACGGTTCATTAAACGTTACTGGTGGGGTTTGTTCCGCACTGCGCCCCGTGGGTCGGGCGCTCCAGTTGACCCGCGCACGCCCCGGGAGGGTTATTCTCAGAGGGGCCGGCGTTCATTCCTGCCTTTTGGGGGATCGGGGCGTTGCACCCGGTCCGTTTAACTGGAATCTGGAGTGGCCGACGCCGTGGATAGAGTGCTTTCCCACCTCACGCTCAACAGCGGGCAGTTCCACGAGCTGTCGATGCGCAACCGTGTAGTGCTCAGTCAGCTTCCCCTTTCCCTCACGGTCCTCCTCATCGTCACCGGCAGCTTGCTGTTCCACCCCCTGGTGCTGCAGGACGGCCTGTTCCGGGTGGGAGTTGCGCTGCAGGTATTCATCCTGCTGCTGTGCATCCTTCTGCCGTGGCACCGGCTTCCCTATCCGAGTTTCCTGATCATTCCGCTGCTCGATTTCCTTCCGATCGGCCTCATGCGTCATGGCGCCGGGACGGAAATCACCGGGGTGGGTCTCCTGACGGTCTTTCCCGTCATCTGGCTTGCCGCCTCGGGGCTCTATCCGAGACGCCTGCTGGCGGTGGGGTTCTTCGCCGCGCTGGCGATCGTCTGGACACCCGTCTTCCTCACGGGCGGCGAGATCACCGCGAGTTCGCTGACGCAGTCACTGCTGCTGCCCTTCATCATGCTGGGAATCGCGGTCACCATCCGCGTGATGACGGCGAGCATGATGGACCAACAAAGGGTCGTCGAGGAGAAGGACGCGGAGCTGACAAAGCTCCTCGCGGAGAGTGGCCGCCGCGAACGCCTGCTGAACACCATCGTGAACTCCGTCGATGTCGGACTTCTCGCGGTTAATGAGACCGGTGATCCCGTGTTGACAAACCGCAAGCTGCAGCAGTTCCAGGCGCTGGCGGCTGAGGACGGCGGCACGTCCCACTCGGAGCAGGACCTGTTGATCTATCAGCAGGACGGCCGTTCGGTGCTTCCTGCGGCGCGCCGTCCGTCCCGGCGGGCCGCCGATGGCCAGGTGTTCTCGGACTACCTCCTGTGGTGGGGCCAGCAGCCCAACCAGCGGGTCCTTTCGACGTCATCCCGCCTGATGACTGACCAGTCGGGCAGCCGTGAGGGCTCAGTGGTGACGTTCAACGACGTCACTGAACTGGTCGCGGCGCTCAACGCCAAGGATGAGTTCGTGTCGACTGTTTCACACGAACTGCGCACGCCGCTCACTGCCATCCGGGGCTACCTCGAGCTGCTCATGGCAGCACCGGACGTACCGGAGCACGTTGTGGCCGGTCTGGAAGTGGTTTCCCGAAACTCCGACCGCCTCCACAAACTGGTCCTTGACCTTTTGGCGGCGGCGGAAGGGTCGCCGGACATACGGCCCGCGCCCACGGACTTCCCGGCCCTGGTCAGCCAGCGTGTCGCCTCGGCGCGGGAACGCAACCAGAATCCGGCAGTCCGCTTCGAAGAGGCGGGCCAGCAGGGAATCACCATCAACTGCGACCCGGGCCGTATTGCGCAGGTGCTCGATAACCTGCTGTCGAATGCAGTGAAGTACTCACCGTCCGGCGGGACCGTGACCGTGACGGTCCAGTCCGGCGAGGACGGGGTGGAGTGCCGTATCGCCGATCAGGGCACGGGCATGACGGCCGAGGAGATCACCGGCGTCTTCAGCAAATTCTTCCGCACCTCCGCTGCCCGCAACGCGGCCATTCCCGGTGTCGGGCTAGGCCTGGCCATCTCCAAGGCGATCGTGGAACGCCACGGCGGATCCCTCACCTGCAGGAGCACCGCGGGTGAGGGATCGACCTTCAGCTTCAGGCTCCCGGTACACCCCTAGGTCCGCGGACGGACGGTGCGGGTGGGGCCCGGCGGGCGGGGACCCCTAGCGCAGGCTTCGCGCCTTGAGCGCCAGGTACAGGTGCACGCGGTCCGCGGTGATACCGGGATCGTAGCCCGTCAGGTCGATGAGCTGCTGCAGCCGGTACCTCACGGTGTTGCGGTGCAGCTGCAGGGCGTCAGCCACCGCAGCCACCGATCCGTTGAGGGAAAGGTACTTCTCCAGGGTGGTCATCAGATCGGCGCCATGCCTGGCGTCGAATGCGGCCACCGGATCGAGGGTCTCCGCTGCGAGGTCCGCGAGCGGCACATCATCACTCGCCAGCAGCAGGGACATCAGGCTCAGCCGGTCCGCCCGGTTCACGCGGCGGCCGTGGGTGAGCGCTTCGCGCGCCTCGAAGTAGCTCCACCGCAGGCCGTGGGGCTGGAGATACGAGCCGCCTACCCCCACCTGTGCCGTGAACCCTGCACCGTGCAGGTACGAACTGAGATCCTGCGCCAGGTGTCCGACGTCGGCGGCGCCGGTCAGCAGTACCAGACGGTCGTCGAGGATTGCGGCGACCGCCGATTCCCACCCGGCAGGCAACGGAAGAGTGCGCAGCGCGCGTTGGTGGCCGGAGGCGACATCGACCATCACCACGGTCTGCCTCGTACCGGCATCGATGCCCGCGCTGGCCAGGCGGGCCGCGGCTTCAGGGCCGCCCAACGTGCCGCGCGTGATGTCCTGGAGCAGCTGACCGGCAGCAGCGCGCTCGCTGGTGCGCCGTCGCGCCTGATTGCTGAGCTCGACGCTGACCAGACTCTGCGCATAGTCCACGATCGCCGCGTGGCGGTAGGGCTCGCGGAACGCCAGCGTGCAGCGATCTTTCAGCCCGGTCGCTACCGGCACGCGGTGCCAGACGACCTGTTCGGCGTCGGGAACGGCCGGGAAGGTGCCGGCCACGCGGGTTCCGTACTGGAAAAGGGCGACGTCGGTCCCGAGCATCGGGGCCAGTTCCCGCAGGAGGGCGGAAATTCCTCCACCCCCGAGCAGGGCGGCCGCAAGGACCTGGTGTCCGCGCAGGAGGCTCTCCAGCCCGGCGTAGGTGTCCGCGGCGAGGGAGTCGGCGACGATCTTGCCGATCGCGATGAAAGGGGTCTCGTAGGGGACGCTGAACAGGGGCAGCCCCTCCACCTCGGCCTGCTCGAGGAAGGCCGACGGAATTCTTCCGTGCGTCAGGCCGACGCCGAACCCCA
>NZ_KI914846.1:74895-86946 GCF_000520555.1 Arthrobacter sp. Br18 | reverse complement strand
CCGAACCCCACGGCGAGTGCGCCGGCCTGACGCACGCGGGTCACGAAGTTCCGCTGCGCTGCCGCGGTCTTCTGCCGGACACCGGTGGTCAGCACCACCTCCCCTCCGCTGAGGAACGGCAGCGGGTCCTCCAGCTCGGTGACGGCAACCCACTGCAGCGGAGTTTCCGGCAGTGGTACTCCGCCCTCGCGGTGGAGATCCAGGCCGGGGGTGGCCAGCAGTGAGCCGAGGGTGATAGCCATGGGTCAACCCTAAGCCCTCCCTGTGCTAGTGCACGACGGTTATGAAAAGTCGCTGTGCGGCTGTCCGTGGCTTCTGACCGCGGCGGAGCGTAGTGTTCCGGAAGATTCCCCAGCCGCCCGCCGGCTCCACTCCAATGAAAGGGACGCCCCCGTGGCCGATACTCTCAAGAATTTCGTCAACGGGCAGTTCGTCGCCGCGGCCGGTACCGAACTGCTGGACATCGTCAATCCCACCAACGGCGAAGTGGTGGCGCAGTCGCCCGTGTCGAACCAGGCCGACGTCGACGCCGCCATGGCGGCGGCGGCAACGGCCTTCCGGACCTGGAAGCACGTGACGCCAAGCCAGCGCCAGCTGATGCTGCTTCGGCTGGCCGACGCCCTTGAAGCGAACAGCGACGAGCTGGTCGAAGCTCAGCACCGCAACACCGGCCAGGTGCGTGCCATGATCGCCGCCGAGGAAGTCGCTGTCGGAGCAGACCAGCTGCGCTTCTTCGCCGGAGCTGCCCGCATCCTCGAAGGCAAGTCGGCAGGAGAGTACCTCGAGGGGCATACGTCCTACATCCGCCGCGAGCCCATCGGCGTCGTGGCGCAGGTGGCACCCTGGAACTACCCGCTCCTCATGGCCATCTGGAAGATCGGGCCGGCGCTCGCGGCCGGCAACACCGTGGTGCTCAAGCCGAGTGACACCACCCCCGAATCCACCCTCGTGCTGGCGCGGCTGACCCAGGACATCCTTCCCGCGGGCGTCCTCAACGTACTCCTCGGCACCGGGGAGACCGGAGCGGCGATGGTGGAGCACCGGACCCCGGGCCTGGTGTCCATCACCGGATCCGTCCGTGCGGGGATCGCCGTGGCGACCGGCGCAGCGAAGACGGTGAAGCGCGCGCACCTCGAGCTGGGAGGCAAGGCGCCGGCCGTCGTCTTCGCCGACGCGGATCTCGCAAAGACCGCGGAGGCCATCGCCGAGTTCGCCTTCTTCAACGCCGGTCAGGACTGCACCGCCATCACCCGCGTGCTCGTCCAGGACGCGGCGCACGACCAGCTGGTCGAGGCGATGGTCGCGCACACCAGAACGCTGAAGACCGGCAGCCCGGACGACGCCAACAACTACTTCGGGCCGCTGAACAACATCAACCACTTCAACGCCGTCAATGCGGTGATGGACGCCCTGCCCGCGCACTGCAGCATCGCGACGGGCGGCAAACGCGCGGGGGAGAAGGGATACTTCTTCGAACCGACCATCGTCACCGGAGCACGCCAGAACGATGACATCGTGCAGAAGGAGACCTTCGGTCCGATCATCACCGTGCAGTCCTTCGCCACGGAGGCCGAGGCAGTGGAGCTGGCCAACGACGTCGAGTTCGCGCTCGCATCCAGCGTCTGGACCACCGACCACGGAACGGCGATGCGGGTGTCGCGGGACCTCGATTTCGGCGCCGTCTGGATCAATACCCACATCATGCTCACGGCGGAGATGCCGCACGGCGGCTTCAAGAGCTCCGGCTACGGCAAGGACCTCTCCATGTACGGCGTGGAGGACTACACCCGCATCAAGCACGTCATGAGCGTGCTGGACGCCTAGGCAAGAAGGACATCACTTCCATGACAACACTTTCCTCCCCCGCCGCCCGCATTGCCGAGCCCGCATTCCGGCTTGAGCAAAAACGCAGGATCGTGGGCGAATTCCCCGGTCCCAGGTCGGCCCAGCTCGCGGCACGCCGCGCCGCAGTGGTCGCGAAGGGCGTCGCCTCGAGCGTGCCCGTGTACGCCGCCGACGCCGACGGCGGGATCGTCCGCGACGTCGACGGCAACTCCTTCATCGACCTCGGCGCGGGCATCGCGGTGACGAGCGTCGGTGCCTCCGATCCCGCCGTCGTGAACGCGGTCCGGGAGCAGGTGGGGCACTTCGCCCACACCTGCTTCATGGTCACCCCCTACGAGGGGTACATCGCCGTCGCCGAGCAGCTCGCCGAGCTGACCCCCGGCGATTTCGAGAAGCGCACAGTGCTGTTCAACTCGGGCGCGGAGGCCGTGGAGAACGCCGTCAAGGTGGCACGCCTGGCCACCGGGCGGAACGCCGTCGTCGCGTTCGACCACGCCTACCATGGCCGCACCAACCTCACGATGGCTCTCACCGCGAAGGCCATGCCGTACAAGGCCGGGCCCGACGGCGGCTTCGGCCCCTTCGCGTCCGAGATCTACCGGGTTCCCATGAGCTACCCGTTCCGCGAGGAGAACCCCTCCATCACGGGTGCGGAAGCCGCGCAGCGGGCCATCACGATGATCGAGAAGCAGATCGGCAGCGAATCCGTCGCCGCGATCATCATCGAGCCCGTGCAGGGCGAGGGTGGCTTCATCGTCCCCGCCGAGGGCTTCCTCCCGGCGCTCGCGGAATGGGCCAAAGCCCACGGGGTGGTGTTCATCGCCGATGAGGTGCAGTCGGGATTCTGCCGCACCGGCGAATGGTTCGCCGTGAACCACGAGGGCGTGGTGCCCGACATCATCACGATGGCCAAGGGCATTGCCGGGGGTATGCCGCTCTCGGCGATCACCGGTCGGGCGGACCTGCTCGACGCAGTCCACGCAGGAGGCCTCGGCGGCACCTTCGGCGGCAATCCCGTGGCCTGCGCCGCGGCGCTGGCAGCCATCGGCACCATGAAGGAGCTCGACCTCGCCGGGCGCGCACGCCACATCGAAAGCGTGGTCACCGAGCGTTTCACCGCGTTGCAGGCCGAGCTGGGGGAGCGCAGCATCATCGGCGAGCTCCGCGGGCGCGGCGCGATGCTCGCCATGGAGTTCGTGGTGCCGGGGACCCGAACCCCGAATCCCGAGGCCACCAAGGCTGTTGCAGCCCAGTGCCTGCGCGAGGGTGTCATCATCCTCACCTGCGGCACCTACGGCAACGTGATCCGGCTGCTGCCGCCGCTGGTCATCGGAGATGCGCTCCTCACCGACGGGCTCGACGTCCTCGAAGACGCCATCCGCTCGGTGGGGGCCTGACACTTCCCGAATGGACCCTGCGCACTTCCGGCGGGCCGGTACGCCTGCGGCCTCCAGAAGTGCGCAGGGTCCACGGAGCTCAGTCCGCCAACTGCTTGTCCAGGCCGGTGATGAGCCCCTCGAGGCCTGCCCGGAAGGCGGCGTCAGCGGCATTTCCACCCGATCCGGTGCTGCTGCGCACCGCCGAGGTGAAGAGGGGGAACTCCCCGGCGAGGGCTCCCGAGTCGAAGATGTCGCTGGGAGCCGAGACGTCGAGAGCTGAGCCGTAGATGAAGGACTCGAGCGCCACGATCGCCGGCACCACGCGATCCTCGGGCCAGCCGGCGGCAAGGAATCCGCGCGCCACCTCCTCATACATCCGCAGGGTGTCGGCCGCGTCGGTGACGGGCAGGACGGCGATCACGGGCACCAGCGGTGCGTGGCGGGCAAACACCCCGCGGTAGGACCAGGCCCAGCTGCGGACGGCGTCGGCCCACGGTTCGGTGGCGAAGGCGCTGAAGTCCACCATGGTCATCACGTGGTCCTGCAGCCAGCGCAGCACTTCCTGTTTCGAGGCGGCATGGTTGTACAGGGCCGACGGCGCCACCTTCAGGCGGCGCGCGAGGGCCGACATCGTCAGGCCGTCGTAACCGGCCTCATCGATCAGCTCCAGCGCAGCGCCGGTGATGCGGGTGCGGGACAGCACCCCCTGCGGCGGCCGTCCTGCCCGGCGCTGCGCATCCGGTCGCACTGTGCCCATGATCGTTGCTCCTTTTCCCCGAACTCTTCCCAGGTCCGCATTCTGGAACTATAGTAGGACGAAATAAATGAACGTCGTTCATTTAGTGAGATGGCTCATCTGTTGCAGGGAGAAGAACCGTGGACATTCGGGAGCGCGACGTCGTCGTGATCGGGGCAGGGCCGTCAGGATTGATGGCCGCCCGCAGGCTGGTGAAAGCCGGCCACTCGGTGGCGGTGCTCGAGGCACGCGGCCGTGTCGGTGGGCGCACCCACACCGACGTCGTGGGCGGAGCCGTCCTCGAGGTGGGCGGGCAATGGGTTTCGCCCGACCAGTCCGCGCTCATCGGCCTGCTGGATGAGCTGGGGATGGATACGTTCCCCCGGTACCGCGAGGGCGATTCGGTCTATATCGGGCCCGACGGCGAGGCGATCCGCTACAGCGGGGACATGTTCCCGGTCGATACGGGCACCCGCGAGGAGATGGAGCGGCTGATCGAGGTGATGGACCGGCTCGTCGGGGAGGCCGGGCCGGAAGCCCCCTGGAACCACCCCGATGCACGTGCCCTCGACACCGTCTCCTTCCACCATTGGCTGCGCCAGCAATCCAATGACGAGGAGGCGTGCAACAACATCGGGCTCTTCATCGCCGGCGGCATGCTGACCAAACCCGCGCACGCTTTCTCAACCCTGCAGGCCGTCCTCATGGCGGCCACCGCCGGATCGTTTTCGAACCTCGTCAACGAGAACTTCATCCTCGACCGCCGTGTCGTCGGTGGCATGCAATCGGTGTCGGAGCGCATGGCGGCGGACCTGGGCGACGACGTCGTCCTCAACGCTCCGGTGCGCACCCTGCGCTGGGGCGGGGTGGGCGCGGGCAGCGGGGTCGCTGCAATCTCGGACACCACCACGGTCCACGCGCGCTACGCCGTCATGGCAGTGCCGCCCAACCTCTACTCCCGGGTGTCCTACGAACCTCCACTGCCGCGGCGCCAGCACCAGATGCACCAGCACCAGTCGCTGGGGCTCGTCATCAAGGTCCACGCGGTCTATCCGACGCCGTTCTGGCGCGAGGAAGGGCTGTCGGGCACCGGGTTCAGCGCGGGCTCGATCGTGCAGGAGGTCTACGACAACTCGAACTTCGAGGACCCCCGGGGCACCCTCGTGGGGTTCGTCTCGGACGAGAAGGCCGATGCCATGTTCGAGCTCGAGCCGGGCGACCGCCGCGAGCGGATCCTTGGCTCGCTCGCCGGGTTCCTCGGCCCGGAGGCGCTCAATCCCGAGGTCTACTACGAGTCGGACTGGGCCTCCGAGGAGTGGACGCGCGGCGCCTATGCGTCGAGTTACGACCTCGGCGGGCTCCACCGGTACGGACGCGACCAGCGCACTCCCGTCGGGCCCATCTACTGGTCCTGCTCCGACATCGCCGCCGAAGGCTACCAGCACGTGGACGGCGCTATCCGCATGGGGCAAGTCACCGCGGAGGCGATCGTTCTCGCGCTCACTGAGGAATCGCTCCGAAGCCAGGGATCCTGACCGAGCCGTACACCTGCCAGACCCCCGAGGCCGTCCGGCGCGGGGCCCGATCGCAAAGAGGCGACTCCATGAGCACAGAAACAGAGTTACACATCGAAACCGGGCTGAGCAGGAAAGGGTTGAGCCCCGGCTCGGTGGGACTACTGGGCGCCGTCGTCATCGGCGTCTCCTGCATCGCATCGGCCTACACCCTCACTGCGGCCCTGGGACCCACGGTCGCCGAGGTCGGGGTGAACCTCCCGGCGATCTTCCTGGTCGGCTTCGTCCCCATGCTGCTCGTGGCCCTCGGCTACCGGGAGCTCAACAAGTCGATGCCCGACTCCGGGACGTCCTTCACCTGGGCAACACGGGCATTCGGGCCCTGGATCGGGTGGATGGGCGGGTGGGGACTCATCGCCGCGACGGTCATCGTGCTCTCGAACCTCGCCGCCGTCGCCGTCGACTTCTTCTACCTTCTGCTGTCGCAGGTCACGGGCAATGATGCCCTCGCCGACCTGACCCTCGACCTTCCGGTGAACATCGCCACCACGCTGGTCTTCATCGCACTCGCCTGCTGGGTGTCCTACCGGGGGATGGAGGCCACCAAGACCGTTCAGTACGTGCTGGTGACCTTCCAGGTCGTGGTGCTCGCGTGGTTCGCCGTCGCCGCGTTCATCCACCTCGCGAATGGCACCGCTTTCGACGCGACACCCATCAGCGCCGAGTGGTTCAACCCCTTCGCCGTCGGCTCCTTCTCCGCCTTCGCCGCGGGCGTCTCGCTCTCCATCTTCATCTATTGGGGCTGGGACGTCACCCTGACCATGAATGAGGAAACCACCAACCCGGAGAAGACGCCGGGGCGCGCAGGGGCCCTCACCATCGTGGTGATTATGGCCATCTACCTGGTCGTCGCACTCGCCACGCTCTCCTTCGCGGGCGCGGGGGAAGGCGAATTCGGTGCCGGCAATCCGGACAACCAGGAGAGCATCTTCGCGGCGCTCGCGGGTCCGGTCATGGGGCCTTTCGCCATTCTCATGTCGATGGCGGTCCTCAGCAGCTCTGCGGCGTCGCTGCAGTCCACCTTCGTCTCCCCGGCCCGCACCCTCCTGGCGATGGGCCACTACCAGGCATTGCCGGACAGGTTCGGCGGCGTCAGCAAGCGGCACCGGTCGCCCGGCTATGCCACCATCGCGGCGGCCGTGGCTGCCGCAGGCTTCTACATGGTCACGAGGATCGTCTCGGAGAACGCCCTGTGGGACACCATCACGGCTCTCGGCATGATGATCTGCTTCTACTACGGGATCACGGCGCTCGCGTGCGTCTGGTACTTCCGGACGATCGCGTTCAGCTCCGTGCGCAATCTCCTCCTCAAGTTCCTGGCCCCGCTGCTGGGCGGCGTGATCCTGATGGTGATGTTCGTCAAGACCGCGATCGACTCCATGGATCCGTCCTACGGCTCGGGATCCGAGCTCGGCGGCGTGGGCATGGTGTTCATTCTCGGTATCGGGGTGATCCTGTTGGGCGCTGTGCTGATGCTCGTCATGTCCCGGGTCAACCCGGCCTTCTTCCGCGGTGAGGTCCTGAAGACGGGGTCGGCTCCTGTGGGCTGACGCCGCCGGTTTGAGGCACCAGCCGACAGGCTAGAGTAGGTCGAGGCCGCGCCGGTTGCGGCTATTCCTCAGCGCCGGCAGTTCCGACCAGAAAGAGCACCTGTGCGATACGTCGTTGGCTACACCGATAATGACCGCGGGCAGGATGCCCTGGAACTGGCAGCGTCGCTGGCCCTCACGCAGGCCGCGGGCATCGATCTGGTGACGGTGCTCGACTGGCCGCAGGACGGCAGCGTCGCACCCGGGACGGGCCGGGCGACGGAAGCCCTCGAGCGCGCCGCGGCGAGCGTGCCGGGCGCCATCAACGTAACGGCGCAGGTGCGGCTTGCCGATTCTTTCGCCGCGGGCCTGCTGGAGGCAGCGGCGGAAAGAGAAGCCGGCCTCATCGTCATCGGAGCGTCGAGCAACGGACTGCTGCGCCGGTTCACCGTGGGCAGCGTGGCGAACGCGGTGCTGCATTCCTCACCACTGCCGGTGGCTCTTGCGCCGAGGGGCTACCGGCACCGGGACCGTTTCACTCGCATGTCCTGCGCCGTCGGGACCAGGACCGGCGCGGAAGCCGTGCTCGACGTCGCCGTGGAATCCGCCGCGCGGCGTGGACTGCCGCTCCGGCTGATCTCCCTCGTCGCACTCGACCAGCCCGACTCCGCCGACGAGGGTGAGGCCATCAATCAGGCCCACCGGCACGCGAACTCGGTGCTCGCCCGTGCTGTGGAGCAGTTGCCGCAGGGACACGACGCGTCGATTCTGGTGGCCCACGGGCGCACCATCGAGCAGGCCATCAATGACATCGAATGGGACGCCGGCGAACTGGTGATCGTCGGTTCGAGCCGCCTCGCGCAGCACAGCCAGCTGTTCCTCGGCTCGACGGCGAACAAGATGCTCCGCGCCCTGCCGGTTCCCATGGTCGTGGTGCCGAGGGACTGGAATCTCGTGGCCGCCTGAGCTGCGCCCGACCCGCCCTTCAGCAGTCAGCCCTTCAGCACTCAGCGCTTCAGGGAGGCGTCAGTCCCGGAGCGGGCGGAGTCCGCTGGAGACCCGCCGGCGTCCACTGCAGGATCTCCGCCGGAGCGGGCGGCGTCCGCTGCAGGTTCCTCCCCGGTGCGGGCTGAGGCCCCCCGGCCTCCCCTGCCCACGCGCGGCTGCCGCCGGACAGTGCGGAGCATGTCGATGGTCAGCAGCGCCAGGCCCGCCCACACGAGACTGAATCCCACCCAGCGCTCGACCGGCATCTCCTCACCGAAGACGAACAGTGCCAGCAGGAACTGCAGGACGGGCGCGAGGTACTGCAGCAGGCCGATGGTGGTGAGCGGCAGGCGCCGGGCTGCAGCGCCGAAGAAGATCAGCGGCACCGCGGTGATGACCCCCGATGCGGCCATGATCCAGAAATGTCCGCTGCCTTCGGTCAGCAGCGTCGCCGCGCCGGTGGATGAGAGCCACAGCATGACGCCGGCGGCGATGGGAGTGAGGACAGCAGTCTCGATGCTGAGGCTCGACACGGCGTCCACGCGGGACCCGACGCTCTTCTTCACGAAGCCGTAGAAGCCGAAGGAGAATGCGAGCGCCAGGGCGATCCAGGGCACGGAACCGTAGCCGATGGCGAGCACGACGACGGCCGTCAGGCCCATGCCGATCGCTGTCCACTGGAGCGGCCGCAGCTTCTCGCGCAGCACGATCACGCCGAGCAGCACCGAGACGATGGGGTTGATGAAGTAGCCCAGGGATGCCTCGATGGCCTGGCCGCTGGTCACACCGTAGGTATAGACGAGCCAGTTGACCGCGATCAGGAGCGCGGCGATCGTCAGGAGGCCGAGGATGCGCGGCGTTCGAACGGCCCTGGTCACCGGTCCCCAGGACTTCAGGACTGTCAGGAGGATGGTGCAGAACACCAGCGACCACAGCACCCGATTGGCCACGATCTCCACGGGACCCGCCGGCGCGAGGATGATGAAGTACAGCGGCAGCAGACCCCACAGGCCGTATGCCCCGATGCCGAAGAGGATGCCCAGCGAGTTCTCACTCCGGGCCGGGCGTCGGGCTCTCTGCGCTGTTCGACTCACGAGGTCGAGAACGGGGCCGGCGTGCCGTTTATTCCCCCAGCGAATTTCGCCCCGGCGGTTTAGTCCCTCATCCCGCCCTCCATTTAGAATAAGGAAACGTGCGCTTATGGGCGCAGGGCATACCTCGGAGCTTTTCCCACGGAAGAAGGCATATCAGTGTCTACCTCAGCTGCGGCCCGTCCGCTGCGGGTCGCGATCATCGGTGCGGGGCCGGCCGGTGTGTACGCCGCCGACATCCTGACGAAGTCCAACCAGGTCCAGGGCGGCGATTTCGAGGTCAGCATCGATCTCTTCGACCAGTACCCGGCGCCCTACGGCCTCATCCGGTACGGCGTCGCTCCCGACCACCCGAGGATCAAGGGGATCGTCAACGCGCTCCACAAGGTGCTCGATCGCGGCGACATCCGTTTCCTCGGCAACATCCATTACGGGCGGGACCTCACGCTCTCCGACTTCCGACGCTTCTATGACGCCGTCATCTTCGCTACGGGCGCCATCAAGGACGCGGACCTGTCCATTCCCGGCGTCGGCCTCGAGGGGTCCTTCGGGGGAGCCGACTTCGTGTCCTGGTACGACGGCCACCCCGACGTCGACCGGAACTGGCCGCTGGAGGCCCGGGAGATCGCCGTCATCGGCAACGGCAACGTGGCTCTCGACGTGGCCCGCATCCTGTCCAAGCACGCCGACGACCTCCTCACCACCGAGATCCCGGACAACGTCTACGAGGGACTCAGGGCATCGCCGGTGACCGACGTCCATGTCTTCGGCCGCCGCGGCCCGGCGCAGGTGAAATTCACCCCGCTCGAGCTCCGCGAGCTCTCGCACTCGCGCGACGTCGACATCGTGCTGTACCCCGAGGACTTCGACTTCGACGAAGCCTCCGAACAGCAGATCGCCAGCAACAACCAGACCAAGACGATGGTCAAGACCCTGACGAACTGGCTCGTCGAGGACGAACCGACCGGTGCCTCCCGCCGGCTGCACCTGCACTTCCTCCACACGCCGGTGGAGATCCTCGATTCCCCCGAAACCCCCGGAAAGGTCGCCGGCATCCGCTTCGAGCGGACCGAACTGACGGGGGAGGGTAGTGTGCGCGGCACCGGTGACTATCTTGATTACCCCGTGCATGCCGTGTATAGGGCCATCGGCTACTTCGGTTCCGAACTGCCCGAGGTCGGCTTCGACGAGAAGCGGGGCGTCATCCCGAACGAGGGCGGCCGTGTTCTCGACGAGGACGGCAACGCCGTGGCGGGCATCTATGCGACGGGGTGGATCAAGCGCGGCCCCGTCGGGCTGATCGGCCACACCAAGGGCGACGCCCTGGAGACCATCGGGTACCTGCTCGAGGACCGCCTCAACCTGCCCCCGGCGGAGGACCCGTCGAAGGATGCCATCATCGATCTCCTCGCGGCGCGCGGCGTGCAGCACACCACGTGGGAGGGCTGGCTGAAACTGGACGCCCACGAACTGAAATCGGGTGCCAACTTCGTGAACACGACCGGCAATGCCGAACTGGTGCGCGAAAGGGTGAAGCTGGTCCCACGGGATGCCATGGTGGCGGTCTCCCGGGGGGAGTAGCCTCCGCGGCCAATGCCGCTAGACTGTGATCCGTCCCACAGGAGAGCCGGCGGGACGGATTCCGAAGCGGAAGTGCCGATGATGCCATCCCGTTCGTCCAGTCCCGGGGAACTGACCTCCCGTTCCGTCCAGCAGCGCGCCTTCGCGGCCCACGAGGCCCTGGGGCAGGGCGACAGCCTTGACGGGAACCTGCGGAGGATCGTCCGTGATTCATGGTTGCGGTCCCTGACGCACCTTCCCGATCCCGGCGCCGTCGCCGCCAGAATTTTCTATTCCGAGGACGAGCTCGATGCCTACCGGCGGAACCATCCGCTGGCCGCCGTCATGCCCGTCATCAACCGGCTGCTGGTCCAGCCAAGCGTCGACAGCGGCCTTCTGGTGGCGGTGGGCGACGAGAACGGCCGCCTGCTGTGGGTCGACGGCGACCGGGAGCTGCGCCGGAGGGCCGAAGGGATGTTGTTCGTGGCGGGAGCGGACTGGTCCGAACCGGCAGTCGGGACCAGTGCGCCGGGCACAGCCCTTGCCCTCGGAACCAGTGTCCAGATTGCGGGCGCGGAGCATTTCAGTCCGCAGGTGCACCCCTGGAGCTGCACGGCCGTGCCCCTCCATGATCCGGATTCGGGAACGGTACTCGGGGTCGTCGACATCACGGGCGCCTCCGATGCCGTCGCCGCCAACACGCTGTCCCTTGTCGAGGCCACCGTAGCCGCCGCCGAGGCGCAGCTCAGCATCCACCGCCTCCAGAGCCGGCTGGCCAGCGCACGGCGCGCTCCGGCCTCCCAGCGATCCGGGGCACTGTACCGCGACAGCCTGCAGATCCTCGGCGCCGACCACGGGGTGGTGCATGTGGGCGGACAGTCCGTCCGGCTCAGCCTGCGGCACGCAGAGCTCCTGACCCTCCTGGCGCTCCACCCCGGAGGGGTCAGCGCGGACCAGCTCGCCCTGATGGCCTACCCCGAGCACGCCTCGGGGACTACGGTGCGGGCCGAGATGCTGCGCCTGCGCAAGGTCCTTGCCCGGCACGGCGGATCACTGGTTCCCTCATCACGCCCCTACCGCCTGCCCACGGAGCTCGTGGTCGACGCGGTACAGGTATTGAACTACCTGCAGCGGGGAGCGCACCGCCTCGCGCTCGGAATCTACCGGGGGCCGGTGCTGCCGCGCTCGCAGGCGCCCGCGATTCTCCGGCTGCGCAGTGAGATCAGCACGCTGCTGCGCGAAGCCGTCCTCAACGACGCCGCGCCCGACGTCCTGCTGCAGTACCTCCAGCTGCCCGAAGCCGAGTACGACGTCGAAGGGTGGGCTGCCGCGCTGAAGCTCCTGCCGCCG
>NZ_KI914846.1:70057-74795 GCF_000520555.1 Arthrobacter sp. Br18 | reverse complement strand
CCGCCGTCGTCGCCCATCTGGAGTGGATGGACCGCGAGCTCGGCATCACCGGAGCGGACAGCTCCGTCCGGTCGTAGCGTCGGCGCCGCCGTGCCGTGCCGTGCCGTGCAACCTTGTTGCAACTCTTCGGTCATTACCCTCGCAGGAGGTGGACGATGACGTCCATGTCCCGCGAAAAGCCCAAGGAGTTAACCCATGACTGTTTACGCCCAGCCTGGCCAGGATGGTTCAAAGGTCAGTTTCAAGCCGCGCTACGAGAACTGGATCGGCGGCGAGTGGGTTGCCCCGATCAAGGGCCAGTACTTCGAGAACATCTCCCCCGTCACCGGCAAGGCCTTCTGCGAGGTGGCACGGAGCACCTCGGAGGACATCGACCTGGCCCTCGACGCGGCCCACAAGGCAGCCCCTGCCTGGGGCAAGACGTCCGTGGCCGAGCGCGCCGCGGTGCTGAATCGGATCGCCGACCGCATCGAGGCGAACCTCGAGATGCTGGCCGTCGCCGAAACCTGGGACAACGGAAAGCCGGTGCGTGAGACCCTCGCCGCCGACATGCCGCTAGCCGCGGACCACTTCCGGTACTTCGCCAGTGCCATCCGTGCCCAGGAGGGGCGCCTGTCGCAGCTCGACGACGACACCACGGCGTACCACTACCACGAGCCCCTCGGCGTCGTCGGCCAGATCATCCCGTGGAACTTTCCCATCCTCATGGCGACATGGAAGCTCGCCCCCGCCATCGCCGCCGGCAATGCCGTCGTGCTCAAGCCCGCCGAGCAGACGCCGTCGTCCATCCTGGTGCTGATGGAGCTTCTCGGCGACATCCTGCCCGCCGGTGTCATCAATGTGGTCAACGGGTTCGGCGTGGAGGCCGGCAAGCCGCTGGCGTCGTCGAAGCGCATCCGGAAGATCGCGTTCACCGGTGAGACCACTACTGGTCGGCTGATCAGCCAGTACGCCAGCCAGAACCTCATTCCGGTCACGCTCGAGCTCGGCGGCAAGAGCCCCAACATCTTCTTCTCGGATGTGGCAGACAGCAATGACGCCTTCTACGACAAGGCGCTCGAAGGGTTCGCGCTGTTCGCGTTCAACCAGGGCGAGGTCTGCACGTGTCCCTCACGGGCGCTGGTCCAGGGTTCCATGTACGACTCCTTCATGTCCGACGCCGTCGCCCGGGTGGGGAAGATGGTGCAGGGCAACCCGCTCGACACCGCCACGCAGGTGGGAGCCCAGGCGTCCAACGACCAGCTCGAGAAGATCCTGTCCTACATGGACATCGGCCGGCAGGAGGGCGCGAAGGTGCTCATCGGCGGCGAGCGGATGACCCTCGGCGGCGATCTCGCCGAGGGCTACTACGTTCAGCCGACCATCTTCGAGGGCACCAACAACATGCGGGTGTTCCAGGAGGAGATCTTCGGTCCGGTCGTCTCGGTCACGAGGTTCGAGGACTACTCGGAAGCTCTGGAGATCGCCAATGACACGCTCTACGGTCTGGGTGCCGGCGTCTGGTCGAGGAACGGGAACGTCGCCTACCGTGCCGGCCGCGAGATCCAGGCAGGCCGGGTGTGGGTCAACAACTACCACGCCTACCCGGCGGGGGCAGCGTTCGGCGGCTACAAGTCTTCGGGCATCGGCCGCGAGAACCATGCGATGATGCTCGATCACTACCAGCAGACCAAGAATCTGCTGGTCAGCTACTCCGAGAACAAGCTCGGGTTCTTCTAGGGGGATGCCGTGACTCTCGAAGCCTCGGTGGTCCTGCCGGGGGAGACGTTCTCGCGGGTGGCGCTGACCGGGTCCGCGGCCGCGCTCCTCCAGAAGCTCTGGGACCTTCACGGTCCGCTGATGTTCCACCAGTCCGGTGGCTGCTGCGACGGTTCCTCGCCCATGTGCTATCCGGACGGGGAGTTCATCACCGCGGAAGCCGACATCCTGCTCGGGGTGCTCGACATCTCCGACGACGGCAGCCAGCCGATTGATTTCTGGATGTCACGGGAGCAGTTCGAGTACTGGAGGCACACCCACCTGACGGTCGACGTCGTTCCCGGGCGGGGCAGCGGCTTCTCGGTCGAGGCGCCGGAGGGCAAGCGGTTCCTCATCCGGTCGCGCCTGATGGAGTAGGTGCGCCAGGAAGGGCGGGTGGAATTCTTCACCCGCCCTTTTCCATGTCCGAACGGTCGGCTCCCGAGGGCTGCCACAGCTGGATCCCATGGCCTTCGGGATCCTCCAGGCTGGCGAAGGTCCCGTTGGGGTAGGTGACCGGGTCCACCTCGACCGGAATGCCGGCGTTCCGTAGCTGGGCCACCATCGCGTCCAGATCGGCGACCCGGAAGTTGATCGCCCAGCTGTGGAGCCGGCTTCCGAAGTGCGGTGAGTCGGTGGGCATGGCCGCGAACACGGTGGAGCCGGCCTTCTGCTGCCAGGAGGCCTCGTCGTAGGAGGCTGGAGGCGGGTCCACGCCCAGATGGTCGCTGTACCACCGGGCCAGGCCGTCCGGGTCCGACGCACGGAAGAACAGGCCGCCGATGCCGTCGACACGCTGCATACCGGGAATCTATCGGGGCTGGGTGTTCTCCGCAACGGACAGGCACGACGTGCCGACCCGTCGTACTGCAGTATCCGGCCGGGCAGCTGCCGCCACGGTTGTTGCACGCTGTGCAAGTTTTGAACTAGCCTGCTGGGTGTGGAAGTGATGGCTGAGACGACGGAGCCCCCGGGGCGCCGTGAGCAGAACAAGATCGACACCCGGCGGGCGATCGCCGAGGCTGCGCTGACCCTCGCGCGCAGCCAAGGGCCCGGGTCATTCACCGTGGACCAGATCGCCGCCCATGCCGGGGTTTCGCGCCGCACCTTCTTCAACTACTTCCGCAGCGCCGAGGATGCCCTCAACCTCCGCACTGAGTCCTTCCTCGAACTGGCGATCGGCATTTTTGCGGCGCAACCCGCCGGGCTCCCGTTGCTGGACACCATGATCGGGGCGTTCAGCGCGACCACTCAGGTGGAGCATCTGGGAGCGCACGGCGAGCTGTTCCGCATGGCGGCCGACAACCCGGAGCTGCTCCGCGCGCAGCTGCACTCGTGGGAACGCGCCGAAACCCGGATCGTGCAGGCCGTCGAGGAGCGTCTCGGCGACGGCGTCTCCCACCTCTATGTCACAGCACTCGTCGGCTCGGTGCTCTCGTGCACCAAGGCGGCCATGCAGGACTGGGCGGGGGAGACCCCCGAGCCCGACGACGCCTCCGGCGCCGACCTCGAAGCCCGGATCGTCCGCGCCCTCTCACTGCTCCGCGACGGCTTCGCGAACCCCGCCTGACACTCCCTCCATTCCCCGCACCCACCAGCAAGGACGCATCATGGCATTTCTGCTCTACCGGCTCGGCAAGTTCGCGTACCGCAGGCGCTGGTGGGTGGTCTCGGCCTGGCTGGCCATCATCCTCGCCGTCGGCGGCGCCGCCGTCGCGTTCTCCGGGACCCTGACCAACAACTTCTCCATCCCCGGCACCGAGTCGCAGCGCATCTCCGACCGTCTGCGGGCTGAACTTCCCGAGGCCGTTGGAGGCACCGGCACTGTGGTGTTTACCTCCGACGACGGCGCCTTCACCGCCGACCAGGAGGCCGCCGTCCGGGCAGCTCTGGCGGAGATGGCGGCGCTCGACGGCGTCCGCTCGGTTGTGGATCCGTTCGACGTCGCAGCGCAGGTCGAAAGCGGCAGCGCCGAGCTGCAGGCCGGGCGCACCGAGCTGGACGCCAGCGGACAGCAGCTCTCCGACGGCGAAGCGCAGCTCGGGCAGGGCCAGGAGCAGCTCGACGCGCAGCGGGAAGCCTTCGAGCAGGGGCGCGCGTTCCTCCCGCCGGAGCAGGCGCAGGCCACCGAGGACCAGCTCGCAGCCGCCCAGGCGCAGCTCGACGCCGGCAGGGCCGAACTCGAGGCCGGCCGCACCCAGCTCGACGAGGGCCGCGCATCCCTGGCGCTTGCGCAGCGCAGACTCGAGGCGACGTCGGGCATCCGGCTCGTGTCCGAGGACAACACCGCCGCCGTGGCGAGTGTGCAGTTCGAGGAGCAGATCAATGCCGTGCCGCCGGAACTCCGCGAGGAACTCCAGGTGACGGCCGAATCCGTCACGGACGCCGGTGTCTCGGTGGATTTCAGCAAGGAGATCGTCGAGGACGTCTCGGAGATCCTCGGCCCGGCGGAGATCGTGGGTCTGCTCGTCGCGGCGATCGTGCTGGTGCTGATGCTCGGCACCCTGATCGCCGCGGGGCTGCCGCTGGTCATGGCCGTGGTGGGAGTGGGGGTGGGCGTCGGCATCACCTTCGCCCTCTCCGGGCTCATCGAGATGAACAGCATCTCCCCCGTGCTCGCCCTCATGCTCGGCCTGGCCGTGGGGATCGACTACTCCCTGTTCATCGTCAACCGCCATCGGACGCAGCTGCTGCACGGAGTGGAGATGCAGGAGTCCATCGGCAAGGCCACGGGGACCGCCGGCAACGCCGTGCTGTTCGCCGGACTCACCGTGGTGGTGGCGCTCGCTGCCCTTGCGGTGCCGGGGCTGCCGTTCCTCACCGTCATGGGCCTCTCCGCCGCGGGGACGGTCGCGCTGTCGGTCCTCGTAGCCCTGACCCTGACGCCGGCGCTCCTCGCCGTTCTCGGCAGGCGCCTCATCTCGAAGCGGCGCTGGGCGAGGAACGACGCCGGATCGGCCGAGGGTACGCCGGATACGCTGCAGCTGGCAGCAGACCGGCG
>NZ_KI914846.1:14267-69957 GCF_000520555.1 Arthrobacter sp. Br18 | reverse complement strand
AAGGCCGCGGCTGGGGTGGGTTCGTCACCCGGAAACCGGTCCTCACGCTGATCGCCGGCGTCGTCCTCCTCGGTGTTCTCGCGATCCCGGCAGCACAGCTCCGGGTCGGCCTGCCCGACGGCGGCACCGAGCCCGCCGATTCCACTGCCTTCCAGGCCTACAGCACCGTAGGGGAGAAGTTCGGGGAGGGAACCAACGGGCCGCTGATCGTCGTCGGATCCCTGCCTGAAACAGCCGACGAGGCCGAACTGACCGAACTGCAGCTGGAGGTCAACGACCGCCTGGCGGCCATTCCCGACGTCGCCGCCTCGATCCCGGCGACGGTCAGCGACAACGGGCGGACCGCGATCTTCCAGGTCCTGCCCGAGGAGGGTCCGGCCAGTGAAACCACCGAGAACCTCGTGCGGGACCTGAGGAACTCCTCGGCGGACGTCGAAGCCGACACCGGGGTGGCAATCTCGGTGACCGGGCAGACCGCCGCGAACATCGACGTCTCGGCGAAGCTCATGGAGGCCATGCCGCTGTACCTGGGCATCGTCGTCGGCCTGTCACTGATCCTGCTGCTGCTGGTCTTCCGTTCGGTCCTGGTGCCGCTGATCGCCACCGCAGGCTTCCTGCTCTCGCTGCTGGCAAGCTTCGGCGCGACGGTGGCCATCTACCAGTGGGGCTGGTTGGGGGACTTCTTCGGGGTGACGAACCCGGGTCCCATCCTCAGCTTCCTGCCCATCATCCTGATCGGCGTCCTGTTCGGGCTGGCGATGGACTACCAGATGTTCCTGGTGTCCGGAATGCGGGAAGCCTTCGTGCACGGGGACGATCCGCGGGCAGCGGTGCGTATCGGTTTCAGCCACGGCGCCCGGGTGGTCACCGCAGCGGCGATCATCATGGTCGCCGTCTTCACCGGCTTCGTGTTCTCCCACCTGGCGATGGTCCGCCCGATCGGCTTCGGACTGGCGTTCGGAGTGCTGGTGGATGCCTTCGTGGTGCGGATGACCCTCGTCCCGGCGGCGATGTACCTGCTCGGCAGGAAGGCATGGTGGCTGCCGGCATGGCTCGGCCGGATCCTGCCCGACGTCGACGTCGAGGGTGCCAGACTCACCCGGACCGAAAGGGAACCGGAACCGGCGCTCGTGAGGACCTGACCCGGGTGGGCGGGAGGATATCGATGACGGTCACGCCCGCGGGGTTGCGCCCCGAGGCCATCGCCACGAGTGCCTCGGGTGCCTCGTCCAGGGTGATTCTGCGCTCGATCAGCGTTTCGGGGCGCAGCGCTCCCGAAGCGACCAGGGCAAGCAGGGCAGGATAGTCCCCGGCGGGCATCCCATGGCTCCCCAGCACCGTCAGCTCCCTGGCGATCACAGCTGACATCGGCAGCACCGGGTCGGACGAGAACAGTCCGATCTGGACATGGCGTCCCCGGGGAAGAAGGGACAGGATGCCGGCAGCTGCAGTCTCCGCGAGCCCCAGGGCGTCGACCGAGACCTGCACGCCCTGCGGAACCAGGGCCTCGATCGAGCCGAGCAGCTCCGTCTGGCCCAGCCCGGAGGAGTTGATCACGCGCGAGGCTCCCAGCCGGCGCGCACGGTCCAGGGTGAAGTCGTCGATGTCGACGGCGGTGACGGTTGCTCCCAGCGCGACGCCGATCATCACCGCACTCAGCCCGACGCCTCCGCAGCCGATCACCAGGAGTGACTCGCCTCGCTGGAGCTGCGCCTGGTGGGCGAGGCCCCGGTAGGCAGTGGCGAAACGACACCCGAGGAGCGCCGCGGCTCCGCTGTCGAGGTCGTCGGGGACGGCAATGAGATTGGTGTCCGCGTCGTGGAGGGCTACCAGCTCGGCGTAGGAGCCCCAGTGGGTGAAGCCGGGCTGGGTCTGGTTCCGGCAGACCTGTCCGTTGCCCGAGCGGCACTCAGGACATTGTCCGCATGCGCAGACGAACGGCACGGTGACGCGCTGCCCCTCGGCGAAACGCTGTACGCGGGGACCGAGGGCGGCGATGGTTCCCACCAGCTCATGTCCGGGAACGTGGGGGAGCGCAATTCCCGAGTCGTGCCCCAGCCAGCCGTGGACATCGCTCCGGCACAGTCCTGTGGTCTCAACGCGCACGACGACACCGTCCGGACCGGGCACCGGGTCCGCCACGGTCCGGATCGCCGGGCGCTGGGAGTACCTGTCGAAATAGACTGCGCGCACGTGGTCCTCCGGGTGCTTGTGGTCGGCATTCGCGCCGGGCGGCGTTCAGCTTCCAGGAACGGTATCAGGGTGTCAGGAGGGCACTATCAGCACCGGGAGCTTAGCAAGGACCGGCGCAGACGGCACGCCATTTTGTGTCCGTCCGGAGAGCGCCGGAAAATGTACCGTAGAGGTGTCGGGTGTGGTGCGCGGAGTGGAGGCCTGAGGAATGACAGGGATGGACGGATACCTGCAGCAATGGCTCACGCTCGGGACCGTCGCAGACGCCGGGCTTCGAGTCGGTGATCTATGGATGGCGTATCTCGACACCGGCGGTACCTGCGACATCGCCGACGTCGAGGCGTATCTCCACGGCCTGCTGCTCCTGCCCCGGGTCGAGCGGGACATTGTCGCCCACACCGTCAATGAACTGCTCGACGGGCGGAGCGAGCCCTTCCGTCCCGCGCCCTACAGCAACGGGGACGTGTCCACTGCGGCGGGCTACTCAGGAAGCCGGTTCGACAGGCTGTCCGATCGGGACCTGGAGAGGCTGGTCGCCGCGGACCCGGTCACGGGTCCCGGATCCCGCCCCGGCCGTCAGAGGGCAGAAGCCCGCCGGCTCGAATCGCTGCACAGCACCGGGCTGCTCGGCACCCTCCGCGAGGAACGGTTCGACAGGATCACCCGGCGCGCCCGGCAGGAGTTCGCCGTGAGCTCGGCGTCGATCGCGCTCATCGGACAGGACCGGCAGATCATCAAGTCGGTCAACGGCCCGATCGGGCAGGACCTGCCGCGGGACGTCTCCTTCTGCAATCAGACCATCCGCTCGGCCGATGCCCTGGTGGTCACCGACGCCCTCCACGACGAACGATTCCGGAACAATCCGCTGGTGCAGGACCTCCCGCGGATACGCTTCTACGCCGGGTGCCCGCTGACCGGGCCGGGTGGCTGGCGGATCGGCACGCTCTGCGTCATCGACGACAAACCCCGCGGTTTTTCCGAGCAGGACGAACAACGCTTGCGGTCCCTTGCGGGCCTCGTTCAGCAGGAAATCTCCGGCTGAAAATCCGCGGGCCCTCGGGCTCCACGGGCCATCGAAAATTAGTCAGCCTGCTGGGTTTCTCTTTCAACCGGGGTGAACTATGCTTTCGGAACCGGCCTAGCAGAGGGCCATGGGAACCACCATTAGCAGAGGGCCATGGGAACCACCATCGTGGAGTCAGCCATGGAAAATGATCCCCTAGTACTTGACCGGCTACATTCGCCCGTTGTGCAGGAGAGTCCGCCGCCGTTCGTCGGGCCGTCGGGCCACCCCTCCAGCATCGATCCGCACCTCGATGAGACGGGATTTCCGGTGGATCTCTCGGTGATCACCACCCGCGAGCTGCGCGTGCTCTGCAATCAGGTCTATCGACTTCTGGACCGCAACTACCCGCCGATGGAGTCCAGGGAGCAGTACGAAGCCCTCGTCGAGGAGCTCGAACGCCGGGAAACCATCGCCGAGACACGCGTTCCACAGTCGCAACTGCGAGGGACCTTCCGCGACAACCCGCTGTTCTCCCGATTCGAACTCTTCTCCGACGGGAGGATGGCTGGATACGTCAAGTACGAGATGCATGGCGGGAACGTCCTGCTCCTGCAGGCCGTCGTGGACCCGCGCTTCCGGCGGATGGAGGTGGAACCGCTGTTGATCCAGCATGTCCTCCTCAACGCGCACCGGCGCCGTCTTGCCGTCGCGCCGTACTGTCCGCAGGTCCGTGAATTCCTGGCCGAGAACCCGCAGTACCTCGCACTCCTGCCCACACGGCAGCGACACCGCGTGGAACACCTCATCGCGGACGCCGAGCTCCAGCAGGTGTGATCCCGCCAGCGCCGCGCTCCTTGCAGAAGAGGCAGGGCGGACCAGGTCCGTCCTGCCTCTCCGTAAGCGCTCGCCCGGCGGGGCTATGCGGGGTAGGGCCTAATACAGTGCCGCTTCGGATGCGGATGCGGATGCCGTGCCGAGATTCGCGCGGAGCTTGGCACCCAGGGTCTCATCGACGCTGGTCCAGTACGCGATGGCGCGCTCACGGATATCGCCGCTGACGACGCCGCCCACCGCTCCGGTGATCGTCTCGAGGAAACGCGCGCGCTCGGCGTCGTCGAAGACCTCGCGGTACAGCGTGCCGGCCTGGCCGAAGTCGTCGTCCTCCGCGTGCAGCGAGTGCGCGGCGTAGACGAGGTCGCCGTCGTTCTCCCAGCCGCCGTGCGCACCGTACTGTGCGGGATCAGCGGCGGGACCGCCGACGGAGTTCGGGGCGTAGACAGGGGTGGCCGCGGAGTTGAAGTGGTACCTGCCGGAGCCGTCCTTCGAGTAGTTGCGGACCTCGTTCTTCGGCATGTTCACCGGGAGCTGCGCATGGTTGGTTCCCACCCGGTAGCGGTGCGCGTCGGCGTAGGAGAAGATCCGGGCCTGCAGCATGCGGTCGGGGCTCGCCGCGATGCCGGGAACAAAGTTCGACGGCGCGAACGTCGCCTGCTCGATCTGCGAGAAGTAGTTCTCTGGATTGCGGTCTCGATCTGCGAGAAGTAGTTCTCTGGATTGCGGTTCAGTGTGAGCTTGCCGACCGGGATCAGCGGGTAGTCGGCCTGCGGCCAGACCTTGGTGAGGTCGAAGGGATTGAAGCGGTAGTCCTTGGCGTCGTGGTAGGGCATGATCTGGACCTTCAGGTCCCAGCTCGGGTGGTTACCTTTGGCGATGTTCTCGGAAAGGTCCCGCAGGTGGTGGTCGGCGTCAGAGCCGGCCAGGGCCTCGGCCTCGTCGACGGACAGCACTTCGTGGCCTTGGTTGGACTTGAAATGGTATTTGACCCAGAACTTCTCACCGGCCTCGTTGATCCACATGTAGGTATGGGATCCATAGCCGTTCATGGTGCGCCAGGAGTTGGGGAGGCCGCGGTCGCCCATGAGCCAGGTGACCTGGTGGGCGGACTCCGGGCTGAGCGTCCAGAAATCCCACTGCATGTCGGCGTCGCGCAGGTTGGTGCCGGGAAGGCGCTTCTGCGAGTGGATGAAGTCGGGAAACTTGATGCCGTCGCGGATGAAGAAGACGGGCGTGTTGTTTCCCACGAGGTCGTAGTTGCCCTCGGGGGTGTAGAACTTCAGCGCAAAGCCGCGGGGGTCGCGCCACGTGTCGGGGGAGCCCTGCTCGCCGGCCACAGAGGAGAACCGCAGCAGCGTCTCGGTGGTGGCGCCCTGCTGGAAGAGGGCCGCCTTGGTGAACATACTGACGTCCTCGGTGGTCTCGAAGACACCGAAGGCACCGCCGCCCTTGGCGTGGACCACACGCTCGGGGACGCGCTCGCGGTTGAACTGGGCCAGCTTCTCGATGAGGTAGTGGTCGGTCAGCGGAATGGCTCCGTCGCGGCCCATAACCGAGGAATGGCCGTCATCGATGACCGGCGCCCCGGACTGCGTCGTGCTGAAATTAGCGTTCATGGTGCTCCTTCTGTGGTGAATCTGTTGAGTGGTCGGTGGATTGTGCGGGGATGTCGCGGCAGTCGTCGCACAGGCCCTGGTACATCACTTCCGCGATCTGGATGGTCATGCGCCCTGACCCCGGGGCCCAGGAGGGGGTGAGGCACGGGGCGTGGCCCACGGCGCAGTCGACGTCCTCGATGCGCCCGCACCCTGTGCACACCGCGTGGTGGTGGTTGTCCCCGACCCGCGTCTCATAGCGCGCGGGGGAGTGCGGCGTCTCGATGCGGCGCAGCAGTCCCGCGTCGGTCAGGTCCGCGAGGACCACATAGACGGACTGCACGGTGATGTGCGGCAGCTCAGCGCGCACCGCGGCTGCAGCATCGTCGGCGGTGGAATGCGGGGAATGCTCGACGGCGGCGAGGACTGCCAGCCTCTGCCGGGTGACGCGCCGCCCCAGGGAGTGCAGCGCGCGTGACCACTGAGCCTCGAGGGCATCGGAGCGGTGCGTTCCCGTGGTCATGGCCCGAGTCAACCACTTATTTTGAATAAATCATAATAAGGCTCCGCGCCGTCCCCGGTATTGCTGCCCCCTCGGCCTCAGCAGACCCTGGTTCCCCGGCTGAAGACTGCCGCGATGTCATGGATGCTTGCCGGGTCCTCGAGCGGGTTTCCCCGAACCGCCAACAGGTCCGCGTCGTAACCGGCTTCGATCCGCCCCTTGGACGTCGAGAGCCCGCAGGTTGCTGCCGCCGCGGAGGTGATCATTTGAAGGGCTTCGGCGGCACCCATGCCCGCATCCATGAGCTGGGGCAGCGCGTACCGGACGACATCGTGGGGTTTCGTCGGGGCGATCCCGCCATCGGTTCCAGCGGCCAGAACGGCACCGGCTTCGTACATCCGCCGCAGGTTGGCCTCGATGAACGGCAGCCGTCGCAGGACAGCGTCCGGCGGACGGAGCCCTTCCACGGGGCGTATCCCCACCGTTGCTCCAACGACGATCCGTTGGCTGATTATTCTGTGGATGAAGTCCCCGGGCTCGTCGACGCCCGTTGCTGACCAGAAACTGACGTGTTCCATTCCGTCAACGCCGGCAGTAATGGCATTCGCTATGCCGGGCGTGCCGTGGGCATGCGCCGTGACAGGTAGTCCGGCCCGGTGGGCCTCGTCAACGGCGGCACGTATCTCTGCGGCGCTGAACTGCGCTGACTCCTGCCTGCTTCCCGGCGTCAGATTTCCTCCGGTGGCCATGATCTTGATGACGTCCACGCCATGGTCGGCGTGCTCACGGACGGCTGCCCGCAGGCTCTGTTCTCCCGGGGACGCGGTGCCGCCCAGGAAGTGGCAGTGCCCGGCGACGGAGGTGATGGGAGGTCCGGCCGCCACCAGTGTCGGAAAGCCGCGGGAACCGCGCAGCTGCAGGGACAGATAGTCGAGGTCGCCCAGATCCCGCAGGGTGGTGACGCCGCCCGCCAACGCGGCGTGCCCGGCACGGCGCATTGCGACGACGACCTCGGCATCCGTCCGGGCAGCCAGTGTGCCCACCGGGTCGGCGCCGGCATCAAAGGCCAGATGGGTATGGGTGTCGATGAGGCCGGGGAGCAGGGTCACCGGCCCCAGATCGAGCGGGTCTGCATACTCCGGAATGTATTCTCCGGTCCCCACCGACGCGATGAGTGGTCCGTCGAGGATTACCACGGAGGCTTGCCGGAACGACTGCCCGTCGAAAAGTCCGGCCGCCCGGATCGCCGTCGGCCGCGGCCTTTGGATCACCCGAATGTCTGACACGAAGCCCCCTGTGAGGAAGGAGTCACTTCAGCCTAACCGCAGGCCACGACACCCGCGAGTGTCTCGCGCGTGAAACCGGGAGTGAGTGCGGCGCGTGCGGCTCGGGGCAACGTTCGTGTCCATGGGCCGTCGTGCTCGAAGTCGCCGCCCCGGCTGTGAAGAATATCGGTACGGTGAAAGGGTGAATCTCGTGAAGCGCGGCTGGGCCTGGGCACTCGACTACGCCTACGTGGGCTTCTGGCAGGTGCATGGCTTTCTCTTTCGGGCCGATCCCGCACGCTACCTGACCACCGACCCGGAGAAGGCTCACGTGCACCGGCTGCCCGTCCTGCTGATCCCGGGAATCTACGAGACCTGGCAGTTCATGCGTCCCGTTGCGGACCATCTGCATGCTGCAGGCCACCCCATCCACGTGGTGCGGCAGCTCGGCTACAACCTGGGAACGGTCGAGGATATGGCAGTCCTCGTGGGTCGATATCTCGAACAGCAGGGCCTTGAGAACGTGGTGGTCGTCGCCCACAGCAAAGGCGGGCTGATCGGGAAGTTTTTGCTGACCATGCCTCACCAGGCAGGACGCGTGAACCGGCTGGTCACCGTGAACACTCCGTTCTCCGGCTCGATCTACGCGAATTTCTTCGTGCTTCCGAGCATCCGGGCCTTTGCGCCGGGCAACCGTACGCTTCAGCTGCTGCGCGCGAATATCGAGAACAACGCCCGCATCACGTCGATCTACGGCAGGTTCGACCCGCACATTCCGGGCGGCAGCTACCTGGAGGGAGCCCGCAACGTGCAACTCGACACGATGGGCCACTTCCGGCCCATCGGCGACAAGCGGGTCCTGGAGGAAATCCACAAGGCCATTGCGGCGGGCGAGCTGGAAGCCTGAGGAGCACTTCCCCCGGGTGAGTTCGTTGCCGCCGTGAACCAAACTCCGGATACACTTTCCCGGTGCCCCGACTCCTTGCTGACATCACGCCGCTGCGGGAGAGCCCCGCATTCCGCCGGCTCTACATCGGCACGGCGCTCTCGGCCATCGGAACCCAGCTCACCCTGATCGCCGTCAGTCTCCAGGTCTATTCCTTGACGGAATCGACGTTGAGCGTCGGCCTCCTCAGCCTGTTCGCCCTCGTGCCGCTCGTGATCGCCGGTCTGTACGGCGGAGCAATCGCCGATGCGCAGGATCGCCGCAAAGTGGCTCTGGCATCGGGAATCGCCCTCTGGATAACGTCCATGGCCATCGCTGCGCAGGCGTGGCTGGGCCTCGACAACGTCTGGCTGCTCTACTGCCTCATTGCCGTCCATTCGGGTGCCGCAGGCATCAACCAGCCCACCCGCAGCTCGATCATCCCGCGGCTGGTCCGGCCGGAACTCCTTCCGGCGGCCAACGCCCTCAGCATGATCACCTTCGGCCTGGCCTTCACCATCGGCCCGCTGCTCGCGGGCGTGCTGGTGGCGCAGGTGGGCTATGCCTGGACCTACACCATCGACGTCGTGACCTTCACCTTCGCGCTGTGGGCGGTCTACCGGCTGCCGCCCCTTCCGCCGGAAGGGCCCACCCGTCGCGCAGGGCTCGCGACGGTCCTCGAGGGCTTCCGCTTCCTCGGAACCCGGCCGAATATCCGCATGACGTTCATCGTGGATCTGGCCGCCATGATCCTGGCCCAGCCGCGCGTCCTGTTGCCTGCGGTGGGGGCCGTACTGATCGGCGGCGGTGAGCTGACGGTCGGTATCCTGTTCGCCTCGGCCGCTTTCGGGGCGGTGCTGGCGGGCCTGTTCTCCGGTCCGCTCGGGCGCATCCATCAGCAGGGGCAGGCGGTGATCTGGTCGATCGTCGGGTGGGGCGCCTCGGTCAGCGGCTTCGGCCTGGTGGTGGTCATGGCGAGCTCGTCCGGCGGGACCGCGGCGGGGGAGGGGGAGCTGTCCGCCTGGGTTCTCCCCGCAGCCCTGTGCCTCGTCCTCGCCGGAATCGCCGACTCGATCAGCAGTGTCTTCCGCAACACCATCCTGCAGTCCGCAACTCCCGACGCGATGCGCGGCAGGCTGCAGGGGGTCTTCATCGTCGTCGTCGCGGGGGGCCCGCGGGTGGGTGACGTGGTGGCCGGCGGGAACGCGGCCTGGCTGGGGGAGGGGTGGACCGCCGTCGTCGGCGGGCTCGCCTGCATCGTGCTGGTGCTGGCCCTCTCACGCTGGCAGCCACGCTTTGCCCGGTACGACTCGCGGCACCCGGAAGCTTGAGGCTGCCGGCCCGCGCCGAGCCCCGGCCCGTAGAATCTGTGGAACAGCGCGCCCCGCGGCGGCGTTGAACCAGTACGGCCCTGCTGGGTTCGGGAGCCGACTTTCAAAGGAGTTGCTGCAGTGCACAATCACCTCAACGGTGCCAAGACGGCGTTGTTGTTCGGCGTCCTCATGGGGATTTTCCTCCTGTTCGGCGCTGTCATCGCCGGTGCCACGGGCAGTTCCGCCTTCCTCTGGATCTTCGCGCTGATCGGCGTGGGATCCGTGGCCTACAGCTACTGGAACAGCGACAAGATCGCCATCCGCAGCATGAAGGCCGTCGAGGTGACCGAGCAGCAGGCACCGGCCATGTACCGGATTGTGCGGGAGCTCAGCGCGCGGGCCAACAAACCGATGCCGCGCCTGTACGTCTCACCCACGATGGCGCCCAACGCGTTCGCGACGGGCCGCAACCCCGAGCACGCGGCGGTCTGCTGCACACAGGGGATCCTCCAACTGCTCGACGAACGCGAACTCCGCGGCGTCCTGGGACATGAACTCATGCACGTGTACAACCGGGACATCCTCACGGGCTCCATTGCGGCCGCCGTTGCCGGCGTCATCACGTCGGTGGCGCAGATGTTCGCGTTCGCGGGCCTGTTCGGCGGGAACCGGAACCAGGGCGGCAATCCCATCGCCGCCCTGGTGCTGGCGTTCCTGGCCCCGGTCGCCGCGGGCCTCATCCAGATGGCGATCGGCCGCACGCGCGAGTACGATGCCGACGAGGACGGTGCCAAACTCACCAACGATCCATTGGCCCTTGCCTCGGCGCTGCGCAAACTCGCCTCCGGCACCCAGCGGGCGCCGCTTCCGCAGGAGCAGCGACTCGTCAACACCTCGCACCTGATGATCGCCAACCCCTTCGAGGGCGGCGGTGTGGGCAAGCTGTTCGCAAGCCACCCTCCCATGGACCAGCGCATCGCGCGCCTCGAGGGGATGGCCGGTCGGCCGTTGGGCTGAGTTTCGCGCCGACGACGGCGGGCCCTCTCGTCGCCCGATCGAAGCGGGAGTGCGGGTCAGCGCATGTTGACGAACTGGAGGTCTGCCTCGTCGAAGTTCTTCAACAGGGCCATGGTGGCCTGGAGGTCATCACGTGATTTGGAGCTGACGCGCAGTTCATCGCCCTGGATCTGGGACTTCACGCCCTTGGGTCCCTCGTCCCGGATGAGCTTGTTGATCTTCTTGGCGATGTCCTGCTCGATGCCCTCCTTGATCGCGGTCTCCAGGCGGAATTCCTTACCTGAGGCGTAGGGCTCTCCCGTGTCGAGGGACTTCAGGGAGATGCCGCGCTTGATCATCTTGGACTGCAGCACGTCGAGCACGGCGAGGACACGCTCCTCCGAGTTGGCCTTCATGAGGATTTTCTCGCCGCTGAAGTCGACCTCCGCGCCGACACCCTTGAAGTCGTAGCGCTGCACTATTTCCTTCTGCGCCTGATTCAGCGCGTTGGCCACCTCCTGCTTGTCCACTTTGCTCACGACGTCGAACGTGGATTCGCTTGCCACGGTGCCTCCTTGAAGTTGGTTCAATTCCTCGCTCCAGCCTACTGGGTTGCACCTGCGCGTGCCGTCCTGGCATCGAGTGCGCAGCACCGACGTGCCGTCCTGGCATCGAGTGCGCAGCACCGACGTGCCGTCCTGGCATCGAGTGCGCAGCACTTACCGCCAAAAGCCGTGTCGGCGGTATCTACTGCGCAGTCGATGACGATTCGTGTCTGGGACGAATCTTTTGTAAAGTGATCTTGCCCGTCCTTGCGGCGGGTGGTCTTCACTTGAAGACGTTCGGCAGATTACCCGAGCGGCCAAAGGGGGCTGACTGTAAATCAGCTGGCAACGCCTACGGGGGTTCGAATCCCTCATCTGCCACAGGCAACTAAGGCCCTTACTTCCCGCAAACACTGGGAAGTAGGGGCCTCTAGTTTTGCTCGGATAAGCTCCGTGCCCACAATTTGCCCACACTTGCCGCTGAAACAGCGTGATCTAGCGCATCTGCAACGGCGTTCAAGTCCTCATCGAACAGGTCCGCATAGATGTCCAGAGTCATTGCCGCTGAGCTGTGACCGAGCATCCGTTGGACCGCTTTGACGTTGGCGCCGGCGGAAACTGCGAAGCTCGCCGCGGTATGCCGTAGATCATGAGGAGTGATCCTGGGAACCCCGGAACGCTTTACCGCACCCGTAAACCAACCACCCCGGTTCTCTTGCACCCGCGTGGAACGCATATAGCCGCCGTCCTCACCGGGAAACACCAGATCCTCCCGCCCTTTGCCCTCGCATTGGACGGCAAGCGGTTCTGTAAGGAACCTAGGGAACGGCACGGAGCGCTTCTTATGATTTTTGGGTGTGCCTACTTCGATCTTGCCGCCAACCTCGACCGCGTTTTCTTCTACCCGAAAGCGCCGTTTCAACATGTCGAGATGCTTCACTCTGAGGCCTACAGCTTCACCCCAGCGCAGACCGCAATAGGCCAGCACTAAGACCAACGTTCCATGCTTCGCTTCTGCCGCCAGATCATGCACTTGGTCATGGGAAAGGTAGATGTGTGCTTTCCGGCCCTTCCTGGGCAGGTCCACACCCCGCGCCGGATTGGACAGAATGCGCCGGTCATCAACGGCACCATCCAGGATGGACGCCAGCACGCCATACGCCCGGATAACCACCGTTGCGGACTTCGCTTTCACTGTTGCGCCGTCACCCGTAGTCATGTGGGAAAGCCACTGCTGCACGGCGGTCTTCCGTATGTCGGACACAGCTTTAGCACTCCAGACAGGTTCAACATGATTCCGCCACGCGGCCTCTACTGGGCGGTATGACGAGGGTTTCAGGTGCGTTTGCCGTGCCAGCCATTCCGGCCCAAGTTGACCGATGGTTGCCCGTGCTGCGGATACGTCGATGTACTCGCCTTTGAGTTTGGACACTTCCACGGTTGCGGCGAAGTTCTCGGCGTCCCGTTTGGTTCTGAAACCGCGTTTGTCCGTTTGTTTCCGCTCAGGCGTCCGATATCGGACCCGGTAACGCTTTCCTGCGCTGGTCTCGTAAGACTCAATCGTCGCCATCGTCGTATACCAGACCTTGCTTATCGTCAACGTCACCGAAGCCGAAAGCGCGTAGTAGCCCGCGTCCGTTGGTGTCTAATTGCCTGTCTCCAAGGTCGCCTTGCTCGCGGGGTTCAATCAGAGGCCTTGAGCGATTCTGAAATAGGGCAACCTCGCCTTGCAGCTTTTCCGGCTGTGTTATGTGGACGACCAGCGGTTCTTGGCCTGTTCCCCATAGCCATTGCGCATTGTGTGCTATTTCCCTGTCAGGGACACCTGTTACAAATGAGCTGGTAAATCGGCTCCCGTCTTCCGGCATGAGAAGCGTTAGCGGAGACACACCAAACACGATGGATAGCGCTGCGAGATCGTCAACGTCTACTCGCCGTTCTCCCGCCTCAATACGGCGCAGCCCGAGCGTCGGAATGGGACGCCCTAGGTAAGCCAGCCGCTCTGCCAGCTCTTTGTACTGCATTCCGCCTCGAAGGCGCTTCACGTTTCGGCGTACTGTCTCGCCAGTGCCGCTCAGTGCGATCTTTTTTTCAGCCATGCTAAGTACTCTACAGCTCAAAATGATCGTCGATAAGTCAAACTTGACACCGTGACGGCTCGTCATTTACTGTGATTCATGGGAGATCAAAAAGATCTTCCAGCGATCGAGGAGGGTGACATGGAAGATTTACTGCACCGGCCGGAACAAGTAGCCGAGTACCTCGGAACTACGACCGGCTCACTTGCGCAAATGCGTTACCGAGGCATTGGCCCGAAGTTCATCAAGTGCGGCAAGGCCGTTCGTTACCGCCAGTCCGCCATTGACGAGTGGTTGAATGCGCAGACTCGCCAGCAGACCGGCGACCGGCAGGTGAGCGCGTGATTACCCAGGCTGATATTGCCGCCGCGTGGGAGTCCGGGTATTGGCACGGCACCAGTCACGCCGGCCTGCTGAACGACGCCGCAGTGAGTGCGAAGAACCCGCATCTGAAAGGCGCTGAAGATGAGTAGGCCAGCAGCCGCGGTTATCGCGGAACTTCAGGTCTACGCCGCTTCGGTGGGCCTCGCGCTCACAAGCAGGTGCAACAGGTGCCAAGCGCCGTTGTGGAATCCCGTCAGCCTGCACTACCACCTCGGCCCAGTGTGTAGGGCCAGAACAAAAAAGAGCGACGGCACCGGATCTCTCGCCAAAGAACATTCCGGAACCGCCGCCACCAGCACCCAACCCAACGAATAGGAAGAAGTACCAGCCATGAAGACTACCCCCAGTATCGCAGAAACCACTCCCGCTGTGCCAGCAGCGCAGGCCACCAGCCAGCGGAGTATCTGGAAGGAAGACCCGAACTACCGACACGTCGGGCTCCACGACGGCCCCAGCTCCCGCCTCAACGACATCGGCTTCCACATCGACGCCCGCTATAAGGACGAGGAAGGCGTTACTTTCTTCGCGAACCTTGAGCGCAATTCAGAGGCATACACCCTCGCCGAGATGAAGAAGATCCACCGACACCTCGGCCACGTCCTGGACAAGATCGCAGCAGACCCGAAGCCCCACCCAGCTATGGACACCCTCGGAATGCGGGGCGGTGACCGAGTTTGATGGCCCCGAGCCGGGAACCGTTCGGTGACTGTCTCTTCGACGGCATCCCGGACCTGGACCAGCACATACGCAACACGATCCGTGCCGCGATCGGTGGCATCGACGTACGCAGACACCGGGCCGCAGCAGCGGCCACACGAATTACCGACTACAGAGGCGGCCCGATCGCTTGGGCACCAGGACATATGGCGGAGGCAGCCTAAATGACAGACACCACGCCCGGATGGGCGCGACCCCTCAACGCAGGGGACTGGGAGCCACCCGGCTACCAGCACGGGGCCACCGTGACGGCCCTTGAACCGCGCAAGAAAGGCCTCGCCCTGCGAAGGACCACCGAGCTACGGTTACCGCCGCCAACGCAATGGCTCGGCAAGGGATGGCTTCCCCGTCGGGAAATCACAGTCCTGGTCGGTGCCGAAGGTATCGGCAAGAGCCTGCTATGGGTGCTCATGGCAACGCTTGTCACCACAGGGCGGGCCTATCCGATGTTCAACTGGGCGAAACGGAAGCCTGCCGACGTCGTTGTCATCGTCACCGAAGATTCAGCCGCCGAAGTGGAGGCGAGATTGAAGACAGCCGGCGCGGATGTTTCCAGAGTGCATTTCTTCTGCGCCGAAGACGACGGCTCAGGGACACCGATCTTCACCGGAGGCGACGGCGGGGACATGCTCCTACTTCACGGGCTCCTGGATCAACTGACGGATAAGCCGGCGCTTCTCGTGGTGGATGCGTGGCTGGACACCGTTGCCGGAAATTTGAACATCAGAGACACCCAACAGGCTAGGGCGGCACTCCACCCCTGGAAGACCCTGGCCACCCGGCACAACCTCTCGGTGCTCCTGGTAACGCACACCAACCGGGCAGACACCACCAACACTCGGGACCTCATGGGCGGCACCGCAGCATTACGGCAAAAGGCCCGCATGGTCCTATTTGCTGCCCGTCCGCAACTCACGGACACCGGAGCCCAGCACCTATGGGTTGGACCAGACAAGGCCAACACGACGGGGATCGTGGACGCCGTGAAGTTCAACGTCACCGTGGAACAGGTCAGAGCCCAGACCGACGACGACCCAGGCACCACGGCCCTCCTGACAGGCCCACAGGACGCCTTGATGCCGATAGCCCAACTACTAGCCGAGTGGAAGCGTGACGAGCTGAACGCAGACCGGAAGCCGTCCAAATCCGAGCAAGCCGAGGAAGTGATCCGGGAGTACCTGGCAGACCAGCCCGGCGACGTCCTCAGTGCTGACGTGAAGGACCACCTGAAGAAAGCCGGATTCGGGAAGACCGCCAGCGAAGAGGCCATGCGCCATATCGGCACCTCAGCATCACGGGAAGGGCAGGGGAAATGGTTCTACACCCTCCATTCCTAACTTCCTACCCTGCCCCTACATGTCAGGAACCTAGGAACTTTAGGAAGTTTAGGAACACCATCTATTCCTATATTCCTAGTCTCCCTAAACTTCCTACCTTCCTAGAGACACCCTCACCGCTAGGAACATTGAAATGACCTACATCGAGCCGCCACCACTCAACGCCATGGGCCTATGCAAGGCCGACCTCGAACACCTTGCCGAACGGTTCCAGTCCAAAGCCCTCCAAGCCCACCGTGAAATGCGGACCTGGCAGACACGAGCGCTCACCGCAGAAGCCCGACTGAAACTCTACGACGCACGAGAGAAGGCCACTCAATGACCCGCCCCTACATCAAGGCCCGCTCCTGGACGTGGAAAGACCACTTCGGCACCGAAACGCCGGGCATCGGGCTCATGCACGGCGGCAGCGTCAAAGCCCACCTGACCCACGCCGAAGCCCGGACCCTCGCCGACCAGCTCCACGACCTCGTGGACGCAGCAGGCAACTCGCAACCAAAGCTCGAATCCACCACCCCAGATCAGGAGTAACACCCATGCCAATCACGATCATCACCCCAGACGGAACACACGCATTCGATGCGAAGCCCGAAGAGGTCACCTTCACCGGCCCGGTATTGAAGATCATCCGCGGCAAGGACGGCATCACCGTCGCCACCTTCCGCCGCTGGAATAGCTGGTTTGAAACTCCCACCACCGAAGAAAAGGAATAACACCGATGGACGAAACCGAGCGTGCCCGCGCCTACGCAAGGGCCTTGTTTAGCAACAACGAGCCTGAGCACGAACCCGCGCCGGAAGCCCCGCAGGAACCCATCACCGGCCCGGTAATCCACGGGCAGGAACGGATGCCCGACAAGGTCACGGAAAATCCGCTCCGCACCTACACCAGGGCACTCTTCGACGCCAGCGTGTACGAGCAATGACCGGCTCACCGGAGGCCCCGGCAACCACAAGCAACCCCAAACCGAAAGGCAACACCATGCACATCCCAATGAATTCGAACCAGCGGACCGCGATCATGATTCTGAGGCAAGAAAGTAAGCACTTGGGCTTTGAGATCCCCGAAGCCGCCGCCACCACGCCTGCACCGCTGACCATCACAGCCCCCGGCCCCGACGAAATCACCGACGCCGTGACTCAGCTACTCACCGCCGGCAAAGACCCCGGCACAGACAAGACCGTGCAGGCACTCGTCACACGCGCCTACCTCGCCAACCTCCACGGCCTCACCGAAGCCCTCGAAGCCAAGCGGGACCAAGAGGTCCTGGCAGTGTTCCTGGACGCCGTACCCGGCATCAACAACCAGTTGGGCGAGATGTTCGCCGCCGACGCCGCCACCCTCGAACGGTTGAAAGACATCGTGGGAGCCGTACCCCTCGCCTACCTCGAACCCGACAGCATGAACCTGCACGCAGGGAAAGCGGCACTGGAAATCATGGACGCCAACAAGCGCATCTCCAAGGTGTGCGCGGTCTGGCGCCTCATCCATCACATGCTTCCCAGCCTCACGGAGAACCCGTACTCCAAAGCCCTCGTGATCGGGAACCCGACATTCACGCAATGGACGGAGAACCGGCTACGCGGCGCCAACCCCGAAGCTTGGGACCTCGTGCTCATGGGCGTAAAGCTCAGCCTGGCCACAGGCGTGCAGGAAGTCGCCGCCCGCTTCCAGTCACTCGAACAGGCAGCAGTGCAGTACGACGCCGAAGCCCTGGAAGCCGAGAAATGGGGACACGGCGGACAAGCGGCACGTATCGCCGGCAACAGGGCAGCACTGGACAACCTGGCCCGCAACCTCGCACAAGCCAACGCCGACTAACCAACGTGGGCCGGTCACCACGACCGGCCCACAAGGCACCCCACGCCCCAGTCCCTGCCACCCCCGCCTTCCTCCGCTCCCTCCGGCATAGCGGTACATTCCCGCGACGCTGGATGAATCGGCCTATTCCACCCCTCCCACAACACCACTTCCCCGAAAGGACCAACGTAATGGAGCACAAGACCCCATCCGGATTGAAGGCTGGAGGCCGCAAATTGTGGCGATCCGTCACGGATGACTATGAATTAGGCCAACATGAGCTATCAATTCTGCTTGAAGCCGCCCGCACATTGGACGCTTTGGATGAGCTGGAAAGGATCGTCAGGGATGAGGGTGTGACCAACGTCAGCCCTCAGGGCGTCCGGGCTCATCCCGCCTTGGTGGAGGCCCGTCAGCAGCGCGTAACCCTCGCGAAGCTTGTGGCTTCGCTCAGGATCCCGTTGGAGGATGAACAGGAAGCCATCAGGACACCTCAGAGGCGTTCGGGCGTCCGGAATATTTCGGCGGTCCGGTGAGGCGCCGGCAGAAGGTTGTTCTCCTGGACGACGGGAAGCCGTGGGACGGGACCATTCCGGCATGGGCTCTTGTCTTCCGCCCGGATGATTGGCCGGGAGTGCAGCCTTGGGAGAAGTGGGATAACTGGTGGTCAGCGGCGAGAGATTGGGCTGACAAGCACATGCCCGCGGGCTTTGATGAACTCATTCAGACGATGCCCGAGCCACCCGGACGGCCCTGGAATCAGGCCGATATCTAATCAGATTATGGTGTGAAGCTCGCGGCGGGCTGCAACAGCAAGTGCCAAAGTATGGCGGTTAGCGTTCCTTCGTTGCGCAGTGATCCGTCAGCACCAGCCGCCGGAAATGGGCCGGAGCAAAACTGGAAATGGAATGCCTTCCGTTCACTCACGGCCACGGCGGAAGCGCCCCACCTCCCACGAAAGGAGGTGGGGCGCTTTTCTGCGTTGCGGGTATTTAACTGACTGTGCGGCGCCGAACGATGTACGCACCGCCTGCAGCTGCCGTTAGCAGCAGGCCGCCTCCAAGCGCAATTCCGGATACGTCAGGTGCCGTCTCTTGGGCTACGCCGGTCTCCGCGCCACCTGTAGGCATCGTGCCCATCTGCTGATCGTTAACCGGCGGCGCCGGAGGTGCGGGAACAATCGTCGGAGGTGCGGGCTCTACATGCACTTCGACGAGAGCGGGGTTGAACGCTGGATTGCCGGCCGCATCGCACCCGAAGCCGTCATTGTCAGCGTCCAAGCCCTGCTGGAAGGCGGGCGAATCTTCCGGAATGTTGAATACGCCGGCAGCCGCTGCGGTGTCGCAGTTCGGAAATGGAAGGTGTACTGCCATGGCGGGCGCTGCCGACAGTGCGGTGAACCCTGCTGCTGCGGCTAATGCGATACCTGCTGTGCTCTTTTTCATTGTTTCCCCAATATCAAATGAAGTGGTTGAGAGTTGCAGTGTAAGCATGGTCTCGGGATTAAGGGAAAAGTTCGCGAATTGCAGAAAAGTGGAAAGCACAGTTCTGCAATTACCTAAGCCAACTGACTAGCATCGTCAAACGATCTGACGTAACCTATTTCGCGCCAATGTGATCCGCAAGACCAAGGAAGCCAGGGGTTAGCGACGTGACCCTCAGGCGCGACCTGTCAACTGTGCAGAACTCGACAGTTGATGAGCCGCGCATCTCCCGTGGCCTCGACGGCATGACCTGCGTTCATCAGCCCCGAACCGAGCCTAAGCCCGCCCATCCCCGCGCCGTCATGATGACCCACGCCCCCGATCCTCCCCCCGGGAGGGCCGTCCTTCCCCGTGGTCTAGGGTTTCACACACGGAGATTCCGGGCTCAACTCTTCCGTGCACGACGGCCAGCGAGGCACTGGGTGCGTTTTTGTCCGTGGCGGAAAGTAGGCTCCGTTCATGGCTCAGGAGCATCACGGTTGGCATGGCATCCCACCCTCAGCGGACAGGTTTATCGCGCCGGTGCAGCTTGAGGAACCAACCCAGCCAATCCACTGGACCACAGAAAACGCGTCCCCGGTATGGTGCGACCTCACCTACCCCGACGACGTAAAGCAGACAGTGAAGGGCTTCGCCATGGCATGGACGGCCGACGCCGTACTCGTGCAGTGGGTGGAGTTTTCCCGCGCCAGGGAAGCATGGGTGCACACCGCGGCATGCCGGCGCCGGGAGATACCGAAGCGGGAACGCCACAGGGACGGCTAGAAGTGAGTTTGTCTGTCGTCCGGGGACCTTTGTGGTTGAATTCGTGAGTGCATAAGCCCGACAACCCTGCGAAAGTGGCTCTCGTATGGGCTGGCTACTACTGTCACCGCTTTGAATGGGTAACAGTCACCGGGCTGCTTGTCGGGGTTACTGTGTTTGGTTTCCTGCTCGGCACCGACTTCTGGGGCCTAGGTATTGGAGGCATCGCACTTGCTGGCGGTGTACAAGCGGCATACTCCTACTTCGACTCGTATTGGAAGCAGCAAGAGGATGAGACGGCCGCCCGTGAGTCGATCATGGATGATTGCCTCATTCCTTTGATCGAGACCCTGCACGACATTCCGTCGCAGGCGAAGGATGAACGAAAAAACTCTGTTCGGGTGATGTCTCAGCAAGCAGCTGGTGCCCTGAAGAGTGCGTTCAGCAACCTTCAGGACGTTCGGGTAGTTGTATTTGAGATAAGCGACGATGGGCAGACGATGAGCTGGGCTGCTCGACAAGGCAGGGGGGATAAGCCGCTACCCTTCGAGAGAGGCACAGTTCGCGGTGACCGGGCATTCAGTTTGCTCTCCGATGCCAATAACTTCACCTTCGAGCCAGACATCGAGAATGCCGAGGATGGGCCATACATTGGGCTTGGCGGCAGCTACAACACCTTCATATCCGCACCGATACGTCGCAGATCGGACGATGAAACAGGTAGGGCAGTGGCATACGGGATGATTTCCATCGACTCGCCAAATACTGGCGACCTCGATGTCCGGGATGGTTCTACCGCTGCCGTATTTGCCTCGATACTCGCTGTGGCGTATGCGGAAGCCACACGCTAGTCTCTATTTACCGCTGTATCATTAGGTATAGCCAGGGAGGGTTACTCATGGGAAAGATTGAACTGGTCTTGAAGCCAAAAGAATCCGCAGGTACTCGTGCAACCGTAGTCCGGTCATTCGACCAGGCTCTTCGGGATGCGAAGAGCGAGCGCAAGAGGCGAGAGCTGATTAGAGCGCGGCGACTCATCACGCTAAAAGCCTAAACCAGACCATCCGAACAAGAGAGAGCCGCCAGCCGCAAGTAAGTGACTGGCGGCTCTCTCTTGTGGTCCGCAAGGAGGCGCGTCCTTGCACCTCGGTGACCCCGTGCCGACATCCTGCCCACATTTTGCCCACACTTGCCCATGAAACAACCTGATACGGCGTGACTTACAGTGATGCACTTTCTCTAGATTCCGGGGTTTTTGGCCCTGACCTGCACCGATAAGAGGTTTCGAATCCCTCATCTGCCACTCACCAGCAATGGTGCGGGAACTGGACCCGTCAGGGCTTCGAAAGAAGGCCTGACGGGTTTTTTCCTGCCCGGGATGGGTTGGTTTCCGCTACGGCTTGGTCGGACAGTTCGCGCAGGTGCCCACGTACTGGTGGGGGCAGGCCAGCGGTCCGCCGGATCCGACGGGGAGGGTGATGATCACAACGAGTCTCCTGACATCCGCGTTCCGGTCGAAAGAAGGGGCCCGCCCCTGCCTCCAGCGCCGGACGGACCCCCTGCTACTGACCCGCACGTTCAAGAGACCCGAAGCAGTAACAGCAGTCACAGTATCCTCATCTGTACCTGTCGACAATAGGCCCGGCCCCGTAATGTCCAGCGGACCGGAGCGCGGGGCGCCCAGCTCCTCCGCCCGGCGGAGTATGGAGCCCTTCAATTTCTCCCTTGGCGTACCCGGCCCGTGTCGGATTGACTGCTGTTTATGGCAAGCGCACTGTTTAAGCGGGAGCAGTTCCCGCGGCGGCTACCCCAGCACCGCAATGGTTGAGCTGTTCCTAGGCGGCTATAGACGCCGGATGGTCCCCCTGCCTCTTGAGACCGGGTTAGGGGGACCATTTCCCGCCCAGAAGCACCTAGGCTGTACAGCAAGAGGAACGGCACGACGACGGGGAAGTGCGATCGAAGCAGCCAAGGGCACCAGGGTCGATTGGCTCGACAGCCTGCGCGGCGTCGCAATCCTGCTGGTGGTCGTCCTCCACGCCGGTGAAGCGCTGCGGTTCCTGGACGAAGGCCTGCCGCCGGTCATCGAGACCTTCAACCAGCTCCTTGAGCCCTTCCGCATTCCCGTGCTCATGTTTCTTTCCGGGGTACTCCTGCCACGATCGCTGGGGAAGCCCCGCGCAACCTACTTCGCGGGCAAAGCCGCCCGGGTCGGCTGGCCGTATCTTCTCTGGTCGGTCATCATCCTCGCGGCCAGTGCGAACTTCACCCTCGCCGATCTCGCCGAAATCGCCTACTTCCCTCCCACCTACCTCTGGTACCTCTGGTTCCTCCTCGTCTTCTATGCGGTTGCCTTCCCGCTGCGGAGGATTCCGCCGCTGTACCCAGCCCTTGCAGGCTTTCTTGTCTCCCTGGCGCTGCCCGAAGCCGGCATGGCCGGTATGCTCGCTTTCCTGTTCGGCTTCTTCTTCCTCGGAGCGTGGACCGCGCAGCACTGGGAAACGGCGCTGCGCATCACCAGGAATTGGTGGGTGATCTCCCTTTCCGCAGCAGCCGCCGCCGGCGTTGCCTTCCTCAGTGCGCAGGAGGTGGAGGTGCTGTACAGGACGCAGTTCGCCTGGGGAGTGGTGGGTGTACTGGTGATCGCGGCACGGCTCTTCCCTCGGATGTCCGGCGGAGACGCCGGGCGAGGTCTTGCGTTCGTCGGCAGGAACTCGATCGTTTTCTACGTCACACACCTCGCGCCGATCATGATCACCGTGGCGCTCGCCGACGCCGTCGGCCTGTCCGCCCCCTGGCTGCTGTATCCGCTGCTGGTGATCCTCGGAATCGGCATTCCGCTGGGCGTTGCCTGTATCTATAGCCGCGGTGATCATGCGTCCGTGACCCTGCTGTTCGAGTTTCCGCGGGTTCACCGGGTCCCACGCCTGCGGCGGGGCACGCGGAGGGCAAGAGCCTAGCTGGGCGGGAGCAGGTCGAGCACTGCCTGGGCGAAGGCATCAGGCGCCTCCTGGGGCACATTGTGCCCCACCCCGGGGAGGTGCCGGAGCTCGTAACCACCCGAAAAGTGGTGCCGGTCGGTAGAGCTGAGCGGCCCGCCCACGCCGTCGTCCCCGCTCTCCAGCACGATGGTCGGCACCGTAATCTCCGGCTGCTCCGCAATCCTGTCCTCCAGATCCCGATACCGGGGATCGTCCTCGGCGAGGCCGTATCGGTGGCGGTAGGAATGGATGACCACGTCCACGAAATCCGGATTGTGGAGGCTGGCTGCGGTGGCGGGGAATGACGACGCCGCGCCCAGCCAGGAGGGTGACCAGGTCCGCCACAGCAGCTCGCACAGTGCGTCCCGATTGGCTTCGAGGCCCCGGCGGCCGCGCTCGGTGGAGAAGTAGTACTGGTACCAGTAGGACCGTTCCACTTCCGGCGCCATCGGCTCCATGGCCCGGGAGATGTCCTGCACGTTGTAGCCGCCCGCGGTCACCAACCCCGACGCACGCTCCGGAAAAAGGGCGGCGACGATGCAGGCGGCGCGGCCGCCCCAGTCGTACCCCGCCAGGACGGCGCTGGAGATCCCGAGGGCGTCCAGGAAGTCGAGGAGGTCCTGCGCCAGAGCCGCTTGCTGTCCAGACCGCCGCGCCTGGTCGAGGAACGAGGTGGCACCGAAGCCCCGCAGGTAGGGCGCAAGGACGCGGTGGCCGCGTGCCGCAAGGATTGGGGCAACGTCGTCGAACGCCCGGACGTCGTAGGGAAAGCCGTGCAGCAGGATCACGGGTGAACCGTTCACCGGCCCCGCAGTCTCGAAGGCGACCTCAAGGACCGGTGTGGCTACCCGATGCGAGGTTTCGAAGCTCATGCGGCAATGCTAGCGATTCCCGACGGCGAAGTACCGTGGTCAGCAGCTGGTCCTTCGCCGGGCCGTGCACTTCCCAGGAATACTCGATGACGTCCGGCGTGCGGACAAGGAAGTGAATTCCGTAGGTATCCGGTGAACACCAGTGCTCCGCTGTGCAGACTCCTGTCGCGAGGTCGAGGTCATGGAACGGGCGCCCGTCGGCGAACAGGACGCGAAGGCCGGAGCGGGTGGCTCCAGGCTCCAGGAGGTACTTCCGAAAGGCCGGCGCTTCGAAGGCCGGTGTTACAACGGTCGGCGCTCCAACGGCCGGCCAGGCGACGGTGCCCACTTCAACCCAGGCGAGACGCCCGGCGTCGTCCGGCGTGAAGGTGGTGATGCCGGTGAAGGTTCCCCGCCTGCTTTCCGCGTTGTCCACCAGCGTCCGCTCGGCAGTCCAGGCGCCGAGCAGGAAGACTGCTGCATCCGCGACGGGGAAGCCGTCCTTCTTCAGGTAGGGCATCCGGCCTCGGCAATCCTTTTCGAGTGGTCGTGACAGTGGTGATGCCAGTGATGGCCACAGTGATCACGATGGGCTTCATCCTCAGCGAACAGAGGACGACATCGGAGGGCATGTTCGCTAGCGTTGATGTATGTCGACAATCAATATCACCGAAGCAAGCTTCCCCGAAACCATCGAAGGCAACGACATCGTGTTCGTAGACTTCTGGGCAGAGTGGTGCGGCCCGTGCAAGCAGTTCGCACCGGTGTACGACGCCGTCTCCCAGCAGCACGACGACGTCACCTTCGCCAAGGTGGACACCGAGGCGGAGCAGTCCCTCGCAGCGGCCGCGGGCATCACGTCGATCCCCACACTGATGGCCTTCCGCGAGAAGGTCCTCGTGTTCTCGCAGCCCGGAGCGATGAACGCCACCCAGTTCACCGAACTCGTCGACGCCGTGAAGGGCCTTGACATGAAAACCGTTCACGAACAGGTTGCGCAGCAGGCCACAGCCGGCAATGCCACGTCTCCCCAGGAGGGCTGACCCCGGCAACCGCCCGGAAAACGGCTTCGAGGAAGCCCCCGCTCTCGAGCGGGGGCTTCTTCCGTCTTCAGCTCGAACTCAGGGCTGCTTGTCGGAGCGCGTTACCTCCGCCGGTCCGGACACCAGCGCACTGAGGGACTCCCCAAGGTCCTGGACCGCAGCGCCCAACAGGTGCTGATCGAGCAGTTCTGTGGATTCCCACTTCTCCGTCAGTTCGATGCGGTCCTCCGCGGCGTCGGTGATCTCGTACCGGATACAGCCGGGCTCCTCGACGACCCGCTCGACGGCGATGTCGAGGGCCAGTTTCACACGGAAGAATTCGCCCTCATTGGGGGTGAAAACGGCAAGGACGTTCACGGGTTCGCTCATTCCTCGAGCCTAGCCGGACGCGCCCGGTACTTCACCTTCGCCGGTGGTCCTCGGGGGACAGCCTCGGACCGTAGGCGGGCTTCCGGAAACCGCTCGCATAGAGCATCCGCACGACGCGCTGCCGTTCACCTGCCCAGGGCTTCAGCAGGCGGATCATGCCGGCGTCGTCGGTCCGTCTGCCGGTGAGGGCTGCGCCGATGTAGGCGGCGAGGTGGTAATCGCCCACGGAAATCGAATCAGGGCACCCGTGCGTGCGCTGCAGGACCTCGGCCACCGTCCAGACTCCGATACCCGGCACCGAGCGAAGTCCGGTACGGAGTTCGTCGCCGTTGGGGAGGCCCGCAAGCCGCTTGAGCCCGGAGCCCACCAGCGCGGCCTTCAGGATGGTCGTCGAACGCTGCGCGTCCACGCCGGCCTTGTGCCACTCCCACGAGGGCACCCGGCGCCACTGCTTCGCGGTCGGCGGGAGCCGAAGCCCGGCGGGAGCGTCGTCGCCGGCCTCGGGAGCGGGATCGCCGTACTGGTTCAACAGGTATCTCCAAGCCCGCTTGGCTTCGAGGCCGGTGACCCGCTGCTCGAGGACCGACCGGGCAACGGCGTCGAGCATCCTGCCGGTGGAGGGTAACCGGAGGCCCGGACTGAGGTAGCGGCCCTTCCTCGCCAGTTCGGGCAGCGTCTCGCGGTAGTCGGGATCGTCGAAGCCGGACCAGTTGTCGGCGGCTCCGAGGAGCTGCGGAAGGGTGGCGAGAGCGAGCTCCGCTCCCGCACCCCACGCCGCCGCTTCGATCCGTGCCCGCCTCAGCGTTCCGTGCTGCGTGAGGCGGACGGTGGTCGCGCCGTCGTCGTTCCGGAACGCCAGCCAGTGGGTGCCAGCGGTGATGATATGTGCGGGATCCTGCGCGCCGCACTGGAGGATCCCGATGGTCCCTGCGAGGTTGTACGCACCTTCCGGTTCCCACACCGCCGACAGCCCCGCGGGGCGTGCGAGGGAGGGAGCGGTGGTCATTACTTAATGGTGCCACGGAAGGCACCGCCGGGCGGGGTGCCGGCTCTCCCGCCACGGGCGGCAGGCCCTCCGGCCACGGGCCGCCGCCGGCACTCCAGTGCCTGCTCAGTCCTCGCTGACCTGGTGACGAAAGCGGTCGCGCCTGATGTGCAGGTCCCAGAGGATTCCGGCAAGGACGTCGGGGTCCTTCTCGGGATCACCGGCGACGATGCGCCCGCCGATGATGAGCTGGGACACCTGGATGCCCTCCTCGCCCAGGACCTCGTGAAGGAGCTCCGCGTAGGCGGCCTGCCCGGCGAAGGCCACGGAGGTGCCGGTCACGTGGCGCCCTGGCTTTACGGCCGAGCCGCCGTTCACGAAGAGGATGGTGCCGCGGTTCTTGCCGAGGAAACGCATGCCCGGAACCACCTGGTGCACGGCCGCCACCGGGCCGTAGATGGAGAATTCGATGGGCCCCACGAGATCCGCCGGGGTCGTTTCCAGCACGGGCCGCATGAAGTCCTTCTGCGGGAGCGGGCTGTACTGCAGCACCTCGATGGGGCCGAGCGTTTCGGTGGCGTGTTCCAGCGCACTCGCGATGGACGCGGGGTCCCGCACGTCGGCGGTGAAGCCTCGGGCGTGGACGCCGTCCTTCCCCAGTTCCTCAGCGAGCGCGTCGAGCCGCCCCTGGTTGCGGGAAATGAGGGCGACAGCGAACCCTTCGGCGCCGAACCGCCGCGCCACTGCTGCTCCGAGACCTGATCCTGCTCCGATAATCGCGATAGTTGTCATAGTGGGTGCAAGACCATCAGCAGGCTGAGTATTCCGACGGTCCGCACTGTGGACACCCCAGAAGTCCCCGGAAAAAGCGCCGGCCTGTCCTTCGGCGTAACCTCCGGACTCCCGAGGACTCCCTCCTTGGTAGCTTTATAGGCATGAAGTACGCGAACTCGATAGTCGACCTGATCGGCAATACCCCGCTGGTCAAACTCAACACTGTGACCGAGGGGATCGCCGCGACGGTCCTGGCGAAGGTCGAGTACCTGAACCCCGGCGGGTCGGTGAAGGACCGCATCGCAGCGAGGATGATCGATGCGGCCGAAGCCGAGGGCAAACTCAGGCCCGGCGGCACCATCGTCGAGCCCACCTCCGGCAACACCGGAGTGGGCCTCGCCCTGGTGGCCCAGCAGCGAGGTTACAAGTGCATCTTCGTGGTGCCGGACAAGGTGGGAGAGGATAAGCGCAACGTCCTCAAGGCCTACGGCGCGCAGGTGGTGGTGACCCCGACCTCCGTTGCACCCGAGAGCCCGGAGTCCTACTACGGCGTCTCCGACAGGCTCGCCCGCGACATCCCGGGCGCCTGGAAACCCGACCAGTTCTCGAACGCCAACGGGCCCCTCAGCCACTATGAATCCACGGGCCCCGAAATCTGGAACGACACGGACGGCCGCCTGACGCACTTCGTCACCGGGGTGGGTACCGGCGGCACCATCAGTGGAACGGGCCGCTACCTGAAGGAAGTATCGGCCGCCCGCGAGAGCGGCGCGGTGCGGATCATCGGTGCTGACCCGGACGGCTCGGTGTACTCCGGCGGTACGGGACGCCCCTACTTCGTCGAGGGCGTCGGCGAGGACATGTGGCCGGATGCCTACGACCGCTCGGTGGCCGACGAGATCCACGCCGTCACCGACGCCGAGAGCTTCGCCATGACCCGGCGCCTTGCCCGGGAAGAGGGGCTGCTGGTCGGCGGATCGTGCGGCATGGCCGTGGTGGCCGCGCTGCGGGTGGCCCGTAACCTGACCGCTGACGACGTCGTCGTGGTCCTCCTGCCGGATGGCGGCCGCGGGTACCTCGGCAAAATCTTCAACGACGACTGGATGAGGTCCCTCGGTTTCCTGGACGGGGACGGCGGAGACGAGCACACGGTCGGGAAGGTTCTGGGCTCGAAAACGGGCGCAATCCCGGAACTCGTGTACGCCCCGCCATCAGCAACGGTGCGCGAGGTCATTGCCATGATGAGCGAGTACGGGGTGTCGAGCATCCCGGTCCTCTCGCACGAGCCGCCGGTGAAGATGGGCGAGGTGCTGGGCTCAGTCGGCGAGCGCTCGCTGACCGCGAAAATTCTCCAGGGGCAGGCGAGACTGACGGACAAGATCTCGGAGCACATGGACGGAAAGCTCGCACTGATCGGCTCACGTGAATGTGTCGATGCGGCCGGCGAGCGACTCCAGCATCATGACACCCTCATGGTGACGCTCTCCGGTTCGCCGGTGGGAATTCTGACGCGCCAGGACTTGCTGACCTATATGAGCATCCAACAACCCCCATCCTCAGGAGCATCGTGACGCATTTCGACGCCCAGGGCTTCAACACCCGTGCGATCCACGCCGGCCAGACGCCGGATCCCACCACGGGAGCGGTCATTCCGCCGCTCTACCAGACCACCACGTTCGCGCAGGACGGTATCGGCAAGCTGCGCAATGGCTACGAGTACGGCCGGGGCACCAACCCGACGCGCGATTCGCTGCAGACCCAGCTGGCCGCCCTCGAGGGCGGCGCGCACGCCTTCAGCTTCGCCTCCGGCCTCGCCGCCGAGGACGCCCTGATCCGCGCGGCACTGCGCCCGGGTGACCACATCGTGCTCGGCAACGACGCCTATGGTGGAACGTACCGGCTGATCAACCGTGTGCTGGCCGACTGGGGTGTCACCAACAGCGCGGTGGACATGGCAGACGTCGACGCCGTCAGCGCCGCCATCGCGGGTGGAAACACCAAAATGGTGTGGGTGGAAACGCCGTCGAACCCGATGATGAAGATCACCGACATCGCTGCCATCGCCCAGCTTGCGCACGACGCCAGCGCACTCCTTGTCGTGGACAACACTTTCGCCTCACCCTACCTGCAGCAGCCGCTGACCTTTGGCGCCGACGTCGTGGTGCACTCGACGACCAAGTACATCGGCGGGCACTCGGACGCCAGCGGCGGGGCCGTGATCGTGAATGACGGCGAACTCGCCGAGAAGGTGGGCTTCATCCAGTTCGCCGTCGGTGCGGTATCGGCGCCCATGGAGGCATGGCTCACCACACGCGGCCTGAAGACCCTCGGCGTGCGCATGGACCGCCACTCGTCCAACGCCGCCACGATCGCGCAGTGGCTGCTCGAGCAGGATGAAGTGGAGAACGTGTACTACCCCGGCCTCGCGAAGCACCCCGGCCACGATCTCGCCGCAGCCCAGATGAAGAGCTTCGGCGGCATGATCTCGGTGACATTCAAGGGCGGACCCGAGGCTGCGAAAAAGGTGGCCGAGTCGACCTCCGTGTTCACGCTGGCGGAATCCCTCGGCGGCATCGAGTCGCTGATGAACTACCCCTCCGATATGACGCACGCGTCGGTCAAGGGCACCGAGCTTGCCGTACCCGAGAACCTGATCCGGCTGTCGGTGGGTATCGAGGACGTCGAGGACCTTTTGGCGGACCTCGAGCACGCGTTGGCAACGCTGCGCAGCTAGACGCAACGCCAGTTGCGGGGTCCCGACGACGCCCCTTCCCCGATCAGGTGAAGTGTGGTTCACTAATTGCACATGGAGGGGAGTATCCCCTGAACAGTTCATCGACATTACGGAAGCCCCGGCGCTTACCGGTGGACAGGCCGAGCATCAGGGCCGGGAGAGACCTCCAGTTGGTTATCACTGACTGGAAAGCAGGTCCTCATGAACGTTCCCCTCTGGGTATGGTCGGCCGTCATCGGGTTCATCCTCCTGATGCTCGTTATCGACCTCGTCGCGCATCGACAGGCCCACATCATCGAGGTGCGGGAGGCGGCCCTGTGGTCCACCGTCTGGGTGTTCTTCGGTGTGGGGTTCGGGATGCTCGTCTGGCGGTTCTACGGGGCGGAGTTCGGGCAGCAGTATTTCGCCGGCTACCTGATCGAAAAGTCACTTGCTGTCGACAACGTCTTCGTATGGGCGATCATCTTCACTTTTTTCGCCGTCCCCCGCGAGTACCAGCACCGGGTCCTGTTTTTCGGGGTGCTCGGCGCCCTCGTTTTCCGTGCGGCCTTCATTGCCGCCGGATCAGCCATCATCGCCGGCGCCGGTTGGGTGCTGTACCTGTTCGCGGCGTTCCTGCTGTATACCGGGTACCGGATGCTCCGCCAGCGCAACGAACACATCGACCCCGGCAAATCCAGGGCGCTGAAACTGTTCCGCCGGCACGTGCCCATGACGGATGCCTTTCATGGGCAGCGCTTCCTCATCCGTCGGGGCGGAGTCCTGCTGGCGACTCCACTTCTCGCGGTCCTGGTCATGGTCGAGGTCACCGACATCATCTTCGCTGTCGACTCCATTCCGGCAATCTTCGCGGTCACCGACGAGGTGTTCCTCGTCTTCACGGCCAACGCCTTCGCGATCCTGGGCTTACGTGCCATGTACTTTCTGCTGGCGGACCTCATCCACCGGTTCATCTACCTCAAGGTCGGCCTCGCCCTGGTCCTGGTCTGGGTCGGCATCAAGATGGCGCTCAAGATCGACATCTACTACATCCCGACGCCGATCTCCCTGACTGTCATCGCCGTGATCCTGGGCGTTTCCATCGCAGCAAGCCTTCTTGCCACCCGCGGACAAGGCCGGCAGGAACCGCCTGCCCCAGCGACACCACCCTTCAGGGACGCGCGACCCGACGAGATCGCGGCTCTCGAGCCCCTCTGGCTCAGTAACCGCAACGGGCTACCACGCCGATGAGAAGTGCATTCGATGCTGGGCAAGGGAGAGGAACACTCATGAGCGGACCGTCAGGACCTCGGACCGACGAGGCAGCTCTGCAGCGTGATCCGGCCCACCCTCGGGTGCGGCATCCGTGGACCTTCCTGACCAACCACGGCCATGTCCTCCTGGCGGTGGCAGCCGACCCGGACATTCTCATCCACGACATCGCAGACACGGTCGGCATCACGCCGCGGGCAACCCTGCACATCCTGAAGGATCTTGAAGAGGCCGGGTATCTGCAACGCATCAGGGAGGGACGCCGCACGCACTACGTCGTCGTAGCGCACCGACCCTTCCGTCATCCGGCAACTGCGCACCAGGACATCGGAGCGCTTCTGGCGATCTTCACTCCCCGGGATCGCCGACGCGCGAAAGGAAATGCCATGAGGTGCCGTCCTGAAATCGTCGGCATGGATCGGCACCTCTCCTGCCGGTCAGCCCTCGAATGCGTCCCATCACGGGAGGGTACCCTCATTCCACACCGGGAGCGGATCAGCCCCGTGCCCACGGCAGGCGGAGCTTCCTCTTCGCTTTCGGCTCGGTGAGCTGGAAGTAGTCGCTGCTTTGCGGCAGCCACATCAGCAGCACCGCCACGAGCATGGCGACGGCGATCGCCGACAGCCCGGGAGTCCCGCGCACGAGCACGGGGACACCCGCAATGATCCCGAGAGTCGTCAGGAGTTCCCGTGCGCTCCGCCTGCCACGGCGCAGTCGCATCAGCAGGGCCAACTGCACGGCTGCGAGCACCGCAAGGACGATCCCCAGACCGAGGAAGCCCGCCCGGTCCTGTTCCTGCGCCGCGGCCGAGAACAGGAAGGTCCCGCCCGCGATGAGGAGCAAAACGCCCACCACGAGCCATACTGTCACCGCGGCGCGGAGCGTGAACGGCTTCGGCGGAAGCGGGGGCCTGCGGCCGGTCATGGGTGTCACGCTATCCGCGGGCCGCGACGACGCCACTGCGCGTGGTGGGGTCGTAACGGTAGACCTCGCGGCCGCCGATGAAGACCTGCAGGGCGCGCTGCATGACGTCGAGCGGATCGCCGCTCCACAGCACGACGTCGGCGTCCTTGCCCACGGCGAGCGACCCGAGGCGTTCGGCGAGGCCCAGCACCTTCGCCGGGTTGATGGTGATGGAGCGGAGGGCAGTCTCGCGGTCGAGCCCTTCCTTGATGGCGAACGTTGCCTGGTGCACCAGGAAGTTGATCGGGATGACGGGGTGGTCGGTGATGATCGAGATCTCGACACCCGCCGCTGCAAGTTTGCCGGGGTTGGCGATGGAGCGTCCGCGGAGTTCGACCTTCGACTTCGTGGTGAACAGCGGGCCGATCAGCACGGGGGTGCCGCGCTCGGCGAGCACATCGGCGAGGAGGTGCGCTTCGGTGCCGTGATCGAGCACCAGGTCATAGCCGAACTCGTCGGCGAGACGGATGGCGGTGGCGATGTCGTCGGCCCGGTGGGCGTGCTGGCGCCAGGGGATCTCGCGGCGCAGCACCATGGCAAGGGCCTCGAGCCTGGGATCGCGGGCGTTCTCGTCGGCCTTGCCCATGTAGTTCTGCGCTTCCATGAACGCCTTGCGGATCACCATGGCGGTGCCGAGGCGCGTGGAGGGCGTCTGCTTCTTGTCGCCGTACACGCGCTTCGGGTTCTCGCCCAGGGCGGACTTCAGTCCGCTGGGGGAGCGCAGCAGCATCTCCTCGATGTACCGGCCGTGGGTGTGGATGGCAACGGCAAGGCCGCCGATCGGGTTGCCGGAACCCGGGTTGACGTTGACGGTGGTCACGCCGCCGGCGAGGGCGTCGTCGAAGCCGGGGTCGTAGGGGTTGATGGCGTCCAGGGCGCGCACCCCTGCGGTGTTGGGGTCGGTCATCTCATTGGTGTCGTCCCCCGCGGAGCCCTCGCCCTCCTCATGCGTGCCCAGGTGTACGTGGGCATCGACGAAACCGGGCAGCAGCCACTTGCCTTCCGCGTCGATGACGGCAGCGCCGTCGGGTACCTTCACGTCTGCACCGAGGGCGGTGATGGTGCCGCCGCCGAACACCACGGTGCCGTCGAAGGGATCGCCGTCGATCGGCACCACGTGGGCGTTGACGACAGCGGTCAGGGGAGCAGGTGCGGACTTTCCGCGCGGGGACGTGGCCATGGAGGAAGAGCCTTTCGGAAGGGGTACGGAATTTCCAACATACCCGCTCGCCTGCGGGCGCCGCGGACCGTGGCTACACTGGATGAGCCGCCGGGCGATGAATCGGGTCATCGGAACGGTGCCGCAACAACCCCACAGGCAAAGGATGATGCATGCGTTTGACCAGCAGCCCACCGGTAGTCCGGGCGCTCAGTCTCGTTGCCGCCGTCGTCGTTTTCGCAGCACTCGCGCTGGTGTCCCTCTCATGGGCGGACTTCATCGGCCTGGATTTCCGCGTCTACCGCATGGGCGGCCAGAGCGTGGCGGACGGGGACGGATCGCTGTACAGCCGCTCGTTCGGTGAGGGCGAGGGATCTCTCCTGTTCACCTACCCGCCGTTCGCCGCCCTGCTCTTCACCGCACTGACGCTGGTCAGCGCCGAAACCGGCGCGCTGATCTTCGTCGCGCTCTCGGTCCTGACGGCACTGGCGACGGCGATCCATGCGGCGCGGTACCTGGCCCGACTCGGCAGTGTGCGTGCGGTGCTGAGCCATCCGGTGGCACTGCCGGCCGCCATTGCCGGTGCGGGCCTGATCTGCCTGCTGGGGCCCTGGCGGGAGACCATGGCCTTCGCCCAGATCAACATCCTGCTGTTTGCGCTGATCATCGTGGACCTGCTCTCGGGGCCGCACCGCAGATGGCCCACGGGCATGCTCACCGGGATCGCCGCCGGCATCAAACTGACGCCGCTGGTCTTCGGCCTCTACTTCCTGATGCGGGGCGAGTGGCGCGAACTGCGGAACATGGCCGGCGGTTTCTTCGGGACCATCGGACTCGGCTTCCTGCTGCTCCCTGTCGAGTCACGGACCTACTGGCTCCAGATGCTGCGGGACACGGGCCGGATCGGCGGGGAAGGGTATGTGGACAACCTGTCGGTGCGCGGCGCCATTCTCCACTTCGGCGGTCCGGACTTTCCCTCCTTCATTCCGTGGCTCGTCCTGTCGCTCGCGCTCGTCGGGGCCGCCGCGTACGTTATCCGGGGCGCCCGTGCGCGGGGTGACCGTTTCACCGGAATGACGGCGACGGCGTTGCTCATGCTGCTCATCTCACCCATCTCCTGGTCGCACCACTGGGTGTGGATCGCGATCATCCTCCCGGTCCTTGCCGCGCAGTTCTTCTCCCTGCCCGACAATCGGAAGGCCTACCGATACGGGGCCGGGGCCCTGTTCGGCATCACGCTGCCCGTCTTCATCTACTCGCCGAAGACTCTCGGCGAGCTGTTCGGTGCCGAGGACCTGAACTCCCAGCTGACCACCGGCTGGCTCATGGCCTCCAGCGCGGGCGTTTTCTGCGGACTGGCCATCATGGTGTTCTGGGTGCTGCTGACGCGGACCCGCCGACCCGCCGACCCGTGCACCTCCGGCCCGCGTACCGAAGAAGCCCGCTCGGCCCGGCCGACGCCATAGGATATCGGCATGACACTTGGTTCCCTGGTAGCGGTGTGCCGCGTGCATGAGCTCCTTCCCACCCGGGATTCCACCGGGGTGACGGCCATCGACAAGCGCGCGGTCGACGGCGACGTGAACGTGCATGCGCTGGGTCTCACCGGCGATGTCCAGGCCAGCCGCAAGCATCACGGCGGAGCACTGAAGGCTGTCTACGCCTATTCACAGCACGACGCGGATTACTGGAGCGCGGAGCTGGGGCGCGCTGTGGAGCCTGGCCTCTTCGGTGAAAACCTCCGTGTTGCCGGTATCGACGCCAGTGGTGCAGTCATCGGGGAGCGCTGGCGGATCGGGGACACCGTGGTCCTGGAAGCCACCATGCCCCGCACGCCGTGCGTCAACTTCGCACGCCGTCTCGGCGAGAAGAACTGGGTTCGACGGTTCGCCGAGGCGAACCGGCTCGGGACCTACCTCAGCGTTGTCACCCGCGGCACCATTCGGGCGGGGGACGGCGTGCAGGTCCTGAGTGTCCCAGCCCACGGCATCACCGCCGCACAGATCTTCGCCGGACTCGACGTCGAATCCGCACAGCGGCTGCTCGACGCCGACGCAGGGCGGTTGCCGGCACTCGCCCCGGAGGTGCGGAAATCCGCGCTCAAGGCCCTGCAGCCGGCCCGGTGACCGCCCCGCACGAGCTCACGTGGGCAAGGTCACCCGCCGCCGTCGTGCTTTCGAATGTTCCGGGCGCCCCGCGTGCCGTAGACTGGGAGCATCCCCCACACCGGTATTCCCTTTATTTTCGCCCTTCAGGGGCTGGATAGGTTGTGTTTGGGGCTCGCTGCAGAACAGGCGGGCAGATTCATCAGGGAGCGCCGGCTAGAAGAAAACGTCACACATCACTGCTGAGACAGCAGCGAACCAGTTGTGACGAGAAGTCCTGCCGCGGGATTGAAACAGTGCCGGATTTCTATGTACACACGGCACCTATCGGCTTCCGCCGACCGGGCCGTCCGGCACCTACCTGAAGGTTCTTTCCCCATGCCTGAAAACCTGTTCCTCGAAAACACCGAAAACACCGACGATTCGGCTACCTCAGCCGTCGAATCCCCGGCCGTTGCTGCACCGGCCGCCGGAGCTCCCGTCGAAGAAGACGGCGATATCCGTTTCGCTGATCTGAATCTCGACGCCCGCGTCCTCGCGGCCCTCACCGACGTCGGCTACGAGAAGCCGTCACCCATCCAGGCCGCCACCATCCCGGCGCTCCTCGAAGGACGTGACGTCGTCGGCCTCGCCCAGACGGGCACCGGCAAGACGGCGGCATTCGCCGTCCCGGCATTGTCGAAAATGGCTGAACTCGCCGACATCAACGGCGGACCGAGCAAGAACACGCAGGTGCTGGTCCTGGCACCGACCCGTGAGCTCGCGCTGCAGGTCGCTGAAGCGTTCACCTCCTATGCGCGGCACATGGACGGGTTCACTGTTCTGCCCGTGTACGGCGGATCGCCGTACGGCCCGCAGCTTGCCGGCCTGCGCCGCGGTGCCCAGGTGGTTGTCGGTACGCCGGGCCGCGTCATCGACCATATCTCCAAGGGCTCGCTCGACCTCTCCAACCTCGAGTACGTCGTGCTCGACGAGGCTGATGAAATGCTTCGCATGGGCTTCGCCGAGGATGTGGAGCAGATTCTCTCCTCGACGCCGGCCGAGAAGCAGGTTGCACTCTTCTCAGCCACCATGCCCGCCGCCATCCGCCGGATCGCCAAGAAGTACCTGAACGATCCTGCCGAGATCTCCGTCAAGGGCAAGACCACCACTGGCACCAACACACGGCAGCGCTACCTGCAGGTCATGGGCCCCCACAAGCTCGATGCGATGACCCGCATCCTCGAGGTCGAGGACTTCGACGGCATCATCGCCTTCGTGCGCACCAAGATGGCCACCGAAGACCTGGCGGACAAGCTGCGTTCACGGGGCTTCTCGGCAGCAGCCATCAATGGGGACATTCCCCAGCAGCAGCGCGAGCGCACTGTCGAGGCCCTGCGCGACGGCAAGATCGACATCCTCGTGGCTACTGACGTCGCAGCCCGCGGGCTCGATGTGGAGCGGATCTCGCTCGTCGTGAACTACGACATCCCGCACGATACCGAGTCCTACGTGCACCGCATTGGCCGCACCGGCCGCGCGGGCCGCTCGGGTGACGCCATCCTCTTCATCACCCCGCGTGAGAAGTACCTGCTGCGTTCCATCGAGAAGGCCACCCGCCAGCCCGTCGAGCAGATGCAGCTCCCCTCCTCCGCGACCATCAATGAACTGCGCATGGTCAAGTTCGCCGGCAAGATCACCGAGACCCTGGCAGGGGAGGACGTATCCGAGTTCCGCGATCTCATCGCGAACTATGAGCAGGAACACAACGTCCCCGCAGCCGAGATCGCGGCCGCCCTGGCCGTCATGGCCCAGAACGGCAATCCCATCCTGGTCAAGGACATCCCCGTGGCGCCGGTCGGGCAGCGCGAACGCTCCGAGGGACGCAAGGATGCCTTCGGTTCACGCGGGCCGACACGCACCCTCACCGAGGGTAACGCCACCTACCGGATCGCCGTGGGACGCCGCCAGCGCGTGATGCCCGGCTCAATCGTCGGTGCCATCGCCAACGAGGGCGGGCTTTCTTCCGCGCAGATCGGCGGCATCGACATCCGCGCCGACCACACTCTTGTCGAGCTCCCCGCGGACCTCAGCAAGGATCAGTGGCGTGCGCTGTCCAAGACCCGGATCAGTGGCGAGCTGATCCACCTCGAGCTCGACAAGGGCCGCAAGCCGGCCGGCAGCCGCGCTGCAGGGGAGTTCAAGAAGCCCTTCAAGAAGGACTTCAACAACGACTCCAAGAAGCGCGACGGCGACACCCGCTTCGCCGGCGACAGTGCCCGTAAGCCGCGCACCGGAAAAGGTGCCGGAGCCGGTGCCGGCCGGTCGAGTGCGCAGACCGACCAGTGGTAGCAATCAGCTAGGTCTACCCCTTTGGATCCCTGCAGCAGCAGGGATCCAAAGCGGAACCGGGGTGCCGCCTAACAGGGTGGCCGACGATTTCGCACCAGTGGTAGGGAACTGGTAAAGTTTCTTGCTGTTGCCCCCCTAGCTCAGTGGTAGAGCGCGTTCTTGGTAAGAACGAGGTCACCGGATCGATTCCGGTGGGGGGCTCTCGAATGAGGGGCCCGCACACGATAAAATGTGGTTGCGGGCACGCTCATTTATGGCGGTGTAGCTCAGCTGGTTAGAGCGCACGACTCATAATCGTGAGGTCCCGGGATCGAGTCCCGGCACCGCTACCAAAAGCAGGTCAGGGGCATACTTCCCCTGACCTGCTTTTATTTCAAGTGTCATGCCGGCCGCCCCGGTCACCGCGATGATTCGCCACGGCTTCGGCGCTGTCCTCTTCCTCTCCTCTGCGGCGGCGCGTGGGGGGTCAAACACTGCCTGCGGCCCGCATCGGGTACCACACCTGGGCATCGTCCTCGTCTTCGCGCACCTGGGTGCTGTCGGTATGCGGGCTCGGCGACCGCAGCATCGCAACACCGGGGCGACGGACGGCAGTCTCCGCCACGGCCGAGTCCAGGGTCATCACAATTGGGGGTTGCTTTCGATGCTTGAACAATTGAGACTGTACGCACTGGGGAATCGACGGTCAACGTTCAATTCCGGGGAGCAACAATGCTCGATCATGGATCTTCTCACAACGGCGTGCTTTGTGGAGGTAGCAGGACTTCCTGGCTTGGCTTGAGGCGGGGAGGCGGCCGGTCGGCTGGTCTTCGTCCACACAGATCGCGGAATCTTCGGCTCCATGCACTACTGGCAGCAGTGCTGGCAGCGCTGCTGTTGGTGCCGGGTGGTCTAGTGGGGCCGGTTGTGGCGTCGGCTGATCCGGGAGATGTTGGGGTTGAGGGTCCGTCGCATTCGGGGACTGGGACGCCGACGGGTTCGAAGCGGGCGACGAGTGGGTTGTGGTTCAACGACGGGATCTGGTGGGGGAACCTGTGGGACACTGCTAGCTCGGATTTTCATATCTTCCGGTTCAATGGCCCGACGAGCTCGTGGGTCGATACCCGTGTAGCGACCGACACGCGGGCAAACACGCATCATGACGTCTTGTGGGACGACAAGGCCAAGACGTTGTATGTGGCGAGCTATCGGTTCGTTAATGACGGACTGCCGGCTGAGCCGAACTTCCCGACGACGATGCGGAGCTACAGCTACAACTCGAGCACGAAGACGTACACGCTGCTGAGCTCTACACAGATCAACAACCAGCGCGTCGAGGCCCTGACCATCGACAAGGACTCGACGGGTCGGGTGTGGGCCACCTGGCAGCAGGGGAACCGGATCTACCTGAACGTCACTGGCACGGATGGCAGGACGTGGGGGACGCCGTTCCCGCATCCTGCGTCATCGAGCAACGTGTCCGTGGACGACACGTCGGCGGTGATCGCGTTCGACGGGAACAAAATGGGCGTGATGTGGAGCCGGCAGGTCGGCGATGCCACTGACGGCATGTATTGGAGCTACCACGTCGATGGAGCATCCGACACCGCCTGGACAGCTCCGGTGACGGCGGTTTCGGGCCAGCGCAGCGGTGATGACCATATGAACCTGAAGTGGCTGGACTCCGCCTCGAATGGTCTGGTTTTCGCCGCAATCAAGACATCGTTCACGTCCTCGTCCCAGCCGCTGATACAGCTGCTGAAACTGAGCGGCACGACGTGGTCGGTGCACACGATCGCGACCGTGGCGGAGTGCCCGAACCGGGTGATCGTCCTGATCGATGAGAGCACGCAAAGGTTGCGTACCTTTGCTACCTATCCGAAGTCGAGCGGCACGACGAACGCTGGTGTCTGCACCAGCTCGGGGGGCGCGATCTACGAGAAGTCCTCACCGCTGAGCAACATCAGCTTCACCACCACGAAGACGGCTCGCATCGTGGACGCCGACCAGTATGTCCACAACGTGACGTCGACGAAGCAGAACCTCAACAGTGCGGCGCGAGGGACGGCCAGCAGCGGTCTGCTGGTGCTCGCCGATGTCAACGCCACAAGCCGGTACTGGCACTATTACGACCCCAGCGTTGGTAGTGGCGGTGGTGGTGGCGATACGACGGCTCCGACGGTGACGGCGACGTCTCCGGCTGCTGGTGTGACCGGCGTGGCGGTGACGGCAAATGTGACGGGGACGTTCTCGGAGCCGATGAATGCGGCGACGGTCACCTCGAGCACGTTCACGTTGAAGGCGGGGACGACGGCGGTTCCGGCTGCTGTGATGTACAGCAGCACGGGCAATGTTGCGACGCTGAACCCGGGTGCGGATCTGGCACCGGGTACGACGTACACGGCAACGATCAAGGGCGGCTCCGGTGGAGTGAAGGACGTCGCCGGTAATCCATTGGCGTCGGACAGGACCTGGACCTTCACCACAGCGGCTGCCGCGGGCGGCACTTCGGAGACCGTCACGATTCCGGCCACCGCTGACAGCTATGTGTCGAGTGGGGCGACGACGACGAACTATGGCACGAGCACCATGTTGGGTGTGGACAGCAGCCCACTGGAGGTCACGTACCTGAAGTTCAACCTTTCCGCGTATGCGGGTAGGACGCTGGAGAGTGCGACGCTGCAGCTGCGTAGTGCCGGGAGCGGGTCGACGGGTATGCAGAACGTCAAGCTGGTCGCCGTTGACAGCTGGACCGAGCCCGCCATCACCTACGACAACAAGCCGGCGCTTAGCACCAGCGTCGGCACGCTCGGCCCGACAGCGACCAACACCAACTACAGCGTTCCCCTGACAATCAGCGGCCTGACCGGTGAGCTCGGCCAACAGCTCTCACTCGGCATCGACTCCAGCAGCAGCGACGGCCTGGACCTCAATTCCAAGGAGGCCGGCAGCACCGCCGCACCCAAACTGGTGCTCACGCTGAAGAAGTAGGTCGCGGCCGGCATCGGACGCCACGTGCCGGGACCTCATCCGGAAGGATGAGGTCCCGGCACTCGGCTTTCCAGCGCACTCGCGTACGATGGCGAAGAGTACAAAGGAGGCATGGAGACGCCCTTCCTGCGACCGTCGTGCGCCCTGACTCAGCTTCGGAGTCTGCGAGGCTGGCTTAACCAAAGTCCGGGTCAGCAGCCCGCCGCTCGCCCTCATCGTCGTAGCAGTTCCAAGTCGCTGCGGCGCGGGCTGCGGTGATCGCGTCAAGATCATCGTCCTTGCCTTCGCGGCGGCGGTTGGGCAGCATTCTGCTTCCGGAGGTTTTTGCTTTGTACGCCTCCGCACCCGTTCAATTCTGCGGGTCGGCTGGGCGGCTACGACTTTCCGTTTCGAGCCTCGTCCGAACCGAGCGGTGGGCCTCGATGTCACCGTACGAGGTGCGGGCACGAATCTCGGCGGTTTCCCCGCCTCCATCCGGGCCGCTGCTCGGGCTCAGCGAGTTACGGACGTGCCCGTATTGTGTGCTCGCGTCCAGCCAGGCCGTGGTGCCTTCGGCGATGCCGACGGCAACATTGCCGGCTGCCGTCTCAAGGACCACCGAGCCGCGCGTTATCTCTTCGACCCGGACGTTGCCGTTGGCGGACTTTGCAGAGATGGAGGCTTGCGCCCGTCCGATGGAGATATCGCCGTTCGCGGCCTTGACGTGGAGATCACCGGCAATCTCATCGATGTCGATATCTCCGTCCGAGTTCTTGATGTGTGCCGAGCCGTCGATCCCGCGGATCGTGATATCACCTGATCCTGTCTTGGCTTCGAGATTGCCGGCTGCCCGGTCCACGATGATGTCGCCGTAGCCGGACTCGGCTTTCATGGAAGCGGTCCGATCGAGCCGCACTGTGCCCATACCGGTTCGAAGATCGCATCGTCCGAGTTCTCCGTCGCACTGGAAGGTTCCCATCCCGGCATCGCCGCGAACGTCGGAGTGCGAGGGAAGGCGGACATCGACGTCGATGGAGCCGTTGCCGCTCAGTATTGCGTATCGTTTCCATTCCTTGGGCCCCTTGATGAGCAGGGTGCCGTTGAAGTATTCGACGCGCGTCTGTTCCGCTGCCCGCACATCGGAACCTTTGGATTCGTTGCTCGGACGCACGTCGACGGCAGTGTCGGTGCGGTCGCTCGCGGTGATGCGGACGTCGCCGAGGTTGAGTTCGACGGCGAGGGAGATCGGGCCTGGCGTTTCGAAGATCGACATGGAGGGCTTCCTTCGGGGAACTCAGTAGGTGCATGGGAACAGGGAGTGGCGGGTGGGCGGGCTACTGCACCCACCCGCTGTAGCGGCGTCCGGTGGATGGCTTCCGCCCTCCTGCCCGCGGGCCGGTGTCGGCCTGGTCGAGGGACGCAGTGATGGATCGGACAAGCCACGAATTGACCGAGAGCCTCTCGCGGGCGGACGCTTCCTCGACCCGTGATTTGAGGTGATCCGGCAGACGCAGCGTGAACCGCGACGTTCCACTCTCCTCGGGGTCGATCGGCGCACTTCTGGGAGGGCGATCCGGAATCCGGTCATCGGCTGCATCATCAAGGTCCGCGCTGGTCGCGGGTGGCGTCACCACGAACTCGGGATTCCGTCCGCGAAGGCGGACATCCACTGAACCCGGTGCGAGTTCCCGGGTGATTTCGCTCGCCGCCGCCGTGAGTGCTTCCAACAACATGAGACGCGTTGCGCTTTCCAATGGTGCGGTGAGTCGGTCGGCCAGCTCGCGAGTCTCCTCCCCGCCCGCATCGGCCGCAATTCCCAACTGGTGGTGGAGGTCGTTCACGTAGCTCTGGAGATCCATGACACCATTGTGGCGTCAGCGTGGTGTCACGTCAAGGGTGGCGTATCTCAAGGGAGGTAGACGCTGAAAGCCGCTTGGATACATGGCACTCCCGACACCATCAAAGGCGGGATGGGGGTCAGGCGAAGTACACGCCGATCCGGTTACCGTCGATCTCCTCGATCCGGATGTCGATGTCGTAGATGTCGCGCAGGACCTCCGGCTGCATGATCAGTGCCGGAGGTCCCTGGTGGATGATCCGTCCGTCGCACATGGCGATGATGTCGTCGGAGTAGCAGGACGCGAAGGAAGAGCGCTGTTCCCGCGGCCGCGAAGACGACCGCGGTCGACATTTTCGTGAAGAGCGAGGCGGCTGGCAGGAAGATCGTCACCACCAGGATGCCCAGCGACGCCGACTCCACCGTCCCCACGGTCGAGGGTTCGACGAATTTGTTGCGGACCATGAGCTGCAGGATGAGTCCGGCGATGCTGAGCGCCATGCCCGTCAGGACCACGCTGAGCGTGCGGGGCACCCGGCTGATCCAGAAGACGTCCCAGGCCGCGGAGTCACCGGCCAGCAGCGTGCTCAACGAGACGTCGCTGACGCCGATGAACATGCTCACGACGGCGAGGCAGAGGACTCCCGTCGCGGCTGCGGTGAGGCCGGCGGCGCGGGGGAACCGCCGTCGTTCTGCGGGAACGACGGCGGCAGGGGAACCTGTGGCCGGACTTTCGGTGGGCATGGCGGTGGTGGTCTATTCCGATCCGTTCCCCCGGGGTCCGGCGACAGGCGCTGGACCCCGGGGCTGGGGAATCCTAGGCTGTTGCGTCCTGGATGGCGGAGACCATCGCGTCCACATTGTTCAGGCCGTATCCGACGATGTACCAGGCCGTGGGGTCGAGCATGGTGATGGCACCGTTCATCGCAGCCTTGGTGCCGTTGACGAGGTCATTGTCGAGGACGGCGGATGCGGCATCCCCGGCCTCGCCGATGGCGACGTCACGGTCGATGACGAAGAGGTGGTCCGGATTCGTCTCGGCGATGAACTCGAAGGAGATGGATTCCCTGTGCCGGCCGTCCGATGCCACGTCGGCTGCGGTCGGGACACCGAGGGCGTCGTGGATCATGCCGAACCGCGAGCCGGCACCGTAGGCGGTCATTTCGCCGCCGCTGGTCATGACGATCAGGCCTGTCCCGGCGTCGGCGGCGGCAGCGCTGGTTTCCTCGATGCGGGCATCAAGGGCAGTCAGCTTTTCCTCGACGGCGCCCTCCTTGCCGAAGATGGTGCCGAGCGTGGTGGTGACTTCCCTGAAGGAAGGCATCGGCTCTGCCGCAACGACACTGAGGTCGATGGTCGGGGCGATTTCGCTGAACTCCTCGTAGTAATCAGCAGTGCGGCCGGAAATGATGATCAGGTCAGGGTCCCCGGCGCTGGTGGCTTCGAAGTCGGGTTCCTGCAGCGTGCCGATGTTGGCGACGTTCTCGGATCCGTACTGGGAGAGCGATTCAGGCAGGCTGGCTTGGGGGACGCCGGCAACCGGGACGTCGAGGGCGTCGAGGGTATCGAGTACGCCAAGGTCGAAGGTGAAGACGGTATCCGGATCTGCGGGGATCTCGGTGGTTCCCTGCGCGTGCTCCACCGTCATCGATGCAGGGCTGGACGCGGTTTCCGCTTCCGCCTCCTGTGCGCAGGCGCTGAGGGTGAGCAATGAGAGAGCGGCGGCGCCGGCCATCAGGCCGGACTTCGAGGGGGGCTTCATAACGTTGCTCCAGGTAGTGGGGCCATCTCGCGATGGCAGGCGCGCCGGCCAATAGATCATAGAAGTGTTTTCTAATTCTGCGCGCCACTGAAAGCTGTCTTGTTAGGTCTGCCTAACACAAGTCGGGAGTCTCGGCGGATAGCATTCAGGCACGCCGCAGACGCCGCGCCGCTGGCCGGTTCCTCCCGCCAGAAGCTGTCTGCTCCTGGCAGGAGCCGGCTCAGGGGATGAGGTTGTCCGCCCGGTAGCGGTCGAAGAGGTCGGTGAATGCGTCGAGGGTTCTCCGGTATTCGGTGAACCCGGCGATCCGGCTCTTGCTCATATCCGTGACCACCTCGATATTCCGGCCAAGATCACCGTCGGTGTGCCACCAGGACGCCACACGGTCCAGCCGGGACTCGGCAAGCCCCTCGGTGTCGGCTATGCGCTGCCACAGCTCTTCCGTGCCGGCCATCTGAACCTCGAGCGGCCGTGGCTCGTCCTGATAACCTTCGGGCTCGACGCCGGAATAAGCGGCGAGGCGCGGCCACATCCACCGCCAGCGGAAGACGTCGCCGTTGACGACGTTGAAAGCCTCGTCCGCGTAGGCAGGAGTTGTTGAAGCCCACACCATGTGATCGGCGAGAAGGCCGGCGTCGGTCATGTCCGTCAGGCCGTTCCATTGCGTTTCGGATCCGGGGAAGGTGAACGGTTGTCCCGTCTCCTTGCAGAGGGTGGCCTGAACAGCGATCGTCAGGCCCATATTCATGGCGTTGCCGACTGCATGTCCGATAACGGTGTGGGCGCGGTGCGCGGACCAGGTGAAGCCCTGGGTGGCGGCCCCGGACCACAGCTCGTCCTCCTGGGCGTAATACATGTTCCTCACGGGCAGGCGGGGTTCCTCTTCATGGAACGGAGTGTCCGCCATCTCTCCGGCCGCGTAGGACTCAAAGGGGCCGAGGTAGTGCTTCAGGCCGGTCATGAGGGCTACATGCGCCACGTGTTTGTCCGCAAGCGCCGCCAGGAGGTTCCGCAGCATGCCCGCATTGACCCGGATGTTCTCCTCCTCGGAGTCCTGGCGCGCCCAGGCCGTGAAGAACACGTGGGTGGGATGTTCCGGGGCCAGAGCCGCTGCGACGGACCGCGGTGAGCTTGTCCACCAGGGCCGATCCCGCGATGCCGGACGCACCGACTACCAGCGCCGTGTTTTTTCTCGAGCCGTCGGGCCCCGCCGTCGAGTCAACCAGGGTCATCATCGCTCTCCTCACCATACGGTTCCTGATGGCAACTCACTGGCTGCCCTGACTGCGGCAAGCCCGGGGAGCGTCGAAGAATTCCGTTCCGTCCGGCCCAGCCTCAAGGCGGGTCCCCCGGGGGATGAGTCCAGACGATCGTTGCCTCTCTACGTCTGACCCGGGCGAACCTCAGCGCGCGGTGTGGTCGGCGGTGTTCGCAGGCGTAGCTGCGCGAGCGATGGACGGGAACCGGGCAGGGCACCCCGACGGGCACGCCCTGCCCGGTTCCCGTCCATCACCTGCGTGGTTCCTCAGCTCTTGCCGACGGGACCGAACATGTTGTCGATATCCGCCATCTCCATGTCGGACGTGGCCTGGATGAGCTCGAGGAGCTCGGGGTCCAGCCCGGGAGCAAATTCCTCGTAGCGTTCCGGCGCGATGACCGACGGCACGCCTTCGGGAGCTTGCTCGCTGAGGTTCAGATTGGAACCGTCCCTGGAAGGGGAAAGGCCCTGGTAGATTTTTCCGGCTTCGGACTGGTTCCCCAGGTCGAAGGTGTACTGCTTGCTGTGAAGGCCCAGGTCGAGGAGCTTCTTCACCTCAGGGAATTTTTCAGCACTGGTCTTGGGAATGGGAAGGAGTGCCTTCCAGTTCACCCCGAGTGTTTCGAGTGCTTTGGCGTAACCGTTCTCGTGTGCCTGGTCGCGAACGATGAGGTAGGCGACGGTGGACCGCGCTGTCTTGTTGTCCGTCATTTCGTAGATGCGGCATTTCTGCAGCCGGCCTGTAGCCTCGAGCATCAGGTTGTACAGCAGGTCCAGGGGCAGGTTGCCCGAGTTGTAGACGTAGCTTCCGCTCCAGGGGTTTCCGGCGGCGTCCACCGGCATGGCTCCCTGCGCGCCGACCAGGTAGTGGTGGATATTGCCCTCCGAGAGGGCGAGGTTCAGCGGAATGGAGCCCCCGGCTCCGGGAGTGTCCAATGGGTCTTCGGGTTTGCCCTGGTAGCGGGGCGAGCCGTCAAGGAGCCTTGCGATGGTGGTACCGATCAGCTCGACATGGCTGATCTCCTCCGTGCCGATGCCCTGCAGCAGATCCCGGTACGGCTTTGCCGCCGCGCCACGGAAATTCATGCTCTGGAACAGGTATTGCATCATCGTGCGCATCTCGCCGAACTGGCCGCCCAATCCCTCCTGCAGGGCGTTCGCCGCCGCGGGATCGGGCTCATCCGGAACGATCTCATTGATCAATTGCTGGACATGGAAAAACATGGGACCTCCTCAGGGACGGCAGGGTGCCGTCAAGCCCAGCGTGCTCCCGGCTCGGACTGCCACACAAGAAGAATATGCCTGTGGTGGCCCTCCTGAAAGCGTGGCACAGGTGCTATAGGGCACGGCTTGTGACGCTGAGAATGTATTTCGGAGACCCGGTCGGTAATGTCCCATGCATGAACACATGCATCCTGGTAACTGGGGCGGGCCGCGGTATCGGTGCCGCTGTGGCGCGGGCATTGGCCGCTGACGGGCACAGGGTCGCGGTGCACGCTGGACGCGATGCGGCGTCGGCGTCCCGCGTCATGGCGGATCTGCCCGGCGAGGGTCACGCCGTGGTGATCGGCGACCTGAGTTCCCCCGAAACGTGCGAGAGGGTGTTCGCCGAGGCTGTCTCCACGCTGGGTGATGTCGATGTCCTGGTCAATAACGCCGGGGTCTTCGAGGCACATCCCGTCGACAGCACCACCTACGCGGGCTGGCAGCATGCGTGGCGTCACACGCTTGACGTCAACTTGCTGGGGCCCGCGAACCTCTCCTGGTTGATGGTCGACCACCTCATGCACCGCGTCCGCGGTCCCGCCGGGGGCCGGCTGGTCAGCGTCGGCTCGCGGGGGGCTTACCGGGGTGAGCCGACCACCCCGGCCTACGGTGCGAGCAAGGCTGCGTTGCACGCGATGACACAGTCACTCGCCGTCGCTCTCGCCCCCTCCGGCATCTTCGCGGCCACGGTCGCTCCCGGGTTCGTCGACACCGAGATGGGCCGGACTGTGCTCGATGGACCAGGCGGGGATGCCGTCCGAGCCCAGAGCCCGTTCGGCCGCGTCGCCGAGCCGGCAGAGGTCGCTGCGACCGTCGCGTGGCTGGCTACCACAGCGCCGGAATGGGTCAGCGGCACAGTCATCGACGTGAACGGAGCGTCCTACCTGCGCTGACCTCGGAGACCGAATTCCGAGTGCTTGCTTGGAGGTCGTCGTCGCGGCGCCGTTGAGCCGGCGGGCCTCCGGTGAGGACTCGGCTCAGCGTTCGGGAACTGCGGCGTGCCGGTCTGCGCCCCAGGATGCGAGCAGTCGGAGACGTTCGGCTGAGGGTGAGCCCGGTTCTGCGGTGTAGATCAGGAGAACCAGGCCGGGTTCGGCGGTGAGGGTGAGTTCCTCGTAGGCGAGATCGAGTTCGCCCACGACCGGGTGGTGGAAGCGTTTTGTTCCTGTGCCATGGGTTCGTACGTTGTGGGCGCCCCAGAGGGTCCGGAAGGTCTCGCTGCGAGTGGAGAGCTCACCGACGAGGTCCTGCATGGCCCGGTCGTGGGGGTCCCGGCCGGCTTCGGCGCGCATGACGGCAACGCACATCTCGGCGAAGACTTCCCAATCGGGGTAGAAATCCCGGGAGGTGGGGTCCAGGAACTGGAATCGGGCGAGGTTCGGGGTGGGCCAGCCGTCGCCGATGACGGGAGAGTAGAAGGCTCTCCCGAGGACGTTCGTTGCAAGGAGATCCTGGTGCTGGTTGCGCACGAACGCGATACCCTCAGTGATCGCATCGAGCACCCACTGGAGGCTCGGGCGTGCGGGCGGTTGCTTCGAAATCCGACGCCGCGGACGCCCGGCTGTCGGTATGCCGTCAGCGGCGCGCGCCAGATCGAGAAGGTGTGCCCGTTCGGTGTCATCGAGTTGCAATGCCCGTGAGATCGCTTCGAGCACCGACGACGACGCGCCTGATATTGCTCCGCGTTCGAGTTTGGAGTAGTACTCGACGCTCACTCCCGCGAGAAGAGCGACCTCGGTGCGTCGGAGCCCCGGAACCCGCCGGTTCAGGCCGGGCAGGAGCCCGCTTTCCTCGGGGGTGACCTTGGCCCGTCGCGTCATGAGGGATTCGCGGACCTCGGCTCGATTGTCCATCCTGCAAGAATAGGTTGCGGTGTCCATAGGAGGGGCGTTCTCCCAGTACACCTACCGACAGGGACTTTCCGGTCCCGCGACACCAGGGTTGACTTGTCACCTGTCCCCTCATCCGTTCTACCCTCATTGGAGACTTATGCTTACCGTCAACGCCTACGCCGCCCCTTCCGCAACGGAGGAGCTCGTTCCCACTACCATCGAACGCCGCGAGGTGGGCCCGCACGATGTGCTGATCGAGATCAAGTTCGCCGGCATCTGCCACTCGGACATCCACACCGTTCGCGGTGACTGGGGATCGCAGTCCTACCCGCTCGCCCCGGGCCACGAGATCGCCGGCATCGTCGCTGAGGTCGGCTCCGCAGTCACGAAGTACTCCGTCGGTGCCCGCGTCGGCGTCGGGTGCATGGTCGACTCCTGCGGGAAGTGCCTCAACTGCCGCAACGGTGAGGAACAGTACTGCGTCGAGGGGAACACCGGCACTTACGGAGCCCTCGACCGTGACGGGACCATCACCCAGGGCGGATACTCCACCCACGTCGTGGTGACCGAAGACTTCGTCGTGCGGATTCCGGACGGGCTCGAACTCGACGTCGCCGCGCCGCTGCTGTGCGCCGGTATCACCACCTACTCACCGCTGCGCCGCTGGGGCGCAGGTCCGGGCACGAAGGTCGCGGTCGTCGGACTCGGCGGGCTCGGCCACATGGCCGTCAAGCTCGCCCACGCGATGGGCGCCGAGGTCACCGTCCTGTCGCAGTCCCTGAAGAAGCTGGAAGACGGGCTGCGCCTGGGTGCGGACTCCTACTACGCCACCAGCGACCCCGGGACGTTTGAGACCCTTGCCGGGACCTTCGATCTGATCATCAACACGGTCAGCGCCTCGATCGACATCAGCGCCTACCTGCAGTTGCTGAGCCTCGACGGAACCCTTGTCAACGTCGGGGCTCCAGCGGAACCACTTCCCGTGAACGCGTTCGCGCTCATCGCCGGGCGCCGGTCCTTCGCCGGCTCCATGATCGGCGGTATCCGCGAGACCCAGGAGATGCTCGACTTCTGCGCCGAGCACCACCTCGGCGCAGAGATCGAAGTCATCCCGGCAGGCAGGATCAACGACGCCTACGAACGCGTTCTGGCCTCCGATGTCCGCTACCGCTTCGTCATCGACACGTCGACACTCACCTAGTCAGGAAGCGCACGCTGCACCGATGACGATCCTCAGTCGGTGAGCGACACCGGACACCTGTGCTTTCAGCTGGTCACGGGCCACCAGGGACAGACCTTCCGCAGTGCGGTCGGACGTGTTAAGTTGGCCCGGATCCTCTGCCCCTCCTGGAGCGGGGTGGAAGGGACCGAGGTAGCTGAATCGTCGGAGGGAAGCATGGGCGTGCGGGAACGCAGGGCGGTGATCGTCGGAGGCGGCATCGCAGGGCTGGCGTCCGGTGCCGCCCTGCTGCGCCAGGGGTGGGCGGTGACCGTTCTCGAGCAGGCAGGTCCCGTCACCGAAGTAGGGGCAGGCATCAGCATCACGGCCAACGGGTTGTCGGCCCTTGCGACGCTTGGCCTCGATGCTGCAACGCGCAACGCCGGCCACCGGCTGCGCATGGCCGGAACAATGGACCAGTCAGGTACCTGGCTGATGCGGATTCCACGGAGCAGCTCAGGGAAGGTCCCACAGGAGGTCTAAGGTATCCACCGGCAGCAGCTGCACCGCTTGTTGCGCGAAGCTGCCGGTGACGCCTGTCTTGTGACCGGTGCGCGGGTGGTGACGGTCAGTCCCGGGGACCCGGACGGCGCGCGGGCCTCCGTGCAGTGCGTTTCGGCCGGCGGCACGAAGAATTACGAGGCGGACCTCGTGGTGGGAGCCGACGGCCTGCGCAGCACTGTGCGGAACCAGCTCGCGCCTGCAACGATTCCGCACTACAGCGGTAAATCCGCGTGGCGCGGCGTCGTGGCGGACACCTTCCTCGTGTCGGAGGATTTTACGGTGATCTGGGGTCCAGGCACCGAGTTCGGTGCCGTCCGGATCAGCGCCGACCAGGTCTATTGGTATGGGTACACCTCCACAGCCGAGCATGCTGCGTGGCCGGACGAGAAGCTGGCGGCCTCCGACCATTTCCGCGGATGGGCGGAACCGGTTCCCGCCCTGATCGAGGCCACACCACCGAGCCGGATCATGCGCCACGATGTCTACTCACTCGCGCCGCGCCTCAGGTCCTACGTGCATGGACGCACAGTGCTGATCGGCGACGCCGCCCACGCCATGGTGCCGACCATGGGGCAAGGTGCCAACTCATCCCTGGAGGACGGCGCCTGCATCGGGCTCCTGATCGGCCGGGCGGTCAACGCAGGTACACCGCTAGCAGCCGCGCTTCGACATTTCGACGCCGAGCGCCGCCCCCGGACGCAACGGATTGCGCGTCGTTCCCGGCACGCCGGACTGCTGGGAGCCGACGTTAGTGGACACGTCGCCGTCGCCGTCCGTAACACACTGATGAAGGTAATCCCCGGTGGCCCTGCCGCCGCGGCAGGCGCGTCGATCCTGTCCTGGGAGGCGCCGCCCTAGGATGCTGGGTGGTCCATTGAACGCGCCGGGCTGGACCGTGCAGCTAGACCAGCGAGAGTATGCCCTTGATGATCGCCGCGGCGCCGCCGAGGCCGGCCAGGGTAATCGCCAGCGTCCGGGCAGCGGTCGGTGGAACCTTTCGCTCCAGCAGGGTTCCCGCCAGGATCCCGGCTGAAACAATGCCGACGACGGCCGGAACCACCCACCACGGGGGCAGGGTCTCGAAGCCGGTGGCGCCGAAGGCCGTCTTGGCGATGACGGACATCGCCCCCATGCTCATATAGATCGGTTGCAGGGATGCGGAGAACGTCCGCTGCTCCCACCGGGTGAGCTGGGCGTAGATGACCATCGCCGGGGCCGCGACGCCGGCCGTCGTGTTCAGCAACCCTCCCAGGGCGCCGGCGGCGAGCGTCACGCCTTTTCCGGAAAGGTGCGGCAGACGCGGTGCGCTCACCGTCAGTGCGAGGCTGGCAAGGACCACCGTTCCGATGATGATCTGCAACCAGGCGGCGGGAATGACAGTCACCAGCGCGGCACCGACGACGACGCCGAGGGCAGCCGAGGCGACGATCGCCGCGACCCGTGGCCAGACGACGCGCCGCCGCACCGAGAGCATGATGAGGAACCCGGAAATCGTCGTGGTGGCGTTGGTGGCAAGGATCCCGGCGGACGGGCCGAGGAGCAGGGCGAGGACAGGGGAGAGGACCAGCCCGACACCCGTGCCGGAGATCCGCTGCAGGACGGTGCCGATGAAGACCGCCAGCCCGGCGATGACAGCGATATCCATAGGGCCCTCCCTACGCGTGGTGGAAACGCGGTTTCCTCATCGTGGCACAGTCCGCCCCGCCGTTCTTCAGTTCCGGGTTCCTCCGCCTCGGGACGCGGGACAATGGGCGGATGAGTGATCCTGCCGGCTTCGTGGATGGCGCGCTGCAGCGTGAGGGATCGGAGGAGCGGGCGGCTGAGTTCGAAGTGCGGCTGGCCGGCGGCCTGCAGTTCTACGGCTCGTCCGTAGGTGCGGTCCGAGGGACCGTCCGGGATGCCCTGCGCCGTTACCCCGGGCTGACCCATGACGAGATCACCGCGTTGAGCTCCGAACTGTGGGCGGTCCCGGTGTTCGAGCGCCGCCTCGCGGCCGTCGTCCTGCTTCAGTCGAATCTCCACCTGCTGAGGAATTCCGACCTGACGCGCATCGAGGGTTTCCTCCGCGGGGCACGGCTGCAGGTTCTGGTCGACCCGCTCGCGGTCGACGTCGCCGGGCCCCTGATCGAAAGGCTGGACCCGCCTGTCCGCTCGCGCGCCGACGTCGTCCTGGATCGCTGGGTGGACGACGACGACGCCTGGCTGAGGCGCGCTGCCCTGCTGTCACCGCTTCGTGCGCTCCGGGCAGGCGGCGGGGACTGGGCGCGCTTTTCCCGTCATGCCAGAGCTGTCCAGGTGCGGCTGCGTGACCGGAGGGTTGATGGCGAGGCCGGCGTCGACCGCGCAGCAGTCTCCCTGGTGCTCATGGAACTGGCGAGGGCCAGGCCCGAACTGACCCTCGTCCTGCCTGACGGGTGAGGAGCCGGTCAGTCGCCCTTCACGTTCACGATCTGCCGCAGCGTGTGGCGGATGTCCACCAGCTCCTTCGCGTCTTCCATGACCACGTCGATGTCCTTGTAGGCACCGGGTATCTCGTCGAGGAACGCAGCGGTGTCGCGGAACTCGATGCCCTCCATCGCCTGGCGGAGCTGATCATGGGTGAAATGCTTCCGCGCCGCGTTGCGAGTACTCCCGGCCAGCCCCGCGCGGAGCCGAGTTCAGCGACGGCGCGAAGCCCTTGCCCGTCACCACATAGGACCGGGTGCCCATGGAGCCGGGAATCAGGCCGGGGCGGCCTTCATCGGCGGCGATGGCCCCTTTCCGCGACAGCCACACGTCCCTGCCGAAGTGGGTCTCCTTCGCGGTGTAGTTGAAGCCGGCGTCGGCGGCCTCCTGCTCCAGGAGCCGGATCCGCGGTTCCGCCGTTGCCATCACGTTGCGGTTGTTGTTTTCCGCTGAGAGAGGGACGGCGCGTTCGATGGCTTCCCGCAACGCCCGGCGGTCGAGGTGCCGGATATCAGGTGCGCTGTGTCCGGTGCGGACGGCGACCATCCCGCAGCCGATATCAACGCCGACGACCGCCGGAATGATGGCGCCGAGGGTCGGCAGGACCGATCCGACGGCACATCCCTTCCCCAGGTGGGCGTCCGGCATCGACACGAAGTGGGGGTAGATGAACGGCATGGTGCTCGTCATCCTGTTCTGCTCACGCGTCGGCTCGTCGATCACACTGGCGAAATTGAGGTAGCGCTCGCTGACAAATTCCATGGGTGGAGCCTACCGAGAGCCTCTGGGCTGAGGAAGCGCCTATGTCTCGCCCCGCAGGGCTCTCATGTGGGCACGCCCTCCGGCGAAGTAGGGCTCAAGGCTCCGGATCCGCACCAGTTCGATCGAGGCGGGATCCACCCCCCGGACCCCGAGGACCAGACCGTGCCCGTCGTAGGAACCCGCTGCCCACCAGCCGTCGCGTTCCTGCCACACCGTGAAAACGGTGTGCCGGCCGTCGACCGGGATGACGACGTCGTCGCCCTTCTCCTCCCGCAACGCCTGCTGCCTGGCCATCATGTCGGGGCGGCCGCCGTGGACACTGCCCCGCATCCGCTGGAGGCCGGCATCGATCACCGGGTCCTGCGTGGTGGTGCGCACTGTCACGTGCGGGGTTCGGTGTCGGACCCGTAGGTCAGTGCGGCTACCGAGGGAGGGGTGGACCCGAGGTCCCACTCACCGACGGCTTTGTCACCGGGCCAGGCTGCCAGCCCGAAAACTTCGGTGCCGACAGCGGTGAGGCGCACCTGCTGCTCGCCGTCGTCATACATTGCCCAGAATTCAGCCGGACTGAGCCACCCCGAAAGTTCCATGGCGCCAGTATGCCAGCACGATCATCCGCTTCGGAGGGCCACCAGCACCGAATCGTGGATGGTCACCGGATTTCCCCCAGGGTCCGTGGTCGGACGCGGGCGTGCCTCGCAGACGGTGATCGTCCAGCTTTCATCGAGCAGCCCGGCCACCTCCTCCGGGGTGTAGAACAGCTCGGCGATGGGCGGTCGGTGCGCCGTCGTATGCATGTCGGACGGATGGTGGCCCACGATCAGGAGCATGCCGCCGGGCGCCACCGACGCCGCCAAGCGCTGGAACAGGGGAGTCCGGGCTGCCTGCGGAAGCTGCATAAACTGTACCGACACCAGGTCGTAGCCCCGCGGTTCAGGCACCCAGGACAGCAGGTCCTCGGCGAGCCACTCGATAGCCTGTGCCACCTCGGCCACCTCCGCCTGCTCCCGCGCACGGGCAAGGGCGACGGGTGAGATGTCGACGGCGGTCACCCGCCAGTCGCGGCCCGCAAGCCAGAGTGCGTCGGCACCCTCGCCGCACCCGACGTCGAGCGCATGGCCCGGAGGCAGCTCACGGGTTTCGGCCACGAGCTGGGGATTCGGGTTTCCGCTCCAGATCCGGTGCTGCTCCGCATACCGCCTGTCCCAGAAATCCTGGTCGAAGACGGCGTGCTCGGACTCGTCATGGGCGGACTCAGTGTGCATGATGCTCCAGGGTAGGGGTAAGTACAGTTTCAAGGCCATGGCGCCTCTTGCCAAGGATCCGCTCGGTGATGCGTGCCTCGGTGGCCGCTGAGAAGCTGTTCCTGCGGACCTGCACGGCGGTGGTTGTCTCCTCAGCTATCAGATCGGCGTTGATGGCCGCACCGGCCGCAACACCTCCAGCGGCTGATGCGATGACCTGGGCGGAAAGGTCGCTGGCATTCCCCGCTGCCCACACTCCCGGAACGGCGGTAGCACCCTGGGGGCCGGTCTCGAGGTAGGCGCCCACTCCCAGCGGATGCTCCTCCGTCTGCAGCCCCAGGGACGCGAAGACGCTCGACCGGGCGGTCATCCGGGGCCCCACCACCAGTGCTCCCAGGGCGAAGACCCGGCCCGATTCCAGAACCAGTCCGGTGACGCCGGCGGAATCTCCCTCGACTTCCCGTACCGCCCCTTCGACAACACGGATGGATCGGGCGGCCAGCTTTTCCCATTCATCCTCCGAGGGAGTCACCGCATCGTTGAAGAACAGGGTGATGTCATTGCTCCATTGGCGGAACAGCAGGGTCTGATGGATGGCCATGGGCCCCGAGGCAAGCACGCCGATCGGACGGTTCCGGATTTCCCACCCGTGGCAATAGGGGCAGTGCACTACGCCGCGGCCCCACTGGTTCCGGAGTCCCGGAATCTCCGGCAGTTCGTCGACCAGTCCCGTGGTGAGCAGCAGCCGCCGTGCCCGAACGGAGCCGCCGTCCTCGAGCAGCACCTCGAATCCCGGTCCGCCGGACTGGAGTTGCACTCGAGCGGCCGTGGCAGTTCCCTGCAGGATCATCCCGCCATAGGTCGATACTTCCTCCCTGCCGATCGACAGCAGGTCCTGAGGTGCGACTCCGTCCCTGGAGAGGAATCCGTGCATCCCCGTGGCGGGGGCGTTCCGCGGTTCCCCCGCATCGATCACGAGCACCGAGCGGAGCGCCCTGCCCAGGGTTACCGCGGCGCTGAGTCCCGCTGCGCCTCCTCCAATGATGACGACGTCGTGCTCTTTCTGCTGGTCCATGGCTCTCTCCTGTGCGCTGATGCGGCGGTGGCGCCGACAGGATCAATCGTGGGGCACTCCGGCCAGGACTGGCAAACAATGTTGCCGATATGGCAAACTTGGAGAATGATCCCCAACTACGACACAGTGCTCGACGGCATCGGGCCACGGCTCCGAAGCGCCCGCCAGCGGTGCGACATGACGCTCGGCGACGTGGCTGCCGCCACGGGCATATCGGTCAGCACGCTGTCGCGGCTCGAATCCGGGCAGCGGCGCCCCAATCTCGAGCTCCAC
>NZ_KI914846.1:786-14167 GCF_000520555.1 Arthrobacter sp. Br18 | reverse complement strand
ATCTCGAGCTCCTCCTGCCGCTGGCACAGCTTTTCCGGACTCCGCTGGAGGAGCTGATCGGCGCTCCGTCGACGGGTGATCCGCGCATCCATCTCCGTCCCGTCAACCGGAAGGGAACCACGGTCATCCCGCTGACGCGCAGACCGGGCGGGGTGCAGGCCTTCAAGATGGTCCTCCCCGGCAGCGCGCGGGACAAGGAGCCGGATCTACGGGTTCATGAGGGATATGACTGGGTGTACATCCTCAATGGGCGCCTGCGGCTGGTCCTGGGGAACGAGGACTTCGTGCTGGTGCCGGGGGAGGCGGCGGAATTCGACACCCACACCCCCCACTGGTTCGCGAGCGCCGATGAGAATCCCGTGGAGTTCCTCAGCCTGTTCGGACACCAGGGCGAGCGCATGCACGTCCGGGCGAAGCCATAGGGGGTTCCGTAAATCATCTGAGCAGCTTGCTTGGGGAAGGCACGGTTCATAGGGTGGAAAGGTAAGGCATCGCGACTCTACTCTTGGGAGAAAACATGTCAGTGCACGATATCTCAGGCAAGAAGGTAGCCTTCCTCCTCACCGACGGCGTCGAGCAGATTGAACTGACGAGCCCCTGGAACGCCGTTGAGGAGGCCGGGGGAGTGCCGACGCTCGTATCCCCCAAGGCCGGCACCCTGCAGGGGTTCGACGGCCTGGACAAGGGGGAGACGTTCACCGTGGACCTGGCAGTCGCCGATGCCAGGGCCGAGGATTTCGATGCACTCGTCCTGCCCGGGGGTGTGGTGAACGCAGACTTCCTGCGGGTGGACAAGGATGCGCAGCAGTTCACCCGGGCGTTCTTCGAGCAGCACAAGCCCGTCGCGTCGATCTGCCACGGCCCGTGGCTGCTGATCGAGGCGGGGGTGGTCAGCGGCCGTGACGTCACTTCCTACCCGACCCTCGCGACCGACCTGCGCAATGCGGGCGCGAACTGGAGCGACGAGGAGGTCGTCGTCGACCAGGGCCTGGTCACCAGCCGCAATCCCGGTGACCTCGACGCCTTCAACGACAAGCTCCTCGAGGAGATCGCCGAGGGCGAGCACGAGGGCCAGACGGCCTAGGGATGGTGGAGGAAGCGGGGCGGCGCAGGAAGCCACGCCTGCGCAGGGCGCCGGCTGCGGGTTCAGCCCCGGATCAGTCTGACGGCCAGAGCCAGCATCACCACACCGATCACCAGGTCGACCACCCGCCACGTCCGCGGGCTGTTGAGCACCCCGGACAGGGCTCGCGCTCCATAACCCAGGGCGGAGAACCACAGGACGCTGCCGACGATCGCCCCGGCGGCAAAGACCCACCGGGCATCAGGGCCGTGCTGGTTGGCGAGGCTGCCCAGCAGCATCACCGTGTCGAGGTAGACGTGGGGGTTCAGGAAGGTCAGTGCCAGAGTGGTGGTGATCACTGACCCCCGCGATCGCGGGGTCCCGGCGGTCGGGGATGACGGCCTCAGCGCAGAATTGAACGACCGCACCGCCCACCACGCCAGGTACGCGGCCCCACCCCACCGCAGCATGTCCAAAGCCTCTGGAAAACGGGAGACCAGGGCTCCGATCCCGACGGTGCCGACCAGGATCAGTACCGCGTCACTGACCATGCAGAGGGCCACGACCACCCCCACGTGCTCCCGGCGGATGCCCTGGCGCAGCACGAACGCGTTCTGGGCGCCGATCGCGATGATCAATGCCAGTCCGGTCATCAGTCCGGTACCTCCGATACTGCACATGGCTCGACTGTACGAAGGCCGAATGATTCAGACAAACGAATGATCTGACGGATGCATTAGCTTTGCTTCATGAACCTCGAGCACCTGCGCGCTTTGGCCGCGATCATCGACGAAGGTACGTTCGAAGCCGCCGCGGATGCCCTGAGGATCAGCCCCTCGGCGGTCAGCCAGCGCGTGAAAGCCCTGGAGGCCTCTGTAGGGCAGGTCGTGGTGCGCCGCGGCATGCCCTGCACGCCCACTGAGGCCGGCTCGGTGCTGTTGCGCATGGCTCGGCAGGTGCAGGTCATCGAGGCGGACACCCGGCAGGCACTGGGACAGGGAACCTCGTCCCGGATGGTGATGCCGGTGGCCGTCAACGCCGACTCCCTCGCCACGTGGTTCATCCCGGTCCTGGCCGACGCTGCCGGCTGGTCGGACACCACACTGGACCTGCACGTGGAGGACCAGGACCACAGCAGCCGCCTCCTTCGTCGGGGAGACGTTGTCGGAGCTGTGACTGCCGACCCGCTTCCCGGCAACGGATGCCGGGTCGAGCAGTTGGGCGTGATGCGCTACGTTCCTGTGGCCACACCCGGGTTACGGACCCGGTTCACCCATGATGCCGCCCTTGACTGGGCGGGCATGCCCGTGCTCCGGTTCAACACCAAGGACGACCTGCAGAACCTGGTCCTTCGTCTCCGCGGTGTCGAACAGCCCCCGCCCGCGCACACCGTGCCGTCCTCCGAGGGATTCCTCGCTGCCCTCCGGGCCGGCCTGGGATGGGGTATGATCCCCGAGCTCCAGCTCGGAACAGGACTTGCCGACGGATCACTGGTGCTGCTCGAGGATCACTCGCACCACGACGTCGCCCTCCATTGGCAGGTCTGGACACTGGACTCATCACGGCTCAACCGCGCCACCGCGTCCATCCGCAACGCCGCACGACAACAGCTCTACGCCAGGTAACGGGGCAGGCGAAGGAGGATTCAGGCCGCACATCATCTTCGCCGTCATCGCAATGGGCCTGCCCTCATCAATTGCTGCATCTAGGGTGGTTGGATGGTCCCTTCCCCGCAGTACCTGTGCAGTGGCGTGACCTGGCACGGCTCCTCCCCGGCCCTGGCCCTCGAATCCCCCGACGGCGAATCGGGGAACCTGCCGTTACTGCCCGGAGCACGTCTTGCCTACAGGATCGGGGAGTCCCCGGCAGCGAAGTTCTGCCTCGGTCACCACAGGGTGCACGACGCCGAAGCACGCACCCACGTCCGCTGCCCCGCGCAGGCGGCGGCGGACCGCGGGTACCAGTGCGGGAGATGTATCGCCCGGGACGACCTTCGGTTCATGCACGACATCCATCGCTCCGGGATAGCACCCGAGGGGCTCAAGCTCTATCTGGACCAGCCGCACTGGCTCTACGTCGCCACGTTCGCCGGCGGCGCCACCAAGGTGGGGACGGCGTCGGACCTGCGGAAGCGCCCCCGCCTCGTTGAGCAGGGCGCGCTGAGCGCCCAATATGTCGCGTCGGCGGACAACGGTCGTGTCGTGCGCATCCTCGAGGACGAGGTGACGCATGTCCTCGGGCTGACCCAGGCCGTGCGGTCCTCAGCGAAAGCGGCCGCCCTGCTCGCGCCGCTCACCGCGAAGCGGCTCGACCGTATCAACGGGGAGCATGCGGCCGCGGCCCGCGACCTGCTGGCGAACGATGTGGGCATCGGAGGCTTCACCGTGGTGCAGGAACCGTTTCTACCACCGGCGTCGTGGAGTGCGGTGCTCGCTGCGCAGCAGTTACAGCCCTATCCCGAGCCGTTGGATACCGGGGAGCACGGGTTCACCCTGGGCCCGATGATCGGTTCCTGCGCGCTCGTCTTGATCGACGGGTCAACTGTCCCGTTCCTCGCGGACCTGTCCCACCTCAAGGGCCGGCGGATCGAGCCCGGGAACTACGCCACCGCCATACCCGCCGTGCAGGAGTCCCTGTTCTGAGGTGAACCAGTAAACTTGCACCATGCTCAATACCCCGTGGGAAACCGGCTCGGCCCTGTACCGGAGGCTCCTGGTTTCCGCTCTGGTGATCACCGGTGTCGGCATCCTTCTCGCCGTGTCCGGCGCGATCTCGGAGTGGAACGCCCTGGTCTTCGGCGCGATGCCCGTTATCGTCGCGGGCCTTGCCTGCCATATCGCCGGTATGGTGGTGCGCGCAAGGGACGTACGACGGCGCTCGACCGCGCGCCGCTGAGCGTCCTTCCACCCACCTGCCCTTGACGCTTCGTCACGCCCCCTTTGGAGGACACCCATGACCATCGATCCAGACCTGCAGGGGCGAAGCTACCCCGCCGGGGACAGCTTCACGGTTGGCCGCGAAGCCATCCGGGACTTCGCCAGGGCGGTGAAGGCGGCCAACCGCGCACACTACGACGTCGACGCCGCCCAGGCGCTCGGTCACCGTGATCTGGTGGCACCCCCGACCTTCGCCATCATCGTCGCGCAGCGGGCGGACGCCCAGCTCATCGCCGATCCGTCCGCCGGCATCGATTTCACGCGCGTGGTGCACGCTGACCAGCGCTTCGTCCATCACCGCCCCATCGTCGCCGGCGACGAGCTCGTCGCCGAACTCCATGTGGACCAGGTCCGCGCGATGGGGGGCGGCGCGATGATCACCACACGCGCCGAGATATCCACGGTGGACGGCGAACGAACAGCCACCACGATGTCGTCCCTCCTGGTACGCGGAGAGGAGCAGTAGCCGTGACTGTTGAATTCGGGACCCTAGAAGTGGGCCAGGAGATCGGGTCGGCCACCATTGAGATCACCCGGCAGGACCTCGTGAAGTATGCCGGGGCGTCGGGCGACTTCAACCCCATCCACTGGAACGAGTCCTTCGCGGTGGGCGTGGGTCTGCCCGGCGTCATTGCGCACGGCATGTTCACCATGGGGGCCGCCGTGCAGCTGGTCAGCGACTGGGTGGGGGACCCGGGCGCCGTCGTCGACTTCCAGACGCGTTTCACCAAGCCGGTGGTCGTGGAGGATACGACCGCCGAGCCGGGTGCCGCGGGTGCCGTCGTCGAGGTTCGTGGGGTGATCGGAGCCCTCGACGATGCGGAGAAAACCGCGCGGGTGGACCTCACGGTGATGTACGGGGGCCAGAAAGTCCTGGTCAAGGCGCAGGCGGTCGTGAAGCTGTGACGGAGCAGATTGCTGGATCGATGCTGGCGTCCCTCACCACCGCGGGCGTGGGCGGACCCGCAGGCAAACTGGTCGAAGCCGGCACAGAGCAGGAGATCATCGACGCCGTCAGCGCCGCCGATGATGCCGGCGAGCCGCTGCTCATTCTCGCGGGCGGGTCGAACCTGATCATCTCCGATGCAGGCTTCGGGGGGACGGTGGTCCGCATCACCTCGTCGGGCTTCACGGTGAACGACGACGACGCCTCGTGCGGGGGTGTGATGGTCAACGTGCAGGCCGGCCAGGACTGGGACGAACTGGTGGAATACACCGTGCTCCACGCTTTCTCCGGCCTTGAAACCCTCTCCGGCATCCCCGGGTCCACCGGCGCGACTCCGGTGCAGAACGTGGGCGCGTACGGCTCCGATGTCTCGCAGACCATTGCCACCGTGCGAACCTGGGACCGCGAAACCCGCGCCATCAAGAGCTTCACGAACTTCGAGTTGAAGTTCGGCTACCGGACCTCGCTGCTGAAGCGCACCACAGTGAACGGGTCGCCCCGCTACGTGGTGCTGAGCGTCGAGTTCCAGCTCGGACTCGGACGGATGGGTACGCCCATCAGGTACGCCGAGCTTGCCCGCGCACTCGATGTGCCTGTCGGAAGCCGTGCCTATGCCAACGATGTGCGGCGCGAGGTGCTGAGGCTTCGGTCAGCGAAGGGCATGGTGCTCGACCCGCCGGACCGTGACACCTGGAGCACCGGTTCGTTCTTCACCAACCCCATCGTGCCGGAGTCGGAAGCGTCGGGCCTGCCGGTGGATGCGCCTCGGTTCCCCGCCGGGGAGGAGGGCAAAGTGAAGCTCAGTGCTGCCTGGCTGATCGAGAATGCCGGGTTCGCGAAGGGCTTCGGTCTTCAAACGTCTTCGGAGAACGGCCGGCCCGACCAGTCGAGCCGCGGCGCCGACATGCCGACGGCCGGTGGAAGGGCGTCCCTGTCCACGAAACACACCCTTGCCGTGACGAACCGTGGGGGAGCGAGTGCCGAGGACCTGCTGGGCATCGCACGGCTCGTCGCCGACGGGGTGGAGCGGACGTTCGGGATACGCCTGCACCCGGAGCCGCTGCTCATCAACTGCTCCTTGTGAGCAATTCCCGCCCCCGATGAAGCCTCGTGGCACGACCCCTCGGCGGCACGACCCTTCGGCGGCACGATCCTCGGTGGTCGACGGCCGGCCGAACCCTGGCCGTCGTGGTCAGGCCACCCCGTACCCGGTCGAGTGCGCACCAATAACGCCTATCTCAGTCGAAACCGGTAAGTGCTGCGCACCGGATGGGGCCATCGGTAACTCCTGTGCACCCGATGGGGCCATCGGTAACTCCTGTGCACTCGATGGGGGTTTCCCCCACGAAAGTGGTGCATCCAGCTCCGGATGGTGAGCGCACCACATTCCTGAAGAAGGTAGTACCGCTTGTCAGGTGCGGTACGAACGGCCGTCCTCGTCGTCAGGCATTACATGCCCTGTCGAGTGCACAGTAATGACGCCTATCTCAGCCGAAACCGGTAACTGCTGCGCACCCGATGGGGGTGGCTGGTAACTGCTGCGCACCCGATGGGGGTGGCTGGTAACTGCTGTGCACCCGATGGGGCCGCCGGTAGCTGCTGTGCGCCCGATGGGGGTGCCGGTAACTGCCCAGGTCGGGTTCGCACCGGTGCTGGGAGTCTCGCGGCACGCGGTGAATTCTGTCGGGGCCGGCCGGGATCGCTGGTGCGCCCCCAGACGCTCGTAGCTGCCATCAGCTGAGCAGATGATTGGGCAGCCGGTTCCCCGGCGCGTGTCCGCGAATCTCAAGGAGTTCCCGCGCATGTGCAGCCAGCCGTTCATCCTCCTCGGAGCGGGGCCGCCACGCGGGTATGGGAACCGACGTGCCGCTGTCGTCCCGGGCAACCATGACCGTGAGGCAGTAGGTGGTCAGCCGCATCTCGGTCCCGGTTGCCTCGCCTGACCGGACGTGCACGGCGATATGCATCCCCTTCTTTCCCGTGTAGACGAGGCGTGCCTCGACTTCCACGACGTCACCGATGAGCAATGGACGATAGAACCTCACGCCGCCGGAGAACACCGCCACGGTGTGGCGGCCGGCGTATCTCGAAGCGCACACATAGGCTGCCTCGTCGATCCAGGCCATCACCGTGCCGCCGTGAACTTTGCCTCCCCAGTTGACATCCGTGGGGGCGGCGAGAAAGCGCAGGGTAACGCGTTCGGCGGTTCCTTCCTCGGTGTACTCCTGCTTGTTCATCGCCGCCACGATCTCCTCACGGACCGCGATCCTGGCGACTGCATTGTCCCTGCTGTGGATCTCCTCCTTGGTGGAGGGTTCGAAGGGCAGAACCGGAACCGGTTTTCCGTTCGGACCCACTGCCACGAAGATCACCAGGCACTGCGAGCGCATCGTGGCGTCGCCGCCTTTGACATCACCCGAGGAGACCACCGTCTGGATGTGGATGGAGGACCGCCCGGTATGGACGATGGTGGCCTGAACCTCCACCATGTCCCCCACCCTGACGGGGTCGGCGAAGTGGATGTTGCCGACGTAGGCGGTCACGCAGTAGGACTTCGACCACCCGACGGCTGCGGCATAAGCGGCCTTGTCCACCCACTCCAGCACCGTGCCGGCATCGACCGATCCGCTGTGGCCGAGGTCCGTCGGCGCAGCGAGGAAACGAAGGGTGATGGACTTGGCGGCTGTTCCGGTCATGGGTCTCCAATGGCAACTGAGGCAGCTGATACGGCTCTTTCCATTCCTATCACCGTCCCGGCACCACCAGTTTTTGTTACGGATTCTCCCTGCCTGCGGGAAAAGAAATACCGTTCCGTGAGGTGGTGGGGTTGCGTCGCCGCAGGAATAGGATTGCGCCATGTCTCCCTATGAAGTGACGCGCAGCGCCGTCCTCCCCGCTCCCGCCGAGGACGTTTTCCCCCTGGTCAACAGCTTCCATGAATGGACCAGGTGGTCGCCCTGGGAATCGGTCGACCCGACGATGGAACGGAGCTACTCCGGCAGCGATGCCGGTGTGGGCGCGAAGTATGCCTGGAACGGCAACCGGAAAGCCGGGGCGGGATCCATGGAGATTGTCGAGTCCACTGAACCGAGCGGCATCAGGATCCTCATCACGTTCACGAAACCCTTCAAGGCGCGGAACCCGACGTCCTTCACGTTCACACCGGTGGGAAGTACGACGCGGGTGACCTGGACGATGACAGGCGAGAATAAAGGAATCGCGAGGATCTTCGGCGTGTTCATGAACATGGACAGAATGATCGGCTCCGACTTCGAGCGGGGTCTGGCCTCACTAGCAGGCGCCGTCGCAGGCGGAAGGCCCGAGCACACCTGAGGCTGGCCGCCGCGACGGCGCGGAGCTAGCTCAGAAGCCAATGCAGCCCGTCCGGCTCAGAGGTGAAGTAGCGGATCGCCATCGGGGACCGGTGCGAGAACGCGGCCATGACCTCATCGACCGGGTCGCCGCCGATCAGGGCCACCCGCGGAAATTTCCTGTAGTTCACCATTCCCTCGCGTGCCTCGGGTGTGACCATGCGTATTCCGCTCATGGTGACCAGCAGGGGCAGCGCGGAAGGGCCGTGCAGGTCAGCGAGCGCTGAAGCGGCGGCGACACCGACCGCGTGGGTGATTGCTGTCCCCGGCGTCCACCGGAGCCGAAGGAAACCCTCGTCGAGCTGAACGCTGAACGGCGGGGCTTCCTTCGGCACGGACATTCCTTCATCGAGCAGGCTGGGGTGGTTCGAAGATCCTGGCAACGGGCTGCAATACGTCACGTGACCGCCGACCGTCGGGCGCGCTCCGCTGCTGCGCGGGTCAGGACCACGTCCTCCCAGGACGATGTGCGCTCGACCAGCTGCCGCGAGCAGAGCCACTGGGCGAGCCGGGACGCCAAACTGATCTGCGCAAGCCGGTCATGGAAGTCGGGCAGCAGATGCGGGCCGGTGAGGAATGTGGGGAGGGCGTGCAGGAGTTCCTCTGCGCCCAGGACGCGCGCATAGGCGGAATCGGGCTGGAACTGGGCCTCGAGCCCGAGAAGCTGGGCACTCGGTGCACTGAGCAGGGAAATGCCGTCCTTCTCCAGGAACAACCGCAGCTGCCGTTGAACCCGCGCGTAGCGAAGCTGAGTCTCTGGATGCCTTCCATGGCCGCTCGCGGCGAAGAAGCGCTTCAGGATGGTATCTACGTTGGCGTCGTCCATGCGCATATCATCCCTACGCCCTCTGACATTTCCGGTCAGCGCCCAGGTGGGCGGTACCGGCGTCGAGGCCGGACGCCGGAGTGACGTCCGGACAGGATTTGAGAGCCTGTCAGAGGTTGCCGGTTGCAATCAGCAGCATCCGGCGCAGCGGCTCCGCTGCACCCCAGAGGAGCTGATCCCCCACGGTGAAGGCGCTGATGTACTCCGGTCCCATCTCGAGCTTGCGGATCCGGCCCACCGGGATGTCCAGCGTTCCCGTGGCAGCGATCGGCGTCAGTCCTGCCACGGTGGCTTCCCGGGTGTTCTCGATGACGCGGACCCAGTCGTTGTCCGCTGCAAGAAGCTGCTCGATCTCGCTCACCGGGACGTCCTGCGTCAGTTTGAGGGTGAGCGCCTGCGAGTGCGAACGCATGGCGCCCACCCGCACGCACAGGCCGTCGAACGGAATCCGCCCACCGGTGAGGTCGGTGCCGAGGATCTTGTTCGTCTCGGCTCCCGCTTTCCACTCCTCCCTGGACTGCCCGTTTCCGAGGTCCCCGTCGATCCACGGAATCACCGACCCTGCCAGCGGAACCCCGAACTGGCTGGCGTCCAGTTCGGGATGCCGCTGCTGCGTGAGTACCGCGCGGTCGATGTCGAGGATGGCCGACGCCGGATCGTCGAGGTTCAGGGCGACGCTCCCGTGGAGAGCCCCGAACTGCGTCAGCAGTTCCCTCATATGGCGTGCGCCCCCGCCGGAGGCGGCCTGGTAGGTCATCGACGTGCCCCACTCGACGAGCCCGTTGCGGAACAGTCCGCCGAGGCCCATGAGCATGCAGGAAACGGTGCAGTTGCCGCCGATGAAGTCCTTCACCCCGCGGGCGAGGCCGGCGTCGATCGCCTGCCGGTTGACAGGATCGAGCACGATGATGGAGCTCGGCTCCATCCGCAGCGTGGATGCCGCATCGAGCCACAGGCCGTCCCAGCCGGCGTCGCGAAGCTTCGGATACACCTCAGCCGTGTAGTCGCCGCCCTGCGCGGTGACGATGATGTTCAGTTTGGCGAGCGTTTCGACGTCGTACGCATCCTCCAGCGGCCCGGCGCCGGCGGCGAATGACGGTGCCCGGCCCCCCGCGTTGGACGTCGAGAAGAAGACGGGGTTGACGAGGTCGAAGTTCCCCTCGTCCTGGAGTCGCTGCATGAGGACGGAGCCCACCATGCCTCGCCAGCCGACGAACCCCACCGAGGGCAGGGGGACGGAATCTGCTGCAGCTGAAGTCATGGAACCAGTTTACCGGGCATGGTCCGCTGCCCCGGTGATCGCACCGCGCTGATGCCCAGGGCACACAGCAGTGGTGCGGGAAGAACTGCCCGGAAAGCGTATGTTCCCGGTGATCACGATGCTGGTTCAACGAGAGCGCACCGAAGGGCGGCACCCATACTGGGTGAATGAATGGACCGCCGCGCATCCCCGAAGCCGGCCCCACGCGCTGGTCCGGAAGATTCACCGGCACCGCAGTGCTCTGGGGCCAGCGAGTGTTCTTTCTCGTGGTGACGGTCCTCTCCGGGTGGGCCATCTACGAGCTTTTCCTCGAGGAGATCGACGACGGCGACCGCCAGCCCTGGGTATTCGTGATCATCTGGGTCTTGACCGCTTACGTGCTGCTGCCGCGGATCAACAGGCTCCTCACGCACATCTATGTACCGGACTACTTCATCGGGCGAACCCGCACCGCCGACGGGCTTCTTGGTGATCCGGTCAACCTGGCCGTCCTGGGCGGCGTCGAGGATCTTCGGTCCGCCATGCTGTCCGTCGGCTGGATCGAAGCCGATGCACTCGGGCTCCGCAGCAGTTGGCGGATCATCACAGCGTCGGTGCTGCGCCGCAGCTACCCTTCAGCGCCGGTCAGCGCACTCTTCGTCTTCGGGGAAAAGCAGACGCTTGCGTTCGAACAGGAGGTGGCCGGCAACCCCCGGCAGCGCCACCATGTGCGGTTCTGGTCCTGTCCGCCGGGGTGGAAGCTGCCGGGAGGTTTCGACGTCGACCTCGTCGGGGCCGCGACGTTCGACCGGAGTGTGGGGGTATCGCGGTTCACCTTCCAGATCACCCACAGGATTGCTGCAGACACGGATACCGAGCGGGACTGGGTGGTGGCCTCGCTCCAGGGGGCAGGTGCCACCGCTCACCATGTCCGCCACTTCTCCACCGGATACCACAGCCGCAACGGCGGCGGAGACGCTATCGAGACGGACGGCGACCTGCCGATCCTGCATCTGGGAACACCAACCCGGATGGATTGACAGTTCTCTAGGAAGCGCGCGTCCAGAGGCTGATCCGGTACCGTTTCCCGTTCTCCGCGGTCAGCCACCCGGTCTCGGGCGTCAGGGCGCTGAGATTCCAGTCGGCGTCGAGCAATGGAGCGAAGGTGTCACCCTCCACCTCGTCCTCGATCACGGTCACGAAAGCCGCATTGGCCCGGGTCAGCGCCGCGTGGTACACCATGCTGCCGCCGATGATCCACACTTCCTCGCCCCCGGTGCTCGCCAGCGCGGCATCGATTCCGGCATCGACAGAATCCACGACGACAGCTCCCTCGATCGCGTCCGAGCTCGTCACCACGATGTTGGTGCGGCCAGGCAGGGGCCGGAATCGATCGGGGAACGACTCCCAGGTCCGCCGTCCCATCACCACGGGGTGGCCCGACGTCGTGCTTTTGAAGTGGGCCAGATCCTCCGGGACGTGCCAGGGGATTCCGCCGTCCCGGCCGATCACGCCGCCCTCGGTCTGCGCCCAGATCATGCCGATCACCGGACCTGCGCCCACGACGTCGCGCGCGTTCAGCTGCCCGCTCATACGGCGATCGGCGCCTTGATCGTGGGGTGGTGCTGGTAGTCGATCACGTGGAAATCCTCCAGAGAGTAGTCGAAGATGCTGTCCGGCTTTGTGCTGAGGTGCAGGCGCGGGTAGGCGTAGGGCTGCCGCGACAGCTGCTCGTTCACCTGGTCCACATGGTTGTCGTAGATGTGGACATCCCCTCCGGTCCAGATGAACTCGCCGGGCTCCAGCCCGGTCTGCTGGGCCACGAGGAGGGTCAGCAGGGCGTAGGACGCGATGTTGAAGGGGACGCCGAGGAAGGTGTCGGCCGAGCGCTGGTACAGCTGGCAGGAAAGCCTGCCCGGGCCGCCGTCCCGGCCGGGGGAGACATAGAACTGGAAGAACGCATGGCACGGGGGCAGCGCCATGTTGGAGAGTTCGGACACGTTCCACGCCGAAACCAGGTGGCGCCGGGAATCCGGGTTAGTCTTCAGACCCTCGATGACCTGGGCGATCTGGTCGATGTGCCCGCCGTCCGGCGTCGGCCAGGACCGCCACTGGACGCCGTAGACCGGACCGAGCTCGCCGGCGTCGTCCGCCCACTCGTTCCAGATGGAGACGCCCTGGTCCTGGAGCCACGCCACATTCGATTCGCCGCGCAGGAACCAGAGCAGTTCGAGGGCCACCGACTTGAAATGCACCCGCTTGGTGGTGATGAGGGGGAAGGACTCGCTGAGATCGAAACGCAGTTGGCGGCCGAAGACGCTCCTCGTCCCGGTTCCCGTGCGGTCGCTCTTCGCCACCCCGTTCGCCATCACGTCGCGCAGGAGGTCTTCGTAGGGGGTGGGGATGGGAATGCTCACCCCGCCAGTCTATTGCGCCGTGGAACCGCGGGTCGCCCGCTAAACTTGGGTGCGCCGCAGCTGGGCAGGCGGGACGGCGAAGTACCAGGCCACCTGCCGTTCATTTCGCTTCGGAAGAATCGCCCCGTGACGACACCCCAGCACGACGACGGCGCCGCTGCACCGGCGGCCGGCAGTCCACCGTCCCCGCCGCGTCCTCCGTCGTCCGTGAGCGCCCGGTTCGCGGCCTCGGGGCGTGCCCCGTCCCCGCGGACCCTTCTCGACATCCTCGACGCGACGGCCCGGGACCACCCCGACGCCTCGGCGCTTGACGACGGCTCGGCCGCGCTGAGCTACACGGAGCTGCTCGCCGAGGTCCACCGCTTCGCCGGGGTACTGGCGGCGGCGGGACTGGGAACCGGTGACACCGTGGGGGTGCGCATCGCGTCGGGCACGAACGGGCTCTACATCGCGGTCCTCGGAATCCTTGCGGCGGGAGCGGCCTATGTGCCGGTGGACGCGGACGACCCCGAGGATCGGGCGCACGTGGTCTTCACGCAGGCGGGCGCGGCCGTCGTCGTCGGCGAAGGCCACGTGCTCGTG
>NZ_KI914846.1:0-774 GCF_000520555.1 Arthrobacter sp. Br18 | reverse complement strand
ACGGACCGTCCGCGCAGGAGTGCACCGCCGACGCCGGACGACGACGCCTGGATCATTTTCACCTCCGGCTCCACCGGCACGCCGAAGGGTGTCGCCGTCACGCACCGCTCCGCTGCAGCATTCGTCGACGCGGAGGCGCGCCTCTTCCTGCAGGGGGAACCGCTCGGGACCGCCGACCGTGTCCTCGCCGGGCTGTCCGTGGCCTTCGACGCCTCCTGCGAGGAGATGTGGCTCGCCTGGCGTCATGGTGCCTGCCTGGTTCCCGCTCCGCGCGCACTCGTCCGGACCGGCGTCGACCTCGGCCCGTGGCTCATTGCCCGGGGGATCACCGTCGTGTCCACGGTGCCGACCCTCGCGGCCCTGTGGCCGGAGGACTCGCTCGAGAACGTCCGGCTGCTGATCTTCGGTGGAGAGGCCTGCCCTCCGGAGCTGGCGCAGCGCCTGGCCGTCCATGACCGCGAGGTGTGGAACACCTACGGCCCCACCGAAGCGACCGTCGTCGCCTGCGCCGCGCGGCTCGGCGGGGGAGGGCCGGTGCGGATCGGGCTGCCGCTGGACGGCTGGGACCTTGCGGTGGTCGACGGCGCGGGGATGCCCGTGGCGGAGGGCGGGACGGGGGAGCTGATCATCGGCGGCGTGGGGCTTGCGCGATATCTGGATCCGGCCCAGGACGCCGAGAAGTACGCCCCTCTGCCCACGCTCGGCTGGGACCGGGCCTACCGCTCCGGTGACCTGGTGACGCTGGAGCGGGAGGGGCTGGTCTTCGCGGGCCGA